>JACRHT010000012.1:0-613679 GCA_016217545.1 Opitutia bacterium | reverse complement strand
ACCCTGCTCGCCCAGGCCTACAACCTGAACAACGAGCCGCTGGTCACCTACGACAACAACGACCCGCGCAAGGTGATTAACTATCAGAAATACGGCGCTTCCTACTCGGTCGGCGCGTCCTACAAGTTCTGATTCCCGGGACCCTGAGTCCCCGTTTGTTTCCGCGCGGCCACCAGTTCTAAGCTGGTGGCCGCGTCATCTCCGCCGTCTCCCTCAACCCCTGTCTCGCCGTGCGTCTTCTCGTGTGCGCCCTCGCTAGTTCGCTCATCGCCAGCCATACCGCGATCCTCGCCGCTGACTTTTCCTCGCTGCAACCCATTGCGGCCGTCGCGTCGACCACCCGCACCGCGCAAGGCGTCCAACTCACCGCCGCCGACGGCTCCACCGTCGCCGTGAGTCTCCTCGCCCCGGACCTCGTCCGCGTGCGCACCCTTTTCGCCGGGCAAAAGCCCGCGCTCGACCACTCCTGGGCCGTCGCCAAGACCGACTGGCCCGCCGTCCCCTTCCAGTTTTCCGAGGATGCCGCCGCCGTCACGCTCGCGACCGCCGAGCTGAAGGTCGTCATCATGCGCGACCCGCTCCTCATCGAATTCCGCGACGCCGCCACCGGCCGCGTCCTCAACGCCGACGCCCGCCCCATGGGCCGCGACCCGAAGACCGGCGCCGTCGGCGCCGCCAAGAAACTCGGCTACGAGGAGCATTTCTACGGCCTCGGCGAAAAAGCCGCCCGCCTCGACCGCCGCCGCGGCAAGTTCGTCATGTGGACCTCCGACACGCCCGGCTACGTAGAAGGCACCGACCCGATTTACCAGAGCATCCCGTTCTACGTCGGCCTCGAAGCCGGCGTCGCCTACGGCCTCTTCTACGACAACTCCTGGCGCTCCACCTTCGAGTTCGGCCACCTCACCCAGGAATCCGCCAACTACACCGCCGATGGCGGCGAGCTGAACTACTATTTCTTCGCCGGCCCATCCCTGAAGAAAGTCGTCTCCCGCTACACCGAGCTCACCGGCCGCATGCCGCTCCCGCCGCTCTGGTCGCTCGGTCACCAGCAAAGCCGCTACAGCTACTATCCCGACAAGCTCGTCGAACACATCGCCGACCAATACCGCGCGCACGACCTCCCGCTCGACGTGCTGCACTTGGACATCCACTACATGGACGGCTACCGCGTCTTCACGTGGGACAAGTCGCGCTTCCCCGACCCCGTCGCCCTCTCCCGCCGCCTCGCAGCCCAAGGCATCCGCCTCGTCACCATCGTCGACCCCGGCGTGAAATATCAGCCCGAAGGCGGCTACGCGCCCTACGACGAAGGCCTGAAAAACGACTTCTTCCTCAAACAGACCGACGGCTCCGTCTACGTCGGCGAAGTCTGGCCCGGCAAATCCGTCTTCGTCGACTACACCAAGGAAGCCGCCCGCCGCTGGTGGGGCGATTGGCACCGCACGCTCGTCGACGCCGGCGTCGCGGGCATCTGGACCGACATGAACGAGCCCGCCGACTTCCGCGACCCGTCCGGCAAGCTCCACGAAAACATCCGCTTCGACGACCTCGGCCAGCAGACGCCCTACAACGGCATGCGAAACACCTTCGCGCTGAACATGACCCGCGCGACCTACGAAGGCCTCCAACGCCTCAAGCCCAACGAGCGCCCTTTCGTCATCACGCGCGCCGGCTACGCCGGCATCCAGCGCTACGCCGTGAAGTGGACCGGCGACAACAACGCCACCTTCGCCTCCCTCTCGCTCAACGTCCCGATGTTCGCCTCGCTCGGTCTCAGCGGTGAGCCCTTCATCGGCGCCGACATCCCGGGATTCATCGGCCGCGGCGACGGCGAACTCCTCGCCCGCTCCTACCAGATCGCCGCCTTCTCGCCGTTCTTCCGCAACCACACCGCGATCGACAGCTACGACAAGGAGCCGTGGCGCTTCGGCCGCTACTACGAGGACATCGCGCGGAAGTTCATCAAGCTCCGCTACGCGCTCCTGCCCTTCATCTACACCACGATGGAAGAAGCCTCGCGCACCGGCGTGCCGCTCTTCCGCCCGCTCGTGCTGAATTTCCAAGCCGACGAAAACACCGCGACGATCGACGACCAATTCATGGTCGGCGACGCCCTCCTTGCCGCGCCCGTCACCCGCGCCGCCCAACGCGAACGCGAAGTCTACTTCCCCGCCGGCACCTGGTTCGACTACTGGACCGGCGCGCTCGTCCCCGGCGGCCAGATGCGCAGCGTCGCCGTGCCGCTCGACCACCTCCCGCTCTACGTCCGCGGCGGCTCGATCGTCCCGTCGACCATCGCGATGAGCCACACCGGCGAGAAGCCCTGGAACCCGCTCCGCTTCGACGTCTATCCCGACGCGCAGGGCGGCGCCGCCGGCTCGCTCTATGAGGACGACGGCCTTTCCCCCGCCTACCAAAAAGGCGCGCTGCGCCGCACCACGCTCACCTTCGCCAACCGCAAGCTCACGCTCAGCGCCGAAGGCGCGTTCCAGCCGGCCGCACGCGAGTTCGAAGTGGTCGTCCACGGCGTCACGGCGAACGCCGTGTTCGTCGACGGCAGCGCCCTGCCGGCCGACGCGTGGTCGCGCGGCGCGAACGACTCCGTCTCCCTCCGCCTCCCCGACACCGGCAAAGCCCGGGTCGTTGAATTCCGCTGAAACATGGAAGCGCCACCGAATTCCTGGCTCAACATCCGCGCCGCCGGCGTGCTCGCGCACGTCTCGTCGCTCCCCGGCGATTACGGCATCGGCAACCTCGGTGCCGGCGCCCGCAGCTTCGTCGATTTCCTCGCCGATTCCGGCGTCCGCTACTGGCAAATCTGCCCCATCGGCCCGACCGGCTTCGGCGACTCGCCTTACCAGCTCTTCTCCGGCCGCGCCGGCAATCCCTACTTCATCGACCTCGGCGAACTGAAGGAGGAAGGCCTCCTCACCGACACTGAACTCGTCCCGCTGCGCGCGTTGCCCGCCAGCCAGGTTTTCTACGGCGCGCTCTACGAACGCTTCTGGACCGCGCTCGCGAAGGCGAGCGACCGCTTCCTCGCCAGCGGCAAGGACGAGATCGACGCGATGGGTTCATTCAAGGAATTCCGCGCCGCCAACGCCGGCTGGCTCGAACCGTTCGCGGACTTCATGGCGTTGAAGTCGCACTTCCAGGGCCGCGCGTGGACCACGTGGCCGACCGAGCTGCGCCGCTGGACGCCGCAGCTGCGCGCGCTGTTCCCCGACGCCGTGAAGAAGGAGGTCGAGCGCCACGCGTTCTACCAATACGTCTTCTTCGGCCAATGGGACCGCCTCCGCCGCTACGCCGCCCGCCGCGGTGTCGGCATCATCGGCGACGTGCCGATCTTCGTCGCACTCGACAGCGCCGACACCTGGGCGCACCGCGAGGTCTTCCAACTCGACGCGGACGGCCAGCCCACCGTCGTCGCCGGCGTGCCGCCGGATTACTTCTCCGCCCTCGGCCAGCTCTGGGGCAATCCGCTCTACGATTGGGAATACCTGCGCGGCACCGGCTACGTGTGGTGGATCGATCGCCTGCGCGCCGCGTTCGAACTCTACGACATCATCCGCCTCGATCACTTCCGCGGCTTCGACACCTACTGGGAAATCCCCGCCGACGCACCCGACGCCCGCACCGGCCAGTGGCGCACCGGCCCGGGCGCGGCGTTTTTCGCCGCCATCCGCGTGGCGCTGCCCGATGCGAAGATCATCGCCGAGGATCTCGGCTACATCGGGCCCGGCGTCGTCGCGCTCCGTCGCGGCGCGGGCCTGCCCGGCATGAAGATCGTGCAGTTCGCCTACGGCCACGACGCCAACAACGCGAACCTCCCGCACTACTACCCGCCCGACAGCGTCGCCTACACCGGCACGCACGACAACGTCACCACGCGCGGCTGGCTCGAGTCGCTGGCCGAACCTTACGCGGGCAAAATCGCCGACTATTTCCAGCTGAACGGCAACGCGAAGTCCGCCTGGCCGATCATCCGCGCCACGCTGTCGACCGTCTCGCGCCTCGCCGTGATCCCGATGCAGGACCTGCTCGATCTCGGCGCCGAGGCGACCTTCAACCGCCCCGGCACGATGGACGGCAACTGGGTCTGGCGCTTCACCGCCGACGACCTCGCCAAATTGCGCGCCGACAAAGTCGCGACGTTGAAGCAGTGGATCCAGCTCTACGACCGCACCGGCGAGCGCCCCGTGCGCGACTACAGCGAGCCGCCCGCGCACTGAGCGCCTCCTCTTGTAGGAGCCTGCTTGCAGGCGACTCTTCAAGCATCGCCTGCCAGCAGGCTCCTACAAAAACCGATTTTCGCCCCCAACCCTGTTGTCCGAATGAAAGACCTCAAACCCCTCACCCTGCCCGCGATCTGGAACATGAGTTTCGGATTCTTCGGCATCCAATTCGGCTGGGGCCTGCAGATGGCCAACATGAGCGCCATCTACCAATATCTCGGCGCCTCCGAGGGCGACATCCCGATCCTCTGGCTCGCCGCGCCGCTCACCGGCCTGATTGTGCAGCCGATCATCGGCTACTACAGCGATCGCACGTGGCACAAGACGCTCGGCCGCCGCCGTCCGTATTTCCTCGTCGGCGCGATCCTCGCCAGCCTCTGCCTTCTCGCGATGCCCAACTCCGGCGCGCTTTGGATGGCCGCGGGCCTGCTCTGGATTCTCGACGCGTCGGTCAACGTCAGCATGGAGCCGTTCCGCGCCTTCGTCGCCGACCTCATGCCGCCGCACCAGCGCCAGGTCGGTTTCGCGATGCAGAGCCTCCTCATCGGCCTCGGCGCCGTGCTCTCCTCCTCGCTTCCTTGGCTGCTGACCCAGCTCGGCGTGACGAACGACGTCGCGCATGCCGGCGCCATCCCGCAGTCCGTGCGGTTGGCGTTCTACATCGGCGCGGGCGTCTACCTGCTTTCCGTGCTCTACACCATCGTCACCACGAAGGAGCACCCGCCTGAGGTGGACGACGCGGCGAAGAGCGGCACGGCCGCGGCGCCGATGGGCTTCGTCAGCGAGATTCTTCACGGCATCTCGAACATGCCGCACGTCATGCGCCGCCTCGCCGTCGTGCAGTTCTTCACCTGGCTCGGCCTGTTCTGCATGTGGATCTATTTCAGCCCCGCGGTCGCGCACGGCGTCTTCGGCGGCAGTCCCGGTTCGCCGGAATACCAGCGCGGCATCGAGTGGGGCGGCGTGTGCTTCGCCACTTACAACGGCGTCGCCTTCGCGGTCTCGTTCCTCCTCGTCGCCCTCGCGCAACGCGGCGTGCCGGCCAAGGTCATGCATCGCATCGGCCTGCTCTGCGCCGGCGTTGGCCTGCTCTCCGTTGGCTTCGTGCACGAGCCGAAGCTGCTCATCGTCTCCATGCTGGGCGTCGGCATCGGCTGGGCGACGATCCTCTCGATGCCCTACGCGCTGCTCTCGAACTCCATCCCGCCCGCGCAGATGGGTTTCTACATGGGTGTATTCAACTTCTTCATCGTCCTCCCGCAAATCCTCGCCGCCACCGTGCTCGGTCCCGTCGTGCAACACCTGCTCGGCGGTCGCGCTGTCGCTGCCGTGATGGTCGGCGGTGCGAGCATGTTGATCGCCGCGCTCGCGCTCCAACGCGTCCCCGAAGCCGCCTCCACCGAGACGGTTTCCACGCTCTGATTCCAATCCGTTTTCCCGCCATGATTCGTCGCCACCTCCGCCTCGCCGCGCTCCACGCGGCTCTCGTCTCCCTCGTCTTCGCCGTCGCTGCGCCCGAGCGCGAAAAGCCCATCCCGAGCGCCATGCACACCGCCGTCGGCGTGCCAGCCTGGGCGCGCGGCAGCACGATCTACGAGATCAACGTCCGCCAGTATTCCGAGAGCGGCAAATTCTCCGCCGTCACCGCCGACCTCCCGCGCCTCAAGGCACTCGGCGTCGACATCCTCTGGCTCATGCCGATCCACCCGATCGGCGAGCTGAACCGCAAAGGCTCCCTCGGCTCCTACTACGCCGTGAAGGACTACAAGGCCGTGAGCCCCGAATTCGGCACCGAGCAGGACCTCCGCGACTTTGTCGACAGCGCGCACAAGCACGGCATGCGCGTCATCCTCGATTGGGTGCCCAACCACGTCTCGCCCGACAACGCCCTGACGAAGACGCACCCGGAATTCTTCTGGCGCGACGACAAAGGCAACCTCACGCCGCCCCACGGCTTCGACTGGACCGACGTCGTGCAGTTCGACTTCAACGCCCCCGGCCTGCTCGACTACCAAGCCGATGTTCTCCTCCACTGGGTGAAGAACTTCGGCATCGATGGCTTCCGTTGCGACGTCGCTTGGGGCTTGCCCACGCCGTTCTGGAACGGGGTAACCCAGCGCGTTCGCGCCGTGAAACCCGACGCCTTCTTCCTCGCCGAGGCCGAGCTGCCGCAGCAACAGGTCGCCGCCTTCAACGTCTCCTACGGTTTCGACCTGCACCACGCCATGAACGCCGTCGCGCAAGGCAAGAAAACCGCCAGCGGCATCGACGAGGCCTACGCGAAAATTCACGCCACCTTCCCGCGCGGCGGCGCGCTGATGGTTTTCACCAGCTCGCACGACGAAAACAGCTGGGCCGGCACCGAGTTCGACCGCATGGGCGCCGGCTACGCCCCGTTCGCCGTGCTGACCTTCCTCCTCGACGGCGTGCCGATGATCTACAACGGCCAGGAAATCAACCTCGACCGCCGCCTGCTCTTCTTCGAGCGCGACCCCATCGTCTGGCCGAAGGAAACGCACCCGACCGCCAAGCTCTACCAGGTGATGACGAAGCTCCGCCGCGAGAACGCCGCGCTGCACACCGGTTCGCCGATGCGCCGCCTCGACACGACGGACAACGCGACGTTCTACGTCGTCGAGCGCTCCGCCGGCGCGAAGAAGGTCGTGGGCATCTTCAATCTCACCGCGAAGGACTCGAAAGCCGACCTCTACGACGCCGCGCTCACCGGCAAATGGACCGACGCCTTCACCGGCGAGACGGTCGAGCTCAACGGCCTTGTGCCGCTCGACATGAAGGGCTGGCGCTACCGCGTGCTGGTCCAGTGATTTTGCCCCGCTGCGCAAACTGGCCGGCGGGGTAGCCGGCTGGCGGCGCGACGGTTCTGTGCATGCAACGGGCGTCGGCCTCGTGCCGACGCCCTCTTGTTTCTAGGGTGCGTCTTCAAATCGTCATTGCGAGGGGTCCCGCCGGGCGGGACGACGAAGCTACCGAGCGAAGCGACAGCATGACATCCAGCTGGATCGCCACGGCCCGCTCAGCGGGCCTCGCGATGACAAGGCATTTTGAAAACGAGCCTTAGCGCTCGAAAGCCGTCGCCGGATCGCTTGCCGACTCGCGGCTCTTGGCGGCTGGTGTCGGATCTTCCTTTTTCTGCGGCACTCCGTGCGTGAAATCCACGTGATCGTAGTAAACGGTCTTGGGTTGCTGATCCTGCTCCTTGCGGCGCGCGTCGAGCTGCGCGCGGAATTCCTGCGGCGTCATCCCCTTGTGCTGCTTGAACACGCGCGCGAAATACGCGGGGTCCGCGAAACCGCTCGCATAGGCGATCTCCGAAATCGTGAGCTTCGTCGTCTCGAGCGCGAGGATCGCGCCGTCGATGCGGATGCGTTGGATGTAGTGCGTGAGCCGCTCCTTTGTCTCGGTGTGGAAGAGGTGCGAGAGATAGTCCGCCGAGCACCCGAGCACCTCGGCGACGTGCTGCACGCTGAGGTCGGGGTTGGCGAATTGTTCGCGGACGAGGCACTTCGCCTGAAACACCTTGCCGATGTCGCTGTTCAGCTGGCCGGTGCCGGTCTCGACGATGTTGCGCATCAACCCGAGCAGCGCGAGCACGAGGCCCTGCAACACCGCGTCGCGCGCGGGCCCGTGCATGTTGTGCGTCGAGGCGATGCTGTTCGCGAGCGTGAGAAACACGTCGAGGTTCGGCGCGTCGAAGAACTCGATCACCTCGATGTCCGGCTTGCCCGGCTTGGCCTCGTGCGCGAGGTGGATGCTCAGCGTGTTGTTGTAGAAACCCGCGACGAGATTGCGGAACGACTCGCCGGGCGCCGCCCCGACCTTTTCGGCGTGCGGCACCCCGGCGGGGATCACGCACACTTCGTCCGGCGCGACGCGGAAGCTCTCCTTCGGAAAAATGAAGTCCGTCCAACCGCGCACGCCAATGAAGATCTCCGGGCGGTAGTGGTAGTGCATCCCGCGCTTGTTCTGCACGGGGCGCACCTCGTGCGGCACGCGCAACATGATGCGGTTGCGCTCGGCGAGGCGAATGGCGTGATCGAAGATCTGCCGCATCTCCGCACGGTTGTGCTGGCTCATCGAACGAGCCGCGAACAGGGCAGACGGAGCCGCGTTTTCGGACATGACCAGGGGTGCCAGGGTTAGATGCCCGCCAGCCAACGCGCTCTGTCCCGAAACACAAACGGAAACACCAGGCCACGCCGGGTGTATTGCCTAGGACGGACGGCGAGCTTTGACGTCGGGAGCGAGTGGCCTACGGTGCGCCTTGAATGATCGCCACTGACCACGAAATCGAAGCCGAGGCCGAGCGCCTGTTTCGCGCGCTCATGCACGTGGATTGCGAGCCGGGTCGCGTCTGGAACTACGACGCCTGCCGCCGCATCGCGCCGCTCACGCTCGAGATCAACCGGCTGAAAAAGGAGAAAGACGCCGTCATCCTCACGCATTCCTACGTCGAGCCGGAGATCATCTACGGCGTGGGCGATTTCAAGGGCGACTCCTACTTCCTCAGTCTGAAAGCCAAGGAGTCGCGCGCGAAGGTGATCGTGTTCGCCGGCGTCGTCTTCATGGGCGAAACCGCGAAAATCCTCTCGCCCGATGCCACCGTCGTCGTGCCCGATCGCGGCTCCGGCTGCTCGCTCGCCGACTCGCTCACCGGCGACCAGTTGCGCCAGCTGAAGGCCGCCTACCCAGACGCCGCCGTCGTCTGCTACATCAATTCGACTGCCGACGTGAAAGCCGAGTCCGACGTCTGCGTCACTTCCGGCAATGTCTACGATATCGTTGCCCAGTTGCCCCAGCGGCGCATTCTCTTCGTGCCCGATCGCCTCATGGGCGAAAACATCCGCGCCGAACTGAAGCGTCGCGGTGTCGACAAGGAGATCATCACGTCCGACGGCACCTGCATCGTGCACGACGAGTTCACGCCCGCCGACATCGCCGACGCCCGCGCGCGCTTTCCCGGCCTCAAGGTCGTCGCGCATCCCGAATGCGAACCCGAGGTCGCCGCGCTCGCCGATTACGTCGGCAGCACCGGCGGCATGATGAAATACGTGAAGAACACACCCGCACCGTATTTCCTCATGCTCACCGAATGCGGCCTCGTCGGCCGCCTGCAGGTCGAGGCGCCCGAGAAGCACTTCATCGGCGGCTGCCGCCTCTGTCCCTACATGAAACTCAACTCGCTCGAGAAAATCCGCGATGCCCTCGCCGCCCCGCGCCCGGATCAAATCATCACGCTCGACGAAAACCTGCGCCGCCGCGCCCTGCGCAGCATCGAACGGATGTTCGAAATGGCGGGGACCCCTGCAGTCGGCTGAGAGTCTAGAGCTAAGAGTCCAGAGCCGGCAGCCTCCGTCTCTAGACTCTTAGCTCTCAGCTCTAGACTTTTCCCATGCTCACTCCCCGCACCGATCACCTCATCGACCTCGCGCTCGAGGAAGACGCCGGCCTCGGCGACGTCACCAGCCGCGCGATCTTCCCGGCGGCGCACCGCAGCCGCGGCGCGATCGACGCCAAGCAGGACCTCGTCCTCTGCGGTCTCGAAGTCGCCGCGCGCGTCTTCGCGAAGGTCGATCCCGCGTTGAAGACCAAGCTCCTGGCGCGCGACGGCGACCGCGTGAAGAAGGGCGCGATCGTTCTCCGCGTCGAAGGCCCGACCGCGGCGATGCTCACCGCGGAGCGCACCGCGCTGAATTTTCTCCAACGCCTCACCGGCATCGCCACGCAGGCGCGGCGCTATGCCGATGCCGTGGCGGGCACCGGCGTGCGCGTCGTCGACACCCGCAAGACCACGCCCGGCTGGCGCGCCCTCGAAAAATACGCCGTGCGCACCGGCGGTTGTTTCAACCACCGCAGCTCGCTCGGTGAACACGTCCTCATCAAAGACAACCATATCGCCGCCGCCGGCTCGCTCACGCGTGCGGTCGAGCTCTGCCGCGCCGCCGCGCCCCACGGCGCGAAAATCGAAGTCGAAGCCAAGACGCTCGCCGAGGTGAAGGAAGCGCTGCGCGCCCGCGCCGAAATTATCCTCCTCGACAACATGACACCGACGCAGGTGACCGCCGCCGTGAAGGAAATCGCCGGCCGTGCGCTCGTGGAAATTTCCGGCGGCGTGAAGTTCGACACGCTCCGCGCCTACGCCCAACCCGGCGTGAACGTCATCAGCATCGGCGCGCTCACTCACTCTGCAATCGCCGCCGATCTCAGCCTCGACGTGCAGCCCGCCAGCAAAAGGTAGGGCGAATCCTCCGGATGAGCCGCGGCTCGTCGGGACGACTCGCCCTACCCATTTAAACCAGATGAAAACCATCGAAACAGACTGCCTCGTCCTCGGCGCCGGCCTCGCCGGTTCGGCCTACGCGTTGCACGCGGCGCGCGCGGGGCTGCGCGTTGAACTCCTCTCGCTCGCGGAGCCGCTGGTGGCGAACAGCGACTGGGCGCAGGGCGGCATCATTTACGGCGCGGGCACCGATCCGGAGCAGCTCGCGCGGGACATCCTCGAAGCGAGCGCGGGCACGGCGAATCCCGCGGCCATCGAACAACTCGTGCGCGAGGGTCCTTCCGCCGTGAAGGAGCTGTTGTTGGACGAACTGCGCGTCGATTTTGACCGGCGGCCGGATGGTGAACTGGATTTCACGCGCGAGGGCGGTCACCACGAGCGACGCATCATTCACACGCGCGACACCACCGGTCACTCGATCCTCGCGGCGGTCGCGGCGAAGGTCGACGCCACGCCCGGCATCACACGGCGCAGCGGACACGTGGCGGTCGACCTGCTCACGCTCTCTCACAACGCGGCCGATCCCGCGCACCGCTACGAGCCGTTGACCTGCTTCGGCTGCTACGCGCTCGACACGGCGAGCGGAGAGGTGATCGCGATCACCGCGCGGAAGACGATCCTCGCGACGGGTGGCCTCGGCGGAGTTTATCTGCACACGACGAACCAGCCCGGCAGCGTCGGGCACGGTGTGGCGATGGCGTATCGCGTGGGAGCGCGCGTCATCGATCTCGAATACGTGCAGTTTCACCCGACGGTCTTCTTCCCGCGCGACGGTGCGCCGTTCCTCATCACCGAGGCGCTGCGCGGCGAGGGCGCGGTGATCGTCGACGCACGCGGCCGGCGGTTCATGGACAAGGTCCATCCGCTCGGTTCGCTGGCGCCGCGCGACATCGTCGCGCGTGCAATCAGCCAGCACCTCGCGGCGACGGGCGATGCGTGTGCGTTTCTCGATCTGTCGGCGCTGAAGCCGGAGTTCATCCGCGAGCGTTTCCCCGCGATCCACGCGCGCTGTCTCGCGGCCGGCATCGACATCACGCGCGAGCGCATTCCGATCGTGCCGGCGGCGCATTTCTCCTGCGGCGGCGTGCACACGGATTTGCAGGGCCGCACGAACGTGCGCGACCTGAACGCCATCGGCGAGACGGCCTGCACCGGCCTGCACGGCGCGAACCGCCTCGCGAGCACGTCGCTGCTCGAGTGCCTCGTCAGCGCGCGGGCTGCGGCTGCGGCGGATATCGCGGAGCTGGAAAAAGCAAAGTTGCTCATTAGGAACTTTGACGCGGATGCTCCGAGGGAAAAGTTGTCCATTAAGAACTTCGCCCGGCCCACGGCGCGCGAGTGGCGGAGTCCGGCGAAGGTGGCTGATCCGCTGCTGTTGCAGCAGGACCTGCATCAGATCCGGCAGACGATGTGGAATTACGCGGGCATCATCCGGTCGCCGCGCCGGCTGGCGCGGGCGCGGCGCATCCTGCTGGAGTTGCGCGAGGACATCCAGGCGTTCTATCGCGACTGCCGGCCGAGCCGGGAGCTAATCGAGCTGCGCAATGCGGTGCAGACCGCGTTGCTGGTCGTGCACGCCGCGTCGCTGAATCCGGTGAGCAAGGGCTGTCACTACGTCGCGGAGGAGAGCTGAGGTGTCGCCGGCAAAGTAACCTATTAGGTTACTTTGCCGAAGGACGGACGTGACAACGGTGCGTGCGAGAAGGGCGGTTGGGGGCAACCGCCCCTACCCATGAAAGAGCCGGCCTTGGCGGGCCGGCTCGGAAGAAGTCGTCGGGATTGCCGCGGTTTGCGCGGCGATGTCCGCGATGGCGACGGAAGGACTCAGCTCTTCTTGGCGCGGCTGGTGAGCCAGAGCATGAGGCCGCCGAAGAGCGCGAAGATCACGCCCCACGTCAGGTTCACGTTTTGGCCGAGCGAGTGTTTGGCGTAGATCGCGGGATCGGCCATGAGGCCGTAGCCGACGAGGATGAGGCCGAGGGCGAGGAAGAGCAGCCCCATGGGCAGGCGAACGTCGAGTTGTTGCATGGTCGGATGGGGTTGAGCGTTACCAGAAGATGATGTTCAGGAGGACAGTGAGGCCGAGGACGATGACGCCCAGCGTGGCGGGGCGCGCATACCAGGGCGTCTCGTGGTGATCGACGACCTTCTCGGTGAGCGAGTAGACGAGGCCGCGGAGTTCGTTGTCGGTGCGGTTGGGCGTCGTCGCGAGCGAGATGAAGATCGTGCCGAGGAAGCACCCGCTGAAGGCGCAGATCGCCATCCAGAAGTTCTGCGCCATCGAGCTGGCGAAGGTGTAGTGGACGCCCATCCATCCGCCCTTGAGGATCGAGGCGGTCTCGCCGACGGGGAGCGTGTTGCCTTGGAAAATCGCGGCGGAGATCGTGCCGATCAGCAGACCGAAGAAGGCGCCGTGGCCGGTCGCGCGTTTCCAGAACATGCCGAGCAGGAAGATGGCGAAGAGCGGCGCGTTCACGAAGCCGAACACCAGCTGGAGCATGTCCATGATGTTATTGAATTTCGCGGCGGCATAGGCGCAGACGGCGCTGATGAGCAGGCCGACGATCGTCGTGATGCGGCCGACCTTGATCAGGTGCGCGTCGGAGGCGTCGGGCTTGAACCAGCGTTGATAGAGGTCGTAGGTCCAGACCGTGTTGAAGGCCGTGACGTTGCCGGCCATGCCGGACATGAACGAGGCCATCAGCGCGGTGAGGCCGATGCCGAGCATGCCGTTGGGGAAGTATTTCGCGAGCATGGCGGGCACGACCATGTTGTAGTCGGGATTGCCGTCCGCGCCAGTGGGCAACGCGATCTGCGCGGTGCCGCCCTTGTGGTAGAGGGCGATGGCGAGCATGCCGGGGAGAATGACGAGCGCGGGGAACATCATCTTCGGAATCGCGGCGATGAGCGGCGTGCGGCGCGCGGAGTTCATGTCCTTGGCGGCCATGGCGCGCTGGATGACGAGGAAGTCCGTGCACCAGTAGCCGAACGAGAGCACGAAGCCCAGGCCGGCGATCATGCCGAACCACTCAATGCCGATCGGATTCGCGGACGGACTGCCCATCGGGGCCCACGAATGGCTCCAGGCGCCCGGCATGCCTTTCGTTTCGGAGTAGGCGCCGAGTTGCTTCATGAGGCCGTCCCAGCCGCCGATGTCCTGCAGGCCGAGGATGACGAGCGGCAGGAAGCCGAGCACGATGAGGAAGAATTGGAGAACCTCGTTGTAGATCGCGGAGGTGAGACCGCCGGTGTAGATGTAGACGAGGACGATGGCGCTCGAGATGAAGATGCACGCGTCGAAGTTCCAGCCGAGGATCGCGTTGAGGAGCTTCGCGAGGGCGAACATCGAGATGCCCGAGGAGAAGACCGTCATTACCGCGAAGGAGAGCGCGTTGAACGTGCGGGTCTTTTCGTCGAAGCGGAGCTTGAGGTATTCCGGGACGGAGCGGGCCTTCGAGCCGTAGTAGAACGGCATCATGAAAATGCCGACGAACACCATCGCGGGAATCGCGCCGACCCAGTAGAAGTGCGAGGTCGCGATGCCGTATTTCGCACCGGAGGCGGCCATGCCCATGACTTCCTGCGCGCCGAGATTGGCGCCGATGAAGCCGAGGGCGCAGATCCACGCGGGGAGCGAGCGGCCGGATTCGAAGAAGTCGGTCGATGTCTTCAGGTGCTTGCGCAGCACCCAGCCGATGCCGAGCACGAAGGCGAAGTAGATGGCCAGGATCGCATAGTCGACACCGGCGAGTTGGAGCACGACGCCACCGGCGGATGCCGACGACGCGCTGCCTCCGGTGGAGGCGAGGAACAAGGGCAACAGGGTCATGGGGAGAAAATCGCTAACGGGGCCGAATCAGGAGCGCCGGGGTCAAGCGCCACGATGCGTGCAACGTGGCAGGTGCGGCGGCGTGCGCCAACCGCAATCTGGGATCGTGACACTCGTGACGGGCGCGGGTGGACGGGAGGACATTCGGGGGCGCGGGCCGGGAAGGTAACAGCCCGCGCGCTGGTCAAGAATCCCTCATTCGAGGGAGAACGGCAGGATGGTGCGGCTCAGTTGGCCGAGCGCACGTAGGTCTGGATCGCGCGCGCCGGGATCTGGCAGGCGACTGTTTCGCCGGCGACGGCGAGCTGGAACGTCGCGGGCGCGGCGGTCTTGTTCATCACGATCGTGGCGACGGAGCCGTCGGGGTTCTGGAAAGCGATCGTGTCGAGGGCGGCCGGGCCGCCGGCGGAGGCGATGCGGTGCGCGCCGGGCTTCACGAACTTCGAGAAGTGCCCGATGTAGTAGAACGCGGCGCTGTAGCGGACTTCCTTGGTGTTCACGTCGACGATGATGGGGGCGTCGCAGAAGTTGCCGACGTGGTTGGGGCCGCCGCGCTGGTCGAGGACGATGTTCCAGTCGATGTAGCCACCGACCCAGTTCTTGAAGTCGCCGATCATCTGCGTGGCGTAGCCTTCGCCGTGCTCCCAGACGCCGAGCTTGTCGCCGCCTTCCCAGCAGCCTTCGGTGAAGAGCAGCGCCTTGTCGGGATAGCGCGCGTGGACGCGCGCGGAGGCTTCGAAGTCTTCGCTCACATACCAGTGCAGGCCGAGGCCCCAGAGGTATTTTGCGCAATCCGGATCGCCGAGCATGGCGTCGGCGCGGGCTTCCATGCGGTCGCGGTTATGGTCCCAGCCGAGGAGCTTCACTTTGCCGAGGAGGCCGGCTTTCTCGAAGGCGGGCCCGAGGTGGTTTTTAACGAAGTCGCGTTCCTGCTCGGGCGTGAAGAGGCAGGATTCCCAGCGCTGTTTGGCTTCGGGTTCGTTTTGGACGGTGAAGGCCCAGATGGGGAAGTTTTCTTCCTTCTGCATCGCTTGGACGAACTTCACGTAGAAGTTGGCCCACGGCGCGGCGAAGTCCCAGCGGAGTTCGCCGCCGTCGTCGGCGCGGACGTTGTTCTTCATCCACGCGGGCGGCGCCCACGGCGAGACGAGGAGCTTGAAGTTGGCGTCGCCGCCGGCGGCCTTGCGAGCGTCCTGTAGGAGCGGCATGAGCCATTTGCGCATCGGCTCGAGGGTGAAGGCGTGGAGGTCGTAGTCGTGCGGGACGTCGTCGAGCGACCAGATGTTGAGCGAGAAGTCGCACGAGTTCATGTGCGTGCGGCCGAGGGTGTAGCCGATGCCGTCCTTCGGGTCGTAGTAACGGCGGATGACTTCGAGGCGTTTGTCGGCGGGCAGCTGCGCGAGCACCCACGCGGACGACTCGGTGAGCGCGCCGCCGAAGCCGATCATTTCCTGGTAACGCTGCGCGGTGTCGACCTTGAGCGCGTCGGCGGAAGCGGCGGCGGCCTTGGCCGGAGCGGCGATGGGCGCGAGGCGGTGGGAGTTGTCGCGGGCGGTCTCGACGACCGTCCAGGTGGCGGCGCGGGCTGAAGTGAGCATGAGGGCGGCGAGCGCAGCGGCGCTCGCAGAGCGGATGACGGTTGAGGAACGCATGGGAATCAGGGACTAAATTCAGGAGACGGTTGCGGCCGCGTCGGAGGGGGCGGCTTTGCGGGCGGCGAGGTCGCGCTCGATCTGTTTCACGGTCGGTTCGTCGAGTTTGTAGAAGAAGATGGCGAGACCGCTGAGCAGCGCGAAGGTGCCGGGCAGCACGGCGAAGACGAGGTAGATGCCGGTGATGGCGCGCGGGGTCTGCACGGCGTTGGCGACGTAGCCGTAGTAGCTGAGGAGCCAGCCGAGCAGCGCGGTGCCGAGGGCGAGGCCGACTTTTTGCGCGAGCACGGCGGCGGAGAAGACGAGGCCGGTGCTGCGGCGGCCGAACTTCCATTCGCCGAAATCGGCGGTGTCGGCGTAGAACGACCAGACGATCGCGGGCGTCGGGCCGGCGACGAAGGAGGCGAAGATGTTCAGCCCGGCGAGGACGGCGAGATTGTGCGGGTCGACGACGAAGAACGCGGCCATCGCGAGCGCGTTGAGGATCGTGAGCGCGATCATCAGCGGGCGGCGGGCGAAGAAGCGCAGGAAGAGTTTCGTGCTGAGCGAGCCGATGATGAACGCGAGGCCGCCGGCGAAGTTGTAGAGGCCGAGGCCGGACGAGGAGATTTTCAGGAACGCGAGCACGCGCGCGAAAGGCCCGAAGAATTCGTCGAAGCCGCGCAGGGCGTCGTCACCGACGACGTATTTGAAATAATAGACGGTGGCGCCGGAGCGGAGGCCAACGTTGGCGAGCGTGAGGAAGCCGGCGAAGAACAGGATCAGCCAGGGAATGTTGCGCGAGAGGTCGCGGAGGTCGGTGGCGACGGATTGTTGCGCGCTGACCGGGGCGGCGACGCGCTCGCGGGTGTTCCAGAAGGTGTAGAGGAACATCGCGACGGAGATGACCGCGAAGACGGCCATCATGTTGCGGAAGCTGTCGGCTTCGGTGGCGCCGAAGTGGTCTTTGAGAAACGGCACGTAGGTTCCGATGATCAGGCCGCCGGTGAAGGCGCACGCGAAACGATAGGCGGAGAGGCCGGTGCGCTCTTCAGACGAGGGCGACATGACGCCCATGAGCGCGGAGTAGGGCGTGTTGATCGTCAGGTAGGCGATGAGCGTGGCGGCGTAGGTGACGTAGGCGAAGCCGACCTTGGCGCTCGGGCTGAGCGCGGGGTTGGAGAACATCACGTAGCCGCAGATGCCGTAGGGAATCGCTGCCCAGAGGAGATACGGGCGGAATTGGCCCCAGCGCGTGTGTGTGCGGTCGGCGAGCAGGCCGATCAGCGGGATGAGCCACGAGACGAGGGAGGGCACGAGGCCGGCGACGCTGCCGGCGGTGCCGGGCGTCAGGCCGAAGACGTCAGTGTAGTAATAGACGAGGAATCCGTTGAAGAGCGCGAAGTAGAAATTCGACGCGGTATCGCCGAGACCGTAGGCGAGTTTTTCACGGAAGGAGAGACGTTCAGGGACGGACGACACGAGGGAGCGAGGTTAGGGGTTGACGCTAACAGCGGAGCGCGCCGCGCGCTGTGCCGTGGTTGCAATTTCCCGCGCGTGCGTGGGCGAGATGTTGCGGAGCCGTCCCGGGCTCGCGATGTTTTTGCGCGAATGGTGCATAAAAAAGCGCGCACCGAAATCGAATCGGTGCGCGCGAGGAAACGATCAGCGGACGCGGCTCACAGTTTCTGCGAATAGGTGAGCGAGAAGCGCCGCGGAGCCTGAGCAATGAAGCCGTAGTAGTCGGTGTTGTTGGTCAGGTTGTCGATGTTGAGCTGTAGCGAGGCGTCGTGGCCGCGCATCTTGAACTCGTAGCGCGCCATGCCGTTCCAGACGGTCTTGGCCTTCGAGTTCAGGAAGATGACGTTGCCCTTCGAGTCCTTCGGCTGGCTGAAGTAGGTCGGGTAGATGACGCCCGAACCGGTGTGCACGACGCCGGCGCCGAGGGAGAAGCCCTTGAACGCGCTGGCCTTCGGGAACTGGTAGTTCACCCAAGCGGAGCTCTGGCTCTTCGGAGTGTCGTCGAGCGTGAGGCCGTTGCCGAACGAGATGTGCGTCGAGGTGTCGGTGGGGTCGGTGAAGCGCTTCGAGGCAGCGGTGCCGCCGTCAGCCCAATCGATCGGCGCATACCAGATCGCCCAGCGATCCTGCGGGTAAGGATACTTGGCCCACGCGGAGGCGTTGAGCACAGTCTTTTCGATGGTCGAATACGACAGCGCGATCTGGAGGTTGTCGGTCGGCGAGAGCAGGACTTGCGCGTCCCAGCCTTCGGAGCGATCGGAGCCGAGCGGGACGGAGCGGCCGCCGGTGGGTCCCGGGGGCGAGGCGCCGTTGTAGTCGACCGTCGCGTTGTTGGTCAGGTTGTCGAAGCTGTAGATCCAGCCCCACCAGCCCGTGGAGTTGGTGCTGATGGCGTTGGCGAACACGGCGTCCATGAGCGCGGCACCGGTCGTGGAGGAGGCGTTGACATACCAGTTGGTGTTACCGGCGGAGTTGGTCGCTTGGTAGACGGAGCCGGCGGCGACAGCGGCATTCCACTGGGCGGTGGAGGCGACGACGGCGGCGTTCCAGCCGTTGTTGGTCGGATTCAGGTCGTTGACCTGATAAACGATGTTCTTGTCCGGCTTGAAGTAGGACGTGCCGGAAGCGGTGGGCGCCCACCAGATGCCGCCCGGGTTGCCGATGCCGACGCGGGTGCGGGTGATCTGGAACTTGGAGATGGTGCCGGAGACTCGGCCGTTGAAGAGGTCGAACTTGAGGCCGATTTCCTTATCCTCGCCGAGGGCGGCTTTGATGACGTTGCCGTTGAAGTCCTTTGCGCCGTCGTAATTCGGCAGGCTGGACTCGGCCTTCATCGCGTAGAGCGAGAGGCTGCCGCTGCGGGTGAGGCGAACGTCGATGCCGTATTGGTAGGTCGTGTCCTTGCTCGGCTCGCCGTATTGCTCGACGGGTTTCTCGTCGTAGCCCTGATTGTGGCCGACGTTGCCGGCGCCCCATTGCGGGTTGTAGTGCCAGAATTTATTCCAGCTGCGATCCTTGCGGACACCGGCGATGAGCGTGACCCACTCGTCGAGGAGTTTGCCTTGGTAGACGGCGTAGAGGGCGGAGTCCTTCGTCTTCTGGATCTGGTGGAAGAGGTCGACCATGGCGTGGTCTGCGGAACCGTCGGCCTGTTTGCCGGCCTTGAAGGGCGAGCTGTCGGCCGGGCTCTTGAACATGTTGCGGTTATACGGGGTGCCGCGGATGACGTTTTCGTAGCTCTCGCTGGTGTAGTTCAGGCCGGCGAGGAAGGTGTTCTCCATCTTGAACCACTTGGAGGTCTCGAAGAGGTCGAGCTTGTAGGTGAGGTCGGCGCGGATCTGCTCGTGTTTGTCGTCCTCGGTGGAGGCGTTCCATTGGTAGCCGATGGTGGCCGGCTGGGGACCGGTCGGGATGCCGCTTTGGCCGGTGACGAGCGGAACGTAGACGATGTTGGCGATGGCCCACGCGGGCGTGGACGTGCCGGGCGTCTGGAGCGAGGCGGAGACGTCGAGCTGGTCGTAGCTGAACTTCGAGTTGTTGTAGCCGACGTTGAAGTAGAGGTTCTCGGCGAGCTTTTGCTCTAGTTTGAACAGGACGTTCCAGGCCTTGCTGTCGTTGAAGGTGTCGGGGCCGCTCCAGCGGAATTCCTTCGGGTTGCGGCCGGCGGGCGTGAGGAAGCCGCCGTTGTAGCCGTCGGAGCTGTTCACGAAGCCGGTCGGCACGGCGCGGATGTTCTGGAAGCCGATGCCGCTGCGGTTCTGCTTACCGAACTCGGTGTCGAAGGTGATCTTCGTGTCCTTGAACGGCTGCCAGGTGACGATCGGCGCGACGAAGTAGTGGTTCTCTTTCTTGTAGTCGGTGTAATCGTCGGTGCGCTGGTAGGCGGCGGTGAGGCGGTAATCGACCGTGTCCGAGACCGGACCGGTGTAGTCGATCGTGCCGCGCATCAGGTTGTAGCTGCCATACTCGAAGGAGACTTCGCCGCCGCTCTTCTTGCTCGGCTGCTTGACGAGGTAGTTCACCACGCCGCCGAAGTTACCGACGCCGTAAAGGAGCGAGGACGGGCCGCGGATGACTTCGACGCGGGCGAGATTGACCGAGTCGGTGGAGTTCTGGCGGCGGAAGCCGTCGCGCAGCGAGGCTTCAGTGAGGAAGCCGCGGATCTTCACGCGCGATTGGTCGGCGGTGGCGGTGCTGCCTTCGGGATTGTTGATGCGGCCGGGCGTCGTCGCGGCCCAGCCCTGCGTGGTGCCCCAGTCGTTTTGCGACTGCAGCTGGATGCCGGCGCTGTAGCGGAGCGTTTCGCGCAGGTCCTTCGAGCCGGTGTCGCGGATGAATTTCTCCGTGATCACCTCGATGGGCATCGGGAGGTCCTTGATCGGAGTGTTCAGGCGCGTGCCGGAAGTGGTGTTGGTGGCTTTGTAGCCATTATCCTTGTCCGTCGTGACGGTGAACGGAGAGAGGACGACGGCTTCGTCTTCGGTCTTCTTGGCGGCGGGAGCCGCGGTGTTGTCCGTCGCCGCCGCTTGGGCCTGAGCAAAGCTCGGGGCCGAAGCGATCAGCAGCGCGGCCAAACACGATTTGAATCCGACGTCGCGGATTGGGTTCAGCTTGGGGTGCATGATGGAGCAGAGTTGAGGTCGTGCCTGCTACCGCCGGAATCCGGCTTCGCACGGGCCGCGCCTGAGCGGGGCGGCGAGGCGGAGTGGGGATGACAGCGGGGACAGCATCGGTTCGGGGAGGGTGAGCCGACGGGCGAATTGCAATTGTGTTGTGCGGTTTGGTCAACAGTAATGTGCACAAAGTATTGCGCAAATTTGCCGAACATTAAGCCGCCTGCGTATCAGGTTTTCTTCAATGAAAACCAACAACTTGGAACTAATTCGCTGGAGACATGGTGGCCATAATCGCGCGAACATTTCGATTTATGTGCACGAAAAAATTCGTCCTTGAAACACTTATGCGCGTGCACAATAACATGCGCACGTTGCCCGCGCTCACCCCGGAACGAATCGCGGCGCGCCCCCAATGGAGTCTCTGAATCAAGGTCTGATCGCCAAACGGCTGAACGTCTCGCGCACCACGGTCTCGCGCAGCTTGGCCAATCATCCCGCGATCAGCGCCGACACCCGGGCCAAGGTTCTCGAGATGGCGGAGGAGCTCGGTTATCGCCAGTCGCCCGGACGCCGCGCGCGTCGCGCGCAGGCGGCGATCCGCGACGTGACGCTCGGCGTGTTGATCGGCGTGCCGGCGGAGAACGTCGCACTGGCCACTTTTCCGTATCTGCTGAAAGGCATCCGCGAGTGCGCGGAGGTCGAGCGGGTGAAGGTCGACATCCATTATCAGCCGCCCGGCGAATTCGATCCCGCCGCGACCCGCCAACCCGTTTTTCGCCACATTCGCGGCGGCGACTGGCGCGGCGTGCTGCTGATTTATCCCTTCACCGAGCCGGCGGTCGAAGCGATCGCGAAGAAAATCTCCACCGTCTCGCTCCTCGAAAACTACGACAATCCCCTCGTCGACACGATCGATACCGATGAGGACACGGGCATGGTGACGCTCGTGCGTCAGCTCGCGGCGGCCGGGCACAAGCGCATCGGCTACCTCACGTGGCACTATCCGGTCGGCGGGCATTGGGCGCTGCAGCGCTTCGGTGGCTACGTCGAGGGACTCTTCAGCCTCGGCCTTGAGTTCAATCCGTCGTGGGTGCTCAACATCCACCGCGACTCCCCTCGCCTCTCCAACCCCCAGCTCTGCGACGCCGTGATGCGGCATGCGCGCGAGAGTGGCGTCACCGCGTGGGTCTGTGCCGCCGACCACCAAGCTTATCAACTAATGGCTGATCTCCAGGTGCGCGGCATCCGTGTGCCCGAGGATATTTCCATCACCGGCTTCGACGGCCTCGAGCCGCCGCCGCACCTCCGCCGCGTCGCTTCCATGCAAGTGCCGCACGAGGACATCGGCATCGCCGGCATCTCCCGCCTCCTCAACCGCATCGTCCATCCCAATTCTCCGCGTCGAAAAATCCTCGTGGAAGCGAAGCTGGTGGAAGGCCAGTCCATCGCCCCGCCCCGACGCGCCTGATTTTCCGTCCGCTCAACCGCGCCGCTCCGCGCTCGGCAAAGGTTGCTCGGCCCCCCAGCCATGCCGTCCGTCCTTCGAGACACCCGTAACGTTCCCACCGCCGCCCGCGGCACCTTTGTCGACGCCTTTGGCGGTCGCTTCTACCGCATCGACGAGGCGCAGTCGCTCCCGACGTTCTTCATCAACCTCGTCAGCGCGTCCGACCTCTGGGCCTTCGTCGCCAGCAACGGCGCGCTCACCGCCGGCCGCACCGACGCCGATCACGCGATCTTCCCCTACACCACCGTCGACAAGATCTACGACAGCGCCGGCCTCAGCGGTCCCGCGACGATGCTCCGCATCGGCCGCGGCGAGGACGCCGTCGTCTGGGAACCCTTCGCGCCCCACACGGACGAGCTCCATCCGATCTCGCGCCGCCTCTACAAGAGCGTCGAAGGCGACCGCCTCTGGTTCGAGGAAACCCATCACGCGCTCGAACTCGTCTTCCGCTACGGCTGGTCCACCGCCGAGCCGCACGGCTTCGTGCGCCAATGCCAGTTGCTGAACCTCTCGCGCACCGCCCGCGAGATCCGCGTCGTCGACAGCCTGCGCAATCTCCTCCCGCCCGGCATCAACAGCCGCCTCCAAAGCGGCAGCTCCTGCCTCGCCGACGCCTACAAGACCGCCGAACTCCTTCCCGGCTCCACCTTCGCCGTCTACTCTCTCGCCGCCGGCATCGTCGATCGCGCCATCCCGCTCGAGTCGCTCCTCGCCACCGCCGTCTGGTCGCACGGCCTGCCCGGCGCGCGCGTGCTGCTCTCCGACGGCGCCATCGAAGCCCACCAACACGGCGAACCCGTCGCGACCGAGACCCGCGCCCGCGGCGTTCGCGGCGCTTACGGCCTCGCCGCCACGCTCACTCTCGCCCCGGACGCGCAGCAGGATTGGACGATGGTCGTCGACACCGACCTCACACAGTCCGAAGTCGTGCGCCGCCACGCCGCTCTCGTTCGCGGCGAATTGCCCGCGCAAGTCGCGCCCGCCATCGCCGCCGCCACCCAGCGCCTCCGCGCCATCGTGGGCGCCGCCGACGGCGCGCAACTCAGCGGCGAGGAAACCACCGCCGCGCACCACTTCGCCAACGTCCTCTTCAACGTCATGCGCGGCGGCGTCTTCGTCGACGACATGCGCGCCCCGGCCGCGGACTTCGCGGCGTTCGTGCGCACGCACAGCACCGCCGTCGCCACGCGCCACGCCGCCTGGCTCGAAAAACTGCCCGCCACTATCGCGTGCGACGAACTCGTCGCCACCGCCTCCGCGCAAAACGATCCCGATCTCGCCCGCCTCGCCCGCGAATACCTCCCGCTCACCTTCAGCCGCCGCCACGGCGATCCGAGCCGCCCGTGGAACCGCTTCAGCATCCGCGTGCGCGACGCCCGCGGCGAACGCGTCCTCGCGCACGAAGGCAACTGGCGCGACATCTTCCAGAATTGGGAAGCGCTGTGCGCGAGCTACCCCGGCTTCGTCGACGGCGCCATTGCCAAGTTCCTCAACGCCTCCACCGCCGACGGCTATAACCCCTACCGCATCTCGCACACCGGCATCGATTGGGAAGTCCCCGATCACGAGGACCCGTGGTCGTCGATCGGCTATTGGGGCGATCACCAAGTCATCTATCTCCAGAAACTCCTCGAGTGGTCCGCGCGCTTCCGCCCCGGCCAGCTCCACGCCGCGCTGCGCGCGCCGCAATTCGCCTACGCCAACGTCCCCTACCGCATCGCGCCCTACGCCGAGCTCCGCCGCAATCCCCGCGAGACGATCCGCTTCGACACCGCGCTCCACCGCGAAATTCTCGCCCGCGCGAAAAACGAAGGCTCCGACGCGCGCCTGCTCGCTGACGCCTCCGGTCGCGTGCGCCACGTCAATCTCACCGAGAAACTCCTGCTGCTCACGCTCACGCGCCTGACCAACTACGTCGCCGGCGCCGGCATCTGGATGAACACGCAGCGCCCCGAGTGGAACGACGCCAACAACGCCCTCGTCGGCTACGGCGTTTCCTTCGTCACGCTCTGCTACCTGCGCCGCATGCTCGCGCAACTCCGCGACGAGTGGCTGCCCGCCCTCGGCACCGAGCCGGTCGCGCTGTCGAGCCACGTGCGCGATCTCCTGCAACGCGTGCAAATCGCGCTCGCGGCTCATCGCGTGATTCTCGATCAATCCGCGGCGAGCGATTGCCAACGCCGCAGCCTCCTCGACGCCCTCGCGCAAGCCGGCTCCGATTACCGCGAAGCCGTTTATCGCAGCGGCCCGGGCGAGCCGCTCGCCGTCGCGCCGGGCGACGTTGCCGCCGCCGTCACGCTCGCGCTCCAGCACGTCGACCACACGCTCCGCGGCGGACGCCGCGCCGACGGACTCTACGAAGCTTACCTGCGCCTCGAATTCTCCGAAGAGCCGCGCGCCCTCCGCATCAAGGAACTCTACCCGATGCTCGAAGGCCAGGTTGCGATCCTCAGCTCCGGCCTGCTTTCGCCAGCCAAAGTCGTCGAGCTGCTCCGCACCTTGCGCGCCAGCGCGCTCTACCGCGCCGATCAAAACAGCTACGTGCTCTACCCCGACCGGCAGCTCCCCGCGTTCCTCGATCGCGCCGTGATTCCCGCCGACGCCGTGGCCGCATCGCCACTGTTGCAGGCGTTGCTCGCCGTCGGCGACACCCGCCTCGTGTTGCGCGACGCCGCCGGTGTGCACCGTTTCCAAGCCGATCTCACCAACGGCGACGGACTGCGCGCGCGCCTGCGCGAACTCGCGGCCGACGCGCGGTGGTCCCATTTGGTGAGCCTGCACGCGACCAGCGTCGAAGAGACCTACGAGCGCGTCTTCAACCATCACGCCTTCACCGGCCGCAGCGGCAGCATGTTCGGCTACGAAGGCCTCGGCTGCATCTACTGGCACATGGTCGCGAAACTCCTCCTCGCCGTGCAGGAAAACCTGCTCGCCGCCCAGGCGAAGTCCGCTCCCGAAGTCCCCGCGCTCACCGAGCACTACTACGATATCCGCGCCGGCCTCGGCTTCAACAAGACGCCCGCCGCCTACGGCGCGTTCCCGACCGATCCCTACTCGCACACGCCCGGCCACAGTGGCGCGCAACAGCCCGGCATGACCGGCCAGGTGAAAGAGGAAATCCTCACCCGCGCCGGCGAACTCGGCCTCCGCATCGCGAACGGCACCGTCTCCTTCCAGCCGACCTTCCTGCGCGCCGGTGAATTCACCACCGCGCCCGCCTCGCTCACGCTCGCGAAAGGCGATGGCCGCGAACTCACCGTCTACGTCCCGGCACAGGCGCTCGCCTTCACGCTCTGCGGCGTCCCGGTGGTCTATCAATTCGGTCGCGGTCAGCCGCGCATCCGCTGGACCCGCGCCGACGGCACGATGATGGAGCAACCCGGCAGCACGCTGGACGCCGAGACGAGCGCCCAACTCTTCGCCCGGCGCGGCGCCATCACGCGCATCGACGTCGAACTCGGCGCTGCGTTCCGGCCGCTCTGAAAATTTCTGCATGAAACGCCTCCTGTCCTCCCTCGCCGCCAGCGCGGCGCTGCTTCTGCTCGCCGCCGCGGCTGCCCGCGCCGGTGAATTGCCCGGCGGTCGCCGCGCGCTGAACCTCGAACTCGACGGCCGCTGGATTGGCAACGGCATCTCGTTCAGCGCCTATCGCGACGGCCAGGCGCCCTACGGCGCGGAGCCGAGCGACGCCGAGATCCTCGCCGACCTACAGCTCGTCGCGCGCTACTGGAATTTCATTCGCATGTATGAAGCCACCGGCGTTTCCGAGCGCACCGTGCGGCTCATCCACGAGCACAAGCTCCCGATCCGCGCCATCGTCGGCGCCTGGGTCGTGACGAACGACACGCCCGCGCACCAGCAGCGCAACCGCGACGAACTCGCGGGCGTGGTGCGCGTCGCGAACGCCTATCCGGACGTCGTCATCGCCGTCGCGATCGGCAACGAGCCCTGCGTCGAGTGGTCCGACCACCGCGTCGATCCCGCCGACATCGCGCGTTGGGCCCGCGAAGTCCGCCCCGCCGTGAAGCAGCCCGTCACGTCCGCCGACGACTACAACTTCTGGAACAAGCCCGCCTCGCAGGCCGTCGCCGCCGAGTTGGATTTCATCATCCTGCACGGCTACGCGCTCTGGAACGGCCGCCCGCTCGCCGAGGGCATGTCGTGGCTCGCCGCGCAATACGACAACACCGTCCGCCTCCATCCCGGCATTCCCGTCATCATCGGCGAGACCGGCTGGGCCACGAGCTACGATCCGACGCGCAACAAGCCCGGCGAGGAAGGCGCGCTGATGAAGGCCGAGGTCTCCGTCGCCGCGCAGGAAAACTACCTGCGCCAGCACTACCGCTGGGTGAACGAGCGCCGCGTGCCCACGATCCTCTTCGAGGCCTTCGACGAGAACTGGAAGGGCGGCGGCGACAAGAACCCGCCGCAAGTCGTCGAGAAACACTGGGGCGTGTTCGACACCCAAAGAAAACCGAAAGCTTCGTTTGCCGCGATCATCCGCGAATTCTATCCTTCGCAACCATGACATCGGGGTCTGTGTTGCTTCGTGCGGCCAAGAGCGTGTGCGCGCTCTTGGCCGCCTGCCTTTTCACCACGGCCGTTCGCGCCGACTCGCTCGACGCCGCGCGCGCCCTCGTCGCGCGGATCGTGCCGCAGCACGCGAAACAGATCGTGCTCGAGCCGCTCGAGCACGCGCCCGGCGCACCGGATGCGTTTGAAGTCGAGACGCGCGACGGACGCCTCGTCCTGCGCGGCCACAACGGCGTCACCATCGGCGCGGCACTGAACTGGTATTTCCGAAACGTCGCCCACGCGCAGATTTCGTGGTGCGGCGACAACCTCGCCTTGCCGGAAAAACTGCCCGCCGTCCCGGAGAAGGTCCGCATCGAGTCGCCCTACGCGCAACGCGTTTACCTGAATTACTGCACCTTCAACTATACCGCCGCGTGGTGGGACCGCGCACGCTGGGAGCGCGAGATCGACTGGATGGCGCTGAACGGCGTCACCACGCCGCTCGCCATCACCGGACAGGAAGCCGTCTGGCAGGCGACGCTGCGGCGCTTCGGCATGAACGACGACGAGATCCGAGCCTTCTTTGTCGGCCCGGCGTTCTTCGCCTGGCAATGGATGACCAACATCGAGGCGTGGGGCGGTCCGCTGCCGCAGTCGTGGATCGATTCGCACTTCGAACTCGGACAGTGGATCATCCGCCGCGAACGCGAGCTCGGCATGACGCCGATTTTGCAGGGTTTCACCGGCTGCGTGCCCGTCGCGCTCGCCGAGCGGTTCCCGTCGGCGCGCATCCTCCAGAAAAAAGTCTGGTGCGAAATTCCGCCCGGCCCCGCGCAACTCGATCCCGCCGACCCGCTCTTCGAGCGCATGGGCCGCGCCTTTCTCGAGGAGCAGCAGAAACTCTTCGGCGGCGATCACCTTTACGCCGCTGATCCGTTCCACGAAGGCGAGCCGCCGCAGGAAGGCGCGCAATACCTCCACGACGTCGGCGCGAAGATTTTCCACCTCACGACCGCGTTCGATCCGCAGGCGACGATCGTCATGCAAGGCTGGTCGATCCGCGAAGGCATCGTGCGCGGCATCCCCGAGGACCGCCTGCTCGTGCTCGACCTCACCGGCCAGAAATGGCGCGAGACCGACTCGTTCTGGGGCCGTCGTTGGGTGGCCGGCATCATCCAAAATTACGGCGGCCGCCACAGTCTCGGCGGCAACCTCCCGCAACTCGCCACCAACGCGCCGTCGCTCCTCGGCACGCCCGCCGGCCGCGGGCTCGTCGGCGTCGGCAACTTCGCCGAGGCGATCGAGCACAACCCGCTGCTCTTCGATCTCGCCGCCGACCTCGCGTGGCACCGCACGGCGCCCGACCTCGCGGCGTGGACGCAACGCTACGTGCACGCGCGCTACGGCACCGACAATCCCGCTGCGCAACGCGCGTGGTCCGCGCTGCGCACCAGCGTCTACGCGCAAAAGAGCCCCGAGCCGCCGATGGAGTCGCCGCTGCAGGCGCGCCCGGCGCTCGAGCTGAAACAGGCGTCGCCGTGGGGCTCGTTTGTGCGCGACTACGACGTCGAAGCGGTCTGGCGCGCGTGGGGCGACCTGCTCGCCGCCGCGCCGCAGCTCGGTCGCGTCGACCCGTTCCGCTACGATCTCGTCGACGTCGCGCGCCAGGCGCTCGCCGACCTCTCGTTGCCGCTGCATCGCGAAGTCGTCGCCGCGTGGCGCTCGGGCGACCGCGCGAAGTTCATCGCGGCGCGCGACCGCTTCCTCGCGCTCGGCGCCGACCTCGACCGCCTGCTCGGCACACGTCGCGAGTTCCTGCTTGGTCCGTGGCTCGCCGACGCGCGCGCGTGGGGCAAAACGTCCGCCGAGGCCGATCTCTACGAGCGCAACGCCCGCCAGCTCATCACCGTCTGGGGCGGCACACCGGAGAACGACGCGCTTTTCGAATACTCCTGCCGGCAATGGTCCGGTTTGATGGAGGGTTTCTATCTCGAGCGCTGGCGGAAGTATTTCGCGTGGCTCGAGCAACAGCCCGCCGGCTTCGACGACCACGCCCTGCCGCGTCGCGATGGCCGCGTTCTTCCCGCCGCGAACGATTTCTACCGCGACCTCGCGCGCTGGGAATTCGCGTGGTGCGAGCGGCATGATCCTCATCCGACGACGACGCGCGGAGATTCGGTTGCGGTCGCGCGCGCCTTGTTCGAGAAATGGTCGCCGGTCCGCCGGGCGAGTTACGCCGGCTTCGATTGGCAGAACCCCTGAATCAATTTCTACTCTGTTCCCGGTCATTGCGAGGAGCGCAGCGACGAAGCAATCCAGCTGGATCGCCGCGGCACGCTTCACGCGCCTCGCGATGACAAACCAACAACACTGAGCGAACGGCATTTTCAATGACCCCGCGTCTCTACACGGCCCTGCTGCTCTTCATCGCTGGCATGGGCGGCTTTCTCTACGGCTACGACATCGGCATCATCGGCGCCGCGCTGCTCTACCTGAACAAGACGATCGCGCTCACCGCCGCGCAGGAATCCGCTGTCGTCGCCGCGGTGCTCGCGGGCGGCACCGTGTCGTCGCTCGTGGCGGGCGCGCTGGCGGACGTGCTCGGCCGCAAGCGGCTCATGCTCGCGGCGGCGGTCATCTTCCTCGCCAGCGTCGCGCTCATCGTCGCGGCGCACGGTTTCGTGGCGCTCTTCGCCGGTCGCACCCTGCAAGGTCTCAGCGCCGGCATGATCGCGGTCGTGATCCCGCTCTATCTCGCCGAATGCCTCCCGCCGGCGATCCGCGGGCGCGGCACGGCGGCATTCCAGTTGCTGCTCACGACGGGCATCCTGATCTCGCTCGCGGTCGGCGCGCACTACACGCGGCAGGTCGAGGCGGCGCATGCCACTGGCGCGGAGCTCGTGCAGGCGCAGGACGCGGCGTGGCGCGCGATGTTCTCGTCGGCGTTTTATCCGGCGGTGCTGTTCCTCGTCGGTGCGTTGTTGCTCGCGGAATCGCCGCGCTGGTTGCTGCAGAAGGGGAAAACGGATGCCGCGCGCGCGGCGCTGTTGCGCGGGCGCACGCCCGAGGCGGCTGCGGCGGAGTTCGCCGCGATGCAGGCGGCGGCGGCGCCGGCGACGCCCGAGGCGGTCGCGGCGACGGGATCGCTTTGGCAGCGGCGCTACATCGTGCCGTTCGTGCTCACGTGCGCCGTGCTCGGGCTCACGCAGACGACGGGCATCAATTCCATTCTCCAGTTCATCGTTGTGATGCTGCAAAAGGCCGGGCTCTCCGCCGCGGACGCCGCGACGCGCGGCACGTGGGTGACGGCCGTGAATGTGGTGTTCACGGTGTTCGGCCTCGTGCTGGTCGACAAACTCGGACGCAAGGTGCTGCTGAAGATCGGCACGGCCGGCATCGCGCTGGCGTTGATCGCGGCCGGCGCGACGTTCTGGCGGATCGAGCACGGCATGACGGCCGATGCGGATTCGGCGTTCGTCGTGAGCGCGGGGCTCATGATGTTCATCGCGTCGTTCGCGATCGGACCCGGCGTGTGCGTGTGGCTTGCGCTGTCGGAACTGATGCCGACACGCATTCGCTCGCTCGGCATGGGCATCGGCCTGCTCATCAACCAGGGCATCTCGACGACGATCGCCGCGCTCTTCCTGCCGGTGACGACGCATTACGGCTACGGCGCGATGTTCGCGTTCTGGGCGGCGTGCACCGTCGCCTACTTCGCCGTCGTGGCGCGCTGGCTCCCGGAAACGAAGGGCCGCACGCTCGAGGAAATCGAGGAGATGTTCGCTCGCCAATGAAGCACCTTGTTGCCGCTCTTCTTTTCTCCGGCTGTTTGGCCATGACCTCGAATGCGGCACCGGCGGCGAACCTCATGCCTTGGCCCGCGCATGTGGATTGGCGCGACGGCGCGCTCGCGATCGATGCCGCGTTTCGCGTGCGTGTGGCCGGCCACGACGATGCGCGGCTCCGCGCCGGCATCGGGCGCGCGCTTGACCGGCTGGAGAAGCGCGCGGGGATTACCTTTGGGCCGCGCTTCGTCGCCAGCGGCGGCACGCTCGTGGTGACGTGCGAGAATGCGGGCTCGTCGCTGCCGAAGTTGGGCGACGACGAGTCCTACACGCTCGCGGTCGGCGCGGCGGGTGCCGAGTTGCGCGCGCCGAATGTCGTGGGCGCGTTGCGTGGACTGGAGACGTTTTTGCAGTTGGTGGAGAAGCGCGCGGACGGTTCGTTCGCGGCGGCGAGCGTGGTGATCGAGGATGCGCCGCGTTTTCCGTGGCGCGGGTTGATGATCGATGTCGCGCGGCATTTCCAGCCGCCGGAGGTCATTCACCGCAATCTCGATGCGATGGCGGCCGTGAAGATGAACGTCCTGCACCTGCACCTGACCGACGACCAAGGTTTTCGCATCGAGAGCAAGCGGCATCCGGAGCTGCATGCGGTGAGCGCGGGCAGCGGCGTGCTCACGCAGGAGCAGGTGCGCGCGATCATCGCGGCGGCGGCCGAGCGCGGCATCCGCGTGGTGCCGGAGTTCGACGTGCCGGGTCACGCGACGGCGTGGCTGGCGTCGCATCCGGAGATCGCGAGTGTGCCGAGGAATTACACGGTCGCGAAGGATTGGGGCGTGCTCAATCCGGTGATGGATCCGACGAAGCTCGAGACCGAGGCGTTGCTGAGTTCGTTTTTTGCGGAGATGGCGGCGTTGTTCCCGGACGAGTTTTTCCACATCGGCGGCGACGAGAACAACGGCAAGGACTGGAACGCGAGCGAGCGCATCACGGCTTTCAAGAAGGGGCACGGTTTCGCGACGAACGAGGCGCTGCACGCGTGGTTCAACCAGAAGCTCGCCGCGATGATGACGCCTCACGGCAAGCGGCTCGTCGGCTGGGACGAGGTGCTGCACCCGGATTTCCCGCGCAGTGCGGTGGTGCATTCGTGGCGTGGACCGGAATCGCTCGCGCAAGCGGCGCAGCAGGGCTTCGCGGGGATTTTGTCGGCGGGCTATTATCTCGATTTGCATTATCCGGCGGCCGACGCCTACGCGGCGGATCCGCTGCCGGCCGATTCGAAGCTCACGCCGGAGCAGGCGGCGCGCGTGCTCGGGGGCGAGGCGCCGATGTGGAGCGAGTGGGCGGACGCGCGGATCTACGATTTTCGCATCTGGCCGCGTGCCGCCGCGGTGGCGGAGCGGTTGTGGTCGCTGCGGGAAGTGCGCGATGTCGCCGACATGTATCGCCGGCTCGCGCGCATCGACGAGCTGCTCGTCGAAACCGGCGTGCAGCATCGCGCCTGGCCGCGGTTCGAGGGATTTTCGCCGGAGGATGCGGCGGCGTTGCGCGTGCTGGCGTCGGCGGTGGAGCCGGTGAAGCGCTATCAGCGCGGTCAGATTCAAAAGGGCGGCTTGGATTATCCGCTGAACGAGCTCGCGGACTGGGCGCACTCCGAGAGCCGGCCGGCGCGGGAATTCGCGGCGCGCTTGGAGACGTGGCTCGCGCTGCCAACGGAGAAACGCGCGGGAGAGCGGGATGCCCTGTTGACGAATTTGGCGGCGTGGCGGGTGGCTGCCGCGCGGGTGGCGCAAATGCCCGCGCCGGACAAATACGCCGCCGGGCGCATCGAGACGGCGCGGCGGCTCGTCGCGCTGTGTGACGCCGCCGAGCACGCCTTGCACGCGCCGCTGCCAGTGGACGAAGCGGCGCGAGTGGGCGAGTTGGTGAAAACGGCGGCCAAGCCCACGGCGGCTGCGGTGGAGTTTCCGTTTTTGCCGGCGCTCGGGCGGTTGTTCGCGGAGGCGTCGCGATGAGCGCGCCGGCGCCAACTCCTGCGAATCGTCTGCTCGCGCTCGATGCGTTGCGCGGGTTCGACATGTTCTGGATTGTCGGGGCGGATGCGATCGGTGGCGCACTGCACAACCTGCACGGCGGGCCGGCGCTGCACGCGGTGGCCGAGCAGATGGACCACGTGGCGTGGGAGGGTTTTCATGCTTACGACCTGATTTTTCCGCTGTTCGTCTTCATGGTAGGCGCGGCGATCCCGCTGTCGCTCGACAAACTCGTGGCGACCGGCGGACGCGCGGAGGCGGTGCGACGGATCGCGCGGCGCACCGTGTTGTTGTTCGCGCTCGGCATTTTCTACTACGGCGGCATGGCACACGAGCCGCGGCTGCTGGGCGTGCTGCAGCGTATCGCGCTCTGCTACGGCGCGACGAGCGTGCTGTATCTGTGGCTGCGGCCGCGCGGGCTGGCGGCGGTGGCGGCGGGATTGTTGGTCGGTTATTGGGCGCTGTTGGCATTCGTGCCGGTGCCGGGCTTCGGCGCGGGCGATTTTCGCGAGGGGCACAACCTGACCAACTGGGTCGACGCTCACTTCCTTCCGCTGCGGAAGTGGAACGGGGACCACGATCCCGAGGGATTGCTGAGCACGTTGCCGGCGATCGCGACGTGTTTGCTGGGCGTGTTCGCGAGCAAGTGGATCATGGACGCGTCGCGCAGCGCGCGGGTGCGAGTCGGCGGGCTGGCGGGTGCGGGCGTGGTGTTGTTGGCGCTCGGCTGGTTGTGGGGCGCGCAGTTTCCCGTGATCAAGAACCTGTGGACGTCGTCGTTCGTGCTCGTGGCGGGCGGCTGGAGCCTGCTGTTGCTCGCGGCGTTTTATCAGGTGGTGGACGTGTGGCGCGTGCAGGGTTGGGCACGGCCGTTCATGTGGGTGGGCGCGAACTCGCTGCTGATTTACCTCGTGAGCAATGTCGTGGATTTCGCGGCGCTGTCGGCGCGCTTCGCGGGTGGACCGGTCGCGGCATGGCTCGACGCGCAGTGGGCGGGGCTCGGCGGACTCGTGCTGGCGCTCGTCGGCGCGTCGCTCGCGGTGGGTTTCTGCGGCTGGCTCTATCGGCGCGGGATTTTCCTGCGGATTTGAAAGTAGGGCGCGACCGCTGGGCGCGCGGAGAACCTGATCGCGGGTGCGCGGCGGGCCCAGCGGTCCCGCCCTACCCTTTGGGCCAAGGAGAACGGACTCGCCAGCGCGACGTGCTTCGCGCTGCATCGCGGGCGCCGCATGAACCCCTTTTTCAATATCGGCGATTGGGTCGTCATCCTGCTTTATCTCGGTGGCGTCGTGGCGCTCGGCCTGTGGTTCGGGCGCGATCAGCAGAACACGCGCGACTACTTCCTCGGCAGCCGCAACATTCCCTGGTGGGGCATCGGAATGTCGATCGTCGCGGCGGAGACGAGCGCGCTGACGATCATCGGCGTGCCGGCGATCGCGTTTGGCGGCAACCTGATGTTCCTCCAGATGATCTTCGGCTATGTGATCGCGCGCGTGATCCTGGCTGTGGTGATGGTGCCGCATTATCTGAGCGGGGAAATTTATTCGCCCTACCAACTGCTGGAGCAACGCCTCGGCGTCGGGCCGCGGCGCGTGGCGGGTGGGTTGTTTCTGTTTCTCGAAACGCTCGCGGCCGGCGTGCGTGTGTATGTGGCGTGCATTCCGATCCGGCTGCTGCTCGGCGAGGCGGTGTGCAGTTTCGGCGGACTCGTGGATCCGATCCTCGGTGCGATCGTGCTCTTCGTCGGTCTGTCGCTGCTCTACACCTACGTGGGCGGCGTGAAGGCCGTGATCTGGACCGACGCGGTGCAGTTCGGGCTGTTTCTCGCCGGCGGCATTTTTGCGCTGCTCTACATCCCGACGCTCGTCGGCGGTTGGGACGCGGCGTTTGCGGTGGCACGCGCGGGAGGAAAACTTGAGTGGCTGAACACGACTTTCTCCTTCGGCGCGCCGTTCAACATCTGGATGGGCGTGCTCGGCGGGACGTTGATCGTGCTGTCGTCGCACGGCGCGGAGCAGCTGATCGTGCAGCGTGTGCTGGCGTGCAAGACCGTGGCGGACGGGCGGAAGGCGCTGGCGTTGAGCGCGGTCGTGATTTTTCCGCTGTTCCTGATTTTCCTGCTCGTGGGGGCGCTGCTGTGGGTGTTCTACCAGTCGCACCCGATGCAGATTCCGCTGCCGGAGACGCGGCCGGGCATCAAGGCGAACGACTTCATTTTCCCCGTGTTCATGCTCACGGAGGTGCCGCATGTGCTGAAGGGTTTTCTCATCGTCGCGATTTTGTCGGCGGCGATGTCGTCGATCAGTTCGGCGATGACCGCGCTGGCGTCGGTCTCGACGATGGACTTCGTGAAACCGCTCGCGCCGCGGCTGAGCGAGGCGGCGTTGCTCGCGTGGAGCAAGCGCTCGACCGTGATTTGGGCGGCGGTGCTGATCGGCGTGGCGTGGCTGACGCGCGAGGTGCAGTTCGTGCTGAACGCGGCGTTCTCGTTGCGCGGGCTCACGAGCGGCGCGCTGCTCGGCGGGTTGATTCTGGCGCTGTTCGCGCGCGGCGTGGGCGCGCGGGCCGTGGTGGTGGGGATGCTGGCGTCGGTCGCGGTGATGAACGTGCTTTATTGGCCGCCGAACATCCCGGCGGTGCGCGGGTGGTGGCTGGCGACGTTCGGCGGCGAGGTGTTCTGGCCGTGGTTCACGTTGATCGGGACGAGCGTGACGCTCAGCGTGGCGTTCGTTTTGCGGGCGCGCGAGACGAAGGCCGCCTAGTTAGGGCCGGCGAGGTGGCGGAGCTTGTCGGGGTTGCGGATTTGGTAGATCGCGCGGATGCGGTCGCCGACGACGTCGAGGGAGTAAACGTTGAACAACCGGCCGCCGCTGAACATGAGGGCGCCGGGGCGGCCGTTGATCGTCGCGAAGGAAAATTCCGCGTGTTCGTAGTCGGGGAAGCGGTTGCGCAACCCCGCGAAGAGGCGGCTGACACGGTCGGCGGTGCGGATGGGGCGACCGGCGGAGCGCACGCGGCCGCCGCCGTCGGAGAGGAGCACGGCGTCATCGCGGAGCAGCGGGAGTATCTCGCGCGCCTGACCGGAGGCCATGGCGGCGAAGAACTGCCGGACGATGCGCTCGGCGCGTTCGCTCGGTGCGGCGGCGGGCGCGGCGGCACCGCGGAGACGGTGGCGTGCGCGGCTGGCGAGTTGGCGGCAGGCTGGTGCGGTTTTTCCCACGATGTCGGCAATCTCGGCGTAGTCGTGGCCGAAGACTTCGCGCAGCAGGAACACGACGCGCTCGTCGGGCGAGAGGCGCTCGAGCATGAGCATGAAGGCCATCGTGAGCGATTCGGCGAGCGCGGTGGATTCCGCTGGCGAACGCCCGGGAGCCTCGACCAGCGGCTCGGGCAGCCAGACACCGTAGTATCGCTCGCGCGTGTGGCGGGCGGAGCGCAACTGGTCGAGGGCGAGGCGCGTGGCGGTGGTGACGAGCCAGGCCTTGGGCGAGGCGACGGCGGCGAGGTCCTGCTTTTGCCAGCGCAGCCAGGTGTCTTGCACGACGTCCTCCGCCTCCACGACGCGGCCGAGCATCCGATACGCGAGATCGAAGAGGAGGCGGCGATGCGCGGTGAAAGCGGAGAGCTGGGCGGACATCGGGGGCGCGGAGTCAGAACGCGGCGCGCGGCGGCACTTTGAAGCCGACGCTGAAACGGTTCCAGCCGTTGATGGTGACGATGGCGAGCGTGAGTTGCACGAGTTCGTTCTCGCTGAAATGGGCGCGCGCCTCGGCGAAGGTGTCATCGGTGACGTGACCCGGGGAGAGGCGCGTGAGATCCTCCGTCCACCGCAGCGCGGCGCGCTCGCGCGGCGTGTAGGCCGGCGACTCGGCCCAGGCGGAGAGCAGGTAGAGGCGCTCGTCGGTCTCGCCGGCCTGTTTCGCGGCGCGCCAATGCAGGTCGAGGCAGTAGGCGCAGCTGTTGATTTGGGAAGCGCGGAGCTTCACGAGTTCGAGCAGGCTGTGCTCGAGGCCGGACTGATTCACGACCTGCTGGAGGGCGAGCATGGCCGCGAAGGCGCCCGGAGAAACGCGGCGGTAGTTCACGCGCGGCGCCGGGGCGGGGGCGGACGAGTGGGTGGCGGGAGTGGAGGAGTTCATCCTCCACGAGACGGGGTTGGTCGGTGTTTTGTGACGGAAGGCGAAAAACAAAACGCCGGCGCGGCGGCCGGCGTTTCGCGAGAAAGCGGGATGTTTTCCTGTGCTCAGAAGAAGCGCACGGGCTTCGCCTGCATGCGGGCGTGCTCTTCGTCGGAGCAGCCGGCGCTGGTGTTCACGTCGGTCGTGGCGCTGGTGGGCTTCACGAGCTCGTTGGCGAGCATGTAGTTCTCCACTTCCTCGCCGGAGACGTCGGCGAGCATCACGCCGTCGATCTCGACGCAGGGCGAGAGCGGCTGGCCGGACTTGCGGACCATCTCCTCGTAGTTGGAGCGCTGGTTGATGATGTCGATGTCTTCGAACGGCAGGTTGTATTTGCGCATGATGGCGCGGACGCCGTTGGACCAACCGCAGTGCGGCTTCAGGTAGGCTTTGATCTTCATTCGTGGAGAGGTGGAGCGAGTGTGTGTGGTGGGACTGAAGGCGGAATGTAGGTCGGGTGTTTTCTTCTTCAACTGAAAGTTTTGGCCGGTAGCGTCGCTTCCCGTGTCGGACGCCTTCCCCACCCTCACGCTCCCCCAAGCTTCCGCGTTCGCGCGGCTCGGTCTCGCGAACGTGCGGCGCGAATACCCTCACCTGCTCCAGCACATGCTGAACGGCCCGGAGGACGTGATGGAGGTGCGCGCGCTGCACCCGGCGTTCTACGGCAGCTACGACTGGCATTCGTGCGTGCACCAGCACTGGATGCTGGCGCGGTTGGCGATCATGTTTCCGCAGTTGCCGGAGCGGCCGGCGATCGACCGCGTGTTGCGCGAGCACCTGACGCGGGAGAACTTGGAGCGGGAGTTGGAGTATTTCTGCGCGCCGGGGCGGCAGTTTTTCGAGCGTCCCTACGGCTGGGCCTGGTTCCTGAAGCTGGCGCAGGAGATGAACGGCTACGACGCGGCGCTGGCCGAGAATCTCGACCCGCTCGTCGACTATGTGCGGGCCGGTTTCATGCGCTACCTGCGGAACCTCACCCACCCGGTCCGCAACGGCGTCCATGGCAACACGGCGGTCGCGGTCGCGCTGGCGCTGGGGCACGCCCGGGCGCACGACGATCAGGAGTTGAAGCTGCTGTGCACGGCGCGCTCGGCGTATTGGTTCGGGCACGATGTCGACTACCCGGCGCACTACGAGCCGTCGGGTGAGGATTTCTTTTCCCCGTGCCTGACGGAGGCGGGGCTCATGGCGCGCATCCTGCCGCGCGAGCAGTTTCTGGTGTGGTTCGGCAAATTCCTGCCGCGCCTCGGCCACGGGGAGCCGGCGAACCTGCTGAAACCCGCGCCGGTCAGCGATCCGCGCGATCCGAAGATCGCGCACCTCGTCGGCCTCAACCTGAACAAGGCGTGGGTGTGGCGGCGGCTGGCGGCGATTTTTTCGGCCGACGATGCGCGGCGGACGTTCGCGACCGCGGCGGCGATCGCCCACTACGACGCGGCGCTGCTGCTGCTCAGCGACGAGGATTTCCACCGCGCGCACTGGTTGTCGTCGTTCGCGGTCTACACGCTGACGGAGTGAGGGGGTCGGCGGCCGTAAGGCACCCTGCCCGCTTGCGCGGCGAAACGCGCGACGCATGATGCGCGCGCATGACGACCGTCGTCCTCCTCACTGTTTCGAACATTTTCATGACCTTCGCGTGGTATGGCCACCTGAAGTTCCTCCACGACAAGCCGCTGTGGCTGACCATCGCGATCTCGTGGGGCATCGCGTTCTTCGAATATTGCCTGATGGTGCCGGCGAACCGCCTCGGCTACGGCAAATTCACCGGCTACGAGCTGAAGATCATGCAGGAAGTGATCACGCTGGTGGTGTTCGTGATCTTCGCGTGGCTGGTGCTCGGCGAGAAGCTCCGCTGGAACTACGCGGTGAGCCTCGCGCTGATCTTCGCGGCGGTGTATTTCGCCTTTGGCTTCAAGCCCGCGACGCCTGCGGCGGGCTGAGTCGCGCCGGTCAACTTTTTCGAACACCTAAATTGAGGGAGTGATTTTTCCGACTCCGCGCTTGCGACGCGCGGCGCGGCTCCGAAAGTCTCCTGACATACCGCTGTCAACGAGACCTGATAGCCTCTCTCTCCCCTCACCCATTCCTTCCATGTCCAAAGCCGATAAGTCCCCCAAAGCCGAAACCAAACCCGCCCCGTCCGCCGCGATCGTCGCGCGCGAGAAGAACCTCGACCTCGCCGTCTCCTCCATCACGAAGCAGTTCGGCGAAGGCTCCATCATGCGCCTCGGCGACAACGCCAAGATGAAGGTCGAGACGCTCTCCACCGGTTCGCTCGCCATCGACCTCATGCTCGGCGTCGGCGGCCTGCCCAAGGGACGCATCATCGAGATCTACGGCCCGGAATCGTCCGGCAAAACCACCTTCTGCTTGAGCGTCATCGCCGAGGCCCAGCGCCGCGGCGGCCTCGCAGCCTTCATTGACGTCGAGCACGCGCTCGATCCGAAATACGCCAAGGTCGTCGGCGTGAGCCTCGACGACCTGCTCGTCTCGCAGCCGGACTCCGGCGAGGACGCGCTCAACATCATGGAGACGCTCATCCGCTCGAACTCCATCGACGTCATCATCCTCGACTCCGTCGCCGCGCTCACCACCAAGGCCGAGCTCGATGGCCAGATGGGCGACGCCACCGTCGGCGCGCAAGCCCGCCTCATGTCGCAGGCGATGCGCCGTCTCACCGCCGTCGTTTCGAAGACGAACTGCGTGTGCATCTTCACGAACCAGATTCGTGAGAAGATCGGCGTGATGTTCGGCAACCCCGAGACGACCTCCGGCGGCCGCGCGCTGAAGTTCTTCGCCTCCGTGCGCCTCGACATCCGCCGCAAGGACCAGCTCAAGACGCCCGACGGCAAGGTCATCGGCAACCGCACGAAGATCAAAGTCGTGAAGAACAAGGTCGCCCCGCCGTTCACCGAGTGCGAATTCGACATCATGTATGATGAAGGCATCTCCGCCACCGGCTCGCTCCTCGACCTCGGCATCGATCACAAGGTGCTCGAAAAGAAGGGCGCGTGGATCGCTTTCAACGGCGAGCTCGTCGGCCAGGGCCGCGAAGCCGCGAAGGAAGCGCTGAAACAGAACCCGCAGCTCGCCGAAAAGGTGAAAACCGCGATCCTGGAGAAGGCGCACATCAAGCCCGGCGATCCTGTCGCCGGAGCTTCCGAGGAATAAACCACATCCCGCACTTGGAATTCCGGGGCGCCGCGCCGATGATGTTCGCATGAACCTCACGGCTCGAGCGCCCCTTCTGTTGGTGGGTTTGATGGCGGCGGCAGTTCTCGCGGGTTGCGGCGGGACGTTGGCGGAGAAGCAGATTCGCGAACGCATCTTCTCGATTCGCGAGGCGATCCTCGCCAAGCGCGCCGAGGGCATCGTGGAGTTCGGCACGCCGGATTGGCGTTTCGAAGGCCCCGATGGCAAGACCTACGATCGCGCCGCCTATCTCGTGCGCACGGCCAAGCTGTTTTCCGGCATCGAAATCGAGTCGCTCGACACGCACATCGACAGTTGCCTGATGTTCAATGAGCGTGCCGAAGTCATGCTGACGCAGACAATGGTGCGGGTCGAAACCGACGCCGCCGGCGCGCGGGCGCGTTGGAAAGTGCGTTACCGCGAGAAGCAGGAGTGGGTCGAAACCCGTGCGCGCGGCTGGCTCGTGACGAGCGTGATGGTTTTCCAACCTGAGCGCGAGAAGCGGCCCCTGCCCTGAGCGGGAACCGCTTTCGCCTGACTCCGTCTATTGCACACATGCGCACTGTCCTGATTTTCACCCTCTCGCTCCTGTTCGCTATCACGGCGCCGGCGGCGAAGCCGACTAAGAGCACGGACGCCGAGGGTTTCACGCCGCCGCAGTTGGTCTCGAAAGGTCCGAAATGGAAAACGGTCGACCAACTCCGGCAGTTCGCCGCGCAAGGCGACGCGCAGGCGTGCTTCGAGCTGGGCGACCGCCTCCTCAACGGCGACGGCATGACGGCCGATCCGGTCGCGGCGCGGACCTGGCTCGACCAGGCGGCGCGCGGTGGCGTGGCCGAAGCGATGTTTCGCCTCGGCAAGATGAACTTCGATGGCGTGGGCGGACCGAAGAGCGTCGATCTCGCCCTTGATTACTACGCGCAGGCGGCGGTGCGCGGCGTGCCCGAGGCGCAGCATAACGTCGGCGCGATCCTCGTCAGCGGTCGCGGCGTGAAGCGCGATTACGCCGAGGGACTGGCCTGGCTCATCGTGGCCGAGAAGAACGGCGCGGCTTCCGACGCGGTGGCGCGCACGCGCGAGCACCTCGCGAAGCGCCCGGCGGACATCGCGGCGGCGGAGAAGCGCGCCGCGGAATTGCAGGAGTTGCTGAAGAATCCCGCGACGCGCGAAAAAGCGGCGCCGCGTTTCAGCACCGCCGGCGCGCGGCCGACGACACCGCCGCCCATCGCGGAGCCGAAGCCCGAAGCGCCCGCGAAGGTGAAAGTGGATCTCGGCCCCGGTTTCACTCCACCGAAACCGGAAGTGACGTTGCCGAAGGGTTGAGCGGTTGGACCGCGCGCCGGAGGGCGGGACTCCGCGATGTGGTTTTGCGCCGACAGGGTTGTTGGCTATGCTCGGCCGCGATGTGCGCCCAACTGTTGCGTGAGCAATTCATCCCGGCCGAGCCCGCGCGGGTGTGGGATTTTTTTGCGACCCCGCGCAATCTCGACGAGCTGACGCCGCCGGATTTGCGCTTCCGCATCCTGAGCGCGGTGCCGGAGAAGATGTATCCGGGGCTGTTGATCGAGTATCGCATCTCGCCGCTCGCCGGCGTGTGGCTGCGCTGGCTGACGGAAATCCGGCACGTGCGCGACGGTTGCTACTTCGTCGACGAGCAACGCGTCGGGCCGTATCGGCTGTGGTATCACGAGCACCACTTCGAAGCGGTGCCGGGCGGCGTGCGCATGACGGATCGCGTGACGTATGAAATCGGCTGGGGCCCGCTCGGCTGGCTGGCGGAGCGGCTGTGGGTGCGGCGGCAGCTGGAGCATATCTTCGAATTCCGCGCGCGGAAGGTGGCGGAAATTTTCGGCGCGGCGCGCGGTTGAGCGGCGACGGCGGCGCGCGTGTTTCCTTTTGCCTCGCGCGGCGGGCTGTCTTTGGGTGGCGCGATGGGTTCGCTCCACGACACGATTGCCGCTCTCGCGACGCCTGCCGGCACGGCGGCGATTGCGGTGTTGCGCGCGAGCGGGCCGGAGGTGCCGGCGCTGACGCGGGCGATTTTCGGTGAGTTGCCGGAGCCGCGCATGGCGCGACACGCGGACTACCGCGACGCGCGTGGCGAGATGATCGACGATGTGCTGTTCACGTTTTTTGCCGCGCCGAACTCGTATACCGGTGAGGACACGCTGGAGATTTCGTGCCACGGCAATCCGTTCATCGCGCAAAAGATCCTCGAAGACCTCTTGGCGCGCGGCTGCCGGGCGGCGGAGGCCGGTGAGTTTACCAAGCGGGCGTTTCTGGCCGGCCGCATGGACCTCAGCCAAGCCGAGGCGGTGATGGATCTGATCCATGCGCGCAGCGAGCGGGCGTTGGCGGCGGCCAATCGGCAGCTTCGCGGGTCGCTCGGGCGACGGATGGATGAGCTTATTGCGCTGCTGTTGAATAGTTTGGCTCAGATCGAGGCCTACATCGATTTTCCCGACGAAGATTTGCCCGAGGAGAATCGGGCCGCGCTCGTGAGTCAGCTGAAGGAGTTGCGGGCGAAAACCCAGCGCCTCGCGGCCACGAATCACTACGGCCAAATCCTGCGCGACGGCATCCGGACGGTGATCATCGGTGAACCGAACGCGGGCAAGAGCAGCTTGCTGAACCGCTTGGTGGGCCGCGAACGCGCGTTGGTTAGCCCGGAGCCTGGGACGACGCGCGACTACATCGAGGAAACCATTGCTCTGGGGCAACATGCGCTGCGCCTGGTCGACACGGCGGGGCTAAACGCACAACCGGGTGCGTTGGAACGGCGCGGCATCGAGAAGACGCTCGAGCAAGCTGGTGAAGCGGACTTGTTCCTGTGGGTGCTCGATGCGAGTGCGGCGACGCCCCCTGCCCTGCCCGCTCATCTGCGTGACCGGATTTCGGCTGCGAACACCCTCACAGTTCTGAACAAGGTCGATCTCGCGCCAGCAGGCTCCGGGAGCAGTGGCACAGCGGTGGCGGGCCTGCCGAATCCGGTGGCCGTTTCGGCGTTGCGGGGAGACGGCATAGAGACCTTGGTGGCGGCGCTGGAGGCGCGGGCGGAGTCGTTTCGCACGGAGGTCGGGGAAGACTGGGTGGCGATCAACGCGCGCCATGCCGATGCGCTCGGTCGAGCGGTTCAGGCGATTGAATCGGCGTTGGCAGGGCTGACGGTCGGAATTAGTAGCGAATTGGTATCGAGTCACTTGCGAGAGGCGCTCGCGGCCTACGGTGAAATTTCCGGGCGGGTGGACAACGAGAGGATGCTGGATGTTTTGTTCTCCAGTTTCTGTATCGGAAAATAGATTTAATATCGAAACATAATGCCGAATCGGGTTTACGATGTGATTGTCTGTGGTGCCGGGCACGCGGGTGTCGAGGCCTGCCTGATCGCGGCTCGGCGCGGGGCCTCTACCCTGCTGCTGACCGGCAACATCGATACGATCGCCCAGATGAGCTGCAATCCGGCCATCGGCGGCCAGGCCAAGGGGCAGCTCGTGCGGGAGATCGACGCGCTGGGGGGCGAGATGGCCATCAACACCGATGTCACGGGCATCCAGTTCCGGTTGCTGAATGAATCGAAGGGCCCGGCGGTGCAGTCTCCCCGGGCGCAGTGCGATAAGAAGGCGTATCAGTTCCGGATGAAGCACACGCTGGAACTGCAGCCGAACTTGCGGATTTTTCAGGCCACGGTCACAGGCTTGATTTTCGAGGGCGGCAAAGTGATCGGTTGCCGCACGAACCTCGATGTGGAGTTTCGCGGCCGAACGGTTGTCGTGACCACCGGCACGTTTCTGCGCGGGTTGATGCACGTCGGCCGGAACATGAATGAAGGCGGTCGCTTGGGCGACTTCAGCGCGAAGACCTTATCAGCGAGTTTGCTGGAAGCAGGGATCGAGTTGCAGCGCTTGAAGACGGGAACGCCGCCGCGGATCTTGGGGCGAAGCGTCGATTTCTCGGCACTCCAGGAGCAGCGCGGTGACGAGAAGCCTACTTTCTTTGCTTTTCACGACACCCGGGGAGATGCTGAGTTGTTCCACGTGGAACACCATGGCGAGCGCCGGTTGGGCTGGGCGCCGGGCGCCGATCAGGTCTCCTGTTGGATCACCTACACGACGCCGGAGTCGGCCGAGATTGTCCGGAGCAATCTCCATAAATCCGCGATGTATTCCGGCGAAATCGTCGGGACCGGGCCGCGCTATTGCCCGAGCATCGAGGACAAGTTCGTCCGCTTCGCCGACAAGCCCCGGCACATGCTCTATCTGGAGCCGGAAGGCCGGAACACGAATGAGTATTATATCAACGGCCTGTCCACGAGCCTGCCGTTCGATGTTCAGCTCCAACTCGTGCACAGCATCCCGGGCTTGGAGCATGCGGAGCTGCTGCGGCCGGCCTACGCGGTCGAATACGACTTCGCGCCGCCGCAACAGCTCTTCCCATCGCTCGAGTCGCGCAAGGTCGAAAATCTCTTTCTCGCGGGGCAAATCAACGGCACGTCCGGATATGAAGAGGCGGCCTGTCAGGGGCTCCTTGCGGGTATCAACGCCGTGCAGAAGGTGAGGGGAGAGTCTCCGCTCGTCCTCGGCCGCCACGAAGCCTACATCGGCGTGCTGATCGACGACCTCGTGACCAAGGGCACCAGCGAGCCCTACCGGATGTTCACGAGCCGCGCAGAATACCGCTTGCTCCTAAATCACGGTAGCGCCGAGCTTCGGCTCGGTGTGCATATTGAATCTTATAAACTACTGACAAGTAACAGATTAAATGAAATATCTCGCAAACGCGAGGCCGTAAATCACTGGGTGAATTGGCTGGAGCAAAATCGCACTGAAGGCGGCCGTTGGGGCGACTTGATTCGCCGCTCCGAAGCGCTGCCCGCCCTACCCGCGGAGCTCGATGCCGCCGGCGCGGCGGTGCGCGACGAAGTGCTGTATCGCGTTCGTTATCGTGGCTATCTCGAGCGTGAATTGCGGCAGATCGAGAAGCTCCGCGACGTCGACCGGATCGCCCTGCCCGCCGACCTGGATTATCTTTCAATTCCCGGCCTCCGCCGCGAAAGCGCGCAGAAGCTCCAGCAATTCCGGCCGGTCAACCTCGGCCAGGCCAGCCGCATCAGCGGCGTCAATCCGGCCGACATCAGTATCCTCATGGTGCGTCTCGCTGCGGCGAAGCGCGCGAGCGAACGGCAGACGTGATTCTGTTGGCTGGCGCGGGACACGCAGTCAGGTCGCTCGGTAGCCGCCGTTACACGCTTCAGAGGATCGGTCGGGCGCCCGCCCTGCCCGGCGACCTCTCCTCCTCAGGTTCGGCTGCGTGCTCGCTCCATGGTCCGCACTGCCGACCGTCGAGTCGGTTCGTCTTCGGGCGCGCTCCTCAATTTAGCGAAAAAGGCCTGCGCCCTCCGTGACGTTCCACGTGGAAATTGCCCGCAGTCGTTTGCGCTCCGGTGCACATGATTCGTGTAGAGTCTTTGGGGTTTTTCTGTAGCCGGGCTCGCTGGGCCCGGCCGGCGCTTCTTCCCTCGGAAAAGCGCCCTTCCGGGGTTAGCGACCCCGGCTGCATTGCGTTCAAAAACGCAATAGCCCTACCTCGAACCGCCGCGGCGACCCGGTCCATGTTCGCTCCTGTCCCGAGCGTCTGCCGGCACGGTTGTCTGCCTCCTTTTTGCGCTGTAACAATCACGTGACGCGGCGGAATTGCTCTGGAGCGTTTCGCATCCGTCACAATACTCGGGCCCAATGGAGAAAAAGAAGATCCTCGTGGTCGACGACGAGCCGGATGTCACCGAGCTCGTTGCCTACAACCTCCGCGCGCGCGGCTTCCTCGTTGAAACCCTCAACGATGCCACCGCGAGCCTCGCCAAAGCCCGGCATTTTCACCCGGACCTCGCGATTCTGGACATAATGATGCCGCATTTAACCGGCCTGCAGATCTGCCGGCTCTTCCGCAGCGACCCGAAGCTCGCGCGCGTTCCCATCATTTTCCTCACGGCCAAAACCGAGCCGCAGGACCGCATCGAGGGCTTCGAAAGCGGCGCGGACGACTACCTGGCCAAGCCTTTCAGCCCAAAGGAACTCGTTCTGCGCGTCGAAGCCATGTTCCGCCGCCTCGCGCAGCCGCCCCCGAGCTCCGCGCGCCTCCAAATCGGCTCCATCCTCCTCGACGGCGAGACGCATCGCGTGACCGTCGGCGGCGAACACGTCGAACTCACCGCGACGGAATTCAAGCTCCTCCGCCTCATGATGGAGCGCCAAGGTCGCGTGCAAACTCGCGAGCACCTCCTCGTGAACGTCTGGAATTACTCCGCGGAAATCGAGACCCGCACCGTCGACACGCACGTTCGCCGCCTCCGCGAAAAACTCGGTGCCGAAGCCGACTGGATTGAAACCATCCGCGGAGTCGGCTACCGCATCGCCGAGAAGAAACCCTCGGCATGATCTATCTCGTCGCGGCCGCGCTGCTGATCGCATTCCTGTTCACGCTCCGCCTTCTGGTGCGGCAGAACCGGTTGCTGGAGCAATTGCGCGGCGCGATTCGCTTCGAGCAACCACTCCTCAACTCCGAGGGACGCGTCGATCATCTGCCGGAGTGGCCCGCACTCGCCGAGGACGTGAATCACCTCATCGCCGACAAGATCACTCTCCAGCAGCAGCGCACCGACCAGCTCACGCAACTCGAGGCCACGCTCGGCAATCTCCGCGAGGCGGTCCTCATCGTCGACGAATCGAATTACATCCACCTCGCCAATCGCGCGCTGCGCGAAATTTTTCCCGCATCGCGCGACTTGGTGAATCTCCGCCTCGAACTCATCGTGCGCAGCGCGGCCTTCCTCGATTACGTGCGCGCCACGCGCGCCGGCCAGCCGCTGCCGCGTCAGGAATTCGAGATCAACCAAGGCGCCGGCTCCACGTGGATCGAAGCCTCCGGCGCGCCGATTCCTTCACCCGACGGCAAGTCGCAATGGGCGCTCTTCGTCATCCACGACATGACGCAACAGCGCATCCTCGAGCGCATGCGCCGCGATTTCGTGGCCAACGCCTCGCACGAGCTGCGCACGCCGCTCTCCGTCATCAAAGGCTACGTCGAAACGCTCGTCGACGGCCACGCCACGATGTCTGACGACGAGCGCGCGAAATTCCTCGGCACCATCCAGCGCCATAGCGACCGCCTCAACGCCATCATCGCCGACTTGCTCACGCTTTCGCGGCTCGAGTCGGCCACGCCCGGCGTGAACTTCGAGCCGATCGACCTGCGCGCGCTGATCACGACTCTCGTCGACGATACCGCACAGCGTCCCAACGCACGCCGTCATGCGCTCGCATCGCGTCTCGACGAGGAACTCGGCGAAATCTCCGGCAGCGCCGAGAAGCTCACGCAGCTCTTCGGCAACCTGCTCGACAACGCCGTGAAGTATTGCCCGCCGGGTGCACGCATCGTCGTCGAAGGCCGCGCCCTCGCCGCCGCCGGCGAGGTGGAAATCGTCGTGCGCGACACCGGTCCAGGCATTCCCGCGGAGGATTTGCCGCACATCTTCGAGCGGTTTTATCGCGTCGAAAAAGGCCGCTCGCGTGAGAGCGGAGGCACCGGTCTCGGCCTCAGCATCGTGAAGCACACCGCTCAACTGCACGGCGGCCGCGTCTGGGCGGAGAGCGAAGTGGGGAAGGGCACGGCGATTTTCGTGCGCCTCCCGCGCGTGGTCGCGAAAACAAAGTAACGCCAGCATCCAGCTGGCCGCACGACTTGAAGGTGGGCGCCGTCGTCCCGACGGCGCCAAGGATCTGCGTAGGCCTCAGCATACCTGCCCGTCATCCCTGCGTTCGCACGCGTGTCGCCGCCGGGACAGCGGCGACCACCTCGCAAACGCCCCCGGGCGCGTGACGAGCGGCGATTGCATTCGCGCTGACCTGTGCGTGGCGCAGAACGGAGATCGCATCTGGCCTGCGCGCCGCGCTTCGCGCTTGCCGCCCGCACGCGGGCGCGGCGGACTGCGCGCGTGACGTTCAAACCCGAGTTCCTCGCCCGCGTGACGGAGCGCCGCGCCGAGTTGCAGCGCGCGCTGGCGACGCTCCTGCCGGCGCCGCGCGCGATCGTGTGGGAAGTAGGCTGCGGTCACGGCCACTTTCTCGTGCGCTACGCCGGCGAGAATCCGGACAAGTTCTGCGTGGGCGTGGACATCATCATGGACCGGCTCGCTCGCAGCGGAAAAAAGCGCGACCGCGCCCAACTCGCCAATTGCCACTTCATGCGCGCCGAGGCGCGGGAGTTTTTCAACGCCCTGCCGGCCGGCGTCACGCTCGAGGAAGTCTGGGTGCTCTTCCCGGACCCGTGGCCGAAGGCACGGCACAACAAGAACCGGCTGCTGAAGGCGGATTTCTTCAATGCGGTCGCCGGTCGGGCAGGGGAGGGCGCGCGTTTCTATTTTCGCACCGATCACGAGGAGTATTTCCGCGAGGTCGAGGCGACCGTCGCCACGCTCCAAACTTGGCGCCGCGATTCGGCGGCACCGTGGCCGCTGGAACAGGAAACGGTTTTCCAGGCGCGTGCGCCGAGCTACCACTCGCTGGTGGCGATCAGGACATCACATCCGGCGCCAGCAGTAGAATTAACTGGGCCAGGGCAGCCGCCCCCAACAACACCCACGTCGCCTGCATGAACGGATCCCGCGCGAGCTTGCGCTCGCCGTTCGGGTAACGGGGCTGCGCGGTGCGCTCGAGGAGATCGCGGTCGGGGGCGTCCATGTTTTACAAGTCGCCCAGGCCGCCGCGTGGCGCAAGCCCGCACTGCGCGTCTTAATAGGCCTCATTAGCGCGGCGGGACGAAAATCGCGGCGCCGCTAATTCCGGGATTCCCGGGCCGGGAAACTTATTTCAAGGGTTGACGGGTCTTCGCGGCGGCAACTTTCTCTTCTTTCCCTCCCGAAAGCACCCCATTCGGAATCGCATGCGCATCGTCTCCAAATTCCTCGCATTGTCCCTGTCGCTCGGCGCGGCTACGGCCGCGTTTGCCGAAGGCGTGGATCCCAAGGCCTCGGTGCTGTTCGATCTCGGCGGCGGCTGGCGCATCACGAATTCGATGATGACAGGCTGGGTCGTGTCGCTCGTGATCATCGGCCTCATCCTCTACGCCGTCGGCAAGCCGCAGGTGCTGCCGGGCAAGGCGCAGTCGGTGTTCGAGTCGCTGCTCGAAGCGTTGCGCGACTTGTTCGAACCGATCGTGGGCAAGAAGGCATTCCCTGCAGTGTTCCCGCTGCTCGTCACGCTCTTCATTTTCATTCTCATCCAAAACTGGTCCGGCCTGCTCCCGGGCGTCGGCACCGTGGGCTGGGAGTCGCACACCGAGCACGGCACGCATTTCACGCCGTGGGTCCGACCGTTCACGGCGGATTTCAACAGCACCATCGCGCTCGCGCTCATCTCGTTTGGCGCCTACCTGATCATCATCTTCAAATACGCCGGCCCGAAGCTCATCCTCTGGGATCTCTTCGGCAACAAGGCCGACAAAAAGGAAACGCCCGGCTGGCTCTACCCGATTCTGTCGCTCGTGTTCCTCGTCGTCGGTTGCATCGAGGTGTTCTCCATTCTGATCCGTCCATTCACGCTGTCGGTGCGTCTCTTCGGCAACGTCTTCGGCGGTGAGAATCTGCTGCACGGCACCAGCTTCTTCCCGGTGTTCTATTTCATGGAGCTGCTCGTCGGCCTCATCCAGGCGACGGTCTTCACCCTCCTCTCCGCGGTATACGTCGGCCTGATCTGCAATCACGGCGACGACCACGATCACGCGCACGACGGCGCCCACGGCGAAGCGCACCATTGAAAATTTCCCGCCGGGAGCGTGCCAACGATGTGCGCACGGCGGATCTCTAACCAACAAAACAAACACCACCATGAACCTCCTCCTCGCTGAAATCACCGGCAACATTGCCTCCGCTTTCGGTCTCCTCGGCGCCGCCATCGGCGTGGGCCTCATCGGCACCAAGGCCGCTGAGTCCGTCGGCCGCAATCCCGGCGCTTCGGGCAAGATCCTCGTCCAGGCCATCATCGGTATGGCGCTCGCCGAAGGTCTCGGCATCCTCGCGCTGTTCCTCGCCAAGTAAGCTCGTTTCTTTAACTGGCGGCGTGCGCCGCAAGCCGCGCCGCCAGTCCCTTTTCAGCTCTCCCGCTCCCGCCATGCTCTCCCTCTTCCTCGCCACCACCGAAGCTGCGCACGCCGCCGCCGGCGACGCGTCCATCGTCGAGAAGTTCGGCATCGAGTGGCACTACGTCGTCTGGCAGATCGCCAGCTTCCTCATCCTCTTCGTCGTCCTCTACAAGTTCGGCATCAAGCCGACCGTCGCGACGATGGAAGAGCGCAACAAGAAGATCGAGAGCGGCCTCAAGCACGCCGAGGAGATGCAGGCCAAGCTCGCCGCCGCCGCGCAGGAGAGCGCCCAGATCGTCAAGAACGCCCAGCTCGAGGCGCAGAAGATCGTCGACGAGGCCCGCAAGACCTCGAAGGAATACACCGACAAGCAGAACGCCGAAGCCCTCCAGCGGTCCGCCGATCTCATGGCCAAGGCCCAGCAGTCGATCGAGCTCGAGCACAAGAAAATGCTCAACGACGCCCGCGGCGAGATCGCCCGCCTTGTCGTCACCACCACCGAGCGCGTCCTCGCCAAGAAGCTCACCGACGCCGATCGCGCCGCCTACAACGACACCGCCGCGAAGGAACTCGCGTCGCTCTAATCCGTTTTCCCGCCGCGCACGCCATGGCCGCCGACAAGCAAACCAAGCTCCTCGCCAAGCAGCTCTTCAAGCTGAGCGTCGTTGACGGCGAGGTTTCCGCCGACCGCGTCGCCGGCGTCCTCGGCTGGATCGAGAAACACCAGCCGCGCCACCCGCTCGCGCTGCTCCAGCTTTATCACCGCCACGTTGCCAACGAGGTCGCGAAGTCTCGCGCCGTCGTCGAGCACGCCGGTTCGGTCAACGCCGCCACGCTCGCCTCCATCGAGGCCGCGATGACGAAGAAGTATTCCCGCAAGGTCACCGCCATCGCCAAGCCCAGCCCCGCGCTCCTCGCCGGTCTCCGCGTCCGCGTCGGCTCCGACATCTACGAGTCGTCCGTCGCCGGCCAGCTCGCCGCCCTTTCCGCCTCCGTCTAACCCCACGGTCCGTCTCCCACTCTCAGCTCTTAACTCTCAACCGCGCCACGCGCTCCCATGAGCAACGTCATCGAACAAATCGAACAACAGATCGCCAAGCTGTCCTCCAAGGCGGTCAAGAAGAACACCGGCAACATTCGCACCGTCGCCGACGGCGTGGCCAAGATCGAAGGCCTCTCCGACGTGATGTATAACGAGATGGTGCAGTTCCCCGGTGGCGCCATCGGCATCGCGCTCAACCTCGAAGAAGACGAGGTCGGCTGCGTCGTGCTCGGCGACGTTTCCTCGCTGAAGGAAGGCGACGAAGTCTCCACCACCGGCAAGCTCCTCTCCGTTCCCGTCGGCAAGGCGCTCCTCGGCCGCGTGGTCGACGCGCTCGGCCGCCCCGTCGACGGCAAGGGCCCGATCGACGCCAAGGAATTCTATCCCGTCGAGAAGATCGCCCCCGGCATCATCGTCCGTAAGTCCGTTTCGCAGCCGCTCTTCACCGGCATCATGGCGATCGACTCGATGATCCCGATCGGCCGCGGCCAGCGCGAGCTCATCATCGGCGACCGCGGCACCGGCAAGACCACGATCTGCATCGACACGATCATCAACCAGGCCCGCATCAACAAGGTCGGCCTCGCGTCGGGCAACAAGGACTTTCGCCCGGTCTACTCGATCTACGTCGCCGTCGGCCAGAAGCAGTCGAACATCGCGCGCACCATCGCCGCCCTCGAGGCCGCCGATGCGCTGCAATACACCGTCATCGTCACCGCTCCCGCCGCCGACAACCCCGCCAACCAATACCTCGCTCCGTTCTCCGGCGCGGCCATCGGCGAGTGGTTCATGGAAAATGGCATGGATGCGCTGATCGTTTACGACGATCTCTCCAAGCACGCCGTCGCCTACCGCCAGATCTCGCTCATTCTGAAGCGCCCCTCCGGCCGCGAAGCGTATCCGGGCGACGTGTTCTATCTCCACAGCCGCCTCCTCGAGCGCGCCGCGCGTCTCTCCGGCAAGGGCTCGCTCACCGCGCTCCCGATCATCGAGACCCAGGCGGGCGACGTCTCGGCCTACATCCCGACCAACGTCATCTCGATCACCGACGGCCAGATCTTCCTCGAAACCGACCTCTTCAACCAAGGCATCCGTCCCGCGGTGTCCGTCGGTCTCTCCGTTTCGCGCGTCGGTTCGTCCGCGCAGATCAAGGTCACCAAGCAGGTCGGTGGTAAACTCAAGGGCGAGCTCGCCCAGTTCCGCGAACTCGCGGCCTTCGCGCAGTTCGGCTCCGACCTCGACGCCAAGACCAAGGCCACCCTCGACCGCGGCTCCCGCATCGTCGAACTCTTCAAGCAGCCGCAGCTCAACCCGATCTCGATCGAAGTGCAGGCGTCCGTCCTATGGGCGCTCCAGAAAAACTACTTCGAGTCCATCGACGTGAAGAACATCGTCGGCGCCGCCAACTCGCTCCGCGAATTTTTCACCACGCGCAAGGACGCCCTCCTCACCACCATCCGCACCAAAGCCGCCCTCGACGCCGAAATCGAAGCCGGCCTCAAGACCGCGTGCGACGAGTGGAAGTCCACCTTCGCCGCCAAGTAAGGTAGGGCGAGTCGTCCCGACGAGCCGAACGCTCCCGCAGCACATCTAAATCACCGTGGCTTCCACACGCGACATCCGCCGACGCATCAAGTCGGTCAAGAACACCCGCCAGATCACGAAGGCGATGGAGCTCGTCGCCGCATCGAAGATGAAGAAGGCGCAGCAGGCCGCGATGGCCGGCCGCCCCTACGCGCAGCTCATGGCCGACATGCTGGCCGCGCTCGCGGGCCGCGTCGACGAGTCGCTCCATCCGTTCCTTGTGAAGCGCGAGGTCAAAACCCGCGGCATCCTCGTCATCTCGACCGACAAGGGCCTCTGCGGTCCGCTCAACGCGAACCTCTTCAAGCTCATCCTCGACGTCAAAACGCCGGCGAAGTTCGTCGCCATCGGCCGCAAGGGCGCGCAGTTCCTCGGCCGCACCAAGCGCGACATGGTCGCCGACTTCACCGTCACCGACCGCGTCGGCTTCGCCGAAGTGAAGCCCGTCATCGAGTTCATGATGCAGATGTATCTCGAGGGGACGATCGACACCATCGAGGTCATCTATCCGCGCTTCAAGAACACGCTCGTGCAGGAGCCCACGCTCCGCCCGCTGCTCCCGCTCACGAACGTCCGCGACTTCGTCGACCACCTCCGCAGCGAATCCGGTCACAGCGCGAAGCACGACGATCGCGACATGCTCTTCGAGCCGAGCGCGCAGGCCGTTCTCGAAGCGCTGCTGCCGTTCTACGTGAACCGTTACGTCTACCAGCTCGCGCTCAGCGCGAAGGCTTCCGAGCACAGCGCGCGCATGGTCGCGATGAAGACTGCCAAGGACAACGCCACGAAGCTCCTCGGCGACCTCACCCTCGAATACAACAAGGCCCGCCAAGCCGGCATCACGCAGGAAATCCTCGAGATCGCCGCCGCCCAATTCTCGGCCCAATCGTAACCCACGCCTCCCAACTTGTAGGAGCCTGCTTGCAGGCGCCCCCTTTAATCTAACCACCCCGCCCACGTTCCCGTCATGAGCAACCAAGGCAAAATCGTCCAAGTCATCGGCGCCGTCGTCGACGTGCAGTTCGCCGAGAACACCGTGCCGCCCATCTATCAGGCCCTCACGGTCGACTTCACCGCCGCCGGCAAGAAGGAGCACCTCACGCTCGAGGTGCAGCAGCACTTGGGCGAAGGCCTCGTGCGCACCATCGCGATGTCCTCTTCCGAAGGCCTCGTGCGCGGCATGCCCGTCGTCGACACCGGCGCGCCGATCTCGGTGCCGGTCGGCGAGGGCGTTCTCGGCCGCATCTTCGACGTCACCGGCAAGGCCGTGGACGAGAAGGGCCCGGTTCCGTTCACCAAGACCTACCCGATTCACCGTCCGGCTCCGCTCCTCGTCGACCAGGACGTCAAGGCCTCGATCCTCGAAACCGGCATCAAGGTCATCGACCTCATCTGCCCCTTCATCAAGGGCGGCAAGGCCGGCGCGTTTGGCGGTGCGGGCGTCGGCAAGACGGTCGTCATTCTCGAACTCATCAACAACATCGCCAAGGCGCACGGCGGTTACTCCGTGTTCGCCGGCGTCGGTGAGCGTTCCCGCGAGGGCAACGACCTCTACCACGAAATGTCCGACGCGGGCGTCATCAACCAGAAGGACATCTCCAAGTCCAAGGTCGCGCTCGTCTACGGCCAGATGAACGAACCCCCGGGCGCCCGTATGCGCGTCGCCCTCTCGGCGCTCGCGATGGCGGAGTATTTCCGCGACGAGAAGAACCAGGACGTGCTGCTCTTCATCGACAACATCTTCCGTTTCTCGCAAGCCGGCTCCGAAGTGTCTGCGCTCCTCGGCCGCTCCCCGTCCGCCGTCGGTTACCAGCCGACGCTCGCGAACGAAATGGGTATTCTCCAAGAGCGCATCGCCTCGACGAAGAAGGGCTCCATCACCTCCGTGCAGGCCGTCTACGTTCCCGCGGACGACCTGACCGACCCGGCGCCCGCGAACACCTTCGCGCACTTGGACTCCACCATCGTGCTCGAGCGTTCGATCGCCGAACTCGGCATTTATCCCGCGGTCGACCCGCTCGCCTCCGTCTCGAAGGCCCTCCAGTCCGACGTCGTCGGCGAGGAACACTACAAGGTCGCCCGCGAAGTTCAGCGCGTGCTCCAACGCTACAAGGACCTGCAGGACATCATCGCGATTCTCGGTCTCGATGAGCTCTCCCCCGAGGACAAGCTCACCGTCTACCGCGCCCGCAAGATCCAGCGCTTCCTCTCGCAGCCGTTCGCGGTCGCCGAAGTCTTCACCGGCACGCCGGGCAAATACGTCCCCGTCAAGGAGACCGTCCGCGGCTTCAAGATGATCCTCGACGGCCAGCTCGACGACGTCGCCGAAACCGACTTCTACATGAAGGGTGGCATCGACGAAGTCCTCGCCGCGGCGGGAAAGAAATAAACCCGCCGCAAGTAACAAGAAGCAAGTAGCCAAGTATCAAGACGGCCAGACTCCTTGTTACTTGATACTTGTCACCTGATACTTCTCCCCGAGCCATGTCTCTCACACTCGAAATCGTCACCCCGGAAGCGAAGGTCTACACCGACACCATCGACTCCGTCGTCATTCCGACGGTCGAGGGCGAGATCGGCATCCTCCCCGGCCACATCCCGCTGCTCACGCAAGTCGCCTCCGGCGAACTGCGCGTGGCGAAGGGGGCGGAGACGCAGTTCCTCGCGATCAGCGGCGGCTTCGCCCAGATCGAAGGCGACTCCGTCCGCGTCCTCGCCGAGAATGCGATCACCGAGGAGAAGATCGACGAGAACGCCGTCGAGTCCGCGATGAAGCGCGCCGAGCAACAGCTCGCCGAAGCCAAGACGATGGACCCGCAGGAACTCGAACACCTGCAAAATCTCGTTCGCTACAGCGGCGTGCAGCTCGCCCTCAAGCGCCGCAAGCGCTGAGCGAGCATTCCTCTCGACCCACGAAGCGCGGCCGCCGGCCGCGCTTTTTCTTTTTCCCTCCGGTTCATGACGCGCGTCGGCGGGCCCGGGATTGCAAACGCCGCGGCGCCCGCCTGAGATGCGGGCGATGGCCCGTCTCCTCCTTGCCGCCGCCCTGATCCTCGGCGCCCTGGCATCGCTCCATCAAGGCTGGGACATGTTCGCCCGCACGCCGCCGCGCCTCATGATGCAGGGCGCGGACGACAGCTCCTACTATTTCTGGGTGAGATCGGCGGTCGTGGATGGAGACCTCGATTTCCGCAACGATCTCGCGCAGGCACCCACGATCGACGAGTCCGCCCGCGTTCGCGCGCAAGCCGAACCACCCACGCCCCTTGGCCGCGTGCGCAACAAATACCCGATCGGTTGGGCGGTGGCGACGCTGCCGTTCTTCCTTATAGCCCATGCAATTGCCCTCGCGACTGGCGGTCCGGCGGACGGCTGGCAGCCCGTCTACTTCCTCGTGATTTGGCTCGGGCACCTCGGCTACGTCGTGTTCGGCCTCCTCGCCGCGCGCCGCGTGCTCGCTCGATTTCTCGATGCCGACGCGGCCCTGGTGGGCCTTCTCGTCGGCTGGCTCGTGAGCCCGTTGCTCTACTATCAAACGGCGCGCATCAACATGCCGCACAGTCTCGCCTTCGCGCTCGTCGCGCTGCTCTACGATCGCGCTCTTGCTTGCGAGCAGAATCCGGAGCGCCGCATCAACTGGATCGTCGGTGGCGTTGCCGCGGGACTGCTGCTGATCACCCGGCCGATCTGCGCGCCCTACCTGCTTTTCCCGGCGTGGGTGATCGGTCGGTTGCTATCGGCCGAGGGCACGGCTGGGACGGCTTGGCGTCGTCTGGCCTGGGCGCTTGTGCCCGCGCTCGCGCTGGTCGCGCTCCAGCTGCTCGCCCAACGCCAGCTTCACGGCGAGTGGCGCTTCGATACCTACGACAGCGAGCCGTTCTACTTCGCGCACCCGCAACTCCTCGCGACGCTCTTCTCGCCGCAGCACGGCTGGCTCTACTGGCATCCGCTCATGACGGTCGGCGTGATCGCTCTTGTCGTTGCGGTCGCGCGCGGCCGATTGCCGTGGGCGTGGCTTGTCGCGCTCGCTGCGATCACCTACCTGAACGCCTCGTGGTGGTGCTGGTGGTGGGGCTCGTCCTTCGGCAACCGCTCGTTCGAGGGCGCGACGCTGTTTGTCATGGCCGGCTGGGGCCTCGTCTGGGCGAAAACGCGCGAGCACTCGCTCCTGCGCCGAATTACCACCGCAACCGTCGCCGCCGGTGTGGCGGCGAATGCGATCCTGCTCTCGCTCTACATGAGCGGAGCGATCAGCCGCGGTGACCCCGTTTCCTATTCGGAAATGCTGGCCGCGCTCGGCCGCCAACTCGCCGCGCTACTCGGGAAAATCGGCTGAGCCGCTTAACGCGCGCTCGTCGGCGCGACGTGCCTCAGCGCCATGCCCGGCTTCGCGCGAGTGTGTTCGCCGTCGCGGATGACCACCACGCCATTCACGAGCACGAACGGCACGCCGACCGCGTAGTGATGCGGATCCTTGTAGGTCGACGGATCGCCGATCTTCGCCGGATCGAAAATCGCCACGTCCGCCCAGTTGCCTTCGCGCAACACGCCGCGCCCGCGCAGCTGAAAATGCTCGGCCGGCAAACTCGTCATCTTGCGCACGGTATCCTCGAGCGTGATCACGTGCAACTCGCGCACATAGCGCCCGAGCACGCGCGCGTTGTTGCCGTAGCCACGCGGGTGGGGGACGCCTTCGCCGAACACGCGTTCGCCGCTGTCCGACGCGATCATCGTCTGCGGATGTGCCATGAACTTCTTCAAATCCTCCTCGCTCATCCCGTGGAACACGCCACTCGCGCCGCCACGCCGCTCGATCTCCAGGATCACCTCAATCTGATCCTCCAGCGAATCCGAGCCACGCAACTTCCGCGCCGCTTCGACGATGTTCATCCCGTTCAGCGTCACATCGCCGCGGAACGAAGCCACGACCGCATACGCATAGTCCATCCGCCCGCGTCCCATGATGCTCGCCTTCATCTTCGCGACGATCTTCGCCTTCTCCGCCGGGTCGTTCAGACGCTCCACGAACTTCGCGTGCCCGCCGTCGAACGCCTCGTCCGGGATCAGCTGGCTGATCCCCGTGCTCGACGCCGTGTAGGCATACTGGTCCTGCTTCACGCGCACGCCGGCCGCGCGCGCTTCGTCGAGATGCGCGAGAATCTTGTCGGCTTGGCCCCACGATTTCTCGCCGGAGAGTTTGATGTGCGACAACTCCGCGCGCACGCCGGCCTCGCGGGCGATGCGCAGCAACTCATCGATCGCCTCGAGAATCTTGCCGCTCTCCGAGCGCATATGGCTCGCGTAGATGCCGTCGTAGGGTGCGATCGATTTCGCGAGTTCCACGATTTCCTCCGTCTTGGCGAACGTGCCCGGCAGATAAATCAATCCCGTCGAAAGTCCCACCGCACCGTCCTTCATCGCCAGATCGACGAGCCGCTTCATCTCCGCCAATTCCGCCACCGTCGGTGCCCGATCGAAAATCCCGCCCATCGCCGCTTTCCGCACCGTGTTGTGGCCGATGAGCGTCGCGACGTTCGGCGACACGCCGTTCTTCTCCAAGCGCGCGAAAAAATCGCCGACGCTCGCGTTCGAGACGCCGCAGTTGCCGACGACGATGCTCGTCACGCCCATCTTCAGGAAGTGCTCCGAGAGCGGCAGCCGCTCGACGAGATCGTCCGAGTGCGTGTGCACGTCGATGAAGCCGGGCGCGACCACGAGGCCGTGCGCGTCGATGCGGGTCGTCGCGCTGCCCGTGATTTCGCCGATCTTCGCGACCTTGCCGTCCTTGATCGCGACATCGGCCGTGAAGGCCGGTCGTCCCGTTCCGTCGACTACGCTTCCGCCGACGATGATCACATCGTAGTCGGCACCGTGCGCCGCCACGAAACTCAACGCCGCCGCGAGCCAGAAACCGAGTCGATTCATGCCGGGCAAGATTCTGGAAATCGCGCGGCGCGCGAGCTTCATTTCTTACGCGGAACTACGCCATGGCCCGACGCGATGTGGGCGACCGACAGCATGCCGCCGTTCGCGACGTAACCGCCCTCGAACGGGTTTTCAGAGAGGAACCAAGGCGTGTCGAGGTCCGCAAATTGGAAGCCCCCGTGCCCGCACGCGAAGCACGCGGAGAAAGTCATCGCGAGGATCGACTCGACGTTGCCGCCGATCATCAGCCCGATGCCGCGTTCGCGCGCGACGCGCACGATTTCCAGCGCCGCGGCCACGCCGGCTTTCATCAACTTGATGTTCACCACGTCGGCCGCGCGGGCGTCGGCGATGCGCGCGACATCCTCGCCGGAGCACGCCGCCTCGTCGGCCGCGACGAGCCAGCCGCTCTCGTCGCGCAAAGCGCGCATGCCGTTCAAGTCGTCCTTCGGCAGCCATTGCTCGAGCAGCGCGGGAGTGATCTTCGCGGCGCGCAGCCCCTTCACGAGCTCGCGGGCGTGCTCGCGGGAGACGCCGGCGTTGCCGTCGAGGATGAGCGGCGCATCCGGCGCCGCCGCGGCGATCGCGCCGACGCGTTCGAGATCGTGCATCGGCCCTTTCGCGCCGCCGACCTTCACCTTGATCTGGCGGATGCCGCGCGCGCGGATCGCCCGCGCGTCCTCGGCCGCCTGCGCCGCGGTGCCGGTCGTCACCGTCATGTCGGTCTCGAGCGTGGTGCTCGCGCCGCCAAAAAATTGCGTGAGCGACTGCCCGCGCTGACGCGTCAGCGCATCGAGCAAAGCCATCTCAAAAGCGCACTGCGCGGATCCGCATTGCGCGCCGCCGGCGTCGCGGGCCCAGCTGGCGACCGCCTGCCAGTCCGTCGCATCGCGGCCCAGCACGAGCGGGCGCATCGCGGCGAGCGCGCGGAGGGCGTCGGCCTGCGTCTCGCCGTTGTAGGGCGGGAGCGGCGCGGCTTCGCCATAGCCCTTGGTGCCGTCGGCGAGTTCGACGCACGCCAACACGTTGTTGGCGGCCGGTTGCGCGCCGCCGGAAATGCCGAACGGAACGAACAACGGAATATCGAGCGCAGAAAAGGAAAGCTCGCGAACGAGCGCTGGGGAACTCACGGCGCCCCGAGCAGAATCCTGCGCCGCAACGCAGGCAAGCCACGCGCGCCTAGCCGAAAGCCCCAACCCGCGCTCCGACGTTGCCTCGCGCTCGGCGCTGTGGCTGAGTGCGCGCGCGATGACGCTCTTGCCCCGGCTCCTTCTCGTGTTGGTTGCGTTCACCACCGCGCTGCTCCGCGCCGCCTCGCTTCAGGATGAAATCACCGCGTTCGTGTCCCAGCCGCGTTTCGAGGGCGCGATTTGGGGCGTGAAAATCGTGTCGCTCGACAGCGGCGCCACGCTCGCCGAGTTCCAGCCGCGCGTGCGCCAGAGCCCGGCGTCGAACTCGAAGCTCTACACCGGCGCGATGGCCCTCGCGCATCTCGGCGGCTACTACCGCATCCGCACGCCGCTGCTCGCCACCGCCGCCGTCCAACCCGACGGCACGCTGCCGGGCGACCTCGTCATCGCGGGCCGCGGCGATCCCAGCTGGGGCGCGCGTGAGAAGCCGCAGGAATTCTGGTCGGTGTTCCAGCCGTTCGTCGACGCGCTGCGTCGCGCCGGTGTGAAACACATCCGCGGTGACGTCGTGGCCGATGGCACGTGGCTGCGCCAGCCGCCCGACGGGGAAAGTTGGTCCGTCGACGACATGCGCAACGACTTCGGCGCGGAGATCTCCGGCGTCACGCTCTGCGATAACTTCGTCGAGTTGCGCGTCACGCCCGGTGCTAAGGCGGGCGAACCGTGCACGTTCGAGGTGCTGGAGCCGCTGTCCGGTCTCACTTTTGTCAACCGCACCGAGACGCTCGACGCGGACGCGAAGCCATCGAGGGGCGTCGACACGCGGCGGATATTCGGCACGCAAACCGTCGAGATCGTCGGCGCGTTGGCTGTCGGCGCGAAGTCCGTGAAGACCGAGGCGCCCGTTTTCCGGCCGGCGCAGTGGTTTGCTGCGGCGCTCAAAGAAGCGCTGGGCCGTGCCGGGATCGCCGTCGACGGCCAGGCGCGGAGTGCGATTTGGCCCGAGCCGCCCGTCCGCGCTGACATCACTCTTGGCGCGCTCGAGTCGCCGCCGCTGCGCGACCTCGTCGCGGGCTTCATGAAGCCGTCGCAGAATCTCGAAACCGATCTCATTTTCTCCCACCTCGGCGAGCTGCGGCGCACATCCACGACGCCAGCGACGCAACGCAGCGACGAACTGGCGGTCGAGGCGCTCGAGGGCTTCATGGTTGAGTGCGGCGTGCCGGCGAAGCAGGTGATCTTCGACGAAGGCTCCGGTCTCTCGCGCAACAATCTCACCACCGCCGAGGCGACCGTCAGCCTGTTGCGCTACATGGCGCGGCACGGCGAGTCGGAGGCGTTCGCCGCCTCGCTGCCGATCGCGGGACGCGACGGCTCGTTGCGCAACCGCATGCGCGGCACTGCGGCCGAAAACAACGTCCGCGCCAAGACCGGCGGCCTGCGCTGGTCCGCGACGCTCTCCGGTTACGCAACGACCGCCGCCGGCGAGCGCGTGGCGTTCAGTTTCATGCTCAACCGCCACGTCGGCACGCCGGACCGCCCCGCGCGCGCCGAACTCGACGAACTCGCCGTGATGCTCGCCAACCATGGACGCCCGTAATCTCCCCCGTGTTTTCCTCCTCGCGTGCGCGCTCGCGCTTGTCGGCGTCCGCGCGGCCGAGCCGATCGTCTACGGCACAATCGAGACGCAGACCGCCGCCGGCCCGTTGCGCGGCTTCTGGGCGAAGATCCATCTCGACGCGCCCCGCGTGCACGTCGGCGCCACCGAGCCGCTCACACCCGCCGCCGGCGATCCGGCGGGCACCGAGGTGAAACTCCTGCCGGTGAACCAGTGGGCGCAGGCCAACGGTGCGACGCTCGCCATCAACGCCAGCTTCTTCGCCATGATCAACCCGAAGCCCGGTCTCGGCGAAGACAAGGTGCGCTACACGACCGGCGCGGCGTCCGACATCCGTGGTTTGAGCAAGGGCGAACACGGACTCGTCTCGCCGGCCCGAGTTGTCGGTGGGCGCGGCGATCCGGCGTTGCTCGTCTACGCCGACCACGCGCGCGCCGCCTACGCGACGGATGCCGATCTCGCTGACGTGCGCTGCGCCGTCGCTGGCATCGGACCGAGCGACGACGGCAAGCAACCGGGCACGCTCCTCGTCGAAGCCGGCCGCAATCTCGGCGCGACGGCGCGCGTCGCCCCGAAAGTCCGGCATCCGCGCACGGCGGCTGGCGTCACGGCTGACGGCAAGACACTGATTCTTCTCACGGTCGAGGGCCGCCAGCCCGGCTACAGCGTCGGAGCCACGTTGCCCGAGATGGCCGATCTCATCCTCGAACTAGGCGCGCACGACGCCGTGGCGCTGGACGGCGGTGGCTCGACGTCATTCTACTTCAAGCGCGCCGATGGCTCGTTGATCACCAACAAGCCGAGCGATGGCGAGTGGCGCCCGGTCGGCAATCACCTCGGCGTGTGGGTGCAGTGGCCGCAGGCCGAATCGAAACCATGAACCGACAAGGTGACTGGCCTCGGGGTAGGGTGCGACCGCTGGGCGCGCCGAGAACGTGTTGCCGCTTTCGCGGCGGGCCCAGCGGTCGCGCCCTACCGCACGCACCAGCACGAGTAGGCGATTTCGTCATTCTATGAAACCCACCGAACGTCTCGTTTCCCTCGACGCGTTCCGCGGGGCGACGATCGCGGGTATGTTGCTCGTGAACAATCCCGGCACGTGGAGCGCGATCTATCCGCCCTTGGCGCATGCGCAGTGGCACGGCTGGACGCTCACCGACACCATTTTTCCGAGCTTCCTCTGGATCGTCGGCGTGTCGCTCACGCTCTCCACGGCGCGCCGCGTCGAAGCCGGCGCGGATCGCGCGCAGCTGTTTCGCCACGTGCTGCAACGCGCGGCGGTGATCTTCGGGCTCGGGCTGCTGCTGGCGGCGTTTCCGTTCGGTTTGTTGCCGACGCATCACTTCGCGCCGTTGTCGTTGCGCATTCCCGGTGTGCTGCAGCGCATCGCGGTCTGCTACCTCGTCGCGAGCGCGATTTTTCTCCGCACCGGCTGGCGCGGACAGCTCGTGTGGGCGGTGGCGCTGTTGTTGGGTTATTGGGCGTTGCTCACGCTCGTGCCGGTGCCGGGCTACGGCGCGGGAATGATCGATCAACCGAAGGGCAATCTCGCGTGGTGGATCGATTCGCATCTGCTCGCGGGCCACACGTGGTCGGGCGCGCCGGCGCCGGGCTTCGATCCGGAAGGCATCCTCTCGACGTTGCCCGCGATCGCGACGGTGCTGTGCGGCACGCTCGCGGGCTACTGGTTGCGCGGCGTGCGAGCGCCCGCGCGGACGTCGCTTGGCCTCGTCGTGGGCGGCGCGGTGCTGCTGGCGATCGGGGCAGGGTGGGGCAGTGTTTTCCCGATCAACAAGAACCTCTGGACGAGTTCCTACACGGTTTTCATGGCGGGCTGGGCGGCGTTGTGGCTCGGCGTGTTTCACTGGACGATCGACGTGCGCGGATGGCGGGGCTGGGCGCTGCCGTTCACGATCTACGGGATGAACGCGCTCGCGATGTTCGTGCTCGCGGGACTGATCGGCCGGCTGCTCACGCTGATCCAATGGACGGGCGCGGGTGGCGCGCGTGTGACGCTGAAGGGTGCGATCTACGACAACTTGTTCGCGTCGTGGCTGAGTCCGCTGAACGCGTCGCTGGCGTTCGCGGTGAGCTTCGTGCTGGTGTTCCTCGCGATCGCGACGGCGATGTGGCGGCGCAATTGGTTCATCAAAGTGTGAGCCGCACGCGCCGGTTGACGCCGGCGGGCGAAGATTTTAAGCGGAGGGTTCCATGAAACGCCTCCTCTCGCTCCTCGCTCTCGCGCTGCTGCTCGCCGGGTGCAGCAACATGCCCGCGCCGGACGGCAAGCTCGCGGTGTCGACCGCCAGCGCGAATCACGGGCGGCGCTGAGACCGCCCGCGCCGCGCGGCGGCGTCAGAACGCGTTTTGCGCGATGAAATCCGCAGGCGTGTGCCGGCGGAACGCCTCGATGGCTTCGTATTCGGCGAGGCCGAGAGCGTTGTAGGCCTGCGCGAGGCGACGGCTGCGATCCTCGGTGCGTTGCCAGAATTCGCGGCGGTCTTCGCCGAGGAAAAGCGCCTGATCCTTCTGCGTCTCGTGGCGGAAAATCGCGCGACGGCGGCGCAGCACTTCCTGCGGGCTGAGCGGGACGGCGAGATCGATCTCGTCGAGCGGCCACTCGGCCCACGCGCCGCGGTAGAGCCAGAGTTCGCTCTGGTCGAGCCACGCGGCCTTTTCCTGCGCGGCTTGCGCGAGCGCATCGCGAAGGACCTGCAGGCAGAGGCGGTGCGTGCCGTGCGGGTCGTCGAGATCGCCGGCGGCGTAGATGAGGTGCGGCTGCACTTCATCGAGCACACGGCGGAGGCGGGCAATGTCTTCGGCGCTGTAGCGGCGCGTGCGCGGAGCGGCGCCGTAGAACGGCAGATCGAGGAAGTGCAGGCGGGCTTCCGGCACGCCGCAGACGCGGGCGGCGGAGATGGCTTCGTGGCGGCGGATGAGGCCTTTCCAACGTGAAAGCTCGGCGGTGGGCGCGGCGGTGCCGGCGGTGAGTTCGCCGCAGATGGCTTCAAGGCGCGCGCGATTGGTCACGTCGACCAAACCGCTGTCGCGCATGAACGCGAGGACGCGCCACGCGGCTTCGTCGGACACCGCGTTGGCGCCGGAAACTTCGTAGGCGATGTGGACTTCGTGGCCGTGGTCGACGAGCCGGCAGAGCGTGCCGCCCATCGAGATGACGTCGTCGTCGGGATGCGGCGAGAGCACGAGCACGCGTTTCGGGAAGACGTTGGCGGATTTGGACCGCAGCGGACGCACGGGTGCGTCGCCGGGCTTGGCGCGGCGCGGATCGCGGCCGCCGGGCCAGCCGGTGATCGTGTGCTGCATCTCGTAGAAGCCGGCTAGGTTGGCCTCGTAGGCGGAGCCTTGGGCGCGGAGGAGGTCCTGAAGGCCGGCTTCGTTGTAGTCGTCGTCGGTGAGTTTGAGGATCGGCTTCTGGCGCAGTTGCGAGAGCCAGAGGATGGCGCGGCGCGTCATGCGCTCGTCCCACGCGAGGCCTTGTTCCTCCAGCGGGCCGATTTGCCACGGCGTGCGGAAGCGCGTGAGCGATCCGGCGGCGGCGGCATCGAGCACGAAGGTCGCGCTGGCGTGTTCCTGCAGGAACGACGCGGTGACGTGCGAACTGACCTCGCCTTCGATGGCGGTGCGGACGATCTCGGCCTTGTGCTGGCCCCACGCCATGAGGATGAGGCGGCGGGCGTTGAGAATGGAGCGCACGCCCATCGTGATGGCGTAGCGCGGCGTGTGCGCGTCGCCGCCGAAATCGCCCGCGGCGTCGCGGCGGGTGAGGGGATCGAGCGAAACCAGGCGCGTGAGCGAGTGGCGCGGGCTGCCGGGTTCGTTGAAACCGATGTGGCCCGTCCGACCGATGCCGAGGATTTGGATGTCGATGCCGCCGGCGGCCTGGATCGCCGCCTCGTAGGCGGCGCAATGGGCATCGACGTCGCTCTTGGCGATCATGCCCGAGGGCACGTGCGTGCGCGCCGGCTCGATGTCGATGTGGTCGAAGAGGTGGTGCTGCATGAACCGCCGGTAGCTCTGCGGGTGCGTCGGCGGGAGCGCGAAATACTCGTCGAGGTTGAACGTCGTGACGTGCTTGAAACTCAGGCCCTCCTCGCGGTGCAGCCGCACCAGCTCGGCGTAGACGCTCACGGGCGTGGAACCGGTGGCCAGACCCAGCACGCACGACCGGCCGGCGGCGGCGCGCTCGCGGATGAGCGCGGCGATTTCCGCGGCGACGGCGCAAGATGCCTCCCGGCTGTGCGCGAAAACGGAGATGGGCGCGTGTTCGAAACGGCAGCGTTCGAGCAGAGGAAGCGAGTTCATCGGGACGGCTAGAATAGGGCTCGCTCCCGCCACGACAACTAGCAGAAACGACGAAGTTTTTGACGAAAATGCCACACCCCGCCGCCCCCGACCTGAGGAAACTCGTCTCGAAGCTCCCGCAGCCGAACTTCCAGCTGCTCGGTCGCCGCCCGGCCCCGCTCCCGTTGCCGGCGAACATCGTCTGCTTCCAGCGCCAGCGCGCCGACGAGCTCAACAAGCCCCGCCGCGGGCGCGCCCTGCACCATCGCTTCGTGTTCATGTGCGCGCTGCGCACGGCGGTCACGGTGTGCGTCGACGACCGAAATCTCCGGCTCAACCCCGGCGAGGCGCTGCTGGTGTTCCCGTTTCAGTTCCACCACTACACGCAGCCGCAACGCCCGGAGATTTCGTGGCTGTTCGTGACCTTCGAGCTGAACGACGCCGAGCCCCTCGCGGCGTTGCGCTACCGGCCGTTCGTGATGACCCCGCCGCTGCGCACGCTCGCGGCCGAGCTGGTCGAAGCCTACGAGACCGAACGCACGGAGGAACTGCCGGTGCTGTTGCTGGCGCTGCTGCTCGCGCGCATGCGCCGCCTGAAACACACGGCGCCGCACCAAGCCCCGCCGCCCGCGCCGGAACCCGACCAAGGCCTGATGATCCGCATCAACCAGATCGCCCAACGCACAGGCGCGACGCCGAGCATCAAGGAGCTGGCCCGCTCCCTCGGCATCAGCGCGAGCCACCTGCGCGCGCGCTTCCGCGCCTCCTGCGGCGTGAGCATCGGCCGGCACCTGCGCCGGCTCCGGCTGGAGCAGGCGTGCGGGTTGTTGCGGCTGGGGCCGCAGCGCGTTTCCGAGATCGCGGAGCAATGCGGCTTCGGCTCGATCTACAGTTTTTCGCGCGCATTCCGACTCGCCTACGGCATCTCGCCGCTGGCCTTCCGCCACAGCGGCAAGGCCGCGCCCGGCCGGCGGACCTGAGTTCAGGGGTAAACGAGCATTGTCAGGAATGATGAACTTTTTGACGAAAATGTCAGAGGGTTTTCCGGCCTCACTCTGAGCGGGCCGCGACGGCCGGAACGGCGAGAGAATTCGACTTGGACGGCGTGCCGGTTGGGCGTAACTCGAAGCTCTAACACCTCGGCCGCGTTTCCCCCCTTCGTTTCGACGCGGCCAAAACCTGCATACCATGAGCATCCAGATCGTGAGTCGCACTCCGTTCGTCCGGCTGTTGCGCAACGCAACCAGCCTCTTCGTCTTCCTCACTGCGGGCCTCGTCGCCCTCGCCGCCGACACGGGCCGGGTCGCCGGCACCGTCGTCAGCAAAAGCACCGGCAATGTTCTGCAAGGAGCCCAAGTCACAGTGCAGGGCCGCGTCGGCTTCTCCGATGAGAGCGGCCGCTTCGTCATCTATGATGTGCCGGCCGGCAACGCCCAAGTCGTCGCGACCTATTCCGGCTTCAAGGACCTGACGCAGGATATCGTCATCGCCGCCGGTGGCCAATCCGACCTGACCCTGACGCTCGAGACCTCCGACATCGTGATGCTCGAGGCTTTCACCGTGCAGACGGTGAAGGAAGGCCAGGCGCTTTCCGTCACCGAACAGCGCAACGCTGCCAACCAAAAGAACGTTGTCGCGCTCGACGAGTGGGGCGTGCTGCCGACGCAGAACGTCGGTGAGCTCTTCGCGCGCATGCCTGGCATCTCCTTCACCACGGATGAAGACAATTTGATCAACAACATCACCGTGCGCGGCATGGTCTCGTCCAACGGCCAGTCGTTCACGCGCCTCAACATCGACGGCATGTCCGCCACCGGCGTTGGCGGCAACGGCCGCACCGCGACGCTCCACTCGTTCTCCGCCGCGATGTATGAACAGCTCGAAGTCATCGCCGGCCAGACGCCCGACAAGCGCGCCGACTCGATCGGTGGCCAGATCAACCTCAAGACTCGCTCCCCGCTCGCCATGAACGAGAAGCGCCGCATCAACTACAGCCTTTCCGGCCGCTTCAATCCCCCGACGAACAAGCGCAACGAAGACCTCGGCACGCATCCCTACGGCTATGTCGCCACGCTCGGCTACCGCGAAGTCTTCGACGTCTTCGGCGGCAAGAAGAACCTCGGCGTCTCCGTCGACCTCGCCCAGCAGCAGATCGTCACGCAGTTCGACTACGACTTCATGCAGTATTCGTCGGTGACCGACTCCAATCAGGTCTACTTCCGTGACTACGATAAGCGCAGCGGCATGAACCACCGCTTCATCACCGGCATCGGCATGCGCGCCGACTACCGCGTGTCCGACTCCACGACAGTTTCCGCGCGCTTCATCTACAACTCCGGCCGCGAGCCGTATTTCCACTACACGTTCGTCAACCCGTTCTTCTCGACGAACAACACGATCTACGACCCGGTCACAAACCCCAGCGGCGGCATCGTCGCCGGTTCGAACTCCACCCGCACCGAGATCCGCCCGACCGGCAACGCCCAGCTCCTCCTCACGCCGCGCCGGTTTTCGTTTATGAGCAACAATCCGACCGGCTCGCTCTTCTTCGAACATAAGCTCGGACGCCTCAAGATCGACCACGCCTGGCGCATGAGCCGCACCCACTGGCAGGCCGGCGCCGGCACCGAGCAGCAGGGCGGCCAGCTCACGCTCCGCACCAAGGACCCGATCGGTTTCATCCTCGACAACTCGAACCGCGAAGGTCGCGTCTTCACCCAGACCGCCGGCCCCAGCGTCTACGACCCGAATAGCTACGCCTCGTTCGTGGTCACCGCCGCCAACACCACCACGGCCCCCGTCGCCCAGACCTCGGTGCGTTTCGACAAGCGCAACATCGTCACCGACACCAACGAGTGGTCCGGCAATCTCAACGCCTCCTACGAGCTGAACCTTGCGTTTCCCGTTACCGTCAAGGTCGGCGGCGACACGATCACCCGCAAGGTCGACAACTTCCAAGTCGACCCACGCCGCTGGTATACGGTGGCCGGCACCGTCCTGTCCGGCCTGCCGTTGATGACGCTCACGACTTTCGAGCAAAACCAAGGCGGCCAGCGCCTGCCGGTCTACGATCCGGCGGCCGTCAGCACCACGCTGGGCGACACCACCAAGTGGTATGAGGACGTGAATTTTAACGCGGTGCAGAAACTCACGAGCTCGCGCCACATCAACGAGCGCGTCGATTCTTATTACGGCCAGGCTCAGGCTAAACTCGGAAAACTTACGGTTCTCGGCGGCGCGCGCCTAGAGGACGTCAGCCTGAGTTCTTGGACCTATTTCCGCGCCCGCACCACCGCCATTGCCGCGCAGCCGGATCACTATGCGCGGGCGGCCTTCGACTTCGATCGGAACGATTCGCGTGGCGGCTACAAGAAGCTCTTCCCGAGCGCGCACCTCGCTTACGACATCACGCCGAACATGAAAGCGCGCGCTAGCTGGTCCATGAGCTACTCCCGCCCCGACCTGCTACAGCTCGTGCAGGGTGTCACTACCGGCACCGACGCCCAAGGCACGCCGACAATCACGGTCGGCAATCCCGGCTTGAAACCGCAGGTCGCCAAGAACGGCGAACTGAAGCTCGAGTATTACTTCAAGAACAGCGGCGTGTTATCCGCCTCGATCTTCACCAAGAGCATTACCGACTACCTTCCGCCGTCCGGCGTCAACTTCGGCTTGGGACGGTTCACGGGAGGCAAGATCACCCTCTCCAACGGCACGGAGGTCGTGGTGGACGACCCCGCCGTGATTACGGATGGCGCGGTGTTGCTCACTCCGCGGAACATCGGCAACGTCAAGACCCTCGGGTTCGAACTCGACTACAAGCAACGCCTCACCTTCCTGCCCGGCCTGTTCAAGGGCCTCACCGTTCGCGCCAATTACACCTACCTCCAAGGTCGGGCCGATCTCGTGTTCCCCTTCACCAACAATACCGCCGCCATCAACGCGCTCGTCGCTGACCTCCCGGGCAACATGCATATCGAGAACGGCCTCATCACCATCAAACGCAAGACCAGCGGCATCCCCGGCCTGCTCCAACACTCCGCCAATCTCGGCCTGCAATATACCAAGGGCAAGTTCGGTGCCTCCTACGACTTGAACTACACGGGATCTTACAACGACGGTGTTGGCTCTACCATCAGCACCTTCTCGGTCACCGCCCCGGCCTACATCCAGCTCTTCGTCTACCGCAAGCCGCTCACGACGATGAACGCCGGCGTCACCTACCGCCTGTCGTCCGACGCCACGCTCTTCCTGAACGTGAACAACTTCACCGAACAGGGTAACGACCGTTACCTGCAGTTCACCTCGCGCCCGCGCCAGCTCACCATCACGCCGCTCTCCATGACGTTCGGCGTGACCGGCACCTTCTGACGGCCGCACCTCGGGAATTCTTCCTTCCTCCAGCGCCGCTCGAGAAATCGGGCGGCGCTTCGTCTTTTGGCCCAGCCCGCTGGCGAGGATTCTGCTTGGACCTGCAAGCACTTCTACTAGACACCTCTCCACGCTCCGCCGAACCCGGAGCCCTAACACACATCCCTGCGGGCCAGCAGCGTGCACACCCACGCGTTTGCCGGTCTCGTTGCTAGCTTAGTCCAACCCTACACACGACCCGTATGAACGCACGTTACTCCCGGAGTTGTCGTTTCACGCTGGCGGCATTGGCCGCGGCCACGATGACCTCCTTCGCGGTGGCGCAAACCGCCCCCGCTCCGCTCGAAGAAAAGAAAGACGACGCCGTCAAACTCGAGAAGTTCATCGTCACCGGCTCCTCCATCAAGCGCCCCGCCGACGAAGGCGCGCTGCCCATCTCCGTGTTCTCCAAGCTCGACCTCGAGCAGGAAGGCATCGCGAGCGCCGAGCAGCTGATCATGAACCTTAACATCAACGGCAACGGCCTCGACAACCTCGCGTCGAACGCCGACGTCGTCGCCGGCGCCGCCCGCGGCAACAACGGCGCCACCTCCGCCAATCTTCGCGGCCAGGGCGCCAACGCCACCCTCGTCCTCCTCAACGGTCGCCGCGTCGCCTCGCACGGCCTCAACGGCGGCGTGGTCGACCTGAACTCCATCCCCTTCGCCGCCATCGAGCGCGTCGAAGTCCTCAAGGACGGCGCCTCTGCCGTCTACGGCACCGATGCCATCGGCGGCGTCATCAACTTCATCACGAAGTCCGACTTCCGCGGCCTCGTCGCCAACGCCTCCTCCGACATCACCGAAGACGGCGGCGGCAACATCTTCCGCTACTCCCTCGTCGGCGGCTGGGGCAGCCTCAACAAGGACGGCTGGAACATCATGGCCTCGCTCGCCCTCGCCGACCACAAGATGCTCCGCGGCGACCAGCGCGATTTCGTCAACACCTTCCAGCCCGCCCGCGGCATCTCCCCCGATACCCGCGGCGCCCCGATCGCCACGATTTTCCCGCTGTCGACGCTCTACTCGATCATCAGCCGCGACAACCTCAACAACACCGGTCGCAGCACCGGCCCCATCGATCCCGCCGGCACCCTCGCCATGAGCGGCGGCATCAACATCCTCGATCTCCCGACGAACACCGCCGGCTACGCCGGATACGACGGCATGGGGCCCTACGAGGAACTCCTCTGGAACGTGCCCTCCGCCAAATACGCCTCCGCTTGGGACACCGGCCGTGCCGCCGCCCTCCAGCAACCGGTCAAGAACACCAACTTCGTCGGCCGCGGCTCCTACAAACTCGGTGAGCACACGATCACCGCCGAAGCAGTCATCGGCCGTTCGGACTCCACCAAGAGCTTCTCGCCGAACCAGATCTCCAGCTCGACCTCGTCGACCAGCCCGTTCTTCAACCTCGCTTACCCGAGCACCGGCGCCGACTACAACCGCGTCTATCAGGCGCTCATCGCGTTTTTCCCCTCGAGCGTGATCAATAACGGCCAGCCGATCGCCTTCCGCTGGCGCGCCACGCCGCTCGGCAACCGCGAAATTCGCACCATCAGCGACACGCGCCGTTTCCTCGTCGGCCTCGAGGGACCGTTGCCGTTTCTCCGCGACTGGGAATACCGCACCGGACTCTCGCAGGCGCAGAGCGAGAGTAAGTCCAAACTCATCAGCGGCTACTTCTACGCCTATCCGTTCGCCGCCCTGATCAACTCCGGCATCGTCAGCCCCTTCAGCCTCACGCAGACGCCGGAAGCCATGGCCGCCCTCGCGAAAACGCGCGCCGACGGTGTCCAGCTCTACGGTGGCACGTTCACCACGACCACCTTCGATTTCACCGCGTCGGGCCCGCTCTGGGACCTGCCGGCCGGCCAGCTATTCGCCGCGGTCGGGGCGGACATCCGCAAGGAAGAATACGAGTTCAACGGCGCGAGCGCGGCCTATGCCACCCAGTCGGATGTGCAGAACTTCATCTTCAACGCGCCGTTCGACAACGCCCTCGCCACCGCGGGCACGCTCAGCCGCACGGTGAAGGCGGTCTTCGCCGAGCTCCAGATTCCGGTCATCAAGCACGTCGACCTCAACGTTGCCGGCCGCCGCGACGACTACACCGGCTTCGGCTCCACCACCAACCCGAAGATCACGCTCCGCATCGCACCCACCGAGAAGATCCTCCTCCGCGGCTCCTACAGCACCGGTTTCCGTGTGCCGACCTTCAAGCAGCAGTTCGACGCGGCTTTCGAGTCCGTCTACTCGGGTGCCGATCTGGTCGACCCCAGCACCGGCGCCTCCATTCCTGCCAACAGCCTGAACCTGATCAACGGCGGCAAGCGCGATCTGCAGCCCGAGGAGGCCGACATGATCTCCTACGGCGTCGTCATCTCGCCGATCAAAAACGTCACGCTCGGCGTCGACTGGTGGAAGGTGAACCGCGACGGCACCATCCAGAGCCTCGGTGCCTCCGACATCCTGAAGAATTCGCAGCTCTTCCCGGATCGCGTCATTCGCAACCCCGCGACGAACCAAATCGCGTTCATCGACGTTCGTCCGATCAACGCCGGCCAGACCGAGACCAGCGGCCTCGAATACACCGGGCGCGGCGAGTTCGACCTCTTCGGCGGCAAGCTCGTCGGCGACGTCAACGTCTCCCAGCTCCTCAAGAAACGCTCCAAGCTCATCGCCACCGCGCCGTGGGGCAACAGCGAGGTCGGCCGCTTCACCCGCGCCTCCGACATCGGCCTGAAGTGGAAATACACCGCCGCCGTCTCCTACCGCAAAGGCAAGTGGACCGGCCGCATCAGCCAGCTTTTCCGCTCCGGCTACATGGACTACGTGCCGCCCGGCATCGCCAACGGCGCCTACCTGTCCAAGGCCACCCAATACAACCCGAAGGTCGACGAATACATCACCTACAACGCGTCGCTGACCTACCGCTGGAGCAAGGACATCACCATCATCGCCGGCATCAAGAACCTGCTGAACGAGGATCCTCCGTTCTCCATCGCCTACGACACCAACACCGGCGCCGGCAGCTCGTGGGAACCGCGTGTCACCGACCCGCGCGGCCGCTCCTTCACGCTCTCGGTCGAATACAAGCTGTTCTAACCGGACAGAAAACGCGTGCCCCGCGCGCGCGTTCCGTCACTCTCTCCGGGGCGATCCTCACGGGTCGCCCCTTTTCTTTCCCCGCGTGAAACACCTCCTCCTTTCCTCCCTGCTCTGCGCCGCGACCGCTTCGCTGTTCGCCGCGGAACCCGCGCCGTCCGCCACCGCCGACCCGCTCGCCGCCCTCGCCGCGAAGCCGCTCTACCAATTCACCGAGCCCGAAGTCGGCGCCTACCTCGCGCAACTCCACGCCACCGAGCCCGACCTGCGCAAGCGCATCGTCCACCTCGCCCGCAAGAACCTCGGCCAGCCCTACGAGCTCTACCTCCTCGGCGAAATGCCGTTCGAGACGCACGACCCGCAACCGCTCTACTGCCTCGCGAAGAGCGACTGCCTCGTCTTCACCGAGCACACGCTCGCCATGGCCCTCTCGCGCGACTGGACCGGCTTCTTCCAACTTCTCCAGCGCATCCGCTACCGCGACGGCCGGATCGGCGTCGTCACCCGCAACCACTTCACCGAGACCGACTGGAATCCCTCCAACCGCTGGCTCGCCACCGACATCACCGCCGAACTCGCCGGCCCGCGCGCCGTGAAGTTCGACGAAAAAATCGACCGCGCCCGCTTCCTTAAGAACCGCTACAAGCTCACCGTCTCCATCCCCGTCGAAGATCACCGCGATACCTTTTTTCCCTACGCCGAAGCGCCCGCCCTCGCCGCGCAACTCCAGGACGGCGACATCATCGAAGTCGTCCGCGGTGTCGTGAAAAAAGGCGCGCCCGCCAACGACATCTTCGGCGGCAGCGCCTGGATCGGCCACGTCGGCCTCGCCGCCCACGGCGCCGACGGCACGCTGCACATCATCCACTCCTCCGAGCCCAAAGTCCGCGAGGAAACGCTCGCCGATTTCATCGCCCGCGAGACCGCGCACAACGCCGAACGCGACGCCGCCGGCAAGCCGCGCCTCCTCGGCTTCAAATTCCTCCGCCTCGCCGCCGACCCGCTCGCCAACCTCAAGCAGCTCGACGGCGCCGACGCCCCGCATGTCACTCTCCCGGGTGGCGGCCGACTCTGACGCCGCTAAGCTGGCGCGCGGCATGAAACTGCTCTTCTCCGAAGCCAAGCCCGACTACGCGCACTACGTCTTTCCCTACGCCGTGTGGGCGTTCCCCGAGTCGCACGAGACGCCGGCCGACCTGTTCGCCGCTGGCTTCCTCGCCTCCACGCCGGAGATGAAGCGCTTCTACCTCTGCCGCCACACCCGCGTGAACCTCGCGCAATTCGCGCCCTCCTCGGAAAACCGTCGCATCCTCCGTCGCGGCGAAAACCTCCGCGTCACGCTCGTCCCGCGCGCGGAGTTCGACTTCACGCCCGCGCGCCACGAATTCGCCCGCCGCTACACCGCCGAGAAATTTCCGCCCGGCATGTCCGACGAGCGCCTCGCGCGCCTCTTCAACTCGCCTCTCACCACGCACGTCCTCGTCGCCACCGATCCCGCGCAACCCGGCGTCGAGATCGGCTTCGCCGCGCTCTACCTCGAACCGAACCGCGCGGCGTTTTATTCCTACTCGTTCTACGACCTCGCACACCCCAACCGCAGCCTCGGCCTCTTCCTCATGACGAGCGCCGTCGCCGAACTCGCCCGCCAAGGCTACGCGCACGTCTATCTCGGCACCTGCTACGCCGATAACGCCCTCTACAAATCGCAGTTCGCCGGCTTTGAGTTCTTCAACGGCGCGCGCTGGTCCGCCAACGTCGACGAACTGAAAGCCATCCTCCATCGCCAGACCGCGCCCGAAACCGAAGGCCACCTCCTCGAAGACGCCGCCTTCACCGCCGCCCACGGCCTCGCCGATCTCCCCGCGCTCGCCGCCGCCAGTCCTTTCCGCGCGTGACTGAAATCGTTCTCGTCCCTCTTTCTCGTTCTCTCCAATCGGAACGCGCTTCCGCACGAGAGAACGAGTAAGAGAACGAGAACGATTTTCTTCCCTAGTCCGTCCGCCACCTCCCGCCCTCCGTGATTCCCTCCTCCATCTCCTCGCTCCCCTCGCGCCGCGCCGAACTCGTCGCGCTCCTCGAACGCTGGGCCGCCATCAACTCCGGCTCCAACCACGCCGTCGGTCTCGCGCGCATGGCCGCCGAGCTGCGCGCGACCTTCGCCGCCGCGTTCCCGGGCGCGCAATTCGAGGAACTCCCCGCCGACGCCGAAGGCTACAACCCGCCCGGCGTGAAGGCGCTCCGCTTCCGCCTCCGCCCCAGCGCGCCAGTCCAGGTTTTTCTCTGCGGCCACTACGATACCGTCTACGGCGCCGACGACCCGTTCCAGACCTGCCGCTGGCTCGACGCCGACACGCTCAACGGCCCCGGCGTCACCGACATGAAAGGCGGCCTCGTCGTCCTGCTCGCCGCGCTCCAAGCCTTCGAGCAAACCCCGCACGCTGCGCAAATCGGCTGGGAAATCCTCCTCACGCCCGACGAGGAAACCGGCACGCACGGCACCCGCCACCTTTTCGAGGACGCCGCGAAGCGCCACCACTTCGGTTTCGTCTTCGAACCCGCGCGCCCCAGCGGCGACATCATCCATTCGCGCAAAGGCACCGGCGGCGCCATCGTCACCTGCCACGGCCGCGCCTCGCACGCCGCCAAAATTCCCAACGACGGCCGCAGCGCGATCCTCGGCCTCGCCGCCTTCGCCCTCGCCGCGTCGAAAATCCCCGCCGAGCTGCCTGGCACGCTCGTCAACGTCGGCAACATCAAGGGCGGCTCGCCCGCCACGAACGTCGTCCCCGATTTAGCCCAAGCCGAACTCGACCTTCGCGTCACCCAGATGAGCGACGAGCCGCAACTCTTCGCCCGCCTCCGCGCACTCGCCGGCGAAGTCGCCGCCGCGCACGAAGTGAAGTTCGACCTCAATCTCTGGCTCAACCGCCCGCCCAAGGAAAACCACGCCGTCGAAGCGAAGCTCTTTCCCGAGTTCCAGCGCGCCGCGACCGACGTCGGCCTGAAGCCCTTCAACTGGGTCCACGGTGGCGGCGCGTCCGACGGCAATTTCCTCGGCGCGGCCGGCCTGCCGTGCTTCGACGGCATCGGCCCCGAAGGCGACCACCTGCACAGCGCCCGCGAATACTGCCGCGTCGCCACGATCGCCCCGCGCGCGCAAAACGTCGCCCTCTTCCTCCACCGCCTCGCCAGCGGAGAGATCCCGTTCCCGAAAAAGTAGCGGCGAACGCCAGCGAGCCGTCTCCAGATGGAGACCGGCTTGGAGGGCGCGACTACCGTCGCGCCGCGCCGCGGAAATCGTGAGATGTGCGCCCCGCACACCCGCGCGGCGGATTTGCTCGGGTAGGGGCGGTTGCCCTCAACCGCCCTCGTCGGGCCTCCGGCAAAAAATCCACCGAATCTTTGTCACCTCTTCGGCCTTTCCGGGCACTTCATTGTGCGACACGATGAAAGCGCCCGAAGTCATGGCCCTGCTCCACACCGCCAGCGATGCCGATCTGGTCGCCGCCTGCCTTGGCGGCAATCGCTCCGCGTTCGAGCAGATCGTGGAGCGCTACCAGCGACTGCTCTGCTCGCTCGCCTACTCCTCGCTCGGCGATGTCGCCGCGAGCGAGGACGTCGCGCAGGAAACCTTCGTCACCGCGTGGCTGAAACTCGGCGAGCTGCGCGAGCCGGAAAAACTCCGCGCGTGGCTCTGCTCCATTCTCCGTTTCAAGATCAGCCACGCGCGCCGGCGCGACGGACGCGAGCCCGCCCGCGGCGCCGAGCCACTCGACCACGCGCTCGAGCTCCCGAGCGACCTGCCTTCGGCCGATACCGCCGCCGCCGATCGCGACGACCAAGCGCTCGTCTGGCAGGCGCTGCGCGATCTGCCGGAAACCTACCGCGAGCCGCTCGTTCTGTTCTATCGCGAGCACCGCTCGATCGAGCACGTCGCCGCCGAACTCGATCTCACCGAGGATAACGTGAAACAGCGCCTCGCGCGCGGCCGCAACATGCTCAAGGAGCAAGTGCTCGCACTCGTCGAAGACGCGCTCGCGCGCAGCACGCCGGGCCGCGTCTTCACCGTCGGCGTGCTCGCCGCGCTGCCCGCGTTATCGCCGCCCGCCAAGGCCGCCGTGGCCGGAACCGCTGCCGCCGCCGCGACGAAAGGCGCGAGCGGCCTCGCGAAGTTCGCCTTGTTCGCGACCATCCTCGCCTCGATCAGCGGCTTCATCACGACCGTGCTGACGCTGCGCATGAATCTCGATCAAGCGCGCACCGCGCGCGAGCGGCGCGTCGTGGTCGTCACGACCGCCGTGCTGTTCGGCAGCTTTGTCGCTTTTCTGCTCTTCATCTTCGGACTGCGCCTCGCCGCCATGCGCTGGCCGGAGCAGTTGCCGGCGATCGCCGCCGTGCACCACACCACGGTTGCGGGCTTCGCCGTCGTTTGGTCGTTCGCCATGGTCCGCGCGCTCCGCATCAGTCGCGAGCTGCGCTCGGCCGAGCGGCTGCGCGAGCCGGAGAAGTTTTCGCATCCGTCCGATCGCATCGGTTCGCGTCTCGCTGAGTTTCGCACGCGCGCGACCCTGCTTGGCCTGCCGCTGGTGCACATCCGCTTTTCCTCTCCCGATGCCTCGCAAAATCCCGCCGTCGGCTGGATCGCCGGCGGCGACCGCGCCGTGGGCGTGCTCTTCGCCTTCGGTGGCTGGGCCGTCGGCCTCGTCAGCGTGGGCGGCGTCGCGCTCGGTGCGCTCACGCTCGGCGCCGTCAACCTCGGCCTCATCAGCCTCGGCGCGATTTGCTTCGGCGGCGTGGCAGTCGGCTCCGTGTCCGTCGGCTGGCACGCCTCGGGAGGCCTCTCGGCTACGGGTTGGGAAACCGCGCGCAGCGCCAACCTCGCGTTCTCCCACCACATCGCCGCCGCGCCGTTCGCGCTGGCGCCGCACGCCAACGACAGCTTTGCGCAGCGCATGATGGCCGATCCCAACGCCGGCCGCGACTGGCTGATTTTCTGCGCGCTCATCGTCGTCCTGAGCCTCGTGCCGACGACGCTCTACGCGCGCGCCGTGCGCCGGCGCATCGCGCGTCCGCCCGACTAACCGCGAGACCTCCTGCTATCGCGCATCCTGACGCCGCTTCCGTGGTGCGAGGCGTGAGCTTTGCCCACCCATTTTCTCATGATAAATCCTGCTCCCGAACCATCCGCCGGGCGTGCCGCGTCACTCGACCGCCTGCGCTCGTTGCTCACGTTGCTCGTGATCGCCCACCATGCGGTGCTGGCGTATTTCCTCTACGCGCCGCCACTCGGCGCGTTCGACGGCACCCTGATCTGGGGCGCTTTCCCCATCATCGACGCCGCGCGTGCCCAGGGCGTCGACCTGTTGGTGCTGTGGAACGACTCGTTCTTCATGGCGCTGATGTTCTTGCTCGCCGGACTCTTCACGGGTCCGAGTCTCGCGCGCAAAGGTGCGGGCGGTTTCCTGCTCGATCGCTTCGCGCGGCTCGGAGTGCCGTTCATCGTGAGCGCCGGTTTGCTCGCGCCGCTGGCCTACTACCCGGCGTTTCTTCAACGCGAGTCGGTGACGGCGGCCACCGGCTTCTTCGACGCGTGGGCAAAGCTTCCGAACTGGCCCGCCGGTCCGGCGTGGTTTCTGTGGGTGTTGCTGGCGTTCAGCGCGCTGGCCGCGGTGTTGCACCTCGCGTTGCCGCGGGTGTTCGAGGCGTTGACGCGGGCGGGTGATTGGTGCCGCGCGCGGCCCGGACGTCTGGTGGGCGTGTGGATCGTGGCCGCGTTGCTGGCCTACCTTCCGGTGGTGATGAAGGTGAATCACATGCACTGGGCGAGCTGGGGTCCGTTCTTCGTGCAGAGCTCGCGCGTGCTGCTCTACGCGACGTATTTCTTCTACGGTGTTGCGCTCGGCGGGCGCGGCGATGGCGCGCGCGAACTCGTGGCGCCGACCGGCTCGCTCGCGCGCCGCTGGGTGCTGTGGCAAGTCGCGGCGGGCATCGTCTTCGTCGCGTTCGTCGTCGCCGTGGTCGTGAACGGCATCAAGGCCTCGCGCGGCGAGTTCTCCCTCGCGTGGGGCCTCTCGGCCGGCGTGTTGATGGCCGTGAGCGGCGTGGTCACGAGCACCAGCCTGTTCGCATGGGCGGCCCGGAAGGGCGTCGAAAACGCGATTTGGGCGAGCCTCCGCCGCAACGCCTACGGCATGTATCTCGTGCACTACGTGGTCGTCATCTGGCTCCAATACGCGTTTCTCACCGTCGAGGTGCCGGGCCTGGTGAAGGCCGTCGCCGTCACGGCCGGGGGCATCGGCCTCAGCTGGGCGGTAACCGCCGCGCTGCGCCGCCTGCCGGGAGTGCGCGCGATCCTCTGAACGAGTCGGCCGGGGCGGTTGTTCGCAACCGCCCTTGCTTCACTCCGGCAGCCACAACCCGCCGAGCACCGCGGGTCGCTTGGCGCCGGTCACGGCGGGACAATTCCCCGCCTGCGCGTGCACCCGCTGCCGCGCCAGCCACGCGAAAGCCATCGCCTCCACCCAGCCGGGCTCGATGCCGAGCGCCTCGGTGGTTTGCACTTTGCAGCGCGGCAACCGCTCCGCGATCGCGCGCATCAGCGTGGGATTCTGCGCGCCGCCGCCACAGACGAAGACACCGGCGTGCTCGAAACCGATGCGCGTCCGGATCGCGTCGCTGATGCTCTGCGCTGTCAGCGCGACGAGCGTGGCCTGCACGTCTGCCGGCGCGGCGTCGCCCACGCGGGCCTCGAGCCACGCGGGCGAAAAATACTCCGGCCCCGTGCTCTTCGGCGCCGGGCGCGCGAAAAATTCGTCGGCCAGCCACGCGCGCAGCAAGTCCTCGCGCACCTTCCCGCGCGCCGCGAACGCCCCGTCGCGGTCCATCGGCTCGCCGAGCTGTTTGCGGCACCACGCGTCGAGCAGCGTGTTGCCCGGGCCGGTGTCGTAGCCGAGCACGAGCGCGTTGGGATCGGCCGGCAGCAGCGTGATGTTGGCGATGCCGCCGATGTTCACCACCGCGCGCGCCTCGCGCCGGCTGCGGAACACCGCGTTATGGAACGCTGGCACGAGCGGCGCACCCTGGCCGCCGAGCGCCATGTCTTTTCTCCGAAAATCCGCCACGACGGGCACGCCGGTCTCCGCCGCGATCGTGTTCGGATCGCCGACCTGCAAGGTGAACGGCGTCGCCAATCCCGGCCGGTGCCGCACCGTCTGCCCGTGGCTGCCGATGGCGCAGATGTCCTCGCGCTCGCGACCGGCGAACGCGATCAGCTCGTTCACCGCGCGCGCGAAGTGCCGGCCCACCGCGACGTCCGCCGCGCCGAGCCGGTCGATCTCGTTCGCGCCCGGCACCGCGAGCGCGATCAGCTCCGCGCGCAATTCCGGCGGGTAGGGCAGCGTGTGCGTCGCGATCAACTGGATGCGCGGACCGAACCGCACCAGCGCCGCGTCCACGGCATCCACGCTCGTGCCCGAAAGCACGCCCACGCACAGTTCGTCTTTCGGCCCAGAACTCATGCCGAAACGAAATGAACGGTTGAACCAGCCGCAGCAACGCAGGATTGTCCCGCCGTCACCTCCTCGCGCGCCGCTTGTTCTCCGAAGCCTCGGCGAAGGAGGATGGCGATCCCTCCCGAAATTTTCTCATGCTGAACACCGAGCAGCCGGACAGCCGCCACCCCGAACTCGACCTTTATCCGACGGAGCAACTCGTCGCCGCGTTCACCGAAGATCAAGTCTTCGCCGCCCGCGTCGTGGATGCCGCCCGCGCCTCGCTCGCCCGTGCCGTCGATGCTGCCGCGCCCCGCCTCGCGCGTGGCGGCCGCCTCATCTACGTCGGCGCCGGCACCTCCGGCCGCCTCGGCTTGCTCGACGGCGTCGAGCTCTGGCCGACGTTCTCCTGGCCGAATGAGCGCGCCGTCGCGCTCCTCGCCGGCGGACGCAACGCGCTCTTCGTCGCCGTCGAGGGCGCCGAGGACAACCACGCGCAAGGCGCCGCCGACGTGCGCGCCGTCGCGCCGACCGCGAACGACGTTGTCATCGGCCTCGCTGCTTCCGGCCGCACGCCCTACGTGCTCGGCGGGCTCGAAGCCGCCCGCGCCGCCGGCGCGCTCACGATCGGCCTCGCCAACAATCCGAATTCCCCCGTCGCCGCCGCCGCCGAGATCGGCGTCACGCTCGACACCGGCAGCGAAGTCATCTCCGGCAGCACGCGCCTCAAGGCCGGCACCGCGCAGAAGATCGCCCTCAACACGCTTTCCAGCGCGATCATGGTTCGCCTCCACAAGGTCTACGGCAACCTGATGGTCGACGTCATGCCGACGAACGAGAAACTCTACCGCCGCGCCATCGCGCTGACGGTGCGCGCCACCGGCGCGACCGACGCCGATGCGAAAGCCGCGCTCGAATCCTGCCGTTACCGCGTGAAGGTCGCCATCGTCATGCTGCGCCGCCAACTCGATGCCGCCGCCGCCGAGGCCGCGCTCGCCGCCGTGCAGGGCAACGTCCGCGCTGCGCTCCAGTCATGATGCCGTGCTTCCACCGCCTCCTGGCGGCCGTTGCCGTGTTGTTCATCGCCGGCTGCGCCACGAAACCGACGCCCCCGGCCAAACCCGTCCCGCCCGTCGCCGAGGAACTCGCCCCGCCCGCGCCGCGTGAATTTCGCGGCGTCTGGGTCGCGACGGTCAACAACATCGATTGGCCGAGCAAGAAGGGTCTCACCGCCGCGCAGCAGCGCGCCGAGATCGTCGCGATCCTCGACCGCACCAAGGCGCTCCACCTGAACGCCGTCATCTTCCAGGTCCGCCCGGCCGCCGACGCGTTCTACAAGTCCGACCTCGAGCCGTGGTCCGAGTATCTCACCGGCACGCAGGGCAAATCGCCCGGCTACGATCCGCTCGCCGTTTGGATCGAGGAGGCGCACAAGCGCGGCCTCGAACTCCACGCGTGGTTCAACCCTTACCGCGCGCGCCACCACGAGGCGAAGTCGCCGCTCGCCAAATCGCACATCGCGAACACCCACCCGCGCGCGGTGAAGAAATACGGCGAGTATCTCTGGATGGATCCCGGCGAGACGTTCGCCGCCGAGCGCACGCTCGCCGTCATCCGCGACGTCGTGCGCCGCTACGACGTCGATGGCGTGCACATCGACGACTACTTCTATCCCTATCCGATCGCGAAGCCCCTCCCGGCCAACGCGCCGAAGGACGCGAAGGCGGAGGAGATCGATTTCCCCGACGACCCGGCCTGGCAGGCCTACCGCAAGGCCGGCGGCAAGCTCGCCCGCGCCGACTGGCGCCGCGAGAACGTCGACCGCCTCGTGGAAAAGATTCACGCCGCCGTGCACGCCGAGAAACCGTGGGTGCAGTTCGGCGTCAGCCCGTTCGGCCTCGGCCGCCCCGATCGCCGCCCGGCGGGCATCAAGGGCTTCAGCCAATACGACAAGCTCTACGCCGACGTGGAACTCTGGCTCGAGCGCGGCTGGCTCGATTACTTCGTGCCGCAGATTTACTGGCCGCTCGCGAGCAAGGAGCAGTCCTTCCCCGTGTTGCTCGACTACTGGATCGCGCAGAACCGCGCCGGCCGCGCGATCTACGCCGGCCTGTTCACCAGCGCCATCAGCGACGAGAAAAAATGGTCGCCGACCGACATCACGGAACAAATCGCGCTGACGCGGGCCCGTCCCGGCGCCGGCGGCCACGTGCACTTCAGCGCCGTCGCGTTCATGGACGGCCGCAAGGGCATCGTCGAAAAACTCGCGCCGCTCTACGCCACGCCCGCGCTCGTGCCCGCCGCGACTTGGCTCGGCACGAAGGCACCCGCCGCGCCGACGCTCGCGCGCACCGCCGACGGCAAGGTGAAGATCGCCGCCGCGTCCGATGCCGCGCTCTTCGCCGTGTGGACGCGGCGCGGCACGCAGTGGAATCTCGCCGTCCAATCCGCCCGCCAGACCACCATCACGCTCGCGCCTGACGTCGAAGCGGTCGCGATCAGCGCCGTCAACCGCCTCGGCAACGAAGGTCCGCGCGCGACGCTGACGGTGCCCCGCCAATAGCCGCCCCATGAATCGTTCTCGTTCTCATTCTCATTCTCGTTCTCTCGGCTCCGCTTTGCCGGGTGCGAGCGACGCGAGGCGCGAGAACGAGAATGAGAATGAGAACGAGTAGGAGAACGAGCACGATTGGTTCCCATGCCTAGCCCCGCCCCGCAACTGTCCGCCCGCAACCCCTGGTCGTGGATCCCCACGCTCTATTTCGCGGAGGGCGTGCCTTACGTCGTCGTGATGTCGCTCTCGACGGTGCTCTACAAGAACCTCGGCCTCTCCAACACCGATATCGCGCTCTACACCAGCTGGCTCTATCTGCCTTGGGTCATCAAGCCGCTGTGGTCGCCGGTGGTTGATCTCTTTCGCACGAAGCGATTCTGGATTTGGACGCTGCAGTTCGTGATCGGGGTCTCGTTCGCACTCGTGGCGCTGACGTTGCCGGCCCCGAAATTCTTCCAGCTCTCGCTCGCAGTGTTCTGGCTGATGGCGTTCGCCTCGGCCACGCACGATATTGCGGCGGATGGCTTCTACCTGCTGGCGATTTCTACCGGCGATCAGGCGGCATTCGTCGGTGTGCGCACCACGTTCTACCGGCTCGCGACGCTGTCGGCGCAGGGCGGACTCGTTTATCTGGCAGGCAAACTCATCGCGTCGACGGGCAGCGTGGTGACGGCTTGGTCGCTTGTGTTCGGCCTGCTCGCTGCGGTGTTCTGCGTGCTCGGCGCGCTGCACTGCTTCGTGCTGCCGCGTCCAGACGCGGACCGCGCGACGGCGCAGGGCACGGACACGCTGCGGGAATTTTTCGCGGTGTTCCGCTCCTTTTTCGACCGACCCGGCATCGGCCTGATCCTGTTTTTCCTGCTCGTTTATCGCCTCGCCGAGTCGCAAGCGCTGAAACTGCTTTCGCCGTTCCTGCTCGATAAACGCGAGTCCGGCGGTCTCGGCCTCACGAACGAGCAGCTCGGCATCGCCTACGGCACGGTCGGCATCATCGCGCTCACGTGCGGCGGACTCGTCGGTGGCTGGGCGATCTCGCGCGCCGGTTTGCGCCGGCTGTTGTGGCCGATGATTTTCTCGATGCACACGCCGATCGTGGCGTTCCTCGTGCTCGCGCTTTACCAGCCGTCGAGTTTGTGGGTCGTGTCGACCGCGATCGCGGTGGAGCAATTCGGCTACGGTTTCGGTTTCACTGCCTACATGCTCTACATGATCAAGGTCGCCGAAGGCGCGCACAAGACGGCGCACTACGCGATTTGCACGGGCTTCATGGCGCTCGGCATGATGCTGCCCGGCATGGCGGCCGGCTGGATCGAGGATCACCTCGGCTACGTGAAATTCTTCATCTGGGTCCTCGCCGCGACGCTGCCGTCGTTCTTCGCCGTCGCCCTCGTGGCGAAAACGATCGACCCGGCGTTCGGGAAAAAAGCGGCGTAAGAAGTCACGCTGGCGAGCCAAACAGGCGTCGCGGCTGCGCAGACTGCTTTTGACCACGGATTTCACGGATCGCGCGACGGTGCCGTGGCATTTCATCCGTGCAATCCGTGGTTAAACGACCAGTTCGTTCGCGGCGCACGCAGCGCTCGCTTGTGCCTTACGGCACCAGGCGGCGGGCGCCGAGGATGACCTTGTCCCAGTCGAACGCCGGACCCGGGTCGACCTTGTTCGTCTGCACGTGGTAGTGGCCGAGCACGCCTTCGTAGCGCGCTAGTTCGTCGTCGGGGAGTTTCTTCGGGAGAAGTTTGCCGTCGGGGCCGCGCGGATAGTCGAGTTTGATCTTGGGAAATACGCGGTGGAGCGCGGCGGTGAGTTTGATCAGCGCCTTGTATTGCTCGGGCGTGAGGTCGTATTGGACGAGGTCCTGGCCTTGGATCGTGCCGCGCACGGGCTCGGCGCGCGCGGGCGCGCCGACGAAGCCGGCGGTGCGGATCATCGGGTCGCCGAGTTTCGCCGGAATTTTGATGCGCGGGCGGCCGTCGGGGGCGCGTTCATACCACGCGTCGAGCGTCTTCGTGTCGCCGGGGCCGTAGGCGCCCATGTTGGCGATCTCGATGCCCACGCTGCGGTGGTTGGACGTAGTGGCGTGGTAGGCGCGCTCCTTGAGGTCGAGCGTCTGGTAGATCGTGCCGTCGAGATCTAACATGAAGTGCACGCTGAGTCCGCGGTGGTCGTGCAGGATGTTGAAGCACTGCTTGGCGATGCCGCACACGTCGAAGTGGATCACGAACTGGTCGACGGTGCGCTGCAGCAGCGGCAAATCCCAGCCGCCGCCGCGCACGCGCTCGATTTCCTCGGGCGAGAGTTTTTGCGAGCGCAGGCCGTAGCGATTGGGGTCCTTGTAGCTGACCTTGGCCTCCTGCGTTTTTTCCCAGCTGCTTTGCTCGTAGGGGGCGAAGCGGCGCTCCACGCGGTAGGCGTCGTAGCCGCCCGGATCCATCCAGGTGACGACTTTCGTGCCGGTGTGGAAGAGCTGGCCGGCGACGACGATCTCGTCGCCGCTGCGCTTGTTGAGCGTGCCGGGGCGGTGCGCGCAGCCGGCGAGGAAGAGAAGAGCGGTCGCAATTGCGACAAGGCGGCCGAGGTGGAACGCGTTGACCTCAACGAGTTCGAGAGACGAGCGCATTGGGGTCAATGCGCTCCACCAAAAGGAGCGGGCGGGGTGACTCATGTTCAAGTGATCAGTCCCGCGCTGCGCTTCAGCGCGAGCACGCGGGCGCAGGACTCCTCGATGCGCGCGGCGGCGATGCGGCCGTCGGCCACGGCGCGTTCGATCAACGCGATGACTTTCGGTGCGATGTCGGGATCGTAGCTCATGTTGTTGCCGAAGCAGAGCAGGTCGACGCCCGCGCTCACGGCGGAGACGACGGCGTTCTCGAGGCCGTAGTGCGCGGAGATGGCTTTCATTTCCATGTCGTCGCTGAGCACGACGCCGCGGAAGCCGAGTTTGTTGCGCAGCAAATCCGTGATCACCGCGCGCGAGAGCGTGGCGGGCAGGGCGGGATCGAGCCGGGCGTTGAACACGTGCGCGCTCATGAACGCGTCGCCGAGCCCGCCCGTGATGAGTCGCGCGAACGGCGTGAGTTCGCGTTCGTGCCACGTCGCGGTGACGTCGACGAGGCCGAGGTGCGTGTCGCCGGCGGCGCTGCCATGTCCGGGGAAATGCTTCGCGCAACTCAGCACGCCGTGCGCGCGGTGGCCGCGCACCCATTCGGCGGCGTGGCGCGCGACCTTTTCCGGATCGGCGGCGAAACTGCGGCGCTTGCCCTTGATGATCGGGTTGTCGGGGTTGGCGTCGAGGTCGACGACGGGCGCGAGGTTGAAGTTGATGCCGGCCGCCGCGAGCGTGCGCGCGGTCGCCTCGGATTGCGCGCGCGTGAAAGCGAGGTCGTCGCGCTGGCCGAGTTCCTCGGCGGAAATCGTCTCGGGAAAACCGTAGGCGGGCTTCAGGCGGTTGACGCGGCCGCCTTCCTGGTCGATTGCCACGAGCAACGGCAGGCGCGCGTGCGATTGGAGATGCGTGACGAGCGCGCGCAGCTGTTCGGGCGACTTCACGTTGCGACCGCCGGGCTGGCCGGAGTCGATCGTGCCGGTCATGTCGATGTCGAAGAGGATCACGCTGCCGATGGCGTGCTCGCGCAGATCGCGGAGGATGAGCGCGGTGTCGGCGGCAGTGCTGCCCTTGAAGCCGAGCAGCAGCATCTGGCCAATTTTTTCGCGCAACGAGGAGGGGAAAGCCGGGGCGGACATGCGGGCGATTAGCCCGCACGTTGAACCCGCGCCGCGCGCGAGGCGAGCCCGCGTCGACTACTTCGCGGTGGCCGTTGGGCCCAGACGCGCGCGGGCTTCGCGGAGCGCGGTGTCTTCGGGGAAAAGGGTCACGCCCTCGTCCACGAGCGCGAGGTGTTGCGGCGGCATCGGCGTGTCGGCCCGCGCCCATGCCTCGGCGAAGAGCGTGTAGATTTCCGGCGTGCGCGGGGCCTGAGTGCGGGCGAGCAGGAGCGGTTCGAGCACGCCGAGGAGTTGCTCGTAGCTGAGCTTGCCGTCCTTGCCCTGCGGCTTGGCGACGCGGTCCTCCAAGCGAATTCGGGCGAGCGCCGCGTAGGCGCGTGGGCGCGTGCACTTGGCCTTGGTGGCGAGGGCGAGGTAGCGGGCGGCTTGCTCGCGGCGGCCGAGATTGAGCTCGGCGAGGCCGAGTTCGGCGACGAGATCGGGCGAACGCTCGCCGCGACGGTAGGCAAGGATCAGCTCCTCGCGCGCCTTCTCCGGTTGGTGGCCGGCGGCAAAGGCGATGGATTTCAGGCGCGCGACTTCGAGCGGCGTGGCTTCGCGCACCTCGATGGGCGGCTCGGGCGGGAGTTTTTGATCCTTGTCGGCTTTCACGCCGACAACCTTGACTCGCGTGACCTCGACGTGGGTGCGCAGCGCGGCAAGTCCTTCGGCGTAGTTCATGCCGAGACTCTCCTGAAAGAGTTTTTCGGTGAGCGGCTGGGTCTGGAGTCGTTGCATGAAGGCGAGAAACTGCTTCTCGTGCCGGCCGTAGTCGCCGAAGAGTCCCCAGTGCACGAAGGCGTGGCACTGTTTCTCCCAGCGGATGCGCTGCTTGATATTTTCTTCCCCAGGAAAGGAGCGGGAATTGGCGGCGAACAGCTCCGGCAGTGAAAACAGGCCGCTGCGCGCGAGGGCGGCGTTGAAATCGAGGCTGTCGGCCAGCGAGTCCACGGCGGGCGTCAAGCGATGCTTCAGGTCGCCGGCGACCGAGTGGCCGGCTTCGCGGTCCTGTCCGCCGATCTTGCCGATCGCGTCTTGGTTCTCGACGTAGCCGAGCGTGACTGAGTGATCCGTGATCCGCACCCGCGCCAGCATTTGGGCGACGCCTTCGATGAACCACGCTGGCAAGGCCGGACGCTGCCGGCTGAGGACGGCGCGAAAATAACCCACCTGCAGGTGGCGCGCGGCATCGGCCGCGCGTTCGGCCGGCGTGGCAGCCTCCGGACCGGATTCATCGTCACCGCTTTCAGCTTCAGCGCTGTAGCCGAGCGAGCGCGAACGCTCGTTGATGATCAGCACGGGATTTTCCGGCCCGCCCAACATGGCGCTCCACACCTCGTCTTCATCCGTTTCTTTGAGCTCGGGCGCGAACGAGGAAAAATTCCCCTCGCGGCCGGTGATCAGCATCCGAGTCGCGGCCTTGTTGCGCGGCAGCAGGGTGGTGCCGGTCAAGTCCAGCGCGTGCAACACGCGGGTGACATCGCGCGCCATCTGCTCGGTGCGGGAGCGCGAGGCGCTCGACAACACCTCCTGGCCCGCGATCCGGGTGTAATACCAGGTCTCGGGTGGCGGCAGCTCGCGTTCGCCAACGACGTTGAATTCGGGCAGGTTGACCGGTGCGGTGTTGACCGGTTTTTCCTGCCCCACAAGGCGCAGCGTGGCGCCGACGATCAGCGCGGTGGCCCAGACCGCGCGAGGGAGGGGCATAGACATATGGGGGATTTTGCGAGTCGACTTCGCCGACTCAAATCGGAAGTGCCCGCGGTCTGCGGGTGCGGTTGTTTTTTCGGTTCAGCTTCAGCGCTTCACCGCACCGATGCCGGGGCGGTCGTTGAGTGTCACGCGGCCGTCGATGACGCGGGCGCCGTCGAACGGATCGTCCTTGATCAGCAATGCGCCGTCGAGATCGGCCCAGTCGACGAGCGGCGAGAGTTGCGCGGCGGCGGAGATGGCGCACGAGGTCTCGGTCATGCAGCCGAGCATGACTTTCATGCCGAGCGCGCGGGCGAGGGTGATCGACTTGTGCGCCTCGCGCAGCCCGGTCGATTTCATGAGCTTGATGTTGATGCCGTCGAACACGCCGCGCAGGCGCGGCACGTCGCCGACGCGTTGCAGGCTTTCGTCGGCGATGAGCGGCAGCGGGCTGCGTTCGCGGAGCCACGCGGTGTCGTCGAGCGCGGCTTTGGGCATCGGTTGTTCGATGAACAACACGTTCTGCGGCGCGAGCCACTCGATCATGCGGAGCGCGTCGTCGCGGTTGGCCCAGCCTTGGTTGGCGTCGATGGTGAGCGGGACGCCGGTGACTTCGCGGATCGTGGAGACGAGCTGGCGATCGGTCGCGGCGTCGCGGCCGAGTTTGATTTTGAGAATCTTGTAGGGCGCGGCTTCGCGCGTTTTCTCGCGAACGACTTCAGGCGTATCGATGCCGATCGTGAACGAAGTCACCGGTGCCTTGGCGGCGTCGAGACCCCAAATGCGGTGCCACGGCGCGCCGAGTTTCTTGCCGATCCAATCGTGCAGCGCGATGTCGAGGGCGGCTTTCGCGGCGGTGTTGCCGGCTGCGAGCGCGTCGATGGCGGGCAGGATTTCCTCGAGTTGGAACGGGTCGGCGGTGCGTGCGAGCAATGGCTGCGCGAGTCGGAAAAAAGCTGCGGCCGTGTCCTGTGTTTCGCCGAGATAAGGCGGCATCGAGGCCTCGCCGTAGCCGATGACGCCGTCGCGCTCGACTTCGACGAGCATGGCGGGCGTGGAGGTGCGGGTGTTGGACGCGATGCCGAAGGCGTGGCGCAGGGCCAGCGTGTGCGGAACGAAGCGGAGCTGCATGGCGGCGTGCATCGGACGGGCTTTCGCGGCGGGGCGCAAAGGCGAAAGCTCCACGCGCCGGTGGGCTTTCGGCGAAGACGCGCGAACGCGGCTGGGCGGCAGGGAAGGGAGGGCGGGCGGAGGACGAAGGGGCATAGGAACCACTAAGGTGCGGCAGCGTTTGCGGCGGGCTGTGGAGCCATGGAGGGCGTGTTGATTCGCGCCGCTGACGCGGGTTTTCGTGTGTTTTTTTGCGCCGTCCCTCGGGAAAGATTCTTAGCGCGGTCGCGCGGTGCGGCGGACTGCGGGCGGGGGCCTTTTTGCTGCCGGGACGTTCTCGATCGCCTCGGTCGCCGAGCCTCGGGCGGCGCGCTTCTTCGCGCATGGCTTGCCGAATTTGTTGCGGGCCTTGCGCGGGTGAGCAGTGCGGCGGTTTATCGTAAAGCGTTTCGTTGTTGTGATATGTGAAGTTTATTTTGGCGCGACGCCGGCGACGCTTTCTTAAACCTTGGCTTGCAACTCAGTCTCAATCGCGTTTGCTGCCGTCACCGAATGTCCACGCCATTCCAAGAACTCGCCCCGCTCTGCCAGCTGCCGGCCGGCTCCACGGGGCGCGTGTGTCGGCTGACGGGCGACGAGAGTTTCTGTCAGCGCGTGCGCGAGATGGGCTTCGGCGAAGCGGCGTTGGTCACGAAGATTTCCGGCAGTGTCACCAGCCTCTGCCTCGTTAACGGAACCCGCCTGGCGCTCAACCACAGCGCGGCGATGAGCATCCTGGTCGAGCGTCTGCCGGCCGGCGCGAAGTAAGCGCCATGCGTCCCACGCGCGCCGACTCGCGCCGCGCCGCCGTCCCCGCCTTCCGCGCGTGAAACTCCCGTCGCACATCTCGCTCCCCGCGTCCGCCGCGAAGCGCCCGGCGACCGCAGCCGCCTACCGCACTCCCGTCTACGCGGTGGTGGGCAATCCGAATTGCGGCAAGACCACGCTCTTCAACGCCCTCACCGGTCTGCGCCAAAAGGTGGGCAACTATCCCGGTGTTACCGTCGAAAAGAAAACCGGCATCACCTACTCGCAGCACGGCCGGCCGATCCAGATCATCGATCTGCCCGGCGCCTACTCGCTCGCCGCGCGCTCGCCCGACGAGGCGGTGATGCGCGACGTGCTGCTCGGCCGCCGCGAGGACACTCCGCAGCCGGACCGCATCGTGTGCGTCGTCGACGCCTCGAACCTCGAGCGCAACCTCTACCTCGTCCACCAAGTCCTCGATCTCGGCCGCCCTGTCGTCATCGCGATGAACATGATGGACGTCGCCGCCGAAGCCGGGATCAAGGTCGACCCCGCCGCGCTCGAGCGCGAACTCGGCGTGCCCGTCATCCCGTGCGAAGCCGTGCGCGGCAAGGGTCTCGTCGAACTCCGCCTCGCGATGAGCCGCATCGAGCTGCCGCTCGCGAAACACCGCTGGGACATCCCCGGCCCGATCGCGCCCGCCGTCGCGGAAATCCAAGCATCGCTCGTGCAAAACGACGCGCGCCCGCCGCTCGTCGCGCGCGCGGAGGCACTGCTGTTGCTCACTGATTTCGACTCGGTGCGCGTCGCCGGCTCGAGGCAGCACTCGGCGCGCACGCTGGAAATTCTCGCGAGCTGGCGCGCGCGCTGGACGAAGGAGGGCACCGACTGGTCCGGCGTGTTGATCCGCAGCCGCTACGACGCCATCGCCGTGCTGTGTGAGGACGTGATCCTGCGCGATCGCAACTCCGGCCCGTCGCTCTCCGACAAGATCGACGCGGTGCTCTGCCACTCGATTTGGGGCTGGGTCGCATTCGCGGCGATCATGGGCGTGATGTTCTTCTCCATCTTCACGCTCGCCGAATACCCGATGAACTGGATCGACGAGCACGTCGCGTCGCTCGGCTCCTGGGTGAAGACCGCGATGGCGCCCGGCGATCTGCGCGATCTGCTCACCGACGGCATCATCGGTGGCGTCGGCGGCATCGTCGTGTTCCTGCCGCAGATTTTGATTTTGTTCTTCTTTGTCGGCCTGCTCGAGAGCACCGGCTACATGGCGCGCGCGGCGTTCATCATGGATCGGCCGATGAGCAAAGTCGGCCTGAACGGCCGCTCCTTCATCCCGCTGCTCGGCTCCTACGCGTGCGCCATCCCCGGCATCATGGCCACGCGCACGATCGAGAACGCGCGCGATCGTCTCGTCACGATCCTCGTTGCGCCGCTCATGAGCTGCTCGGCGCGCCTGCCCGTCTACCTGTTGATGATCGCCACGCTGTTGCCGGGCGAGACGGTGCCCGCGGCCCAGAAAGCCGGCTTGATGCTCATCATGTATGCGCTCGGCACGATCGGCGCGTTCGGTTTCGCGTGGTTGTTCAAGCGCTACCTCGTGAAAGGCGGCACGCCGCACATGATCATGGAGCTGCCCGCGTATCAGCCGCCGCGTCTCCTCGATATCACGCGCCACATGGTCGAGCGCGCGTGGTTGTTCCTCAAGAACGCCGGCACGATCATCCTCGCGATCTCCATCGTGCTGTGGGTGCTGACCACTTACCCGAAACACCCGGATCCCGCCGCCACGCCCACGCAGCAAATCGCACACAGCTTCGCCGGCCAGGCCGGCCGCGTGATCGAGCCCGTGATCAAGCCGCTCGGCTTCGACTGGCGCGTGGGCATCGGTCTCATCACGTCCTTTGCGGCGCGCGAGGTGTTCGTCAGTTCGATGGGCGTCATCTTCGGCGTGGAAAGCAGCGACGACGACACCACGCCGCTGCGCGATGCTTTGCGCAAGGCGCAGTGGCCGGACGGCGCGCCGCTCTTCACGCCGCTCGTGTGCCTGACGCTGATGGTCTATTACGTCTTCGCGATGCAGTGCATGAGCACGATCGCGGTGGTGAAGCGCGAAACGAACTCCTGGCGCTGGCCGCTTTTCCAAGTCGCCTACATGACCGGCACCGCGTGGGTCGTCTGCTTCCTCGTCTACCACGGGGGCCGCGCGCTCGGCTTCTGAGATGCTCCGATCCCGCGCCACAGAAAACACGGAGGAATTGAACCGAATGCGCAGAGATCTGAATGCGTCTTCCGTGTCTCGGTGATCTCTGTGCTGCCTCAGTGTCCTCTGTGACGAAATAAAGATGTCCTCCTTGCTCCAAACGCTCCTCGCCCTCGGCCTCGCGGTGCTCGCCGTGGCGTATCTGCTCTGGACGTGGTTTGGCCCGAAGAAAAAATCCGGCTGCGGCAGCACCGGTGCCTGCGGCGCCGTCTCGCCCGAGGTGAAGAAGCTCCAGGCGCGCCTGAAGCACTGACGCGGACGCGCGCGCAGTCGCGTCCGTCGGACACCGCGCGCCGCTTTTTTCCCGTTCATCGCCGGTTTGTGCTGAGTCCGTCTCTCGCTGTCCGCCGCAGGTGGGTTTTGTGATGGCTCTAGCGTCCGGCGCATTCGCCGAGGCTGCTACCCAAAGCTAAACCCCATGAACAAACCCGTCCGTTCCCCCGCGCGTGGCTGGGCCGCCGCCGCTCTCTTCTTCGCCGCCGCGTCGTTGTCAGCGCAGACCGCTCCGGCCGAAGCGCCCGCTCCCACTCCGGCGCCTGCTCCCGACAGCGTCATCAAGCTCGACGACTTCGTCGTCACCGCCGTCTCTCGCCCCGACAAGTCCAAGCTCCAGTCCTCCATCTCCGTCTCCACGCTGCCGATGGAGCAGATCAGCCTCTTCACGCCGCGCAACACCGCCGAGCTCTTCCGCTCGCTGCCCGGCATCCGCGTCGAATCCACCTCCGGCGAAGGCAACGCCAACCTCACCATCCGCGGCCTCCCGCTCGCCGACGGCGGTTCGCGCTACGTGCAATTCCAGGAAGACGGCCTGCCCGTCGTCGAATACGGCGACATTGCCTTCGGCAACGCCGACGTGCTCTTCCGCGTCGATCCCTCCATCGGCAACGTCGAGTCCGTGCGCGGCGGCAGCGCCGCGATCTTCGCCTCCAACTCTCCCGGCGGCGTCATCAACATGATCTCGAAGGACGGCAAGCAGGCCGGCGGCACGCTCGCCTTCACCTACGGCCTCGACTTCGACCAGCAGCGCGCCGAGTTCAACTACGGCAGCCCCATCACCGACAGCCTGCGCTTCAACGTCGGCGGTTTCTACCGTCGCGGCGAAGGCCAGCGCGACAGCGGCACCACCGGCGGTGGCGGCCAAGTCAAAGTCAACCTCACCAAGGATCTCCCCGGCGGACACTTTCGCCTCTACGTCAAAGCCATCGACGACACCGCGACGACCTACCTGCCCGCACCCACCAAGGTGAACAGCGCCGACTCCTACGGCGACCTCCCGGGCTACGACGTGCTCAAGGGCTCGCTCTACACGCCCAATCTCACAACCGACAACGCCGTCGACACGCACGGCAACCTCGTCACGCGCCACTTCGACGGCATCCACACCAAGGTCGCCTCCATCGGCGCCGAACTCGTCATCTCGCCGATCGAGGACTTCTCCATCACCGACCGCATCCGCGTGTCCAAACAGTCCGCCCAATGGGGCGCGCCGTTCCCCGCCAGCGTCCGCACCGCCGCCCAAGCCGTCACCGCCTACGCTCCGACCTTCGCCGGTGCCACGAAACTCATCTACGGCTCCGGCGCGAACAAAGGCCAGGCCGTCGCGAGCGACGCGCTCGTGACGACCGTCCACGCCTTCGACACCGACGCGAAGGACCTCGGTTGGGCCGGCAACGACCTCAAGCTCACCAAATTCACCAAGCTCGCCAACGGCGCCAAACTCGAGACCACGGTCGGCTACTACAACTCCGAGCAAAAGATCGTGCAGGACTGGACCTGGGCCGCCTACCTCCTCGAGACGCGCGGCGAAGGCGCCCACACGCTCAACCTCGCCAACGCCGCCGGCACCGCGCTCACCTCCAACGGCCAGCTCTCCTACGGACCGATCGACTGGGGCAATTTTTTCCGCGCCTACGACCTCAAGTATTCCACCCGCGCCCCCGTCGCCAGCGTCTCGCTCCAGTCGGGCAAGTTCTCCTGGGACGCCGGCGTGCGCCGCGACACCGTGAAAGCCCGCGGCCTCGTCGTCGACGGCACCGCCCGCAGCTACGACGTCAACAACGACGGCGTCATCTCCGGCGCCGAGCTCGGCGGCGTGCCGACCTTCAACTGGGCCGCCGGCACCAACGTGAACTACTCGCTCAGCTACACCAGCTACTCCGCCGGCGTGAACTACAGCGCCTCGAGAGACCTCGCGCTCTTCGCCCGCTACTCGTTCGGCGGACGCGCCGGCGCCGACCGCCTCGCGCTCAACGCCGGTTCCAGCGGCCCGGGCTTCGCCGCGAAGTCCTTCTACTACGACGTGAAACAATCCGAGCTCGGCGTGAAATACCGCACCACGCAACTCGTGCCCGGCCAGCTCGTGTTCAACGCCACGCTCTTCCACGCCCAGACGCGCGAGCCCTCCGGCGCCGAGTTGAACAAGGTCAACCCGCCCATCGACTACACCGCCACCGGCCTCGAGCTCGAAGCCTCGTATCGCCTCGGCGGCTTCGACCTCCGCGCCAACGCCACCTACACCGACGCCGACGGCGAAGTCACCAGCGGCGCCAGCCGCGTCTCCTTCACGCCGCGCCGCCAGGCGAAGTTCATCTACACCGTCGCCCCGTCGTGGACCATCGGCGCGTTCAGCGTCGGCGGCTCCGCCATCGGCACCACCGAATCCTACGCGCAGGACCCCGCGCACGGCGTCACGCAAAACGCCAGCGCGCTCAAGCTCCCCGCCTACGTCACCGTGAACGGCTTCGCCACCTACAGCTTCGGCAAAGGCGTCACGCTCAGCCTCAACGTGAACAACCTCCTCGACTCCCAAGGCTGGACCGAAGGCGAGGAAGGTTCGCTCCCCGGCGTCGGCGCACTCCCGGTCGTGCGCTTTCGCACCATCCCCGGCCGCACCACGTCCCTCGTCCTCCGCTACAACTTCTGAGGTAGGGCCGGCTTCAGCCGGCCCCTAAAAGCGCGAGAATCCAAACGGGCCGGCTGAAGACCGGCCCTACTTTTCCCACCGTGCGCAACCAGGTCCAACTCATCACCTACACCGACCGTCTGAGCGGTGGCGGCTTCCGCGCGCTGCACGAACTGCTGCGCACGAAGCTCGGCGGACTTTTCGGCGGCGTCCACGTCCTGCCGTTCTACCACGCGATCGACGGCGCCGACGCGGGCTTCGATCCCATCGACCACACGCTCGTGGACCCGCGCCTCGGCGACTGGGACGACGTCCGCGCGCTCAGCGCCGACGTGCCCGTGATGGCCGACCTGATCGTCAACCATATGTCGGCCGACTCGCCGCAATTCCGCGACTTCTCCGCGCGCGGCGCCGCCTCGCCCTACGCGGATTTGTTTCTCACCGCCGATCGCGTTTTCCCGCACGGCGCGACCGACGCCGAGCTGCGGAAAATCTTCCGCCCGCGCCCCGGCGCGCCGTTCACCACCGTCACGCTCACCAACGGCGAGACCCGCCGCCTCTGGACGACCTTCACGCCGAAACAAATCGACATCGACGTCCGCTCGCCCGCCGGCGCCGCCTACCTCACGTCGATCCTCGATACCTTCCAACGCAGCGGCATCACCATGATCCGCCTCGACGCCGCCGGCTACGCCATCAAGCAGCCCGGCACGAGTTGCTTCATGATCCCGGAGACCTACGCCTTCATCTCCGAGCTCACGCAACAAGCCCACGCGCGCGGCATCGAGGTGCTCGTCGAGATCCACAGCTACCATCGCGACCAGATCGCCATCGCGCAGCGTGTGGACCGCGTCTACGACTTCGCGCTCCCGCCGCTCGTGCTCCACGCGCTCTTTAACCGCACCAGCCGCGGCCTGCGCGCCTGGCTCGCGATCAGCCCGCGCAATTGCCTCACCGTCCTCGATACGCACGACGGCATCGGCATCGTCGACGTCGGCGCCGATCCCGCCGACCGCGCTGCTCGCCCCGGTCTCATCCCGCCCGCCGAGCTCGACGCGCTCGTCGAGGAAATCCACACGCGCTCGCGCGGCCAGAGCCGCCAAGCCACCGGCGCCGCCGCCAACAACCTCGATCTCTATCAGGTCAACTGCACCTACTACGACGCGCTCGGTCGCGACGACCGCGCCTACCTCACCGCGCGCGCGATCCAGTTCTTCGCGCCCGGCGTGCCGCAGGTTTACTACACCGGGCTGCTCGCCGGCGAAAACGACATGGACCTCCTCGCGCGCTCCAAAGTTGGCCGCGACATCAACCGCCACTACTACGCGCCCGCCGAGCTCGACGCCGCCCTCGCGCGCCCCGTCGTGCGCGCGTTGTGCGACCTCATCCGCTTCCGCAACACGCACCCGGCCTTCGCCGGCGAGTTCAATATCGCCGATACCGTGGACGATCTGCTCTCGCTCGTCTGGCGGGCAGGCTCGCACCAAGCGAGGCTCGACATCGACTTGGTCATCGGCGCCGCAGCGATCTCGGCCACAGGTCCGGATGGCGCCATGACGACGCGCGACTTGCACGGCGCGCTGTGACGGAGAAACTCGCCGCATGATCCGCTGCGTCGGTCTCGGTGAAGTGCTGTGGGACGAGTTGCCGGCCGGCCGCCAGCTTGGCGGCGCCCCGGCGAACTTCGCCTATCACACCGCCGCGCTCGGCGCCGCCGCCACCGTCGTCTCCCGTGTCGGAGCCGATGCCGCCGGTCTCGACCTGCTCGCGCGCCTGCGCGCACTCGGCTTGCCGACCGATGCCGTCGAGATCGACCCGCGCGCGCCGACGAGTTCCGTCAGCGTGGCGCTCGATGCGGCGGGCCACGCCCACTACACGATCCACGAGAATGTTGCGTGGGATTTCCTCGCCGGTGAGTCCGCCGGAAGAGCGGCCATCGCTGCCGCCGACGCGGTCTGCTTCGGCTCGCTCGCGCAACGCACCGCGTCCGCTCGCGATGCCATCCACGCGTTGCTGCAGCGGAGCCGGCCCGGAGCGCTCCGCATTTTCGACCTCAATCTCCGTCAGCACTACTACTCGCGCGAGGTGATCACGGCATCGCTCGCACTCGCGACGATGCTGAAGCTGAACGAAACCGAGCTGCCTGTGCTGCGGGAACTTTTCGCGCTGCCGCCTGACGATCGCGGCGCGCTGGCCGAGCTCGCGACTCGCTTTCAACTTCGCGCGGCGATCTTCACGCGCGGTGCCGACGGTTGTCTCGTGCATGCCGGTGGCGAGTGGATCGATCACCCCGGGAAGAAAGTGGATGTGGCCGACACGGTCGGCGCCGGCGACTCGTTCACGGCGGCGTTTGCGATGGGCCTGCTGCGCGGCTGGTCGCTGGCCACGGTTGTCGAGCGGGCGATCGACATCTCCGCCTACGTCTGCACGCAGCGCGGCGCCACGCCGAAGCTGCCGTCGGAGATCACGGCTCCGTTCCGAGGTGGAACGCGTTGACCCCAACGCGTTCAAGGACGCCCGCGCGCCTGCTCACCGCGCGACTTTCACCGTCGCGCGCGCCATCACTTCCGGGCGCAGGCCGAAGTCGTGCTCCTCGCGGTCGAAGAACACCGCCTTCGCCTCGCGCTCGAGTTGCGAGGCCGTGTGGTGCAGCTCGGCGCGATACTGCACGGGCGAGCGGCCCGTGGCCTTGCGGAAGACGCGCGTGAAGTAGTTCGGGTCGTTGAAGCCGCAGGCGACCGCGATCTCCTTCACGCTGAGCGGCGTGTGCTTCACGGCGTCGATCGCGTTGGCGAGGCGCAGGCGCGTGAGGCATTCGACGATGCGCTCGCCGGTCGCGCGGTGGAAGAGTTTCGAGAGGTGGCTCGGCGAGCAGCGCAGCTCCGCCGCGAGCGATTCCACGCTGAGTTCGGGGTCGTGGAGATTGTTGCGGATGAGCCACTGGCAACGGAACACCCGCTCGCTCTCGGAGTAGCGCGAGGCGTCCTGTTCCTCGATGAGCACGAGCAGCAGCGACAGCTCGGCGAGCAGCAGGCCCTTGATCGCCGTGGCGCAGGCGGCGCGGTCGCGGTGGCGGAGCTCGCCGGCGCGGTTGAGGTATTCGACGAGTTCCGGGAAGAGATCGGTGGTGAAAAAATGGATGTCGTCCACCACGGGCGTGCCGGGCGGCGACTCGTGCGCGACGTGGATCGAGACGGTCTCGTTGTAGAAACACACCACGACGTTCTCGAAGGGCTTGCCGCCCCCGCGCACGATTTCGCCGTGCGGCACGCCTTTCGGCATCACGCAGATTTCCCCCGGCCCGAGGACGAACGCGCTGTCGGGGAACGTGAACTCCGTCTCGCCGCCCAGCTGGATGAACAGTTCCGGCTTGAAGTGGTATTGCATGCCCGGCAGCCGCTCGAAGAGCCGCCGCGTGGCCGGGATGCGCACGCGCGCCTTGCCCGACTCGAGCAGCGCGATCTGCCGGCGGAACGTCTCGATGAACAGGCGGCGCGCATCGATCTTGGCGCCGGCGCGGGCAGGCAGAAACGAGATCATGGTTTGGGGTGGGGCGGGGTGGAGCGACTTGACCTCAAGACGCGCGAAGAGGTGTCCCGCGGCGAACTCGCGCGAACGCGTTGAGGTCAACGCGGCCCACCTCGGAACACAGGCACTGCTAGCGGCCCGGCGCCGGTCCCGCACCTGCAAAATCGCCCGGTGCTGGTTTTCGCCGATTTTTCCGGGTGGGCAGGCTTGGGCTTTGCGTCAGGCTGGCGAGGATGGCCTCGCCCCCGCGCTCCGCGCTGCCTCTTTCCTCTTAATCTTTCTCTTTCCTCTTTCTCTCGTCCGGTCACGCAGCCGGCTGTGCCTCTTGAGGAGAAAGATTAGGAGAAAGAGGAAAGATCAAGATCCCCGCCCCCTTCGCCCCATGAAACCCCGGCTCACTTTCGCCCAGATCCTGAACATGAACTTCGGGTTCTTCGGCATCCAATACTCGTTCGGCCTCCAGCAGGGCAACATGAGCCCGCTCTACAAATACCTCGGCGCCGACGAGGCCTCGCTGCCCTACCTCTGGCTCGCCGGCCCGATGACCGGCCTCATCGTCCAGCCGATCATCGGCGCGATGAGCGACCGCACGCTCAGCCGCTGGGGGCGGCGCACGCCGTATTTCTTCATCGGCGCCGTGCTGTGCAGCGTGGCGCTGTTTTGGATGCCGTTCAGCTCCACGCTCTGGATGGCCGCCTCGCTCCTCTGGATCCTCGACGCCGCGAACAACATCACGATGGAGCCTTACCGCGCCTTCGTGAGCGACAAGCTCGACCCCGCGCAACACTCGCTCGGCTTCCTCACGCAGAGCGCGTTCACCGGCCTCGGCCAGACGCTCTCGTATCTCACGCCCTCGATCCTCGTCGTGCTCGGCATGAACAAGGACGCCGTGAACGCGCGCCACATCCCGCACATCACCATCGCCGCCTTCGGCATCGGCGCGGTGTTCTCCATCGCGTCGATCCTCTGGACGCTGCGCACGACGAAGGAAATCCCGCTCACGCCCGCCGAAGAAGCCGCCATCCGCCGCCAGCCCACCGGTTGGGCGCACACCTTCGCCGAGATCATCTCCGCGTTCCGCGAGATGCCCGCGACGATGCGCCAGCTCGCGCTGATGAAGCTGTTCCAGTGGTATGCGCTCTTCTGTTACTGGCAGTATATCGTCCTCTCGCTCTCGAAGACGCTCTTCGGCACGACCGACGCCGCCAGCCCGCAGTTTCGCGAGGCCAGTCTGATCAACGGCCAGATCGGCGGCTTCTACAACGCGATTGCCTGCATCGCCGCGTTCGCGCTCGTGCCGTTCACGCGCCGCTTCGGCCCGCAACGCATGCACGCCTTCTGCCTCACCCTCGCCGGCCTCGGCCTGCTCTGGCTCCCGCACATCCAGGCGAAGGCGCTGCTCTTCGTGCCGATGGTCGGCCTGGGCCTCGCGTGGGCCAGCTGCATGGGCAATCCCTACGTGATGCTCGCCGGCTGCATTCCCGCGCACCGCACGGGAGTCTACATGGGGATTTTCAACATGTTCATCGTGATCCCGATGATGATTCAGATTTTCACGCTCCCGCTCTACTACCGCAGCCTGCTCGGCGGCGATCCGGCCAACGTGATCCGCCTCGCCGGCGCCCTCTTCCTCTGCGCCGCCGCCGCGACGCTCCTCGTGCGCACCGCGCCGGCGGCCGAAGCGCCTCCGGCCTGAAGGTGGAGCGCGTTGACCCCAACGCGTTCAAGAATGCTCGCGCGCGGCTTGTGTTTCGCGTCGCGCGGCATCCTCAGAGCGTCTTGCGGTCAAGCCGCTCCACCTTGAGGCGATCGCTCACCCCGCCGCGGTCGCTGGCGCGAGTGTCCCTCGCTTCCCGATCGGCAACACGATCAACGCCGCGATCACGCACAATGCGCCCGCGCCGATGAATGCCGGCGCATAGCTCCCGAAACTGGTGCGCGTCACGCCGGCCAGATACGCCGCGAACGCCGCACCGACCTGGTGGCTCGCCACGACCCAGCCGAAGACGATTGGCCCCTTTTCGCGCCCGAACACCTCGCCCGTCAACCGCACCGTCGGCGGCACCGTCGCGATCCAGTCGAGCCCGTAGAACACCGCAAAAACGCCCAGCCCCGCCGTGGGCCCGAGCAGCGCCTGCGGCAGGAAAATCAGCGAGAGCCCGCGCAGCCCGTAATACGTGAAGAGCAACGTCCGGCAGTTGAAGCGATCGCTCAGCCAGCCCGAGGCCGTTGTGCCGAACAGGTCGAAGATTCCCATCATCGCCAGCAATCCCGCCGCGCGCACCTCGGGGATGCCGCAGTCGAACGCCGCCGGGATCAGGTGCGTGCCGACGAGCCCGTTGGTGCTCGCGCCACACACGAAGAACGAGCCCGCCAGCAGCCAGAAATCCCGCGTTCGCGCCGCCTCGAGCAGCACGTCCACTGCGCGCTTCGCCGGGTTACCTTTGTAGCCGGGGTCGCCGACCCCGGCCCTGCTCGACCCGACACCGGCCTCACCGAGGCCGGCTACATCTTCACCATACGGTCGCAGCCCCACGTCGCGCGGATCGTCGCGCATCAGCCACGCGATCAACGGCACCACGGCGAGCGCGGCCACTGCCACGACCAGCGGCGCGCCGCGCCAGCCCTTTTCCGTCACGACGGTCGCCAGGCTCGGCAGGAAAATCAGCTGCCCGGTCGCCGTGCTCGCCGTGAGCAGCCCCATGACGAGCCCGCGGCGTTGCGTGAACCACCGCGTTGCCACCGCCGCCCCGAGCACCGCCGCGGCGAGGCCCGAGCCGATGCCCACCACGAAGCCCCACAGCACCACGAATTGCCAATAGTGCGTCGCGAGCGTCGAAAGCCCGTAACCCGCCGCGAGCATCGTCATCGCCGCCATCATCGTCCGGCGCAGCCCGAAGCGTTGATACAGCGCCGCCGCGAACGGCCCCATCAACCCGTAGAGGAAGATGTTGATCGAGACGATCGACGACACCGTGGCGCGGCTCCACTGAAACTCGTTGCCCAGCGGCAGCAAGATGACGCCCGGCGTCGCCCGCGCCCCCGCCGCGGCCAGCAACGTGACGAACGTCACGCCGGCGGCGATCCACGCATAGTGGAGTTTGGAGGAAGCGGCGGCGGTCGTGGGAGCGCTCATGCGAGCGCGCACGGTCGCCGATTCCCCGCGTCCGTCAAACGGCGTTCCTGTGTTAGTGGCGTTTTGCCGCCGACTGTGCGAAGCGTGGCGCGAAGTGCACGCGCGTTGGTCGATTTCCCGTTGCTGCCCCAGCACGGCTCCGCATCGTCGCCGACTTTATGTCCCTCCGACCCTTGTTACCCCTGGCGGTCCTTCTGGGATTGGCCGCCAGCGTCTGCGCGCAGGACAAGCCGCTCGTGCTTCAGGGCGCGCAAATCATCCCCATCGTCGGCGAACCCATCGCGCATGGCGTGCTCGTCGTCTCCGGCGGCAAGATCGTCGCCGTGGGCGCGTCCGGCCAAGTCGCGATCCCGGCCGGCGCCGAGGTCCGCGACGTCACCGGCAAAGTCATCATACCCGGCCTCGTCGATTCGCACAGCCACATCGGCGGCCCGGCCGGAGCGGATTCGTCGAGCCCCATCCAGCCCGACGTGCGCGCGCTCGACTCCATCGACGCCCAGAGCCCGTCCATCCAGAAGGCGCAGGCCGGCGGCATCACCACCGCCAACATCATGCCCGGCTCCGGCCACCTCATCAGCGGACAGACCGTCTACGCCAAGCTCCGCGATGGCCGCACGGTCGACGATCTCCTGGTCAAAAACGACGACGGCACGATGGCTGGCGGACTCAAGATGGCGAACGGCACCAACTCCATGCGTGGCATGGGCGGCTTCCCCGGCACGCGCGGCAAGTCCGCCGCGCTCGTCCGCGAGCAGTTCATCAAGGCCCAAGAATACCGCGACAAGATCGCCCGCGCCAAAGGAGACCCCGACAAGCTCCCGCCGCGCGACCTCGCGCTGGAGGAACTCGTCGAAGTCCTCGATGGCAAGCGCGTCGTCCAACACCACACGCACCGCCACGACGACATCCTCACCGTGCTCCGCCTCTCGAAGGAATTCGGATTCAAGGTCGTGCTCCATCACGTTTCCGAAGGCTGGAAGGTCGCCGACGAGATCGCGAAGGCCGGCATCGCCTGCTCGGTCATCATGGTCGATTCGCCGGGCGGCAAATTGGAGACCAAGGAAATGTCCTTCACCACGCCCGCCGTGCTCGAAAAGGCCGGCGTGCTCGTCGGCCTGCACACCGACGACGGCGTCACCGATTCGCGCCACTTCCTCCGCTCCGCCGGCATGGCGGTGCGCGGCGGCATGACGCGCGACGGCGCGCTGCGCGCCGTGACGATCGCCAACGCCAAAATCCTCGGCCTCGAGAAGCGCGTCGGCTCGCTCGAGCCGGGCAAGGACGCCGACTTCATCATCCTCGATGGCGACCCGCTCAGCGTTTACTCGCACGTCGAGCAAACGTGGGTCGAGGGCCGCAAGGTCTTCGATCTCTCCGATCCGCAGGACAAACTCTACGCGCTCGGCGGCGCCGGAGCCGGCGACCCGCGCCGCGTGCAGCTCTGCTGCTTCGGCAGCGCCTGGGACATCATCGCCCACGCCAACGCCGAACTCTTCGGAGGTGCCCAATGAAGACAATCCATAGCTGGACCACAAAAAGCACAAAAGACGCAGAGATCGCAGTAGCGCCGGTTTCCGACCGGCGAAGAGTAGGGCGAGAGGGCGGTCGCAACTGGTGGAACGCGTTGACCTCAACGCGTTCGAAAGCGTCCGCCGCGAGCCGCATCGCTGAGCGTCTTGGGGTCAAGCCGCTCCACCTCCCGACCGGCCCTACTTTCGCCGCCGCCGTTTTTGCGCTCTTTGCGCTTTTTGTGGCCAACGCTTCTGTTCTCCGCGCGGCGGACGAAGCTCCCATGCCGCTCGCGATCCTCGCCGATACGCTGCACACCGCCGCCGGCGCGCCGATCAAGGACGGCCTCGTGCTCGTCGGCCGCGACGGCAAGATCGCCTACGCCGGACCCGCGAAGGACATCGCCTACACCGCCGATCACCGCGTCGTGCACGCCAAAGTCGTCACACCCGGCCTCATCGACGCGCGCGCCACGGTCGGCCTTTCCGGTCTGCTCAACCAGCCGCACGATCAAGACATGCTCGAGCGTTCCGCCGCGGTGCAGCCCGAGCTCCGCGCGCTCGACGCCTACAACGCCCAGGACCCGCTCGTCGCCTGGGTGCGCGGCTTCGGCGTCACGACCGTCAACACCGGCCACGCGCCCGGCACGCTCGTGTCCGGCCAGACGATGATCGTGAAAACGCTCGGCCGCGAATCCGACGAAGACGTGATCAATTCCGCCGCGATGACCGCCGTTTCGCTCGGCAACGCCGCGCTGAATCGCGCCGACGGTCCGGGCAGCGGCGGCGGTGCTGCCGCGGGCGGCCCCAAATCACCCGGCACGCGCGCCAAAGCCGTCGCCATGCTCCGCGCCGAACTGATCAAGGCGCAGGAATACGCGAAGAAGCGCGACGCGAAGGACGAGGCGAAGCGCCCCGGCCGCGATCTGAAAGCCGAGACGTTTTTGCGCGCGCTCGACGGCGCGCAGCCGCTCCTCATCCACGCCGACAAGCAACTCGACCTCCTCGCGGCGCTCCGCCTCGCGAAGGAATTCAACCTGAAGATCGTCCTCGATGGTGCCGCCGACGCACATCTCGTGCTCGACCAGATCAAGGCGAGCGGCTTCCCGGTGATCCTGCATCCCACGATGGCCCGCGCCAACGAGGACGCGGAAAACCTTGCGATGGACACCGCCGCGAAACTCCGCGCCGCCGGCATCCCGTTCGCGATCCAGAGCGGCTACGAGAGCTACGTGCCCAAGACACGCGTCGTGCTCTTCGAAGCCGCCGTCGCCGCGGGCAAGGGCCTCGGCTTCGACGCCGCGCTCGCCAGCGTGACGATCGACGCGGCGAAAATCCTCGGCATCGCCCAGCGCACGGGCTCGCTTGAGAAAGGCAAGGACGCCGACCTCGCGCTCTACGACGGCGACCCGTTCGAATACGCCAGCCACTGCGTCGGCACGGTGATCGACGGTCGACTTTTCGAATCCGGCGCGAACTGAGTTCGCGCGGCCCGCGCCACAAGTCAGCGCAACGCGGCCGGGTAACCTATTAGGTTACTCGGCCTTTTCGTATGCTAGGGGCGCTTGCCCTCAAGCGCCCTCGCTTGTGCCGCCGAAGCGCTTCTCCAAGGGCCGTTGTGGGCAACGGCCCCTACCTTAATCTGCGGCTCGCGCGGCGGTCGCGTTCACGGCAAATTCGTCAGCACGCGGCGGGCGACGGCGGCGATGATCTTGCGGTTGTTGGCGTGCTCGCGTCCGTCGGTGAACGTCACGATCACCACGCGGCCGCCGTCGGGCAGTTCGATGAGCGCGGCGTCGTGGCGCGCCCAGCTGACCCAGCCGGCCTTTGCCCAGAGTTTCATGCCGGGCGACAGTGCGGGGCCGGTGAAGCCGACGTCCTGCGAATCCGGATCGTCGCTCTTCTTGAACGGATCGCGTTGCATCAGCTCGAGGATTTGCGCCGAGCGCGCGGGCGAGACGCATCGGCCCTGGGAGATTTCAACAAGCAGGCGCGCGGTGTCGTCGGTCGAAAGATAATTTCGTGCGGGCGGGTGCGTTTCCATGTCCTGCTTTTCGCGGCCGTAGGGACCCTCGCCCCACGGTTTGCGCTGCGCGTAGACGTTGGCGTAGCCGAGGCCGGCGAAGTAGCGCGTCACGACGCCGCGTTCGGCGTTCCACTTGGCCAAGTCGTCGGGCGGCAGCTCGGGACCGCTGGTGGTGCCCGTGATCGCGTCGACGATGTAGCTCGTCGCCTCGTTGTAGGAATCGACGATCATGTCGCGCATGCCCCGGCGCAGCTCGGGCGTGTCGGCGAGTTTGCCATCTTCCATGAGGCGGTGCGCGTAGGCGGCGAAGAAGAGTTTGATGACGCTCGCCGGGTAAATGCGCGCATCGCCGCGATAACTGGCGCGCGCGGGCGTCGCGCCGCGGAGATCGACGACGGTCACGGCGATTTGGTCGGCCTTGAGCTCGGGCGCGGTGAATTCCGCGCGGGTGTCGGCGACGGCGCGATCGACGACGGCCTGCAACGCGGCGGGTTCGGTGGCCATGGCGGGGACGAGGAGCGCGGCGGCGAGAGCGAGGGCGGGGAGTTTCATCAGGTGCGCCAGCCCTGCCGGATCATCGACACGGCGATGGCGGCGAGGAGCATGGAAATGATCTTCGAGATGGCGCGCATGCCCGTCGGGCCGATCTTGCGGCCCAGCCACTCGCTGTAGTGCAGCGCGAGGACCACGAGCACGAGGTTCACCACCAACGCCGCGAGCGTGGCCGCGACGCCGACCGATGCGTTTTGGGCGAGCACGAGCAACGTGGTGATCGACGCCGGCCCGGCGATGAGCGGCATGCCGAGCGGCACGACGCCGAAGTCCTCGGGGAGTTTCTCGCTCTCCGCGGCGGACGAGAGGAGGTCTTTCGCGGCGATGACGAACAGGATCAGTCCGCCCGCGATCTGGAAATCGCTGACGGAAATGCCCAGCGCGGCGAAGATCGACGTGCCGAGGAACAGGAAGCCGAGCGCGACAAGTCCGCCCGTCCAGATGGCCTGGTCGGCGATCTTGTGGCGGCGTTCGCGCGGCAGGTTTTGCCCGAGCCCGAGGAAGATCGCCGCGAGGCCGATCGGGTCGATCGCCACGAAGAGCGGGATGAACGCCTGCAGAAATCTGTTCGCCCAATCCATCATGCCGCCAAGCTGCGGCGCGGTGGACAAAAGGCAACGCGGCAGCGGCCGGATTCCGCAATCCCTGCGCAGTCGCGTGCCCCGCGCGGGAGTAAACTGCCGCTTCCAACCCCGAAAGGAGGACGCCATGTCCGCCATCAAACTCCATCTCGAAGACGCCGAGATGCATCCCGTGCTGAGGCTCGCGAAGCTGCTGCACGTTGAACCCGAAGACATCGCCTACGCGGCGCTCAACCGCCTCATGCTCCAAGGCCGCGATGCCGAAGCGCAGAACGATATCATCCAGACGAAAAAGGTCCGCGAAACCCAGCTGCCGCTCTGGGCCGACAGCGCCGGCTCGGTGCACGCCTACGAGGGCATGCCCGACTGCGATCCGGCGCGGAGCAAATACTCGGTCTGAGCGGGTAGAGCGAGGCGTCCCCGCGGACTCGCTCGCGGCGATCGCGTCGCGCTGCGACGCGCGGGGTGGAACGCGTTGACCTCAACGCGTTCTGGGAATCGCGCGCCCGTTCGGCGGCCCGAACGCATCGAGGTCAATGCGCTCCACCTCGAGCCTTGCGCTCAATCCGCCAGCGCCGTCAGCGCGGAAGTGAGGCGCGGCGCCTTGAAGCGGAAACCCTCCGCTTCGAGCCGCGCGGGCACGGCGAATTGTCCTTCGAGCACGAGGCTCGGGTCGGTCTTCATCACGAGCGGCGCAACGAGTCGGATCGCAAAAACCGGCGCTGGCGGCGCCCACGGGCGGCCGAGCACTTCGCGCAGCGTGCGCATAAACTCGGCGTTGCTCGCCGGCTCGGGCGCACAGGCGTTGTAGGCGCCGCGCATCGCATCGTCGCTCACCGCGCGGAGAAAAATCTCCTCCAGATCGTCGAGCAGGATCCAGCTGATGCCCTGCCGGCCGCTGCCGGCCGCGCCGCCGAGAAAAGCCTTCGTCACGCGCGCCAGCGGCGGATAGGCGCCGGCCTTGCGTCCGAGCACGACTCCGACGCGCAACACCACGCCGCGCACGCTCGCCGGGCACTCGGTGGCGAACGCCGCCTCCCATTGCACGCAGACGTCGGCCTTGAAACTCGTGCCCACCGGCGCGCCTTCCGGACAGCGCGCCTCGGTGTTGCCGTAAATGCCCACGGCGCTCGTCTGCACCCACACCGCCGGCGGCACGGTGCACGCGCGCACCGCGGCACCGAGCGCGCGCACGGAGTCGAGGCGCGATTCGAGGATGCGCCGCTTGTTCTCCGGCGTGTGCACGCAGTTGATCGTGGACCCGGCGAGATTGATCACCGCCCGCGCGCCTTCGAGTTCGCGCGTCCATTCGCCGGTGCTTTGGCCGCTCCAGCGCACCTCGCGCACGCCATCACCGCGCCGCCGCGGCGCGGAACGAGTCAACACCACGACTTCCAGCCCGCGCTCGCGGAAGCGGCGGGCGAGCGCGGCGCCGATGAATCCGGTGCCGCCGGCGAGAACGATGCGTTGGGCCATGCAGCGGAAGCTACGCGTGCCCCCGGCCGTGGCAAACCGCGTCTCTTCCCTCCGCCAAACTCCGTGATACGGAGTTTGGTGTCTGAGGCAGACGGGTCTTGTCGCCGGCGCGGCGAGCGCGCAGAAGTCAACGCGGATGTCGACCACGCCGGCCAATTTCTACGACTTCACGCGCGACGAGCTGCTCGCGCGGGCGGCGCACTGGGGTTTTCCGACGGTGCATGCCGCGCGATTGTGGAGCTACGTCTATCTCGCGGGCGTGGAGGACTGGGACGCGATGCCGGAGTTGCCGGCGCGTTTTCGCGCGAAGGCGGAAAGCGAACTGACTTTCGGGCGCCACGCCACGGCGGCGGAGACGCACAGCAGCGACGGTTTCACCCGCAAATACCTGCTCGAGCTCGCGGACGGGCGTCGCATCGAGACCGTGCTCATGCGCTACACCGGACGAGTGACGGCGTGCATCAGCTCGCAGGTCGGCTGCGCGATGGGCTGCGTGTTTTGCGCCACTGGCCAGATGGGTTTCGTGCGTCACCTCACCGCCGGCGAAATCGTCGCGCAGGCGATGCACGTCGACGCCGTGCTGCGCGGCATCGGTCCGGACGGCGCGCTCGCGGACTCAGCCAGCGCTTCGCCGCACGATCGCCACGAGCGCCTGCGCAACATCGTGCTGATGGGCATGGGCGAGCCGCTGCATAATTACGACGCGGTGATGAAAGCGATCGACATCCTGCGCGATTCCAACGGCCTCGCTCTCGGCGCGAAGAAAATCACGCTCAGCACCGTCGGTGTTGTGCCCGGCATCCGGCGCCTCGCCGAGGAGAAGCGCCCTTTCCACCTCGCGGTGTCGCTGCACGGCGCGACGCAGGAGGAGCGCGCGGCGCTCGTGCCGGCGGCGCGGAAGTGGCCGCTCGACGAGTTGATGGACGCGTGCCGCGAATACATCGCGCAGCAGCAGCGCCGAATTTTCTACGAGTGGACACTGATCGAGGGAAAGAACGACACGCCAGAGACCGCGCACGCCGTAGGCCGATTGCTGCAAGGCCAGCTCGCGCAGGTGAATCTGATCCCGCTCAACCCGACGACCGGTTACGACGGCGCGCCGACGGGTCGCGAGGCGGCGAAACGTTTTCAGGAAATCCTCGCCGGCTACGGCCTGCCGAGCACGGTGCGCCAGCGTCGCGGCATCGACATCGCGGCCGGCTGCGGCCAGCTCGCGGTGGCGAAGAAGTAATCGTAGCGCGCAGGCGTCTCGCCTGCTTCGAAGCTCGTTGCAGGCGGGACGCCTGCGCTACTCCAAGGCATCGCTCGCGTGGATCGCGGGTGGTCGCCGCCGTCCCGGCGGCGATACGAGCGCGGCGCCTGCAGCGCGGGTTCTTGTCACCGGCAAAGTAGTGGGAGCCTCTTGCTCCCGCTACCCCGGAGGTGGGTTGGCCGCGCGCAGACGGATGCGCGGCCGCCTTGCTGCTCAGAGCGCGAGGTTGCTCACGCCGGCGGCGGCCGCCGCCTCGCTCGCGAGCCAGGCACGGGCGTGGGCGAGGGCGGCTTCGTCGGGCGGGGCGCCGCGGGCGGCGAGGCGCTGGAGCGCGGTGACGAGGGCGAGTTGCGCGCGGGCGTCGGCGGGATTGCTTTGCGCGGCCTTGAGGAAGAGCGCGGCGGGCGCGACGACTTGTTCGGCGGCGAGCATTTGCTTCTCGCCGAGGAAGAGCGTGAGGGAGCCGCCGAGCGCCTGCACGTAGTCGAGCGGCGCAGCCGGGGCGGCGTAGGCGAGGCCGCTGGAGGCCGGCTTCCATTCCATGTAGGTTTGGAGCTGCGCGTGGAATTGGGCGAGGACGGCGTTGGCGTCGGCGGGGGTCCAGCGGATGGCGAGTTTCTTCAGCTCGCGGAATTTCTTCACTTCCCAGATGCGGGCGACGAGTTCGTAGTCGGCGTTGCGCGCCTTGAGTCCGAAGGTGACGACGTAGTCGAGGCCGCCGTGCGCGGATTCGTCGAGCTGGCGGATGTTGTCGGCGGTCCACTCGGCCGGGAAGAGCGCGTAGTGTTGCGGGGCGAAGAGGCCGATGCCGGCGATGGGATCGTAGCCGGCGCTGGCGGAAAATGTCTCGGCGAACCACAGCGGCAGGCCGCGGGTGAAGCGGCCGAGCGCGTCCTCGGGCTGGGCGGCGCGGGCCATGAGGTCGGTCTCGCCGAGGAGCGCGCATTGGGCGAAGGCGACGCGGCGCGCGCGGCCTTCCTTGGCCGGGAGCAGCGCGGCGGCGCGATCCTCGAGGCCGTAGAACCAGATGGGTTTGCTGATGCTGACGAGGCTGATCTTCGTGCCGGCCTCAACGTCGGGAGGAGGCGCGGATTCCTCGAGGGAGAGTTCGGCGAGCGCGCGGGAGAAACCGATGAGGCGTGGCTCGAGCTCGGGTTTGTTGAGCGAGAAGAGCAGGTCGAGGAGGTGCTGCGCGGCTTCGGGCGAGCGGACCGCGAGGTAGGCTTGGAGGAGATTGAGGCCGGGACCGGGGCCGTGCCGCTCGGCGTCGTAGCGCGGGGCGACGAGCTCGATCAACTCGCGGATGTGGCCGTGGACGCCGAGGTCGGCGGAGATGGTGAGGAGCACGTCGGCGCGGTCGCCGGCGGCGGCGAGGACGGCTTCGTAGATCGCCATGGCGCCGGGGAGGTCGCGCGCGGTGAGGCGGGCCTTGGCGGCGGCGAGTTGCGGCAGGACGCCGCCGGCGAGGGCGGGCGCGGGTGCGGGTGCGGCGGCGGGAGTTTCTCCGGGGGCGCTCGATGCGGCGGGGGCGCTGGCGGCGGGCGCGGGCGCAGCGGGTTTTTTGGCGGCGAAACGGTCGAAGAATCCCATGCGCGCAGCCAAGCGCACGCGGCAGCGGTGCGCCAATAAAATTCCCCGGAGCGGCGCGTGGCCGGCGGACGGGTGGAAACGGTCGTGCGCGTGGCGGCGGGGACTTGGGCGACGGTTTCGCGCGTGCGGTTGCGGGCATCGCCCGGGTCGTCGCGCGCGGTTGGCGGGGCGGATCATCGTGGCGGCCCGGTCCAGTGCCGGGACTTTCTCCCATCTTAATTACCGAAAATTCCCACGGCCGACAGGTGGTTCTGACTCGGAAATCTCAGGTCTGTAACGTTTCTTTTTCAACCTTCATCGAAACGGCGCCGTGCGGGAAAGCCGTTTCCTCAACATTTTGTCCATGTCAGCTCAACGGATCGCCTTGGTCACCGAGCACGGATTTGTCCGTCAATTGCTCGCGCAAATGCTGACGACGGAGCTAGGCCTGACGATTGTCGCGCAGGCCAACTCGGTCGCTCAAGCGGAGCAACTTTTGACGGAGGATGGCTCGGCGCCGGACCTCGTCATCGTCGGTTCACTGCTCGCGGATGGTCGCGGGGGCGACGTCGTGCGCCGGCTGTCGCCGCGGTTGCCGCAGACGCGCTGGTTCATGCTCTCGGCGCGCGAACACGCGCCGATCGTGCGCGAGGCGGCGAATCTCGGCGTGCAGGGTTTCGTGATGACCCGATCGGACCTGCACATTTTCCGCGACGGTCTGCGGCGCGTGCTGGCGGGCGAGACGTATTACTGTCCGGCGGCGGCGCGGCTGCTCGCCGAGCACGTGGTCAACGAGAGCGCGGCGACGAGTCCGCTCACGCCCCGGGAGCGCGAGGTATTGCGCGGCTATGCGCGCGGCGAGAACACCAAGGTGATCGCGCAGCACCTCGGCATGAACGTGAAGACGGTGCAGAACCATCTCACGTCGCTGAAGGACAAGCTCGGCTTGCGCGAACCCGCGGAGCTCGTCCGCTACGCGATGAAGCACGGCTACGTGGACGAAATCTGACGGTGACGAGCGCGCCGGCGCTCAATGCGCGCGCGCCTGCAGGGCCGCGATGACGAGCGGCTTTAATTTCAGGCCGGGCATTTCCTGCCACTTCAGCGCGGCGCCGAAATACGAGAGGGAGTTCCGCGCGCCCCAATCGGTCGTGGCGATCCGATAGCGACGGTCCGGCGCGATGCCGGACGGCGCGACGGCGACGAGGAAACCGCTCTGGCGTTCCGAAAACGACGTGTTGATCGTCTGATTGGCGCGGGCGACGATTTCGCGCAGCTGCACGCCGTCGATCTCGGTGGTGAAGATGGAGCCGTCGAAGCGGATGCAGGCGTCGAAGGCGAGGCGTGACACCGGTCCGGCGGGGAGGCCGGCGCCGAATGTGGTGTTGCCGATGAACGCGGCGTCGACTTGCGCGGCGTCGCGCAGCGCCTCGACGACGTAGCTGGCGGCGTCGGCGGGAGAGAGAGCGTGCGAGAGCTTGCCCACGGCGGCGAGGTCGTCGGGTTCGACGTAGCGTTTGCGGGTGGCGGCGATGAATTCCGCCAGCGGGACGTCGGCGGGTGAGTTGGGGCCGATCTCGACTTGCTCGACGGTCCAGAGGAGCGCTCCGCCGAGGCCGCGACGGAGCCACACAAGCGAGGCGTGGCTGTTCCAGCAGCCGCTGTGGAAGTAGACGGAGCGGCCTTGTTGGTGGACGAAACGGAGATGGTCGTGCGCGCCGGCGAAGAGCGTGCCGTCGGGCACGACCGTGAGCAGCTCGCGATCGGCATCGAGGCCTGCGTGGCTCATCACGATCAATGGTCCCTGTTTGGCGAGGGTCGGGAGGTTGGCCCGGCCCCAGACGGCCGGATCGTAGGGATCGAGTTGCGGGCGCACTGCGACGCGGAACGTGCCGAGGCGGTCCGTCGTGATGCCGACGAGCACGGTGTCGATGCGGCCGAGTTTCAGGCGCACGGCGAAATCGGTGAAATAGCGGCCGGTGCCGCGTTCGCGGAGGTTGCTGAGCGGCACGACGCCGGTGGCGCGCACGCGTTTGACCGTCTCGGCGACGTCGTAGAACTCCGGCTCGTGGTTGCCGAGGTTGAGGAACGTCGGCACGCGGCTCGCGAGTTCGTGCATCATCTGGAAGTCGATCGCGCCGTGCGAGCGGCGGGCGATGACGTTGCCCCATTCCATCGTGTCGCCGTTGAGCAGCACGGCCACGGGGAGGTCGGGGGTCTTCAGCCGCAGGCGATCCACGAGCGCGACAACCTGCGCCGTGCGGTCGTAGGCGGAATGTTGGTCACCCAGGACGACGAGCAACGCCTCCGCTTCGGCAGCGTGGAAAACGATGCCGCTGGCGACGAAAGTCAGCAGCGCAAGTATGCGGCGAAGACGCATGTGGGCGGATGATTTGAGCCGGTGTCATAGCGAGACAACCTCGAATCAGCCGGCCGCCGAAAAAGGGAATCGAGCGAAAGAATCGCGCCGTGACCTCCGTTTAACTGGATAAAGTCTGGGTTCCGGCCGCTGGCCGAGAGCCCAGCATTTTTCGAGCTACGTCCGGCCGGCCCGAGTGGGCCGGCCGTTTTTGCGCTCAGCCGGCGCGCGGGGCGGCGAGCTGGGCGGGCGCGACGCCGGCGCGGACTTGGAGCGTCGCGAGGACCTTCGGCACATACATGCGCGTCTCGGACGGCAGGCTCGATGCGATGGCGGCGAACGAATTCGCCTTTTTCGCCGCGAGCAGGCGGCGCACGCGACCTTCGCCGGCGTTGTAGGCGGCGAGGGCGAGCGGCCAGTCGCCGAACTTGCCGTGCAACATGCGCAAGTAGCGCGCGGCGGCGCGGGCGGACTTGGCGGGGTCGGTGCGCTCGTCGGGCAACCACGTGCTCAAGCCGAGGCTTTTGGCGGTGGCAGGCACGAATTGATAGAGCCCGCGTGCACCGGCCGGGCTGCGCGCGGAGGGATTGAAGGTCGATTCGACCTCGGCGAGCCACGCCAGATCGGCGGGAACGCCCTCGGCCGCAAAGGCCTCACGCACGATGGGCAACAACTGCGCCGCGCGGGCCGGCACAGGACGCGTGCGCAGGCGCGAGAGCCAGAGGTTGAAGTAGGGGATGTCGGGCGTCGCGACCGGCGGGCGCTGGCCGGGCTTCAACACCGGGGGCTTGGGCGGCAGCGTGTAGCCGGGCTGACGCGCGGCGATGCTGGCGGCCTGGATGTAGTCGAGCCGCTCTTCCAGCCATTCGGCGTAGTCCGCGTAGTCGGGGAAGAGTTGCAGCGCCTTCAGCGCCGCGCGCGCCTCGGGTTCGTAGGCGGCGAGGGCGGCGAGGTCGTTTTGATCCAGCGCAGCTTGGAGGCGTGTGGCGAAGGCGTCCCATTCCTGCGGCGACGGGAAATAGAACTCCCGTTTGACCTCGGGTGGCGCGTAGTCGTCGAAGAGCTGCTTGCCCTGCTGGTAGAGCGCGTCGAGGTCGATCTCCGTGTCGGGTCGCGCGGCCGGTTTCGCCGCCGCGGGCTTGGCCGGCTGCGCATCCGCCACGACGGCGACGAACAGCAGCGGCAGGACGCGGAGGATTTTCATGGCGGAGCGAACGGGCGTCATTTGGAGGCGGTGCGCTACGCGGCACAACTCGAATGCGTGACGTTTCCCGCGTTGACCGCGCCACCGTTCCGGGTAGCTAGGCCCCTCCACGGGATGAACCGAGTCTTCATCAAGACCTATGGCTGCCAGATGAACGAGCGCGACAGCGAGGCTGTCGCGGCGATGCTGCGCGCGCGGGGCTACCGGATCGTAGCAGACGAGGACAGCGCCGACGTGATGCTGCTCAACACCTGCAGCGTCCGCGACATGGCCGAGCAAAAGGCGATCGGCAAAGCCGGCTACCTCGCGCAGAAGAAGAAGCGCAACCCGCGCTTCGTGATCGGCATCCTCGGCTGCATGGCGCAAAACCGCGGCGCTGCGCTGCTCGATGCGCTGCCGGACGTCGACCTGATCGTCGGCACGCAGAAATTTCACCAAGTCCCCGACCACCTCGACAATCTCCGCGCCGCGCAGGCTGCGGGTGCCGTGTTGCCCACGCGCATCGTCGACATCGCCGAGGAAGCCGGTTCGCAAAACACCATTCGCGAACACGTCCTCGAGGACCGGCAGGTCACGGCGTTCGTCTCGATTCAGCAGGGCTGCAACATGGATTGCGCGTTCTGCATCGTCCCGAAGACCCGCGGCGACGAACGCTCGCGGCCGATGGACGAGATCGTGCGCGAGTGCGAGGAACTCGCTGACCGCGGCGTGCGTGAGATCACGCTCCTCGGCCAGATCGTGACGAGTTACGGCCGACGCGACTACGAGCACACGGGCGGTATCAGCCCGTTTGTGCAATTGCTCGAACGCGTGAACGCCATCCCCGGCCTCCGCCGCATCCGCTTCACCTCACCGCACCCACGCGGCTTCAAGGACGACCTCGTCGCTGCCTACGGCCGCCTCGAGAAACTCTGCGAATACGTCCACCTGCCGATGCAGAGTGGCAGCGACCGCATCCTGCGGCTGATGAACCGGCCCTACTCGCGCGACCGCTACAAGCAGATCGTCGACGACCTGCGCCGCGTGCGGCCCGACATGTATTTCTCGACGGACATCATCGTCGGCTTCCCCGGCGAGACCGCGGAGGACTTCGAGCAGACGCGCGCGCTCTTCGAGGCCTGCAACTACGACATGGCCTACGTCTTCAAATACTCCGTCCGTTCCGGCACACCCGCCGCCGACATGGGCGACCAGATTCCGGACGAGGTGAAGGAGGAGCGGAATCAGATCCTTTTGCGCCTGCTTGAGCAAAACTCTGACCGCCGCAACGCCACGCTCCTCGGCACGACGCAGGAAGTCCTCGTCGAAGGCCCGGACAAGAAGGGCGTGCAATTCATGGGCCGCACGCGCGGCAACCGCATCGTGCATTTCCCGGCGCACGAACGCCTGATCGGCGAACTGGTCCCGGTGAAAATCAACCGCGTATCCACGGCCGTGCTTTACGGTGAGTTGGAGCTGGCGGGCGTCCCGTCCTGATCGTTCTCGTTCCTCGTTCTCTTTCTCGTTCTCGATGCCCCCCACCTTCGACCACGAAAAACTCCGGGCCTACCAAGAAGCCGTGAAGTTTGCGGCGTGGTGCGAACCGGTTCTCGCGTCGCTCCCGGCCAAGCTGGCCGCGCGGGATCAGCTGGACCGAGCGTCGACCAGCATCGTGCTCAATATTGCCGAGGGTAACGGCAAGCGCTCGCACCTGGATCGCTGCCGCTACCTCGACATCGCCCGAGGATCGGCGGTCGAGTGCGCCGCGTGCTTGGATGTCTTGGTCGCTCGAAAGACCCTGGACACCACCAAGGCGACCGAGGGCAAGATTCTGCTCCACGCGGTTGTCTCCCTCGTGGCGGGGCTGATTGCTCGCTTCTCGGGCGACGTGCGGGAAGACGCAGGTTCCTACGGTTCTGAGCTTGTGGAGAACGAGAACGAGTAGGAGAACGAGAACGATTTTTCATGTCCCTCTTCCTCGCCACGCTCCTGCCCGGTCTCTTCCTCGCGCTCTGCGGCGCGTTGCTGGCGTGGGGTGATCCGCGCGTCAGCTCCACCCTCAAGGCCCTGCCGCGCTCGCAGCGCGGCGCGTGGCTGTTTTTCGGTGGCGGCTCGCTGTGGTTCATCTGGCGCGTGTCGCAACTGGGCGAGGCGGACCTGATTTTCTTCCAGAATCCCTGGCCGGTGATGATGGCCTTCGGCGCGCTCGCGGTGCTGGCCTTCATCTACGCGCCGGACTTCCTCGCGGTGCGCGGGCTGTCGGTCCTGACGCTGCTCGCCGCCGAGCCGCTGCTCTACGCCGCCTACATGGAGTGGCAGCACCCGCAGCGCCTGCTGATGGTCACGGCCGTCTACGTGGCGCTCGCCGCCGCGCTCTATCTCGCCGCCTCGCCGTTCCGCCTGCGCGACTTCTTCGAGTGGCTTTTCAAACAACCCGGCCGCCCGCGCGTGCTCGGCGCGGCTCTGCTGGTTTACGGGCTCGCCACGGCCGCCGCCGCTTTCACTTACTGAGCCATGGCCCAAAGTGCGACCGTGTTGCTCATCCTTGCCGGACCCGCCGGTGTGGGCAAAAGCACGCTCTGTGACCGCCTCGTGCGCGAGGTTCCCGGTTTCGAACGCGTCATCACCGCGACGACGCGCCCGCCCCGACCCAACGAGGTCGACGGTCGCGATTACCACTTCCTGTCCGAAACCGAGTTCGACGCGCGGCTCGCCGCCGGCGATTTTCTCGAGTGGGCGTGGGTGCACCGCAAATATCGCTACGGCACCCCAAAATCCACCGTGCTCGAGCGCCTGAAGCAGAATTGCCTCGTGATGAACATCGACGTGCAGGGCGTGCGCAGCATCCGCGCCGCCGCGCAGACGACGCCCGGCCTGCAGGGACGCATCGTCACGATGTTCGTCGCGCCCGACTCGATGGACGTGCTCCGCGAACGCCTCCAGGGCCGCGGCCCCGTCTCGCCCGAGGAGCTCGAACGCCGCATGCAGAGCGCCGAACTCGAAATGGCCGAGCGCTACACCTACGACTACATCATCCACAGCGGCACGAAGGAGCAGGACTTCCGCGCGCTGCTGGATTTCTGGGAGCAGGCCCGGGCCAAGCTCGGCCACGGCGGCTGACCATGCCGCGCGCGCCGCGCTTCCCGGTCAGCGATCACTGCGACGGCGAACGCTTCTTCAACCCGCCGCCGCAACCGCAGGCGCTCGGTTTCACCTCGCTGCCGAAGTGGTGGTGGCAACAGCTCACCGGCGACGAATTCCACCGCTGGCCGAAAACCGCGTCCGCGCCGCGCCGGCCCGAGTTACCCGCGCGCGTCGCGCCCGGCGACGTGGCGGTGACGTTCATCGGCCACTCGACCTTTCTGCTCCAATTCGACGGGCTCACCGTGCTGACCGATCCCGTCTTCGCGACCTACGCGGGACCGTTTGGCCGGCTCGGGCCGAAACGCGTGCGCCCGCCCGCGCTGCGTCTCGAGGAACTGCCCGCGATCGACGCCGTCGTCGTTTCGCACAACCACTACGACCACCTCGACCTCGCCACGCTGCGCTGGCTCGCGCGCGAGCGCCGGCCGCGATTCGTCACCTCGCTCGGCAACAAAGCCTGGCTCGAGGCGCGCGGCATCGCGCCGGTGATCGAACTCGATTGGTGGCAGAGCGCGGAAATATATCCCGGCTACACTAGGTGGAGCGAGTTGACCCCAACCCGCTCCGAACGCGTTGAGGTCAACGCGTTCCACCTCGAGGCGCTTGCGGCGAACGAGGCAGCGAGGCCGCCGCTGCGCGTCACCGCGACGCCCGCGCAACACTTCGCCGCGCGCGCGCCGTGGGATCGCTGTCGCACGCTCTGGAACGGCTTCGTGCTGCACACGCGGGCGGGCGACGTGTTTTTTTGCGGCGATTCCGGTTGGGGTCCGCACTTCGCCGCCATCCGCGAACGCGTCGGGGCGCCCGCGCTCGCGCTGCTGCCGATCGGCGCCTACGAGCCGCGCTGGTTCATGATTCCCGTGCACCTGAATCCCGACGAGGCGATCCGCGCCCACCTCGCGCTCGGCGCGCGGCGCAGCATCGGCATGCACTTCGGCACGTTTCAGCTCACGAACGAAGCCATCGACGAACCGCTCCATGCCCTCGCCGCCGCGCGCGCGGCGCACAGCGTGAGCGCGGACGACTTCACTACGCTCGACTTCGGCGAGGTGCGGACGCTAGGGTTGCGGTGATGCGCCGTGCCGGGCCGAGCGACGCACTGCTGTGATGAAACCGTTTGGGCGTTGGCTGCTGATTTTCTCCCTCGCGCTGAATGCGCTGCTGCTGGTTTGGGCGGGCATGACTCGATTTGCGCCGCCGGCGAGCGATCCGCGCCGCGGACCTGCGCCGAGTCCGACGGCCGTCGTTCGCTCGCACGCTTCCAGCGCCGAACTCGCTGCGGCGTTTCAGGCGGGACCAGGATCGGAGCTCAAGAATTTGGTGCGACGCGCCCAAGAGGCGGGTTTTCCCGCGGAGGTCGTCCAAGCCATCGTGCGTGCCGCCGTGCACCGGGAGTTCGCCGAGCGACGTGCCCGGCTTTGGCGCGCCACGCCGTATTGGAAGCCGGCCGACATGGCAGCCATCTACGACCTCGATGCCCAGGAGCAGCGGCGCGTGCGCGCGATCATGGGCAGCGCCGGCGTGGAGGTGCCGGACGAACATGCGCAACGCGAGCGACTCTACGGCCGCATCCCGCCCGAGAAGATCGAGCAGGTGGAAAAGCTCGCGCGCGACTACGACGAGCTCGTGGCCAAATTTAACCGCGAAAACGCGGACAATTTCGGCGAGGACCAACGGGCCGCGCTCCGCCTCATGCGCGAAGAGCGCGAGCGCGATCTCGCGGCGTTGTTGACGCCGGAAGAACTCGACGACCTCGTCGCTCGCCGGTCCGAGGCCAGCACGGCAGTCATGCAAGTCGCGAGTGCCTTCGAAATGTCGGAGGTGGAATTTCGCGCGCTGGTGGCCGCCGAGGAGCACTTCAACGCGCGGCTCGACCCGCTTGGGCCGCCGGATTTGTCCGGGCCGAGAAAATACGTGGAGGCCAAGGACGCCCAACTCGCCGAGATTCGGCGCGTGTTGGGTCCCGAGCGCTTCGAAAAATACCTGGAAGCCACGGAGCCGGTCTACCGATTTGCCCAGGCGTTCGTGAAGGATTCCGGTCTGCCGAATTCGACCGCGGTGGCATTGTGGCAGATCGATCGCGACTCGAACATGCGCGCGGGCGAAATCCTCCGGCAATTGGGGAATGACGCGCCCGCTCGAGACGCCGCCTTGGCCAAACTCCGGAAAGAGACCCGGCAGGGGGCGCTGGCCCTGCTGACGCCAGCGCAGTTGGAGGCATTCCATCGTCGCGGCGGCGCGATGTGGCTGACATTGCCCGGCGGTCCCTAAAATCGCGTTTCCGTTTCTCGACAGACAAAGTCCGGCCGCCCATGTTTGCGTCGCGCTTCCGTTTGGGCCAACGGGAGAGCCTCCTGTCATGAAACGCGTATTGCTTCTCATCCTCCTCGGCCTGTCGCTCGCGGGCAACGTGTGGCTCTTCCGCACCGGTCGCGCGGCCGCTCCCGAAAACTCGCCGGCGCAATCCGCCGCCATGGTCGCGGCTCGCCCATCGGCTCAGCTCGCGAAGGCTGAGTCGCAAGCGTCCTCGGCTCCCGAGACCGCGAAGAACACCGCTGCCGCCGGCACGTCGCACGGCTTCGTCTGGCGCACGCCGAAGAGCGACGACGATTTTCGCCGGCTCGCCGACGACCTCCGCGCGGCGGGAGTGCCCTCGCGATTGATCTACTCGATCGTGCAGGAGCTCTATTCCGCCCGCGAACTCGCCGCGAGTCCGCTGGCGTCGGCGCCGTATTGGCAGCGCCGCACCGTCGAGCAGAGCAAGGAAATGCAGGAGGTCTATCGCCGCATCGAGGCGAAGGCCGCGGAATTCGCCGGCCCCGACGGCCGGCTCTCCGCGCGGCTCGATCCCGTCGCCCGCGCCCGCCGCTACGGCGATTTGCCGGACGCGAAGATCGACGCCATCGCGGCCCTCGAGCGCGATTACTCCGAGATGGTGACCGATTCGTATCGCGCTACAGGCAGCGGCGCGTTCACGGCGGAAGAATGGGCCGCCAAGCAAAAGGAGCAGAAACTGCTCAACGACGAGAAGCGCGCCGACCTCGCGAAAATCCTCACGCCCGACGAACTCGCCGCCTACGACCTCCGCAACTCCGACACCGCGCGGCAGCTCGCCACCTCCGTGCGCAACCTCGACCTCCGCCCCGACGAGTTCGCCGCGCTCTACGCCGCCCGGCAGGCGTTCGACGCCGCCAGCCCGCAATCGACGGGAGTCTTCACGCCCGAGATGATGCAACAGCGCCGCGTCGCCCAGACGACTTACAACGACGCCGTGAAAGGCGTCCTGAACGACGACCGCTTCTACCAATACCTCGCGTCCACCGACGCCGACTACCGCACCGCGCTGAACCTCAGCGCCAAATACCCGCAGGTCACGGCCCCGGTCGCCTACCAAGTGAGCACGCTGAAGGCGGAACTGGAGGCAACTCGCAACAACCTGTTCCGCTCCACCCCGACGCCCGACGCCATCACCGCAGCCTACGCCGGTTGGAACGGCCGGCTCGATGCCCTGCTCGGGCCCGCTGCCGCCGCGGAGTTCCGCCAGACGCAGAACGGCCGTGTCTTCAACCCGCCCACCATCCGTCGCAGCGCGACGCCCACCGCGCCCGTGCCGCCGCGCCCCTGAGGAGCCCACGCCATGAACCGCATCCTCCTCGCCCTCCTCGTCGCGTCGGTCGGACTAAACGCTTGGCTGGCCTTCTCCTCCATCCGCGTCACGCCGGCGAATGCGCCCGTGGCTGCGCCCGACCATCAGGCCAAACCGGCCGCGGCGAAAGAAGCCCTCGCGTCCGCTAGCGCTGCCGAGAAAACCTCCGCCGATGCCGCGCGCCCCTTTGTCTGGAAAAATCCCGGCAACTCTCCCGAAGCCCTGCGCGAACTCGCGGCCAATCTGCGCGCCGCCGGCGTGCCACCGGCGATCGTCGGGCGCATTATCGGCGAGACGCTGCGCGCCCAACTCTTCGCCGACATCGCCCGCTTGCCCCACTGGCAGCTGATGGCGCCGAACAAGGAGACGCGCCGCCGCCAGAGCGAGGCCGCGCGCGAGTTGCTGCGCTTGCAGGAGGAAATCGCCGGCCCCGCCGGTTCGCCGGTCAAGAACCTCGATCCCACGCAGCGCCGGCTCGATTACGGCGATCTGCCCGACGACAAGGTGACCGCGCTGCTGCGCATCCAGCGCGACTACGACGACCTGCGCAACGATCTGTTCGCGACGATGGGCGGAGGCATTATCACGCGCGAGGAGGCCGACGCGCGGCGCAAGGAACAAGAGCACCTGGAAAAAGAGCGCCTCGCCGATGTCGCCGCCGCGCTGACGCCGGAGGAATTCGCCGAATACGAACGCCGGCAGTCGCCCGCCGCGCAGCGCGCTCAACGCTCGTTGCGCGACCTGAACCTGACGGAGGACGCCTACCTCTCGCTCCTCGCTCTCGAGAAAGCGCGCGATCCCTACAACAACAACTTCGTCGGCTCGCTCGGCACGGTCACGCCGGAGAAACTCGCCTACATGGATCAGGTTCGTGCCACGCTCGGCGATGCGCAGGCGAACACTTATCTGAAGTCGGCCGATTTCAACTACGGCATGGTCGCGCGCTTCGCGGAGAAATATCCCGCGATCACCCCCGCGCAGACCTACGAACTCTACAAGCTCCAGGGTGAAGCGCAGGCCGCCCTGCGTGGACCCGATGGCGGGGGCGTCCGCGACATTGGGAAACTACAGGCCACCATGAGCGATTTGAACGCGCGCCTCGACAAGCTGGTCGGCCCGGCCGCCGCGGAGGCTTACCGCAAGCAAGGTTCGGGCATGGTATTCTCCAGTTTCCGTCCCTCCTCGCCGCCTGCCGCCACCCCGCCGAAAGGCTGACCGCTCCTCTCATGAATCGCTCCGCTCTCTTCGCCCTGCTGGCTCTCTCGGTCGCCGCCAACGCGACGCTGGGCTTCCTCGCGCTGCGTCGCACTCCGGTGGCGGTCAGTGCGCCGGCGTCGGCGTCCGTCACTCCCGCGGCCGCGAAAGCTTCGCCGGGCTCCCCCGGTCTGGCTGCAGCGGCCGTCAAACTCAGCGAGAAGATCGCGGCACCGCGCACCGGCGCGAATCTCCGGGAGATCGCCGCCGAGCTGCGCGCCGCCGGCTTCTCGGACCAGCTCGTGAAGACGATCATGCAATCGCTGGTGAACGAGGAGCTGATGCGCCGCCAGCAGGCCATCTTCGATTGGTCCGCCGTGCCGTATTGGAAAAACGTGCGGCCGACGCCGGAGCAGCAGCGCGCGATGCGCGAGCTGCAGAAGGAGCGTCGCGCGTTGCTCGCGGAAGCGGGCCTGCCGGTCTCGCCGATGGAGGACGCGTTCCGCCGCCGGCAATTCGGCGGCCTGCCGGAGGCGAAAATCTCGGCGCTGGAGAAAATCCAGCAGGACTACAACGACCTGCGTCAGGAGATGTTCGAACAGTCGCAGCGCGGCGGCGCCGCGGGCGCCCGCGATATCGCCGCGCAGCAGAAACTTTTGCAGGAGGAGCAGGAGCGCGACATCGCCGCCTTGCTCACACCGGAGGAGAAAATCGAATACGAGCTCCGCAACTCCAATGCGGCCAACCAAGTGCGCTCGCACCTCAACGGCGTCGACGTGAGCGAACAGGAGTTCCGCACCTTGTTCGCGGCGGAGAAGGCGTATGAAGCCGCCAATCCGCGCTCGATCGGCGGTCCGGTGTCTCCGGCGCAGATGCAGGCCGGCCTCGCGGCGTGGGACGACTACCAGAAGGCCACGCAGAACCTGCTCGGTCCGGATCGTTACCGCGAGTATCTGCTGAATTCCCAAATGAACAATCCGTCCGCGCGGAGCTTCTTCGCCGAGCGCCCGGGCATCACCACGAGCCAGATGCAGGATATCGCGCGCCTGACGCGTTCGATCCCGCTCGAGATACAGCAGGCCAGCGTTCCCGGACTGAGCAACGACGAGCGGCGCGCGCAGATGGCGGCGGCGGCTGAGCGGCTGCGCGCGCGTGCCGTGCAGATTCTCGGCGCCCAATACGCGCAAGAAGCGGAAAACGCCCGCGTGCTTTCGCTGCCGCGCGCCGGCGGCGCGAGCATGCCGGCCGTGCGCTTGCCGGGTGGCGGCTAGCACTACTCCGTTACGTCAGTGGACCTCCGGGCGCGGGTGCTTGGGACCCGTCCTCGGAGAGGCCGGGCTACCTCGCGTTCTCCGAGAATAAATCGGGGACCTGACGGAGCAGTGCCAGAGCGTGCCAAAACACGGTGGGCGGAAACGGGGGCTTCGTCGCGCGGGCTTCCAGCCCGCCTTGCCCGGAGCAGGCCGGAGAACTGCGCTACACTATGGAGGATATTCCGAAGATGTGACGAGGGCGGCACAACCGGTAGGGCGCGACCGCTGGGCGCGCCGCGAGGGTGGCATCACGTTCTCGGCGGGCCCAGCGGTCCCGCCCTACCGCACGCTTCGCCACTTCATTCCGCAATCCCAGTAGGCAGCGAGGCAGCTAGCGAGCGCAGCGAGAACGTGACTTCCATCTGCAGTTCCAGCGGGATCGCCACGGCCCGCGTTGCGGGTCTCGCGATGACAAGGCAGCTGAACGCGCCCCAGCTCCGATCACTTCGCGGGCTCGGGCGCAGCGGGCTCCTGCACCGCGTTGGGCGGTGGCGCGGGCTGCACGCGCGGGCGGTTGCGGAATTCGGCGCTGTTGCGCAGGCTGCGACGGATGTCGTCGTCGTTCCAGCCGTGTTCGATGATCTTGTTGCGATAGTCTTCGAAGCCGCGCGGATCGACGTCGCGTCCGAGGACCTCGCGGTAGATGCGGTTGAGGCGCATGGTCATGTAGGGCACGCGGTATTCTTCAGTGCGGCGGAGTTCTTCGCGGATGCGTTTCTCGTCGTAGCCGCGCTCGATGATGAGGCTGCGATAACGGCGCATGTCGGCGTCGGTCGGCTCGCGCTCGAGCACGTCTTGGAACGAGCGGCGCACGATTTTTTCCGGGTCGATGCCGGGCATCGGCATCGGGCGCGGCCCGCCGCCGGGCGGACGTTCGGGGCCGCGGCGGAAGTCGACGCGGATGGATGAAATCTGGTCGTTGAAGCGGACGATGGCGTTGTCGCCGCGCGAGAGGTCGCGGATGTCGCTCGTGACGCGCAAGGCTTCGCCGCGGTAGTTCGCGTCGATGTAGACCATCGCCTCGGCGCCGCCCTCGACGCGGATGGAGGTGACGCGGTCGTTGGCGCGACGGCCGTTGTCGAAATCCCAGCGCGCGAAGTTCTCCACGCTCTGGCCGGGATAGAGGACGATGGCGCCGCCTTGGAAGTTCGGGTGCTCGAACAGCACGACGCGCGGGCCGCGGCGCTCATCGCGCGGTTGCGCGAACAGGAGAACGGGCAACACGGCGAGCAGGGGCAGGGCGCGGCGGAGATTCATGCCGAATAGGACGCCAGAAGCGGCGGGGTTATTCAATCGCGGAGCGGCACGGCGGGATAACACGCCAGTCAGGCGGCCGTGTGGATTTGGTCGCGCTGACCGGTCGACTGAGCGCAGTTCGCCTGCGTGGGGTGGTCGCCGACGTCCCGGCGGCGACGAGGCGCGGTGGCGCGTTCGCGGCGCCGTCAGGGACGACGGCGCCCACCTCGGATCGACGAGGGTGGCGCGTCGGCGCGCGAGCGCGCTGCCCAGAAGAGTGTGGCGAGGCGTGCGCTCCGGCTCAGTAGAGCAGGCGGGCGCGGATGGTGCCGGGGACGGTCTGCAGTTCGTCGATGGCGATCTCGCTGGCACCGGCGTCGACGTCCATGACGAGGTAACCGATGTGCTCGTTGGTCTGCAGGTATTGCGCGGAGATGTTCACGCCGCGCTTGGAGAATTTTTCGTTCACGTGCGCGAGGACGCCGGGGATGTTCTTGTGCACGTGCAGCAGGCGCGATTTGCCGGTGCCAGCGTGCTCGGGGAGCGTGACCTCGGGGAAATTCACCGCGGTGACGCTGGAGCCGTTGTCGGAGTAGCGGACGAGTTTTTCGGCCACTTCGGTGCCGATGCCGGCCTGCGCCTCGATGGTGCTGCCGCCGATGTGCGGCGTGAGGATGACGTTGTCGAACTTGCGGAGCGGCGAGAGGAATTCCTCGTCGTTGCCCTTGGGCTCGACGGGAAAAACGTCGATGGCGGCGCCGCCGAGGTGCTTTTTCTCGAGCGCGTCGGCGAGGGCGTCGATGTCGACGACGGTGCCGCGGGCGGCGTTGATGAGATGCGCGCCTTTTTTCATCTGCGCGAGCTGGGCCTTGCCGATCAGGTTCTTCGTCGAGGCGTTTTCCGGAACGTGCAACGAGACGACATCGGACTCCGCGAGGAGCGAAGAGAGTTTCTGGACGGGCTTGGCGTTGCCGAGCGGGAGCTTGCCCTCGATGTCGTAGAAGAGCACGCGCATGCCGAGGTGTTCGGCGAGGATGCTGACTTGCGTGCCGATATGGCCGTAGCCGACGACGCCAAGCGTCTTGCCGCGGACCTCGACGCTGCCCTCGGCGCTCTTCGACCAGCCGCCGCGGTGGACGAGGGCGTTTTTGTCGGGGATGCCGCGGAGGAGCATGATGGCTTCGCCGATGACGAGCTCGGCGACGCTGCGGGTGTTCGAGTAGGGCGCGTTGAAAACGGGGATGCCGCGCTTGGCGGCGGCGGCGAGATCGACCTGGTTGGTGCCGATGCAGAAGCAGCCGATCGCGGTGAGCTTCGGCGCGGCTTCGAGCATCTCCGCGGTCATGTCAGTGCGGGAGCGGATGCCGAGGAAGTGCACGTCCTTCAATGCGGACTTGAGCGCGTCGCCCGCGAGGGATTTGGGCAGGGACTTCACCGACGAGTAGCCGCTGGCGGAGAGGACATCCACGGCGTTCGGGTGGATGCCTTCGAGGAGCAGGATCTTGATGCGGCGTTTGTCGAAGGAGTGCTTTTGCATGGCGGGAGCGCAGGGTCTCTGCGAACCACGGCGCGGGCAAGGCCGTCTTGTGTCACGCGCGGTGGCGGCGGGGAAATCCCCAGGCCGTGCGTCGCGCTGGGCCCTCGGACCGGAGCGCGCCGGATCGAGCGAGACCTCCGCGGCCGCCGGTGAGCAAGATCTGCGCACTGTTGGCGCTTGCCGCGGAGCGGCCGTAGCCGGGAATGGATCGAGTATTCACGTGAGAAATCCACGCTCCAGCTCCGTGTCTTTCGGTCGCCGTGCCATCCTGCTGTGCACGTTCGCGGCGGCGGGCTTTTTCGCACTCCCCTGGGCGTGGCTCCGCCATTGGGAGGCGGACACGGCGGACTTCCGGCTGCGGTTGCGCGGGGCGGTGCGCGACGTGCCTCCGGTGGTGATCGTGAGCATCGAGGAGTCGAGTTTTTCGCTGGCGGAGCGGGTGCCGGACGTCGCGCGGCGCGAGCCCGTGCTCGCGCGCATGGGGCAGCCGTGGCCGTGGGATCGGCGGGTGTTCGCCGCGGTGCTCGACCAGCTCGCGCGCGCCGGGGCTCGCGCCGTGGCGTTCGACATCGTCTTCGTGGCGGAGACGGCCGGCGATCCGGAGTTCGCGGCGGCGCTCGCCGCGGCGCCGTTGCCGGTGATTTTGGCGCGGCAATACGAAGTCGGCGACACGCTGGAGGGTGAGCGCAGCGTGACGGTGATCGAGCCGCGCGCGGCGTTCACGCGGGGGTTGCCGCGGGTGAGCACTGGATACGCGAACATTTGGCCGGACGACGACCAGGTCGTGCGCACCACGCGCCTGAGCCTGACGGCGGGCGAGTTGCTCGGCGACGCGTTCGGGCGTGAGCCGCGCGAGCCGTCGTTCGCGTTGGCCGTGGCGCGGGCACTAGGCGGCGCGTTGCCGGCCGCGCCCCACGGGGGCATCGTCAATTACGCCGGACCGGGCGGGACGATTCCCCGCGTGCCGATCGAGCACCTCTTTCTCGCCGACCGCTGGAATGGCTCGGTGCTCGCGCGCGGCGAGTTCTTCCGCGATCGCATCGTGGTGATCGGGCCGGGGTCGGAAGTGCGGTTCAAGGATTACCACGCCACGCCGTTCGGTCTGATGGCCGGCGCCGAGGTGCAGGCGAACTTGATCGCATCGATCACGGGCCGCGGTCTGCTGTGGGCGCTGCCCGCGTGGTTGGACTGGCTGGCGGTGGCGCTGGCGGCGGCGTTGGCCGGTGGCGTCTGCTTGCGCGCCGCGGGTCCGGTGCGGCAGCTGCTTGTCCTGAGTGCCGCTCTGGTGACGTGGCTGCTGGTCGCGCAGCTCGTGCTGTTGCAGGGCGGCGGCTTGTTGCCGGTGGCGGCGCCCTCGCTGGCGCTGTTGACTGCGGGGCTCGGAGGCATCGCGGTGCGCTACGTCGGCGAGCAGCGCGAACGGCGGCGGTTGCGGAATCTGCTCGGCAGCTACGTCTCGGAACAGATCGCGGCGGTGATCGTGAGCCAGCCGGAGTCGCTCGCCGCGACCATGCGGGGCGAGCGTCGGCCCGTGACGGTGTTGTTCTCGGATTTGCGCGGCTTCACGCGACTCTCGGAGGAACGGCCGGCGGCCGAACTCGTGACGCAGCTCAACGAGTATCTGCACGCGACGGTCGATTGCATCCTCGCGGAGGGCGGCACGGTGCAGAAATTCATCGGCGACGCGATCCTCGCGGTGTGGGGCGACACGCATTCGGCGGGCGAGGCCGCCGACGCGGAGCGCGCCGTCGCCGCCGCGCTCGCGATGGACGAGGCGCTCGCGCGCCTCAACGCCGGGTGGGCGGCGCGCGTCGATCGCGTGCCGCTGCGCATGGGCGTCGGTTTGCAGCACGGCGTCGTCACCGTCGGCAACATCGGCCACCCGCGTCGCATGGAGTTCGGCGTGCTCGGCGACGCCGTGAACACCGCCTCGCGCCTCGAAGGCGCGACGAAGCACCTCGGGCTGCCGCTGCTCGTGGGCGAGCCGGTCGCGCGGCTCGCCGCGGGGCGTTTCCGGTTCGCGTCCGTCGCGCGTCTCGGCCTCGCGGGCCGGGCGGCGCCGGTGGAGGTGTTCACTCCGATCGGCCGCGCCGACGAGCCCGAGCCATTGTGGCAAAATGGTTACCAAAAAGCCGTCGCGCTGCTCCAGGCCGGCGAATTCGCTGCGGCGCGAGCGAACTTTGCCACGCTCGCCCCCGACGCGCCGCGAGCGCGCGAGCTGGTCGCATTCCAGGCGCAACGCGCCGAGGCGCTGGCCGCGCACCCGCCCGCGTCGTGGGATGGCACGCTCCGCCTCGAAGAAAAATAAACCGCTCTCCGTCATGAAAATCGTTCCCAGCCTCTGCTTCTTCGCGCTGGCCGCCTCCGTCTTGTCCGCCTCGCCGCTGGTGTTGGACCGCTCCACCGTCACCGAAGTCGTCAATCAGGTCGACCGCATCGCCGTGCCGACGGACGCCGTGACGCCGGCCGCCGTGCAAATGGAGCTGCGCGCGCCCGACCGCCTGCGCACGGGGCGAGAGTCGCGCGCGGAGTTGCGCGCGGAGGACGGCACGATCACGCGCGTCGGCGCGAACACGCTCTTCGCCTTCGATCCGCGCGGCCGCGAGCTGCGCCTCGACCGCGGCAGCCTGTTGTTCCATTCCCCGACCGGCAAGGGCGGCGGCACGATCCGCACGACGTCGGCCTCCGCCACGGTGCTCGGCACCACGCTCATCGCCGCGACCACTCCCGATGGCGGCTACAAGCTGCTCGTGCTCGAAGGCCGCGCCGAGGTGAAATTTGCCTCCGGCAACGCGCTCCAGCTCGAGGCCGGCCAGCTCACCTTCGTGCGCCCCGGCGCTGGCGGCGTCGGCTTGCCCGGCCCGGTGGTGCCGTTCGACCTCGCGCGGCAGGTGAAGGGCTCGAAGCTCGTCCAGGGTTTCTCGCGCCCACTGCCCTCGCAGGCGCGGATCGATCGCGCGATCCAGACGCAAGGCAAGGCCGTGGGGCTCGGCCGCTACGTCACGACGGGATTTCTCGTGTTCGCGGCCAGCAGCGAGACGCAGGTGAGCGGCATCGAGACCGCGGGTCCCGACGCCGACAACCATCTCTTCGGCGAGTTCACCGGGGCGCAGCGCCTCGCGCTAAACACGTCCACGACGCTCGCCAGCGCCACGCTCCCGGAAGCGCGCCTCTTCCGCACGCCGTTGCTGGTGCCGATGAGCGAGAGCACCTTCCTCAATTCGCAATCCGACACGTTGCTCACCGGCCTCCTCGCCGACACGCTGACGATCACCACGCCGACCCTCAGCCTCGCCACGTGGGGCGGCCCGGCGGATTTCCAGCTTGTCGGGAAGCAGCGGATCGACGTGACCGGCTCGCTGCGCTTCACGGATCTCGGCAACGTGAGCTATCTGCGGTTCTTCAGCCCGCGCGTGAACCTGCCCGGCAGCGGCATCATCTCGGCGACATTCACGAGCGCGAGGCCCGGGACGTTCTATTTCGACACCGACGAGACGTTCACGCTCGGCGCGGTCACCTTCGAATCGCACGGCGGCGGCGTGATCCTCCAATCGCACAGCGGCGACGTCGTGCTCGACGGCACGATCTTCCACGCGGATGCGCCGATCGGCGCGGACGCGACGGTCGCCGGAGCGGTGAATCTCGACGCCCGCATCGGCAGCGTGTCGGTGGCGCGCGCGCTCGTCGATGCGCCCGGCGGCAGCTTTGCGATTTCCGGGGCGAGCGGCGTCACGATCCGGCAGACGTCCTTCGCGCTCGGCGGGAACTTCTGGGCCGACTCCGGCGGGCCGGTGACGTTCGACACGCTCACGTTCACCGCGCCGGCGCACAGCGTTTTCCAAGGCACGGGCAACGATACGCTCACCGCGCGCGCGTTGGATTTCCGCGCCTTTGCGGAGGTCAATCTCGGCGCGCGCACGCTCGTCCTCGAGTCCGTGCACTTCGCCGGCGGCACGACGGTGCGGCTGGTCAGCGAAAACGGCCTGCTCGCGCCGAACCCCAACACCGGCGCCTCCGCGCTCACCGGCTACGTGAACTTCATCCGCGATGTCACCTACGACGGCAAGCCGGCGCAGGATTACGTGCCCGCCGCCGTGGGCGGCACGGGCGCGCAACCCGTCGCGATCCAAATCGCCAAACCCAACTGATCGTGCCCGCGATGTCCCTGTCACTTCGCTCTCTCCTCCTCGCCTTGCTGCCGCTCGGCCTGTTCGCCGCCGAGCGCTCCGCGGCGGTCGAGGAAATCTACCGCGGCGAGCTCGACGACACCGGTCCGCAATACCTGCTCCAGCCCGCGGCCGCGCGCGCCGCGCGTTTCACGCTGTGGTCGCGCGTCGATGCCTCGTGGACCGACAACACCACGTTCACCGAGACCAATCCCGGACAGACGACGGTGTCGTCCTTCCAGCTCGGCGGCGACGTGCATTGCCTCGACCGTGCGTTCGCTGAAGGCCGGTTGCGCCTCTCCGCCGGCGCGCACGGGCAGGTTTTCCGCTACGGTCTCGCGGGCGGCGACGACCGGGTGATCGATTTCCTCCAGGTCGACCGAAACAACTTCGACCTGCTCGGCGCGCACACTCGCGCGACTTGGCAACGCGGCCCATGGCTCGCCGCCAGCTCGCTCCAAGGCACGCTGCTCCACAATCGCAGCGCGCACCGCACCTTTTATCGCGAGCTCGCGTGGGATGCCGCCGTCTATCGGCAATGGAGCCTGGCGCGCCAGTCGATCCTCCTGCTCGGCGTCGATCTCACCCGGCGCTGGTCGGTCACCGACACCTACGGCTTGCTGCCGCGGAGCTGGAACGACCGCGCCGAAGCCGGCCTGACGGCGGCCTGGCAGCAGCCGGTGCGCGGCAAACTCTCCTGGCGCGCCACCGCGCGCGCCCTCGCGACCGGCTACACTCATGCCGACCGCTCGCGCCGCGACGTCACCGGCTCGCTCGGTGCCGAGTTGATCTACGCGTGGCGCGAGCGGTGCGAACTGCGCGTCTTCGTGAGTCACGAGCGCCGCGACAGCACGGAGCCCGGCATCGCGGACTACGCCCGCTGGGAAGCCGGCGCGGGTGCGGGCGTGCGTTGGGAGTTCTAGGGTCACCCGCGCGCTTGCCAGTCGGCGGCGGATAAGTTGGCTGTGCACCGATGCCCTCGAAACCCATCCCCGGCTCCAGCGGCGACGTGCTGACGTGCCTGCCTTCGCCCTACGTGCCGCACGCGGCGACCGGCCTGCTGCACTTGCCGCGTTTCCTTGCGAAGGCGAAATACGTGAAGCAGCACGGCGCGCTCCCGCCCAGCTACGCGAAGAACTACAAGCGCGGGATGGATCGCTTCCTCTCTCTCCACCTCGGCATCGACCCGGCGGCGGTGGAGAAGATCGTGTTCGAGTCGTCTTCCGACGAGGAGATCGACGCGAAACTGAAGACCCTTTTCCCGGCCGACCTGCGCGTGGCGAAATGGAACCGCGAATACGTCCAGAAAGGCATGACCGCGAGCGGCCGCGATTTCCTGAAAGAGGCGCTGACCAACATGGGTTGCGCCGACCGCGTGGACCAAATCCTCAGCGTCGCGGACCTGATGGATTTCGACGAAGGCCGGATCGACTGAACCCGCGAGCGGGCGACGGCCCCGGGGCGCGCTCAGCGTCCCACGTTGCCCGGATCGGGCGCGAAGGCGGATTCACGCGGACGGCGCGGGATCCAGCGCGGCACGATGCGCTTGTAGTCCTCATACATCGCGCCGAAGCGAAAGCCCAGTTCCGGTTCCTCGTGGAGCACGACCGCGATCTGCGCGACGCACGCGAGGCAGAGCAGGTAGAGCGCGATGCGCCACGACTCGAAATAGATCACCTCGCTCGCGACGATCAACCCGAGCGAGATATACATCGGATTGCGCACCCAGCGATACAGGCCGCGTTGGACGAGCTTCCGCGGCGAGTCGAACGGCGCCACCGTGCCGCGGCCTTTTTGCAGGAAATGCCACGCGCACTGGAAATAGCTGCCGAGCCCAAAGGCGGCCAAGGCGATTGCCGTATACTCGTGCCAGCCCAGCGATTCCTCGAGCCACACGGGATGACGCTCGAACATCACAATAGGCACCCAGCCCGCAACTACGGCGGGAAACAGGCACGCAAACAGAAAGCTTCGCAGAAGCAGGAGCACAGGGGTGGCTGGGCCGCCGGGAAAACACCCTAATGGCCTCCCGGGCGCAAGCAAATGTCCTCCTTACGACATCGCTCGGTCGTCAGACGCCACCGATCGGCAACTCGAACCAAAATACCGCGCCGCCCTCGGACGGAAACTCCGCCCCGACCGCGCCATCCAGGGACTCGACCAGTTGCTTCACGATGCTCAGGCCGACGCCGTGGCTCTCTTCGCCGCCCGTCGGCCGCGGGGAGAGGCGCGCAAACTCCGTGAACAGCGCCGGCCGCTCCGCCGCGGGCACGCCGGGACCGGAATCGACCACCTCGACACGCGCGCGCAGGCCGGCCCCGCGGGTGCGCACCACGACATGACCGCCGCGCGGCGTGAACTTGAGTGCGTTGCTCACGTAGTTCGTGAGCGCCTGATAAGCGTGGCCCGCATCGGCGCGGACAGGCGGCAGCGCTTCCGTGAGTTCGAGGGAGAGAGTCGTGTGCTTGATCTCGGCGGCGGGTTCCTGCTGGGCGACGACGGCGGCGGCGAGGAGATTCAGGTCGCAACGATCGGAGCCCGTCTGCGCGCCGGAGCGCCGGAGGTTCAGGAACGTGTCGACGATGCGCTGCATCTGTTTCGCGGAGTCGTGGATGCTCTCGAGATACTCGGTCACTTCGGGCGAGGCGCCTTTGCGTTTCGCGAGCTCGCCGGACATGAGGATCAGGCAAAGGGGATTGCGGAGGTCGTGGCTCGCCACACGCATGAAGCGCTCCTTCAAGGCGAGCTGCTGCTCGAGTTCGCGGCGGAGGCGGCGGATCGTGAGGTGCGTGTTCACGCGCGCGAGCGCTTCTTCGTGCTGAATCGGCTTGGTGATGTAGTCGACCGCGCCTGCCTCGAAGGCTTTCAGCTTTTCCGCGGTGTCGGTCAGCGCGGTCATGAAAATCACCGGGATGTCGCGCGTCTCGGCGCGCTCCTTGAGCCGGCGGCAGGTCGCGAAGCCGTCGATCCCGGGCATCATCACGTCGAGCAGGATCAGGTCGGGGGCGTTGCGCGCGGTGAGCGCGAGGGCGTCCTCGCCGTCCTCGGCCACGAGCAGCGCGTAGCCGGCTTCGCTCAGGCATTCTGCGAGCACGCTGAGGTTGGCGGGGATGTCGTCGACGAGGAGGATGGTCTCGGGCATGTCAGCGGAAAATGAGCGGCGGCGAGAGAATCGTTCTCGTTCTCTTACTCGTTCTCGTTCTCTCGGCTCGTAAGGAACGGAGAACGAGAAAGAGAATGAGGAACGAGAACGATTGAGAGACGGCGGGTGGGTTTCGCCATGGAGGTCAGTTTTTCGCCGGTTGTTCTTCGAGGGGCGTGCGGTAGCGCGCGACGAGGTTGCGGATGGCTTTCATTTTGAACCGCGCCGCCAGCTCCGTGATTTGCTGTGCGAAGGCGGAGAGGCGCGGGTCTTCGGCGGACATCTTCTGCACGAACGCGCGCACGGCGGCGACGTCGCCCGAACTGGCGAGCTCGAAGAGCTGGTCCGCCTGCGCGGGCGTGGGCGGGAACGGCAGCGACGGGAACGGCGCGTGGGTCTCGCTCGGCGCGGCGGTGTCGCTGAGCTTCCACGTCAGGCCGAGGTGGCGGCCGATGAGCACGAAGAGTTCGTCGTCCTTGAACGGTTTGGCGAGGAACGCGACGCAGCCGGCGGCGAGGGCGTTGGCGTGTTGCTGGTCGTGCGCGCTGGCGGAAATCGCGACGCAGACCGGCGCCGCCTCGCCGAGTTTCTCGCGGATGAGGCGCGCGGCGGCGAGGCCGTCGACGTGCGGCATGCGCACGTCCAGCAACGCGAGGTGCGGCTTCGTCTCGAGCGCGATGCGCACGGCCTCATCGCCGTCCTGCGCGGTGACGATTTCGAAACCGAGCGGCTGGAGGAGGTCGAGCAACAGCACGCGGTTCGGCTCATGGTCGTCGGCGATGAGCACGCGGCGGCGCGTCCCTTCGTAGCCGGTGAGGCGCCACGGCGAAGTCGAGCCGGCGGGCGCGGCCACGCTGTCGCTCTCGCGCAGGATCAGGTCGAACCAGAAGCGCGTGCCCCAGCCGATGCGGCTCTCGACGTGCAGGCGGCTGCCCATCTGCTCGACGATGCTGCGGCTGACGTTGAGGCCGAGGCCGGTGCCGCCGGCGCGCTGGCGCTCGTCGCCGAGCTGCGCGAACGGTTCGAACAGCTTCGCCTGGTCCGCCTCGGCGATGCCGGGGCCGGTGTCGCTGACGGAAAAGCGCACCGCGCCGAACATCGCGCGTTCGATCGAGAACACGACGCCGCCCCGCTGCGTGAATTTCACGGCGTTGCTGAGCAGGTTGAACAACACCTGCCGGAGGCGCTGGGCGTCGCAGATCACCGTGCGCGGCAGGTCTGCGGCGAAGGCGGTCTCGAGCCGCAGGTCCTTTTCGCGGGCGCGCGGCGCGAACACCTCGGCCACGCTCTGGCAGAATTCCGGCAACCCGAACTCCGCGGGATGCAGCTCCAGTTTGCGCGCCTCGATCTTGGCGAGGTCGAGCACGTCGTTGATGAGCGCGAGGAGGTGCTCGGCCGATTGATGGATGACGGAGAGGCCGCCGCGCTGCTTCTCGGTCAGCGTCGTGTCGCGGCGGAGGATTTGCGTGTAGCCGAGGATGCCGTTGAGCGGCGTGCGCAGCTCGTGGCTCATGCTGGCGAGGAACTGAGTCTTGGCGCGGCTCGCCTCGTCGGCGGCCTCCTTGGCGGCGCGCAGCACGCGGTCGGCCTCGCGGCGCGCGGTGATGTCGATGACGACGCCCTCGAAGTGGTCGGGCTCGCCGTTCGGGCGGCGGATGACGCGCACGGATTCGGAGACCCACACGCGCGAGCCGTCGCGGCGGAGGATTTCCGATTCGAAGTCGCTGAGCTCGTCCGCGGTCTGGATGAGCTGGAGAAAATCCTCCCGCCGCCCGGGCTGGATGTAGAACTGCGCGCCGATGTCGTTGACCGCGGTGATCATCTGCTCGGACGAATCGTAGCCGAGCATCGTGGCGAGCGCGGGGTTCACGCGGAGGAAGCGGCCGCTCGGCGTCGATTGGTAGAGGCCTTCGACGGCGTTCTCGAAGATGCCGCGGAACTGGCGCTCGGCGCGCGCGAGCGCCTGCTCGGCTTCGCGGCGGCGGACGGCGGCCGCGGCCTGTTGCGCGACGAAGTCGACCAGCGCGAGGTCGTCGGCGGTGTAGGCGTGGGCGTTCTCGTAGTCGTGCAACGCCAGCGCGCCGATCGGGCGTCCGTCGATGAGCATGGGCGCACCGAGGCGCACGAGCGGCGCGGTGGCGGGCGGCCGGTAGTCGCCGCGCGCAGAGAGGATTTTCGTCAGGTCGGCCTGCGCGATGAGCGTGGGCCGGCCGGATTGGATGACGTATTCGGTGAAGCCGAGGCCGAGCGGGCGTGCGAGCGGGGTCTGCGTCCTGTCGCTGTCGTGCTGGTCGGAAAAGTAGGGGAACGAGACGCTGCGGCCGTCGGCGCTGAGCAGCGCGATGTAGAAATTCCGCGCCGGCATCAGTCCGGCGACGATGCGGTGCACCTCGGCGAACAACGCCTGCAGGTCGCCGCCCGAGAGCACGGCGCGCGAGATGCGATACGTGGCCTCCTGCACCTGCTCGCGCCGGCGGCGCTCGGTGAGGTCGATGGCGGTGATGAGCATGGCCGGCCGGCCGCCGAGTTCGAAGATGTCGGCGTTGAGCAGCACGTAGCGCGGCTCGCCCTGCTTGTTGTGGAAGACCGTTTCGTAGCCGTGGACGAAGCCGCGGGCGCGCAGCTCGGCGATGACGCGCTCGCGTTCGAGATTGTCGGCCCAGACGCCGAGGTCGACCGAGGTGCGGCCGATGACTTCCTCGCGCGCGAAGCCCGAGGCGCGCAGGAACGCGGCGTTCGTCTCGAGGATCTTTGCGGTGGCGAGATCGGCGAGGAGCATCAGCGCCGGGCTGGCGTGGAAGGATTTCGTGAAATAGTCCTGCGACTCGCGCTGGATCGCCTCGCTGCGGCGGCGTTCGACGGCGCTGGCGACCTGGCCGGCGACGAACGTCAGCAGGCGCTTCGCCTCCTCGCCGTAAACGGTCTCGTCGCGGTAGTCCTGCACCGCCACGACGCCGATGGCGCGGCCCTCGACGATGAGCGGCGTGCCGAGCCAGACGGCGGATGGCGTGCCGGTGGGCTTGTAGCCCTGGCCGGCGAGGATCTGGATGAGTTCCTCGGTGCGGGCGAGGAGCGGCTTCTTCGAGTCGATGACGTAGTCGGTCAGGCCCTTGCCGCGCGGGCGCGGGGCGGGGCGTTGCGAGCATTCGTCCTCGTAGTAGGGGAAGGAAACCTCGCGGCCGTCGGGGCTGACGAGGGCGAAGAAGAGGTTTCCCGCCGGCATGAGGCCGCCGATGATCTCGTGCAGTTTCTTGAACAGCGTCGCGAGGTCGGTGGTGGAATTCGTCGCCTCGGAAATGCGGTAAACGGCATCCTGTTCGCGCTCGCGCTGGCGGCGGCTGGTGATGTCGAGGCCGATGACGACGACGCATTTCTCGCCGTCGATGTCCACGACCTCGGCGTTGAGCACCATATCGCGCTCGACGCCTTTGCGATTGCGGAAACGCGCCTCGAAGTCGCGGGCGCGGCCCTCGGCGATGAGGCGGCGGCGGTATTCGACGCGACGGTCGTCCTCGATCCAGATGCCGAGGTCGGTGATGGCGCGGCCCATCGCCTGCTCGCGCGTGAGATCGCCGGCGGCGAGGAACGCGGCGTTGGCGTCGAGCAACAAGCCGTCGCTCAGCCGCGTGACCGCGAGCATGGCCGGACTGGCGAGGAACGCGCGGAGGACGTTCTCGTGAGCGGCGATGGGCGGAGCGGAGGCGGGGCGCGGGTCGGCCATGCGGGTGGGCATCTTTGCCGGGTGGGGCGCGCGGGCAATGCCGGAAGCGAAGGACGGAGGGCGGAGGCGGCGAACGAGGTTGAATAGGTAGGGCGCGACCGCTGGGCGCGCCGCGAATGGGTTGCGGCGGGCCCAGCGGTCCCGCCCTACCGCATGCTTCGCGGATCCGCTGACGCTCGCGGCTTTGGGCCGGTCGGAGACCGGTCCTACCGCTCGCGCCGACGCGGCGCGTTCAGGCTGACGAGCAGCACGGAAACGAGCGCGATGCACCCGGCGATGACGAGCAGGCCGCCGTCGATGGACGCGAAGTTGGATTTGGAAATCTGGTCGAGAATGGGAGTCATGGCGGCAGTGGTGTTCGGGGCGCGAGCGGTGACCGCCCGCGCCCCGAGTGTTACCCCTGTTGTTGGCCGGCGAGCGCTGCGCGCCCACCGGAAGCGAAAGTTATTTCTTCAACGCGCGGAGGTAGGCGACGACGGCGCGTGCGTCCTCCTCGCTGAGGCGGAACTGCGGCATCGGCGGGCGCGGCATCGAGCCGTCGGGTTTCACGCCGGTCATGAAGAGCGTCGCGGCTTGGGCGTCGGTGTAGCCGGGCAGATCGACGATCTGCGGGCGTCACGGCGCCCCAGGCGGGCATCGGCACGGTCGGGGCGAACGGCAGCGGCGCGCCCATGAGGTGCTTTTCGGGAATGATCTGGCCGCGCTGGTCGCGCTGCGAGTGGCAGTCGGCGCAGCCGATGACGTTCTCCACGAGGTAGCGGCCGCGCGTGACGGCGGCGTTTTCGGCCGGCGCTTGCGCGGAGAGAACGGGAGCGACGGCCAGGAGGCCGGCGGCAAGGAGGAGGGTGTTCGTAGTTTTCATGATGACGGGAGCGTGGAGTCGGGCGGTGTGTGTGTCCGTCGATCGGGAAAATCAGGTGAGAAAGACCAGCGTCAGGCTGGCGAAGAACAACGAGGCTTGGACGATCGCCGCGACGCAGGCCCAGGCGGGGAGCGGGGCTTCGATCGGGGCGGCTTCGAGGGCGGAATGCATCGGGAGAAGGAAAACGGCGGGCGGGCGAAGCGGTGTCAGGCGACGCGGGCCTGTTGCGCCGCGCCGTCGCGCGCGCCGGCTTTCATCGTCTCGGCGAGGATCCAATAGACCTTGGCCCACGCGGCGCGCGTTTCGGCGGTGAAGTCGGCGCCGAGTCCTTTTTCGAGCGTCCAGAGCAGCGCGGCGCCGACGGTGTCGTAGTGATCGTCGCGCACCTGGTAGCCCCCGTGGCGCAGGCCCATCTCGCGGACGACGGGGACGAGGGTGTTGAGGCGGTCGAGGCTGCCGACGCAGTAGCCGATGGCCTGCATGAGCTTCTTGCCCTGCGCCGCCATGTCGCCGCGGAAGAGCGCGCGGAGCGACGGATCGAGTTCGAAGAGACGCGCGTAGAAAATCGCGGCCGCCTGGTCGGCGAAGGGCACGACCTTGGCGAACGATTGGCGGACGAGAAGATTTTCCTGGGGCGTCATGGCGTGGAGGGAGGACGGATTTGTTGCGGCGAGGATAGCGCGCCGCGTTGCGCCGCGGTATTGGCCAGCGGGCGCGGGCCGGTCGGCTAGGAATTTTTTCCCGTTATCGGGACGCTTGGCGCAGCGCTGCCCGCTTTACTTCGGCGCAGCGGCTGACCAATCTCCGCGCGTGGAAAAAATCCTCGTGATCGACGACGATGCGAAGATGCGCCGGCAAATCGCCGCGCTGCTCTCCTCCGAAGGCTACCAAACGATCGAGGCGCACAACGGCCGCGAAGGCGTCGCGCTCGCGTTGAGGGAGAAGCCCGACCTCGTCGTGTGCGATATCACCATGCCCGAGATGAACGGGCACCGCGTGTTGCAGGCGTTGCGCGAGGAGGCCACGACCGCGGCGACGCCGTTCATTTTCCTCACCGGCTGGGGCGAGAAGGAGGATCTGCGCGCGGGCATGAATCTCGGCGCGGACGACTATCTCGTGAAGCCGGTCGAGCCGGCGGATTTGATTTCCGCGGTCGCGGCGCGCCTGCGTCGGCGCAAGCAAACGGGCTCCGGCCGCTCCGCTTCGGTGGCGGACGCGACGCCCGCCGCGCTGGAGAAGGCGCTCGGCCTGACGCCGCGCGAGGCGGAGATTTTGTCGTGGGTGGTGCAGGGGAAGACGAATCCGGAAATCGGCACGATCCTCGGCATCCAGCTCACAACGGTGAAGAAGCACCTCGAAAGCACGTTCGTGAAGCTCGGCGTGGAAAACCGCACCGCCGCAGTGACGCTCGCGCTGGAGAAGATCGTGCCGCAGGGGTGAGCGAGGAGCGTGCGCTTCCGGGCGCGGGAGCGCTCGGCCGCGAGCGGTCGGGTTTCGCTAGGACGCTGACTTACCCAGCGATGCGGCGACGGTGCGGAAATTCGCGAGACCTGCCTCGATGTTTTCAATGATCTCCTCCGCGAGATCGGCGGGCTCGGGCAGGTTGTCGAGGTCGGCGAGGCTGTCGTCTTTCAGCCAGAAGAGGTCGAGGCTCGTCTTGTCGCGCGCGGCGAGTTCGGCGTGGGTGAACTTCCGCCAGCGGCCCGTCGGATTCTTCTCCGCGTGCCACGTCTCCTTCCGCTTGTGGCGGTTCTCCGGGTTGTAGCAGGCGATGAAGTCGGCGAGGTCTTCGAGGCGCAGCGGCTTTCGTTTCAGCGTGTGGTGGATGTTGGTCCGGTAGTCGTAATACCAGACCTCCTTCGTCGCGGTGTCCTTGCTCGCGGGGCGGTTATCGAAGAAGAGCACGTTGGCCTTCACACCGTTGGCGTAGAAAATCCCGGTCGGCAGGCGCAGGATCGTGTGCAGTTCTGCCGTCTCCATCAGCTTCCGGCGCACGGTCTCACCGGCGCCGCCTTCGAAGAGGACGTTGTCGGGCAGCACCACGGCGGCGCGGCCGGTGGTTTTGAGGAGCGAGCGGATGTGCTGGAGAAAATTGAGCTGCTTGTTCGACGTCGTGGCCCAGAAATCCTGCCGGTTGTAGACGAGGTCTTCCTTCTCTTGTTCGCCTTCTTCGTTGGTGAAGGTCATCGAGCTCTTCTTGCCGAAGGGCGGATTGGCGAGGACGTAGTCGTGCGTCTCCGCCGGCGCGGCGATGAGCGCATCCGTCGAGGCGACGCGGGTCTCGCCATCGATCTCGCCGATGTTGTGGAGGAAGAGATTCATCAGGCACAGGCGGCGCGTGCCGGCGACGATCTCGTTGCCGTGGAAGGTCTCGTTCTTGAGGAAACGCTTCTGCGTGGGCGTGAGCGGCAGATTCTTGAGGTGGTCGTAGGCCGCGAGGAAGAAGCCGCCGGTGCCGCACGCGGGGTCGGCGATGGTTTTGCCGGGCTCCGGTGCGACGCACGCGACCATCGCCTTGATGAGCGCGCGGGGCGTGAAATATTGGCCGGCGCCGGACTTGGTGTCCTCGGCGTTTTTTTCGAGGATGCCTTCGTAGATGTCGCCCTTGGTGTCGGCGTCGAGCGTGGTCCAGGTGACGTTGTCCACCATCTCGATCAGGCGGGCGAGCTTGGCGGGGTCCTGGATCTTGTTCTGCGCCTTGGTGAAAATCTGTCCAAGCATGCCCTTCTGCGTGCCGAGTTCGCGCAGCGCCTCGACGTAGTGGACCTCGAGCTCGGCGCCCTTGAGCGGACGCATGACCGGCCACGCGAAGCGCGCGGGCACTCCGACTTTCCGGCGGTGCGGCGGCTGCGAGTATTCGTCCGCCATCTTGAGGAAGATGAGATAGGTGAGCTGCTCCAGGTAGTCGCCGTAGCCCACACCGTCGTCGCGCAGCGTGTGGCAGAAGGACCAGACCTTGGAGATGATGCTGTCGGTGGTCATGAAGACTTAATTGCGGATTACACGGAGGACACGGATATGAAAGGACGTAAACGCGGTTTGCTCAGGTCAGATCGTCTAGGAGGCGCTGTGAAAAATCCGGGAGCGTCTTGCCGAGGCGGATCAACACGTCCTGCACCTCAAGCTTGCGCTTGCCGGCGATGGCGCCGAGGCACGCGGTCACTTGTTTGGGCTCCATTTCGTAGAGGACCAGCAGGTAGTCTTGCGGGTGGCTCGCGGCGAGGTTCCAAGGCTGCAGGGCCGCGACTGGAAAATGCTTCAGGTTGAACGTGACGATGAGCGGGCAGTTTCCCCGGATCGCGGCGGCGAGCACATGCCGGTCTTTTTCGTGGTTCGTCAGCGCCGGCAGCAGGTTTTCGTAGCCGGTCACTACCGCGTCGGGAAACGCCGTGCGGATCTCGGTCTGGAACGTCTCGGCTAGCGGCGGCGGCCACTGGAGATCCCTCAGCTGCGTGCGTTGCACTTCGGCGAGCACCTCTTCCGACCAATGCGGCACGATCAGGCGCGGACGCTCGGACAATCTCAGCAGCAGGTCGCACACGCCGAAGTTGGCGAGCACGCATGCGTCGAGAAAGACCCGGTAGTCCGCTCTCATTTTTTCCCGGTGTAGTCGGAATCGTAAACGCCGGCGGCTTCGGCGGCGGCGGCGAGCTTGTTGAGCGCCTCGCGGCGCGTGGTGTCGCGCGTGCGTTCGTAGGCGAGCAAGTCCTTGAACGTCACGCGGCGGTGCGTGCCGACCTTGTGGTAAGGGATTTCCTTGTTCTCCAGGAGATCGACCAGATGCTGCCGCGAGACGCCGAGGTAGTTGGCGGCAGCTTGGGTGGTGAACGCTTCGTCTTCCGGCACGAGCACGATAGCCTTCTTCTCGGACATCAGCCGCACGATGCGGGCGAAGTGGGCGAACAAGGCCTCCGGCAGGTGCGTCCGATGGCCTTGCGCGTCGATCAGGGCGATGTGATCTGGCTTGGCAAAAAGCTTAGCCAGCTCGGCCAGCTGCTCCTCCGGGATCAGGGACGGGTCCAGGCGGTTGTTTCGGGTGGTGAGCATAGTGGGGCAAACATCGTCAGCGGAGGCACGAATTCAAGTGCTTAAACGCTATAAACGCCATATTCGCCATAAGCGATTCTTGCGCGATTGATGCTAACCGACTGATGTTTAGTCGCTTTTGGTCGAATTAAGGCAAAATGGCTTGCTGCTTTTGGCTGGCGACCAACTGACCGGTGCCCTTGGGGACAAAGCCGTGCTGCGTCATCCATGCGATCGCGCCGAAGAAGCGATTCCGGGGGATGTCCAGCTTTCGCCTGTGCCAGTTCTCGCGGGCTTCGGTGACGATAGCTTCGTCGGTGATCGGCGTCTGGCGCAGGAGCAGGTTGTTCCAGGCGGCGTAAACGGTGGCGAAGATCTCTATGGCCTTGGTGTCCTTCAGGACGTGCAGCTGCTCCAACAGATTCTCGACGATGGCAAACTTGGGACCAAGTGTGCGCTCAGTGGCGATAAGCAAGGCCGGCAGGTTGCGGCCGGCATGGTAGTGATAAACCGGGCCGTCATGCGTTACGGTGAACCAGCCCTTCGCGCGCGCCCGGTGCTCGATCTGTTTGGCCCGGCGGAAGTCGTTCGGACCGGCGGCGTCCTTCACCGGATGGCGGTCGAGCTGCAAGTCGACCAACGCGTCAGCCAGATGGACGATCTTCTCGGCGTTGGTGTGGCCGAGGAACTGTTTCCGCCGGTCGAAGCGGTCGATGGCCAGGGCGACGATGCCGGCCTGGAGGTCGGTTTTGCCGAGCGGCTTAAAGGCCGCGATCTCGGGGAAAAGATCGGGCTCCGGTTGCGTGGGGCCGCGGCTCGCTTTTGCGGCGGCCACGCGACGGGCAGGAGCGGAGTGGCTGCCGCGCTCGGCGTGGAGGCGGGCCAGCAACGCGGAGGCGGGCTCGTCGGTGACGATCTGGGGGACGAGGCGGCCGGTGAAGGCTTTTTTCAGGATCGCCTGCCGCAAGGCCTCGCTCCGCTTCAGCGCGGCGTCGATCTCCCGCTCGTTCCGCTCGATCACCTCGAATTGCTCGTCCAGCTTCCGCACGATCTCCTGTTGCTCGGGGAAGGAGCAACGCACGAACGGAAGCGACGCGATGTCCTTGGAACTGATATTCTGCACCCCCATTCCCTTCGCCAGACGGATCAGCGACTGCTCGGCCGTGGCCAAAAAAAGACCAAGAAACCGCGGATCATGCGCTTCGGGCTCGAACAGCTCGATCTTGCCGGTCCGTTGGTTCTGCAACGCGACTTCGTCCAACTCGTAGCGACAGACTTTTCCGATCGAGCCGGACATGCCGATGAGGATGTCGCCCTTCACAAGAGTGAAACCGGAATGCTGCCTCAAATACGCGGCATCCACGTAGACTGCGTGGGTAATGTCGACTGTGTCGCCCTGTAGCTGGGATTGGCGAATTATCGGCACTTCGCTCGGGTTCTCACGACGATCTTTGAACCATTCGCTTTTGAACGCGTAGCCATTTCGGATTCGAGCGACGTCGCCGAATCGGCATCTCATCCAACCAGGTGGCAATCCAGCTGTAGGCCCATCAGCTGAGTTAGTCGCCGGGGGTGCGAGTTGGGCGGGGTTTTGGGTGCGCCACTGGGCGGTCAGCTTGCCCTCGAAGGCTTGTTTGAGGAGCGACTGGCGATAGACGCCGAGTTGCCGCCGCGCCACCCGCAGACTCTCCTCCCCGGCCTCCAACTCGCTGAACAACTCCTCGATCTTCGCCACGATCCGCTTCTGCTCGGTCAGCGGCGGCAGGGGGATTGAGAAATCTTGGAGCGCAGGAAATTCGATGCTGTGAACCGTGGTTCCTCCTTTCCGACAGGTGTTGAGAATATCGCGCTCGAAGCACTGAAAAATCAGGCGGAGATACTCAGCGTCGGTGATCTCGTGAGGCGTTACAGCTTTGATGTCCTGATTCAGCGCGACAGGCACAAGGTTCACCGCGACTGGAAGCGAATGCGCCAGAATCCCGGAGCGCGTGACGAGCAAGACTGAGCCCGCCGCGATGAGGTTGGTGGCCGACGATTCTACGGCCGACTCGGTGATCAGGTCCTGAGCGGTCGACAGTCGCGGTTGCTTCATATCCTTGGGCGAAACCCAAGGAATGGTGCCGTTCGTCCAGAAGGCTGGATTAGCTTTGCTTGGCGTGCCGCCGCCGCGCCATTGGCCGACCTCGGCGAGCTTGATCGAGGTCCACGAATTCGGAAGGGACTCGTCACTCACGCCGTCAGCTCCTGGTTGGCTTCTTCGATGAGGGCGTCCATGCGTTCGCCGAAGAGTTCATACATTTTCCCGAGACCGCCTTTGGCGTCGAAGGGGGCGTAGTCGAGGTCCTCGCGTTCGAGGCGGCAGGCGGTTGCCACGTGGTCGCGGATGAGTTGGAGGAAGGCGGTCTGCTCGGCGTTGAAGGGTTTTCCCGCATTTTTGCGGAGGATCCAGTCGCGGAAGTTGCGGCGCACGGTGTCGGCGAAGGGCGTGAGTTTTTGATCGAGGCCGCAGGCGCGGCGGAGGAGGGCGACGAGGGCGGTCAATTCGGTGAGGGGGCGGGCGTTGTCCGGCACGGCGTCGAGACGGGCGTAGGCGTCCCACACGCGGTGGGGCGCGAGGCGCGGGGCGTGGGTGCGGAGGGTGTCGAGCACGGTCTGGATCTGCGCGAGGGTGACGTGGGCGCGGCGTTGGGGCTGGGTGTAGTAGATCGTGAGCGCGTCGAGCCGGTCGCGGTGATCGCGGCAGAAGGTCTCGAAGTCGGAGACGAAGGCGGTGGCGCGGGTCTGGGCGTCGGCATCCCACTCGGCGCGGAGGACTTTGTCCTGCGTGTCGTGGTCGATGGTCTGCATGTTTTCGGTGCAGAAGGCGACGATCTGGGTGACGACGGCGCCGGTGAGCGGGGCGCGGGCGGCGGCGACGAGCTGCTGCTGGGCGCGTTCGCGGGCGGTGTCGCCGGGGTCGGCGGCGGGCGGGACGCCGGCGAGTTCGCGGGCTTTTTGCTCGATGGCGTCGCCGTCGAGCGCGTGGAAGAGCGCGCCGACAATCTGGCTGACGGTGGTGCCGCCCATGCGGGTGGCGAGGGCGTGTTTTTGCAGCGGGGTGAGCTGGCGGTCGATGCGGGCGAGGCGGCCGGCGAGGGAGGAAACGGTGTCGGCATCGGTCGCGCCCATAACGACCTCCATGGCGAGGTCTTTGAAGGGGACGGTGGGGCGGGTGACGGGCGGGCGGCTGTCGGTCTTGAGGGAGCGGGTGACGCCGATGGCGTCGACGATGACGTAGTGGGTTTTCGCGGACTTGGCGCTGGGCGTGGCCTTGCGGAGGCCGTCGAGGTCGAGCGTGCGCGTGCCGCGGCCCTTCATCTGCTCGAAGTAGCCCTTCGATTTCACGTCGCGCAGGAAGAGCAGACACTCGAGCGGTTTCACGTCGGTGCCGGTGGCGATCATGTCCACGGTGACGGCGATGCGCGGGTGGTAGCCGTTGCGGAACTGGGAGAGGACGGACTTGGGGTCCTCGGGCGGCATGACGAAGTCGTCCGCGACGACGCGCTCGTCGGAGCCGGGCGTGAAGGTGATCTTTTTGACGCCCTGGTCGGAGCCGAAGGTGACCTTTTTGCAGAAGGCGTTGCCCTCGCCGAACTCCTCGCGGACGAGGTTGATGATGTCGTCGGCGTGGGAGTCGGTCTTGGCGAAGATGAGGGTCTTGGGGACCTCGAAGGCGCCGGCGGCGTCGCGGCGGTCGGGGAATATTTCAGGGAGCTGGTCGCGGAACGTGCGGATGACGGTGCGGAGCTGCGAGGGGTTGACGATGTCGCGGTCGAGTTTCTTGGCGGAGTAGGCCTCGTCCTGGTCCTGCTGCTGCCAGCGGCGGGCGCGGGTGAGTTTTTCGCGTTTCTCGACGAGGCCTCTGAGGACGGTGCCGCCGTTTTTGGAGACGTCGGTCTCGATGACGTAGATCTCGCCCTGGACGTTGACGCCGTCGGCGACGGCGCGTTCGTGGGTGTATTCGGAGACGACGTTTTGGCGGAAGAAGCCGTAGGTGCGGGCGTCGGGCGTGGCGGTGAGGCCGACGAGGAAGGCGTCGAAGTAGTCGAGGACCTGTTGCCAGAGGTTGTAGATCGAGCGGTGGCACTCATCGATGACGATGAGATCGAAGAACTCGGGCGGGACGGCGGCGGAATAGGCGACGGGGATGGGCTCGCGCTTGCGGTCGGAGCGCTCGGCGGGATTTTCGTCCTCGGCGGAGGCGTCGAGCTCCTCGCCTTGGAGAATCGAATACATCCGCTGGATGGTGGAGATGTAGACCTCGGCGTCGGTCGGCAGGTGGGAGGAAGCGAGGCGCGTGACGGTGTAGAGTTCGGTGAACTTGCGGTTGTCGTCGTTCGGCGTGTAGGCGAGGAACTCCTGCTCGGCCTGCTCGCCGAGGTTGCGTGTGTCGACGAGGAAGAGCACGCGGCGGACGCGGGCGTGCTTGAGCAGCCGGTAGATCGACGTGATAGCGGTGAAGGTCTTGCCCGAGCCGGTGGCCATCTGGACGAGCGCGCGGGGCTTGGCGGCTTTGAGAGAGGCGTCGAGATTCGTGATGGCGTCGATCTGGCAGGCGCGCAGGCCGGTGGGGTCGAGCGCGGGAAGATCGTGAAGGCGGGCGCGGAGGGAGCGATGGCGGAGATTTTCGCGGAGTGTTTCGGGACGGTGGAACGAGAACACTTCGCGCGAGCGGGGCTTGGGATCGCGCTGGTCGGTGAAGCGGACGATGACGCCGGTGGCTTGGTAGAGAAACGGGAGTGGCACGCCGGTGGATTGGACCCACTTCAATTTGGCGGCGGCGTAGTCGGCGGTTTGCTCCTCCACGGTCGTGATCGTTTGGCCGAGCGTTTCCTTCTTGGCCTCGATCACGCCGACCGGTTTGCCATCGACGAAGAGGACGTAGTCGGCCGGGCCGGAGTCGGTGGAGTATTCGCGGACGGCCTGACCTTCGCCGGCGTGGAAATCGATCTCGTCCTTCGACTGCACGGTCCAGCCGGAGGCGCGGAGCTGGGCATCGATCGCGTCGCGAGCGACCTGCTCGGGAGTCTGATTGGGCGACGAGGCGGTGGACATGACGCGGGGCGCCGTGATTCATGTCGGCGCCGGATGGGCGCGCGAGCTTTTCTCCTCCTACGGCCGCGGCAGGTGGCCGGTGGCGTCGTGCTCGATGCGGGCGCGGGTCTTGGCGAGGCTTTCGCGGACGAGCTGGCCCATCGTCGTGCAGGCGAGGAAGTCCTTCGATTCGTAGTGGTCGGCGAGGCCTTCGCGGAGCTGGTGGACGTTCTCGTCCGGCGCGATCGGATCGACCGACATGGCGTCGAGCAGGGCGTCGAGGCGCGCTTTCGCGAGCTCGGCGCGTTGCAGCATCAGCGTCTGTTCCTCGCGCTGGTATTGGAAGGCAGTCTTCGCGTGCAGGTGCTTGGTGCAGAATTGCACGAGCGGGCCGTTGTCCTTGAAGAACTGCGGCAGGTAGAAATTTTTCCGCGCGTGATGGCTTTGCTGGTCGAAATCCATCGCGCGGATGCGGATTTGCGCGCTCTCGAAGTCGGGCGTGACGACGAAGACGAAGTTGTAGCTGCGCATGTCGCCGAGCAGGCGGATGAAGCAGCGCTCGTTGAACTTCACCAACTCCTTTGCGATGCGGATCGGGCGCAGCGTGGGGTCGCCGAGCCAGCGTTCGATGAAGACGTCGCCGGGCACACCGGCGATGTGTTCCTCGATGAGCGTGTTGCCGTGGGTGAGGAAATTCAGGCGGTTGGGCGAAAGCAGGTGCTCGAGTTCGAGGCCGTAGACGCGCGACGAGTCGGCCTTCTTCACGTAGAAGTAGTCCGGGTTTTCGTTGTAGGCGTTCACGATGCGCACGCGGAACGGCATCGAGTTGCCGAAGGAACAGAAATCCACGCGGTCGATGTAGAGGTGCTGCATCACCGAGAAGTCGCCGTCGACCTTCAGGAGGGCGTAGATGCGTTTCAGGCCCTCGTTGATCGTCTGCATTTCCTCGGCGCGGTAGACGACGGTGTCCCAGAGGGTGTTTTTGCCGTCGTTGTCGACGAGTGGCATCGCCTCGTGGAAGTCGCGCAGGCGCTCGTAGGTGACGGGCAGGTCGCGCTCGCGGCGGTAGCGGCGCAAGTAGCCGCGCAACTCGTCGCGAATCGGGTAGGCGGGCTTCTTCGGCGTGCGGTCCTGGATGATGTAGCCCGGTGCGGACATGCGTCGGCCAACGTAGGCCCGGATGCGCGCGGCGCAACTCCGCAGGAAGTGTCAGGCGCGGACTCGGCGGTGCGTCCGCACGGTTCTCAGCGGCGCGGACAAAGGTTCTCATGTCGCGGCCGGGGCCGGTGTGGCATCGTGGCGCCATGCGTTTTTCGATCGCGTTGCCCTGGGCCGGGTGGTTCCGCGTCGCTCCACTCTGCGGCGTGCTCGCCGCGGTCGGCGCTTCCCCGGCGCTCGAAATCTCCCCCGTGCCTCCGGCCGCGCAGCGCCGACTCGCGACGGTGCGCGTGGAAGTCGTGCCCGACCGCGCCGATTGGACGTATACGGTCGGCGAGCCGGTGCGTTTCCGCGTGGCGGTGCGCGCGGACGGTCATCCGGTGCCCGGCGCCGCGATCACCTACACCGTCGCGCCCGAGCACACGCGCGCCCCGCGCGTGCGTGCGGAAGTGCCGGCGGAGGGATTGACGATCGACGGCGGCACGCGGAGCGAGCCGGGTTTCCTGCGTTGCATCGCGGAGACGGAAGTCGGCGGTCGCAAATACCGCGGGCTGGCCACCGTGGCGTTCGCGCCCGAGCGGGTCCAGTCGGCGCAGGTGAATCCGACGGATTTCGACGCGTTCTGGGAAAAGAGCCGCCGCGAACTCGCCGCGGTGCCGATGCAACCCGAGGTGACGCTCCTGCCCGAGGCGTGCACGGACGAGTTGAACGTCTACCACGTCAGCTTCCGCACGATCGGCGTCGAGTGGCTCGGGCCGTCGCGCATCTACGGCATCCTGTGCGAGCCGAAGGCGCCGGGGAAATACCCCGCGTTGCTCCGCCTGCCCGGCGCGGGCGTGCGGCCCTATGCGGGCGACAAATCCACCGCGGCGCGCGGTTTCATCACGCTCGAGATCGGCATCCACGGACTCCCGGTGAATTTGCCCAAGGAGGTCTACGACCGCCTCTACGCCGGGGCGCTGTCGGACTACGCGACGTTCAACCTCGATAATCGCGAGACGTTCTACTTTCGCCGCGTCTATCTCGGGTGCGTGCGGGCGAATGATTTTCTGGCCACGCGCGCCTCGTGGGACGGACGCAATCTCATCGCGGCCGGCTCGAGCCAGGGCGGGCGGCTCGCGATCGTCACGGCCGCGCTCGATCCGCGCGTGACGGGCGTGGTCGCCGTGCATCCGGGGTTTTGCGACGTGACGCCCGCCGCGCTGCACCGGCGCGGCACGGGGCGGCTGCAGCCGTTCAGCGCCGAAGAGTTGGCCGCCTCGGTGCACGCCACGCCGGCGAAGTGCGCGACCGCCGCCTATTACGACACCGTCAACTTCGCGCGCCGGCTGCGCGTGCCGGGTTACTACACGTGGGGCTACAACGACGAGATCGTCACGCCGACTTCGCTGCACGCCGCCTACAACGCCATCACCGCGCCCAAGACGCTCGAACTCACCCTCGAACTCGGCCACGCCTACACGAGCGAGCAATGGGACGCGATGCAGGCGTGGATCGAGCGGCAAACCGCGCCGCGTTGACGTTGATCGCGGTGCCGCCGCCGCCTTGACCTGCGGCGCTCCGCTCGCCACGACTGACCGCCCTTGGCGCGCGGATCGCGCCGCTCCCGCCCCGGAGATCACCTTCGTGTCCTGTGAAACCCCAGATCCTGCTCGTTTTTCTCACCCGCTTCGAGGAGTGCAACGCCATGCTCCAGGGCGTCGCGCACTACGAGCGTTCGCACCGGCCGTGGGCGGCGTTCCTCGACGATGAGGCGCGCGCCGAAATCGACCCGCAGTGGTTGCGCAGCAAGCGCTGGGACGGCGTCATCAGCCGCCACACGACGCCCGCGCTCGTCGAGTCGTGCCGGCAGTTGCGCCTCCCGCTCGTCGATCTCAACGACGTGCCGCCGTTTCCCGGCGTGCCGAAAATTCGTCCGGACAACGTCGCCCTCGGCCACTACGGCGCCGAGCACTTCCTCGAGCGCGGCTACCGCCACTTCGCCTTCTGCGGTTTTCGCAACGACGGCTGGGCCTGCGAGCGCCGCGACGGCTTCCTCGAGGCGCTCGCGCTCGCCGGGCGCAGCTGCCACGTGTTCGACGTCGATTATCCCGGCAACCTCACGCCGTTCTGGGACGAGAGTCAGACCGACGCTCTCGCTGCCTGGCTCAAGGGCATGCCGAAACCCGTCGGCGTGATGTGTTGCAACGACCTGCGCGCGCTGCAGGTCGTCAGCGCCGCGCAAAACGCCGGCCTGCTCGTGCCCGAGGAGGTCGCCGTGCTCGGCGCCAACAACGAGACCATTCGCTGCGAACTCGCTTACCCGCCGCTCTCGAGCGTCGCGACCAACGCCTTCCAATCCGGCTACCTCGCGGCCGAGTGCCTCGCCCAGCTCATGCGCGGCGAGACGCCGAGCGCCACCGACATCCGCGTCGAGCCGATCGCCGTCGTGCCGCGCTACTCCACCGACGTCCTCGCGATCGAGGACCGCATCGTCGCCGCCGCGCTCGGCCACATCCGCGAGCACGCCTGCCACGGCGTCACCGTGGCGCAGCTGCAGAAAATCACCGGCGCCTCGCGCAGCCTGCTGGAGCGGAAGTTCCGCAGCCTCCTCGGCCGTTCGCCGCAGGCCGAGATCCGGCGCGTGCAGATTTCCAAGATCAAGCAGCTGCTCTTCGAGACGGATTTCCCGATGAAGAAAATCGCCGAGCTCACCGGCTTCGAGCACGACGAATACATGTGCGTCGTCTTCAAGCGCCTCACCGGCGTTTCGCCCGGGGCGTATCGCCGCCGCGTGCAGACGCAGCGTCCGGCGAACGCGCGATGACGCAAAGATTCTAAGTCGCGGGGCCAACCGAACTCATTTCCACGGAGCCGCCGGGGCGCTACCTTCGCGGCGCTCACCCCGGTTTCGCTGTCACCCCGCTCCGTCGCCTCCCGGTCGCCTCCGTGTCCGGTGCCACGGCAACCCTTCCCCAAATCATGATCACCCCTCGCACGCCCTCGTCATCCGCCTGGTGGCTTGCCGCCGTTGCCGGTCTCCTCGGACTGACCCTCAGCGCGGCCGCCCAGACGGTAGCCCCAGCATCTCCGTCGACCAAACCGGAGCCGAAGAAAATCGAGCTCCCGCGCGCGAGCGAGTCCGCGAATACCGCCGACGAAAAGGAAAACGACGAGGAGGTCGTGCAACTCGCGCCGTTCGTCGTCGCGGGCGAAGCCGATCGCGGCTACCAAGCCACGTCGACGCTCGCCGGCACGCGCCTGCGCACCGAACTGCGCGACGTCGGCGCCGCGATCTCGGTGGTCAATGCGCAGTTCCTCGCCGACACCGCGTCGACCAACGCGAAGGACGTCCTCGTCTACACCACCGGCACCGAGGCCGCCGGCCTGGGCGGCAACTACTCCGGTCTTTCCACCGGCCAGGGTTTCTCCAACGCCGAAGACGGTCTCGCCAGCCCGAACTCGATGACGCGCGTTCGCGGCCTCAGCGGCGCCGACCTCACGCGCGACTTCTTCTCCACCGACATCGGCCTCGATTCCTACAACACCGAGCGCATCGACATCTCGCGCGGCGCGAACGCCATCCTCTTCGGCCTCGGCAGCCCCGCCGGCATCATCAACAACCAGCTCAAGATGCCGAACCTGCGGAAAAACGGCGTCACATTCACCCAGAGCGTGAGTCGCTACGAGTCGCACCGCGAAGTGATCGACGTGAACCAAGTCGTCGAGAAGGACCGCCTCGGCATCCGCATCATCGGCCTGAACGACGAGGAAAAATTCCGCCAGGAACCCGCCTTCGAGGACGACCGCCGCCTCTACGCCGCCGTTCGCTGGGAGCCGCGCCTCGTGAAGAACGGCACCACGCAGATCCAGGTCAGCTACGAGGACGGCAATATCCGCGCCAACCGCCCGCGCCTCAACCCGCCCGCCGACGGTCTCACCGTCTGGTTCGATGTGCTCAACAAGGTCGCGCTCGATCCCACCAACACCAGCGCGGTCACGAACAATCCCACGCTCGCCGCGCACCTCGGCTCCGCCGGCCGCTGGTTCGGCCAGGTCGGCGCCGTGTTCACCGATCCCGCCTCCAACGCGCAGGGCGGCAACGGCGTCCCCGCTTACATGATGAGCCGCGGCGGCACGCCCACCTACACCCAGTGGTATGGCGTCTACAATTACACCTCCGCCGGCAACAACCCGAATTTCTTCCTCAACAAACTCTACGCGCCCGCCGGCGAAGCCTACGCCGGACTCTGGCGCGCGCAGGAAATCAGCGACCCGTCGATCTTCAACTTCTACGACCAGCTCCTCGACGGTCCGAACAAATCCGAGAGCACCGACTTCAACGCCCTCAACGCCGTCGTCCGCCAGACGTTCCTCAATGACGCCGTCGGCCTCGAACTCGCCTACGACAAGCAGGAGCACTCGCGCCGCAATCGCAGCCTCATCGGTTTCGACGCCGCCATAATCCACGTCGACATGCAGTCCAAGCTCGTCGACGGCTCGCCCAACCCGAACTTCGGCCGCCCGTATTTCGCCTCCGACTCCATCGGCAACTACATGGTCGACACCGACCGCGAAGCCTGGCGCGCCACCGCTTACGGCACCGCCGACTTCACGAAGAAAACCTCCTGGCTGCGCCACCTCGGCCGCCACGTCTTCACCGGCGTCTACAGCAAACAGGAGAGCGAGCGCCTCTCGCGCACCTACCAGGGCTACGCCTACACGCTCGACCAGAACGTCTACGCCGACAGCTCCACCGCGCAGTCCTATCCGGGTTACGTCGCCCTCCACTACCTCGGCGGCTCGATCGCCAACCGCACCTCCGCCTCCGGCGCCAACATCCAGGGCCTCACCGCACTGCACGAGCCGGCGGCCACCGGCACCGCGTTGCTCTTCGACAACCGCATCGACAAATGGGTCTACGCGCCCGTCTCGGTGATCACGCCCGAGCGCGATCTCGACAAACTCTACTCCAACGCCTCGCGCTCCTTCAACCGCACCGAGAGCTACTCCGCGATCTGGCAGAGCTACCTCCTGAACCGCAAACTCGTCGGCCTCGTCGGCTGGCGCCAGGACGAATACGATCTCTTCGACGCCGGCACGCCGCCGACCGTCAGCCCCACCGGCCAGGTCGACCCGTTCGCCGCGTCCTGGGTTTATCCGCAACAAGCCACCATCCACGCCAAGGACTCGACCGTCAGCTGGAGCGTCGTCGGCCACACGCCTGACTTCATCAAGCGCCGCCTGCCGCGCGGCATGGACGTCAGCCTCTCCTACAACCGCTCGGAAAACTTCCGTCCGTCCTCCACCGTCGCCGACGTCTATGGCCGGCCGTTCTCGCCGCCGCGCGGTTCGACGCGCGACTACGGCATCACGCTCTCGTTCGCCGACAACAAACTCGTCCTCCGCGCCATCCGCTACGAGACGCTCCAAGCGAACGACGTCAGCACGTTCTACAACACCTTCTGGCCCGGCAACGACGTCGTCCGCGCCATGAACGGCCTTCGCGGCACCAACACCTCCGAGGTGCTCATCAACCGCTGGTTCGGCTTCAAGCCCGGCGACGCCGATTACCTGCCGCTCCGCTCCGGCCTGACGAGCGGCACGAGCGCCAATCCCGGCCTCACCACCGCCGAACGCACCGCGCGCGACGCGTGGTTCGCCCGCCGCACCGTCGCCGAGTGGCTGCGCCCCGTCGACCCGTTGCTCGCGCAGACCTGGGCCTTCACCCAAAACGCCAGCGGCACCTGGTCCGCCACGCGCCCGCCCAATGTCGGCAACATCGCCGACACCGAATCGCGCGGCACCGAACTCGAAGTCACCTACAACCCGCTCCCGAACTGGCGCATGACCTTCAACGCCGTCCGCCAGGAGGCCGTGCGCACGAATTACGGCAAGGACTTCGAGGAATTCATCACCCGCAACCTCCCGCTCTGGACCGACGGCGACGGCGTCATCGCCGGCAGCATTCGCGACCAGAACGGCTTCGAGGACATCCCGTATTTCAACAGCGTCACCGGCTCGCGCCTCGGCGTGATGGCGATCAACAACATGTATGTGCCCTACCTGAACGCGCTCGCCGCCAACAACGCGTCGGTGCAAGAGCTGCGCAAGTGGCGCTTCAACTTCGTCAGCAACTACGAGTTCACGCGCGGCCCGCTCAAGGGCTTCTCCATCGGCGGCGCCACGCGCTGGCAGGACCGCGTCGCCATCGGTTACGGCGTGAAGAAAAACGCCGCCGGCCAATGGGTCTCCGACGTCAACCAGCCCTACTACGGCAGCGACGAACTCGACGTGGACCTCTGGCTGAAATACACCCGCCGCCTCGCGCGCGACAAAGTCCGCTGGACCGTGCAGCTCAATGTGCGCGACATCCTCGGCACCGACGACCTCATCGCCGTCACCGCGCAACCGAACGGCACCACCGCTTCGTTCCGCATCCCGCAGCCGCAGCAGTGGACGATCACCAATACGTTCGCGTTCTAAACCCGCAGCCCGGCGCCCGCGGCGATCGAATCGCCCCGGGCGCGCCGCCGGAACCTCAATTGCCCAGCAACCGCTCGCACAGCGCGATCAAGCGCGCGCGCAGCGGCTGGCTGCGCTCGGCGAAGCCGCGCTGGAGGCGCTCGTAGTCGGCGCGACCCTCGGGCGTCTCGATCGCGATTGGCGCGAGGCCGAGCGCGCGGCAATCGTAGGGACTCGCGCGCATGTCGACCTCGCGGATCTCGCGCGCCAGCGCGAAGCAGTCGGCCATCAGCTCGCTCGGCGTGAACGGCGCGAGTTTGAACGCCCACTTGTAGAGATCCATGTTGGCGTGCAGGCAGCCGCGCTGCTCGAGCTGCGTCGTGGTCGCGCGCTCGGGCTGCAGGCGGTTCAGCGGCCGCGCGGCCGGCGTGAAAAAGCGGAACGCGTCGAAATGCGAGCAGCGGATCGGCAGCGACTCGGTGATGCGCGCGACTTCCTCCGGCGGAAAACGCAGCGGCAGCTGCGCGTGGCGGATTTCCTCCGGCGCGAGCCGGTAAACCATCGCCCACTCGTGCAGGCCGAAGCAGGCAAACGCCGGCGGGCGCTCCGCGGTCGCGCGCAGCAGCCCGAGCAGCCACGCGAGCGACTCGCGGCGCTTCGGGTCGAACGCGCTGCAGTTCACGCGCACGCCGCCGTCGGCCTCGACGTATTCCGGCCAGCGCAGATACTCGCGCGCGGCGTCGCCGAGCAGCACGACATCCGGTCCCGGATGCCAGCGGCGCAGCCAGCTCGGGCGGTAAGCATAGTATTCCCAGAGGAAATCTTCGACCGGATGCTTCTCGCCGCGCGCCTGCCGCGCCTGATGCGGATCGGTCCAGACGCGCACGCGCGCCTCATGCGCGCGCCGGCGCTCGAGCCAGTCGGACTCGGCGAGTTGCAGCGGTGCGGGCGAGAGCGTGTTCACTTCGGCCACACGACAAGCGCGGTGCCGGCGAGAATCAACCCGCAACCGAGCGCCGTGCGCAGCGTGAGCGTTTCGCCGAGGAACACCGCCGCGAGCACGAGCGTCAGCGCGAGACTCGACTTGTCGACCGCGCTCACGAGCGAGGCGGTGCCGAGTTGCAGCGCCTTGAAATAGAACAGCCACGACACGCCCGTCGCCACGCCCGAGAGCGCGAGGAACATCAGTGTGTGTCGCGAGAGCAACGTGACCGCGCCGAGATTGCCCTGCAGCGCGACAAGTCCCCACGCGAAGACGAGCACGACAACCGTGCGCACGGCGGTCGCGACGTTGGAGTCGACGCCGCGGATGCCGATCTTGGCGAGGATGGCGGTGAGCGCGGCGAACACCGCGGAAAGGAGAGCGTAGATCCACCACATGCGCGCGAGCATGCGTCCGCGCCCGCCCGGCGCGAGCCCGCGGTGCGGCCACCACTCCGCTCACGCGGGCCCCGCGCCCGGGTGGGCGAGGCAACCGAGGAGAACAGGCGGGCGAAGCAGCCGGAATTACCGGAACCTAGCCGTTCGGCCCGGGAAAAGAAGCGCCGTGCCGGAAATTCCGCGCCGGAAATCCGCAAATTGAGAGCACCATGCCTACGAACTTCCGCCCCCTCTGGCTTCGGCTGTGCCTCGCGCTGGCCGCCCTGGCCAGCTTTTGCGCCGCCGCCAGCGCCGCGCCCGTCACCACGCATCCGCGCATCCTCTTCCGCGCCGAGGACCTGCCCGCGCTCCGCACCCGCATGGACCCGGTCCAGAATCCCGTCTGGGCCGCTTTCCTGAACAACATCGTCAAACCCGCCGTCGACGCCTACCAGCGGAGCAGCACTTCCGCCTACCGCTTCGTCTACTACGACAAGAACGACCACAGCAAAGGCGGCGAGATGCGCTGGGTGCGCACCTCGCTCACCGAGGCCAACGGCACCGTCCACACCGAGAACGACAACGATTGGTCGGCGTGGGAGAACAACGACAACCTCCCCGCCGCGCCCGAGGACGATGTCGGCCAGGACAGCGGCAACGTCCGCCTCTTCTCCGAGCAATACGCGATGATCTTCGCGCTCATGGCGCGCCTCTACGACGACGGCAAACCCGAGCACCAGACCACGCGCGACGAATACCTCACGATGGCGAAGGCCTGCCTCTTCCACGTGATCGACCAGGCCGCGCTCGGCACCGATCCGTCCAACGCATCGCCCTTCCGCCAATCCGGCTTCGCCACCAACGACCGCAGCTTCTCGCAGGAAGCCTTCCCCATCACCGTCGACCTCATCTACGAACACCTCACCGCGACCGAGAAGGCGAAGATCCGCAAAGCCTTCCTCGAGTGGACCGAGCAGGCCAACGCCCATTACTACTTCGCTCCGTATCGCGTGAACGGCCAGCACCTGCCCGCCAACTCGCCCGAACTGCTCCGCCTCAACGAGCCCGAACAAGCCGAACGCCACAACGAGATCCGCCTCGCGCTGAACAACCACTGGGGCAACCACCTTCGCCAAATGGGCCTCTACGGCCTCGCGCTCGACCCGCAGGACGACGTCCCCGCCGCCGCCAACGCCGGCGTCGCCGACACCGCCCCGGCCGGCTCGATCACTTCGCAGATCGTCTCCCCCGCCGACAATTCCTGGACGCCCGTCAACTACGGCGCGTTGCGCGACGCCACCGGCGTCTGGCTCTACCTCACCGACTACGCCTATCGCCACGACGGCGCCGGCGGTCTCTCCGTGGAAGGCATCGAATACGCCTCGAACGGCCTCGGCCCGGTCGGCGTCTTCATGAGCGCGCTGCACACCGCCGGCCAGGACGATCCCGCCGTGTGGGGCCCGCAGGTGTCTTTGAAAAACCACCCGCACTGGTCGCGCGCGGTCTCCGCTTATCTCTCGATGCTCACGCCCGCGCCGCGCACGCCGAACGGTCCCTACAACTACCTCGGCGCCGTCTTCCAGCCGCCGATGTATGGCGACCTCGAGAGCTCGCTCACGATCGTCAACGACCAGTTCATCAAGTTCCTCGCCCCGCTCGCGCTCACCGACGCGCGCATCAACGGCACCGCGTCGCCCACCGTCCAGGCCGTCCGCTTCATCCAGAAGAACCTCGCCAAGGGCGGACCCAATGCCCTCGCCACGCGCATCGCCGAGACGCGCTCCGAGAAACGCCTCCGCGACTCCATCTACTATTTCCTGCTCTTCGATCCGTCGCCGGACACGCCCGCGGCCACCGATCCGCGCCCCGCGATGCAGCCGCTCGACTTCTTCGCCGCGCACACGGTCGCCGGCAAAGAGATGGGCACCTACCTCGGCCGCACCGGCCAGACCGCCGCCGACACGATGTTCCACTTCCGCAATGATTGGAACCAGATCAACCATCAGCGCGGCGACTCGCTCTCCTTCGGCCTGTGGAAAAACGGACTCTGGCTCACCAAGGCGATGACCGGCTACGGCGGCCTGCAGGGCAGCTCCGATTACCGCAACGCCCTCAGCCTCGAGAACGGCGTGCCCGATCCGCAGACGCAGAACCCCACGAACGAAGTCGTCGCCGCCGAACACGGCAGCCAGTGGTTCTACAGCCCGCACGGCGATCCCGCGATCACCGCGCGCAGCCTGCGCGGCGAGTTCGCGTATTTCACCGCCGACGCCACGGAGCTCTACAACCATTACCACTACACGAATCTCCAAGAGATCACGCACGCCTCGCGCTCGATCGTGTGGCTGAAACCCAACCACGTCGTCGTCTACGACCGCGCCCGCTCGAAGTCCGCCGGTTACTACAAACGGTTTTTCCTGAACCTCCCCGAGAACACCGCGAAATACGGCGGCAACATCACCGTCGCCGGCAACCTCGTGCACGCCACCGCCCGCGACGGCAGCACGCCCAAGGCCGAGCTCTTCGTCAGCGCGCTCCTTCCGCTCAACGCCACGCCGCAAATCACCGATCAGGAAAGCGGCGAACCCGCCGACACCGAGGATAAGGAGAAAGCCCGCCTGTTCACCGAGGCTCCGGGCGCGCCGCAGGAAGCCCGCTTCCTCCACGTGCTGCAAGGCACCGATGCCGGCGTCGCCACGCCCGACGCCACGCAACTGATCCAGAGCACCGCCGGCGCCGCCTACGAAGGCGCCGTCGTAGGCCCCAGCGCGATCCTGTTCAAGAAGAACCTCACCGACACCGTGGCCACGCTCACCTACGTCGCGCCCGCCGCCGTCACGCAGCACTACATCACCGGCCTCACGCCCTTCGCCGGCTACGCGGTCGCGCAACTCGCCACCGCGGACGGCACGAGCGTGACCCTCACGGCCGATGCCGCCGCCACGCTCCACGCCGACGGCGGCGGCGTGCTCACGCTGGGCGTTGCCGCACTCCCGTCCGTTGCGCTTCAAGCTGCCGCGAGCTTCGTGCAAGAGTCGTCCGGTGCGCCGGTGTCCTTCACCGTCTCGCGCTCCGGCGATGTGAGCCAGCCGCTGACCGTCTCGCTCGCACTCGACGCCACCACGTCCGCTGCGACCTTCGCCGACGTCGCGGGCCTGCCGTCGCAAATCACGATCCCGTCCGGCAGCGCCAGCACGTCGTTCAACGTCACCCCGGTCGCCGACGGCCTCGCCGAAGGCAACGAAGCCCTCGTCGTGAAACTCGCCGCCGGCGCCGGCTATCAAGTCGACGCCGCGAGCGAGTCCGCGACCGTTTCGATCAACGAAACCGCCCCGCAGGCCGGCCACGTCCAGTTCTCCGCGACCAATTTCAACGTCGCCGAAAACGCCGCGTCCGGCCACGGCACGCTCACGGTCACGCGCACCGGCGGGTTCCAGACGGCGCTCACCGTGCATTACTCGATCACCGGCGGCACCGCCGTCGCCGGCACGGATTATACGTCCGTCAGCGGCGATCTCGTCTGGACCGAGAACGAGAGCGCCGCGAAGACGATCGACATTCCGATCATCGACAACGCCGTGCCGAACGGCGCGCGCAACATCGCCGTCACGCTCACCGCGCCATCCATAGCCGGCGCCATCGGCGCGCCCGCGCTCGCCACGCTCACCATCGGCGACGACGAGACGCCCGGCGGCACTGACTTCGGCGGCGGCAACAATAACAACAACGGCGGCGGCACGCCTGTTGTCCCGCTCACGCCGGGCGAAGGCACGCTCCAGTTCGCCGCGGCCGACTACACCGTCAGCGAAGCCGCCGGCACCGCGCAGCTCCACGTCTCGCGCACGGTCAGCAGCATCGGCGTCGTGAGCGTCAGTTACTACACGCTCGCTTACTCCGCCGTGGGCGGCACCGACTACCAGGCCGGCGGCGGCACCGTCACGTTCGCCGACGGCGAGACCGACAAGATCATCTCGATCCCGGTTTACGACAACGCCACGCCGCAAGCCTCGCGCTACTTCAAGGTCGCGCTCCAATCGCCCGGCAACGGCGGCGTCCTCGGCGCGCTCGTCGAGTCGACCGTCACCCTCACCGACGACGACGGCGGCACGCCTCCTCCCAACGGCGGCGGCAACAACAACTCGGGCGGCGGCAACAACAACTCGGGCAGCGGCAACAACAACAACGGTGGCGTCGTCGTGGTCCCGCCCGCCAATCCCGCCAACCCCGGCTCGTTCTCCTTCGCCTCGACCGCGCTCTCCGTCACCGAAGGCGCCGGCGTCGCCACTCTGACCGTCAATCGCGTCGGCGGCACCGACGGCGCCGTGAGCGTGAACTACTACACGCTCGCCGGCTCCGCCAACTCGACGACCGACTACCAATACACCTACGGCACCCTCCACTGGGCTGCGGGAGAAAGCCAGGCGCAGACCATCGACATCCCGATCAAGGACGACGATCAGGAGGAACCGACCAAGAGCTTCCAGCTCACGCTCGATTCGCCCGCCGGCGGCGCGACGCTCGGCGCCGGCTCCACCGCCACCATCACGATCGACGACGACGAGATCGTCTACCACGTCGGCCCGGGCCAGCAGTTCACCAGCCTCGCGCAGGTTCCCTGGTCCACGCTCGCCGCCGGCAACACCGTGCGCATCCACTGGCGCGCCGAAGCCTACAAGGAAAAGCTCCTCCTCTCCGCGCGCGGCACCGCCGAAAAACCGATCAAGATCGAGGGCGTCGCCGGCCCGAACGGCCAACTCCCCGTGATCGACGGCACCGGCGCGACCGCTGCCGCCAACATCGGCTACGCGCCGTGGTTCGGCGACGTGATGGAGCGCTCGCTCATCGCCGTCGCGCGCAACGCCGCGCAGCCGTCCGCCTACAAGCCCGGCTACCTCGTGATCTCGAACCTCGAACTCACGATGAGCGGCGCGCAAAACCCGATGCCGAGCTACGTGAAGCCCGACGGCTCCACCGCCACCTACTACTCGAGCGCCGGCGCGATCTTCCTCTACGGCGCCGAGCACGTGACGATCCGCGATTGCGAGATCCACGACACGCCCAACGGCATCGTCGCCGCGTCCGGCTCGTCCGAAGCCACGCTCACGCGCGACGTCATCGTCGACCGCTGCTGGCTCTACCACGCCGGCAAGGGCGGCAGCTACAACGGCTCCAATCTCCTCACGGAAGCCATCGGCCTCACCGTGCAGTTCTCGCGTCTCGACCGCGGCCTCAACGGCAGCAACACGCCCAACGTCCTCGACCGCTCCGCCGGCGTCGTTGTCCGCTATAACCGCATCGAGGGCGGCGCGAATCTCCTCTCGTTCATCGAGCCCGTCAGCGCGCCCGCGTTGATCGTCGCCGATCCGTCATTCGCCACCACGCACGTTTACGGCAACATCCTGCGCAACGGCGGCGGCGACTACGGCACCGACGGCAGCACGCTCATCCGCTACGGCGGCGACTGGAGCAACGCCGCCAACTTCCGCGCGGGCACGCTGCACTTCCACCACAACACCGTGGTCATGGATTCGCAGCGCTGGTCCACGTCGCTGTTCAACCTCACGCTCGCCGCCGCGCAAGTCGTCGCGAACAACAACGTCGTCCATCGCGTGAAGTCCGGCGCCGGTCCGTTCGATCTCATCAACTCCGGCCGCGCCATCGCGCTCGGCCGCAACTGGACGACGAGCAACGTCACCGTCGGCGGCAACGCCGTGGGCGGCACCGCGCTCGTCCTCAAGGGCGCCAACCCCGGCTTCGTGAATCTCGCCACCGGCGACCTTCACCCCGCCGCCGGCTCGCCGCTCCTCGACGCCGCGCAACCGCTCCCCGCCGGCGCGTTGCCAGTCGAGTTCGAATACCTCCCCGAAGCCGACGGCCAGCCGCGCACCACGCAAGGCGCCGCGCCCGACCTCGGCGCGCTCGAACAACCTAACTAACGACGCGACGGTGGAACGCGTTGACCTCAACGCGTTCCTGAACTCCCGCCGCAGATCGAATCCCCGAGCGCGTTGAGGTCAACGCGCTCCACCTCCACTCATGGACCTCCGCCACCTCCTCGCCACCGCCACGCTCGCTTTCGCCGCCACCACCGCGCTCGCGCAGCCGTTGCACTACACGAAGGCCGTCCAGCTCGTGGACGAGATCACCGCCGCGCAGGACGCCGGCGTGTTCAACGACGAAATCGGCCGCCCGCTCAACCGCTACGGCGGCAACTGGACCAGCGCCGAGCAATCCTACATCCGTTTCGCCGACCTCGCGCACGGTCACTGGCCCGGCAACCTCACCAAGTGTTCCCCGCTCGTTTCGCGTCTGCTCCAGCAGTGCTACGGTTGGAATTGGAAGAACTACTCCTTCCTCGACCCTCTCACGCTCACGACGCAAGCCGTCGCCAGCCCCACGCCCTACCAATACATCGCGCTCCTCAAGCAGGGCAGAGGCTTCGCCGCGCGCCTCACGCGCCTCGACCAGTGGCAGGCCGGCGATCTCCTCTTCTGGTGGAAGCCCGGCTCCGACCAGAACGACCACGCGATGATCATCTCCGCCGTGAACTGGGCCAGCGCGAAGAACTATCCGACGAACCTCGCCGCCTCCGACCCCACGCTCGCCAACGCGACCTACTACGAAGTCGAGATCATCGACAGCACCGAGAACATCCACACCGCCGACTCGCGCCTCGTGAACGTCAACGGCACTCCAACCTTCCTCGCCGGCGTCGGCACCGCGACGATCGGCGTGCTCGTGGATCGCACGACGCTCGAGATCGTCGCCACGACGTGGAGCCTTCCCACCTCGAATTACCAGACGCAACCCAACGGCTGGCTCCAGGGCCTCACGAGCCGCCTCAAGCGCGTTCCCCAGTGGGAAATCGCCGTCGGCCGTATGCCGTGAGTTGTTGCGAACGCAACGTGACCTGTGGCGGCGGTCTGCGGGCGCCGAGCCAGCATGAACCCAGTAGCCGCCAGTCGCGGCGAAATCCTGTAGCCGGGGTCGCTGACCCCGGTGCGGTCGCTCTCCCCGCGCCACCGCGCCGACCGGGCTCAGCGAGCCCGGCTACAGGGAAACCGCCAACACCCTAGCCGTGCGCCACGTCTTTTCACTCCGCCTTCCACGCGCCGCGCGCGCCTTCACGCTCGTCGAGTTGATGGTCGTCGTCGTGATCATCGGTCTGCTCGCGGCGATCGCGCTGCCGGCGTTGCAGCGCGTGCGGCGCGCCGCGATGGGCAGGAGCTATTTCAACGACGCGCGCCAGATCCGCGACGGCGCGGAACGCTACGCGCTCGAGCATGGCGACTTTCCGCCCAACGGCATCGGCGCGTTGCATCCCGAGTTGCGCGGTTACGTGCCGGACAAACTCTTCAGCGCGACGCCACCCATCGGCGGCGTGTGGGATTGGGACTACGGCGAGAATGACTTCACCGCGTCGATTTCGATCTATGGCTTCACGGCGTCGGACGAGGATCTGCGCGCCATCGATCGCGCGTTCGACGACGGCGATCTCACGACCGGCAACCTCCGCCGCATCAGCAACAAGTTCGTCTACGTGATCCAGCCCTGAGCGCGCCGCTCAGTGCGCCGCGCCGAGCTGTTTGAGGCGGCGCTCGACGCCGTCCGCGAGTTCGCTGCGGCCCGTCGCGCGATAGAGCGTGGCCAGCCGCACGAGGGTCAGGCGACGCACGGCCATTTGCCGCGGCGTCAGCTGCCCGGCGAGAGACTCGAGGCCGCGATCGGCGCTGAGCAGATGTTCCTCCGCCTCCGCCAAACGGCCGAGCCCGGTCAGCGCGGCGCCGAGATGCGATTCGGCGATGAAAGGAAGCGGACGCCGCTCATCGACCTCGCGATGCGCGGCGAGCGTGGCGCGGAGTTCCGTCTCCGCCTCCGCGTATTTCTGCGCGGCCACCAGGATGCCGCCGAGCTGGGTGCGCGAGGCGAGCACTTCGGGATGCATTGCGCCGATGCGGCGCGCGGTGGGCTCGATGATTTCGCGGCACATGGCTTCGGCTTTGTCGAAATAGCCCTCCTCAAGATAAACCGCGGCCAGCGCGCCGCCCATCCGCAGCACATCCTGATGGCCTTCGCCGTGCACCGCGCGGGTTTGGGCGTAGGCTTCCTCGAAGACACCGGCGGCTTCGTCCCAGCGCGCCTGCGCGCTGAGCACGTGGCCGAGGTTGCCGAGCGTGCGCAACGTGTCGGGGTGATTCGGCCCGAGCACGCGCCGCGCGACCGTCACGACTTCGCGGAAACGCGCCTCGGCTTCCGGCAGGCGGCCGAGCGCCCAGTTGGCGCCGGCGAGATCGTTGAGCGACTCGATCGTTTCCGGCGCTTCGGGGCCGAGGACGCGTTTGCGCGCCTCGGCGGTGCGGGTGAGGATGTCGCGCGCTTCGGGGAATTGCCCTTGGTCGAGCAGCGCCGTGGCCACCTCGTTCGCGGCGGTGAGCGTGTCCGGATGCTCGGGCCCCTGCAGGTGCGTGCGGCGGCTCAGCAGGCTGCGGCGGAGCTGCAGGCCTTGCGCGAGCTTGTCCTGGCCCACCCAGACGCGCGCGAGCGTCTGCTCGGCGGCGAGAGTGGCGAGATCGTCGGCGCCGAGCGCGCGGCGCAGCGCGGCGACATTGGGGGTGAGCAGGCGCTCCGCTTCCACGAGCTGGGCGTTCGCCGCGAGCGCGGAGGCGTGCGCCGTGACCAAACGCCAGGTGTCGGCGGCGTCGAGTCCGAGTTGACGGCGGAGACGGACGGCGGCGGAGAACTGTTCGGCGGCCTTGGCGTATTCGCCGAGCGAGAGCAGGGCTTCGCCGAGCGTCGCGCGCAGGGCGGATTCGGCGGCCGGCTCCTGGGCGAAGCGCCCGCCGATGCGGGCCGCGGCGGTGTCGAGCGCAGTGCGGAGCTTGAGGTCGCGGTCGGCTTGGGCGCCGGGCTTCGATTGCAGCAGGATATCGCGCTGGAAAAATTCCAGCAGCGCGCGGGCGGTGGCGGCCTCGGTCGAGGCGCGGCGCTCGGCTTGCCGGGCGCGCACCGCGAGGACGGTGCTGGTGACGATGCCGACGGTCAGCGCCGCGCCGGTGCCGGCTGCGACCGCGAGCATCGTGCGGTGGCGGCGGGCGAAGCGCCGGAATTGCGCCAGCGCGCCCGGCGCGCGGGCGAGGATCGGTTCGCCGGCGAGGAAACGCCGCAGATCCTCCGCCAGCGCCGCCGCGTCGGCGTAGCGGCGCGCGGGATCGCGTTCGAGACACTTCAGGCAGATCACCACGAGGTCGCGCGGCGTGGCGGGAGCGAGCAGGCGGAGAGGCGGCGCCTCGCTGTGATCGAGCAGCGCCGGCAACTCCGCGGCTGTCGCGCCGGCAAACGGAGTGCGCCCCGCCAGCATCTCGTAAAGCACGACGCCGAGGGCGTAGAGATCGCTGGCGATGCCGAGGGCGGCGCTGCCGCCGTGCAAGGCTTCGGGCGCGAGGTAGTGCGGCGTGCCGAGCACGGTGGAGACGGCGGTGAGGTCGCCGCCGGGTTCGAGTTGCGCGGCGAGGCCGAAGTCGGCGAGGAGCGGCTCGTCGCCGTCGAGGAGGATGTTCGACGGCTTGATGTCGCGGTGGAGCACGCCTTCCGCGTGCGCGTAGGCGAGGGCGGCCGCGATCTTTTGCGCGAGCGCGGCCGCGGCGCGCGGGGCGAGCGGTCCATTGCGGAGGCGTCGACCGAGGTCGCCGCCTTCGAGGTAATCCATCGCGAAGTAGGCGAATCCGTCGGCGCGACCCGAGTCGTGCAGTGTCACGATGTGAGGATGGCGCAGCCGCGCGACGGTTTGGGCCTCCCGGAGGAAACGTTGGGCGAGGTCCAGCGTGCCCGCAGTTTCGACGAGAACCTTCAGCGCGACGACGCGGTCGAGCCTCGGTTGGCGGGCGGCGAAGACGCGGCCCATGCCGCCGCGGGCGATCTCGTCGATGATGTCGTAGGGGCCGATGCGATCCGGCAGCTCACCGCCAAAGGGCGAGTGCGAGATCCCGGAGGCGGCGGGCGCGGGGAGCGGGTCGCCCTCCTCCAGGTCGAGCGCAAGGGCGCGTTGTCCGGCGCAGAGGAGGCAGAGCCCGGTGGTGCCGAACGGCGTGGCGGTCGAGCGGTGGCAGTGCGGACAGAGTTGGGCGGACACAGGCATCTTCAGCCACGGATTGCCGGTTTTCGCCCGGGGGATTTCATGCCGATTTCAACCGCGGAGGATGCCCAGCAGATGCCTCATCTCCTGCTCGATGTCGCTGGGACTCCGGACGCTGGCCGCGATCTCAAGGCGGACGAGTTCGGCGTAACGGCGGTTGAGGCGGAAGATGCGCACGGCCACGGTGGCGCGGGCGATGCCGAGTTTTTCCGCGATGGCAGCGTATTCGTTTTGCGACGGACTGCTGCTGAGAAACGGCCGCAGGGCGGCGAATTCCTCGGCGTGTCCGGCGGCGGCTTGCTCGGCTTCGAGCCGGCGCAACGCCTGCGCGAAAAGCGCCAACGCCCAACCGCGTTCGTAGGTGGCGCCGGGATCGAGCTGGGGCTGGTCGATGACGGCGAACTCACGCTCGGCGTCGAGCGCGGTCCAATCGAGCACGCGGGCGCCGCCGCCGCGTTTCTGGGTGTTCTCGCGCTCGTGGTGGCGGGCGAGGAAATGTTTCAGCGCGCCGATCAGGTAACCGCGGAAGCGGCCCTTCTCGGGATCGGGCCGGTCGAGGAAATCGCCCTCGATCACGTAGGCGAAGAAGCCTTGCGTCAGATCCTCGGCGTCGGGCGTGGAATAGCCGCGACGGCGCAGGTAGCCGTAGACGGGGAGCCAGTAGATGCGGCAGAGCTTCTCGAGCGCCTCGCGGCGGCTGGAGGAGTCGCGACGCGACTCGATCACGATGCTCCATTGGGTGGAGCCAAACACGGCCTCACCCGCGATGGGTTGGGAATCGGAAGGAGACTGAGCCGCGGGCGGCATGGGGCGATCAGTCGCGGAGCAGGAGGCGGCGGACGCCTTCGCTCGGGGGCTCGGTGATGAAGTGCATTTTCACCGGCCAGGCGTTCGATTCGACGAAGGCTTGCAGCGCGTAGTGCGCGGCGGGGTTGTTGAGCACGGCGCCGCTGACGCCGCAGGTGATGTCCTTGGCGCCAGGGAAAAGCTTCTCGGTGACGAGGCGACCTTGCGCGACGAGTTCGCCGATCGAGCTGGCGAGGGCGATTTGCGCGGGGCGGCAGCCATTTTGCGCGAGCTCGATCACCGCCGGGGCGAAGGCGGCGACTTTGGTGTTGGCCTCCGGGTCGGCGTAGAGCGCGCCTTTGATCGCGGCGGCGTCTGCGAGACCGAGGTGCGCCTGGAGCGCGGCGCCGAGGCCGGTGGCGGGCGACCAGCCGTAGAGCTCCATCAGGGCGGAGGCGATGGCGCGGCGGCCGAGTTCGTAGCCGCTGCCGGGATCGCCGAAGCGCCAGCCGAGTCCGCCCGCGAAATGCACCGAGCCGTCGGGCGCGCGCGCGGCGACGAACGAGCCGGTGCCGGCGTGCAACACGAGCCCCGGCGCGCCGCCAGTGGCGAGTTCGAGCACGGGCAGTGAATCGGGGCCGTGCGTCACGGTGCCGTAGCCGCGGAGCTGCGCGACGATCTCGCGCCAGGTGACGGCGCTGCCGGCGACGAAGAGGCGCGTGGCGGCGATTTGGGTTTGGGCGACGTTTGCGGCGGCGAGGAGGGATTCGAGCGCGACGAGGAGCACCGTGCGCGCTTTGTCCGCGCCGAGGTGGCTGGGGTTGCAGCCGGGGCCGACGTGGCGCGCGACGATCGCGCCGGCCGAGTCCACGAGGAGAAGTTCGGTTTTGGTGCCGCCGCCGTCGACGCCGATGCGGTAAGAGGGGTTCGCCACGCGGAAACGAAAGACGGGAAACAGGGAGGCGACGAATAAAAATCCACGCCGTGACGTGGGCCGATGGGCGAGGGCGGGGGCGCGGGCTTCTCGCCTGTGGGGGCCTGCTTGCAGGCGATTTTTTGGAGATCGTAAACGGCGGGCGCGTGCGAGTGTCTTTGGTCGCCTGCGAGCAGGCTCCTACATGAGCGGATTCGTGGCGGCAGGGAGCGACGATGTCGGCATCACTGGTAGGGCGCGACCGCTGGGCGCGCCGCGAACGTGTTTCGGCGGGCCCAGCGGTCCCGCCCTACCCCAGGCTGCGGCGCCATTGCGGAACAATGGCGCGAAGTCCGCGCTCAGTAAAACCACGTCAGCGCGATGGAGCCGAAGACGTCGTTGCGCGGCTGGCTGCGGAATTCCTTCGTGCGCATGTCCTGCGTGTAGGTGAGCTGGAAGCGCGGCCACGTCACCACGAGGCCGGCGGACAAGTCGCCCATGAAGGGTTTCTTGTCGACGGAGTGGCTGTCGCGCCAGGTGTTGCCGTCGAGGAAGATGTTGCGCGCGACGGCGCGGGCCTCGGCGCTGAGGAAGAGGTGCGTCGAGAAACCGGCCTTGGCGCGGGCGTTGGCCATGCTGCCGCCGGCGGGGCGGATGAGGTCGGCGCCGAAATCGGGCGGGAGATTCCAGCCGAGACGCACGCGGGCGCCGGCGGCGACGTGCGTGTAGACATTGCCGAGGGTGATGCGCGCGCGGCTGATGAAGTCGAAGAGCCGGTGGCCGTCGGCGACGAAGGTGTAGTTCCGGTAGCGGCGTTCCCACGAGAGCATGATGCCGGGCTCGTCGTGGAGCTGGTTGGCCCAGCCTTGGGCGTGCGGGACGTGGATGACGTCGTGCCAGCCGTTTTGCGCCGCTTGGCCGAGCGCGGATGGGCCGACGACGCCGAGCGAGAGTTCGACGACGCGCAGCATGCTGCCGTCCTTTTCCTGGGCCTGCGCGATCATCGAGGCATAGAGCCAGCCCGCGTAGGGCCGGTCGGTCGGGATGAGGGCGGCGGTCTCGGTGTCGGTGGGCGTGTAGATGTCCTGCCCGAGCGCGAGGCCGATCTTGTAGCGTTGCTGGGCCTCGATGCCGCGCAGCGTGGGGATGAACTCGGAAACCTTCTTCAGGAATTCCTGCGAACGATCGAGCGTGGTCTCGCCGAGCCAGAGCAGCTTGAAGCCGTTGGTGTAGTGCCGGTCCGTGCCGGCGAAGTATTTGTCGTTTTCCGTGACGAGCGTGAACGATCCTCGCCGCACCGAGAGATCGTGCCAGATCGGGTCATCGCCGCCGCGGGCGGTGGCGCCGAGCGCGAGGCTCAGCGCCACGAGCGCGAGTGCGCGACGGGTCATCCCTTGTAGGCAATGACCTCGATCTCGACGCGGCAATCGAGCGGGAGCTTGCCGGCCTGGATCGTGGTGCGGGCGGGTTTGTGCGGGGCGAAGGCGGCTTCGTAGATGGCGTTCATCTTGGCGAAGTCGGCCATGTCCTTGAGGTAGACGGTGGACTTGGCGACGTCCTGCAGCGTGAGGCCGGCGGCGGAGAGGACGGCCTTGATGTTGGCGAAGACCTGATGGGTCTGCGGCTCGATGTCGCCTTCGACCAGTTTGCCGGTGGCGGGATTGAGGGGCGTCTGGCCGGAGCAGAACACGAACGGGCCGGCGTGGATCGCGTGAGAGTAGGGGCCGATGGCGGCGGGAGCTTGGGGAGCGGAGATAACGTTCATGGTGGTGGCGGAAGGAGAACGAGGAACGGGAAGGAGAACGAGAAAGATTTCAAACCACGGCCGCGACGGCGGCGCCCGGGCGCGCAAATCCGGTTGCGGCGGGGCGTGGTCGCCGTCAGAAAACCCGGCATGATTCGGCACTTCGGGAGGGCCACCCTGTGCGGGCTGGCAGCGCTCGCGACGGTCGCGTGCGCCGACGAGAAGAAGCCCGCTGGCGGCAGCGTGCCGCGGCTCATACCGGTGGAGGATTTCGCGCGCGCGCCGCAATTCTTCGCCCCTGCGCTTTCGCCGGACGGAGCCTATGTCGGCTACATCGTGCAGAAGGACGAGAACTCGGGGGTCGGTTTCCTCGACGTCGCGACGGGGAAAGCCGAGTTCCTCTGGGCGAGGCGGGACAAGGCTTTCCGCTTCAAGAACGACGTCTACGGTTTCGAGTGGGTCGGCGATCGCCGCATCGTGATGATGACGTCGATGGGCTGGGTGGCCGTGGACGCGAATCGCGAGCACCTGCGCTATTTGACGGGCTTCGGTCGCTGGGCCGATGAGCATCCGGGCCAGTATTCGCTCGGCTCGCCGGAGCTTTTCCTGCCGAACGCGATCATCCGCCAGAAATTGTATGATACCAAGCGGCTGCTGGTGAGCGTGGCGCCCACCGAGGTCGGCGCGGATCGCGTGCACCCCGATGTTTTCCGGCTCAACACCGAGAACGGCGCGTTCAATTCCGTGATGAAGAATCCGGGCAACGTCACCGCGTGGCTCGCGGACTGGAATGGCGCGGTGCGCTTCGGACTCGCGACCGACGGCGTGAACGCGAGCCTGATCTTCCGCCGCAAGCCGGACGACGCGTGGAGCCAGCCCATCCCGTTCGGCCAGGACACGATCGGTCACGGCTTCGCGGGCGTGGGTGGCGACGGCGAGACGTTGTATGTGTTCAAACCCAACGCGAAAGGCCGCAAGGCGCTCTACGCGCACAACCTCGCGACCGGCGAAGTCACGGGTCCGCTCTTCCAGCACGACAAATACGACGTGGACACGGCGATATTTTCCCAAAAACACCAGCGCCTGCTCGGCGTGCGCTACATCACGGAGGGCCCGCGCCAATTCTGGTTCGAGCCCGCGCTCGCCACGTTGCAGAAGCAGATCGACGCGGCGCATCCCGGGCTCGTGAACCTGATCGTCAGCATGGATCGCGACCTGCGCCGGATGCTCGTCTACTCGAGTTCGGCGCGCGAGGCGGGGTATTACACGCTCCTCGATCTCGAAAACGGTCAAAGCAAGCCGCTCGCCGCCGTGCGCCCCTGGATCAAGGCCTCGGAAATGGCCGACATGTTCCCCGTCGCCTGCAAGGCGCGCGATGGACTGGAAATCAATGGCTACCTCACGATCCCCGTCGGACGCGGCCAAAAGAACCACCCCATGGTCGTGTTCGTGCACGGCGGTCCCTACGGCGTGCGCGACGAATGGGGTTTCGATCCGCTCGTGCAGTTCCTCGCCAATCGCGGCTACGCCGTGCTGCAGGTGAACTACCGCGGCTCGGGCGGCTACGGCGATGAATTCTACCTCAAGGGACGCCACGAAGTGGGCGCCAAGATCGAGGACGACATCGAGGACATGACGCGGTGGGCCGTGAAACAGGGCTTCGCCGATCCGCGCCGCGTCGCCATCATGGGCGCGAGCTACGGCGGCTACAGCACGCTGATGGCGCTCGCGCGCACGCCGGACTTGTTCCGATGCGGCGTCGCCTGCATGGCGGTGACGAATTGGGTCAGCCTCTCCGACGACTTGATTGAGGAGCACATGATCGAGGCCATCAACTGGTGGCGCACGCAGGTCGGCGACATCGACAAACCCGAGGAGAAGCGCCGGCTCGCCGACGTGTCGCCGGTGAACCTGGCCGCGAAGATCACCGCTCCGCTCTTCATCATGCACGGTGAGGAAGACGGGCGCGTGCCAATCCGGCAGGCGCGCGCCATGGTCGCGGCGCTGAAGAAAGTCGGCCACCCGCCGGAAACGCAGTTCTTCGAGAACCAAGGCCACAATTGGCCGGCCGACAAAGACGGCGTCGAATTCCTGACGAAGCTCGAAGCCTTCCTCGCGAAGAACCTCACGCCGTGAGGCGCGAGCGCGGCGCAGCGCACGAGGCGTCGCGTGGCGCGCCGCGGCTTTTCGTTTGCGAGGGCGGCGGCGCGGCGGCAAAACATCCGACATGAATCGGCACTTCGGGAGGGCCACCCTGTGCGGGCTGGCGGGGCTCGCGCTGCTGGCTTGCGCGGAAGCGCGGGCGGACGCGGAGAAATCAACCGGTGCGGCGGCGGTGCCACCGCCGCTCCTGCCCGTCGAGGATTTCGCCCGGCCGCCCGACATCACAGCCGCCAAGCTCTCGCCCGATGGCAAACACCTCGGCTACCTCTTCGCGCGCGAGAAGCGGCTCGAACTGGGCATCATGCCGCTGGAGACGGAGCGCGCGCGCTCGTTCAGCTACGGCTACTGGCCCGTGGTCGGCTTCGATTGGCTGAGCTCCGAGCGCCTGTTGATCTGGGAAGGCGGTCTGGCGGCGATCAATCGCAACTTCAGCATGATGACCGGGCTGACCGGCTGGATTCGCCACGAGACGCAGCGCGGCGACGCCAATTACCTGTGGACCGACGAGGTGCTCGGGCATCGCGGCCCCGACAAGCAGCGCATTCTGATCAACGATTTCGACCACAAGGGCTGGGGCAAGAAAGCCGAGTGGTTCCCGAACGTGCTGGAGATGGACGCGTCGAGCGCGATGTTCCGCACCTACATCCTGAATCCCGGCCGCGTCGCGCAGTGGCTGCAAGGGTGGGACGGCGAGGTGCGGTTCGGCGTCGTGAAGGGCGAGAAAGTCGAAGACCCCTACCAACTGATCCAGCGCGACGGCCCCGGCCAACCGTGGCGCAAGCGCGAGCTGGGGGAACGTGCGCGGCATTTCTGGATTTCCGGCATCAGCGCCGACGGTGGCACGCTCTACGTCTCGCGCGAAGGCCCGACGCGGCGCTGGGAGCTGGCTGAACTCGACTTGAAGACGGGCGCGGTGGCCGAGGCTCCGTTGTTCCGCGCGGGCGACTACGACCTCACGCCGCCGGAGTGGATGCCGGTGTTCGCGGGCGAGACGCTGGCCAAGCCGATTTTTTCGGAAGGTTACCAGCGTCTCCTCGGTGTGCGCTACGTGACCGATGGGCCGCACGAATACTGGTTCAATCCCGACCTGGAAAACATCCAGAAGCAGATCCAGCAGATGCACCCGGACCACGTGAACCTGATCGTCAGCATGGACGATGCGGTGAAGCGCCTGCTGGTGTTGTCCTACTCCGCCCGCGAACCCGGCCTCTACACGCTCGTCGATCTCGAGACCGGCAAAGTCCGCGTGCTCGCGCGCCGCTGCCCGTGGATCAAGCCCGAGCACATGGCCGACACTTACCCGGTCGCGTGCACCGCGCGCGACGGACTGGCGTTGCACGGCTACCTCACCTTGCCCACCGGCCGGCCGCAGCGCGACCTGCCGATGGTGACGCTCGTGCATGGCGGCCCTTGGGTGCGCGACGTCTGGGGCTACGATCCGATCGTGCAGTTCCTCGCCAACCGCGGCTACGCGGTGTTGCAGGTGAACTACCGCGGTTCTTCCGGTTACGGCGCGGAGTTCCTCGATCAAGGTGCCAAGGAGATCGGCGGCAAAATCCAGGACGACATCACCGACATGACCGGATGGGTAGTGAAGCAGGGCATCGCCGACCCGCGCCGCCTCGCGATCATGGGCGCGAGCTACGGCGGCTACAGCACGCTCTTCGCGCTCGCCCAAACGCCCGCGATGTATCGCTGCGGCATCTCCTTCGCCGGAGTCGCGGACTGGCCGCTCTTGTGGAAGAGCCGCGCTGACGATGCGGCCAAGGAATCTTACTATTACTGGAGCAAGCGCATCGGCGACATGGAGGACCCCGCCGTGCAACAGCGACTCGCCGCCGTCTCACCCGTGCACATGGCCGGCCAGATGACGGCCCCGCTCCTGCTCATCCACGGCAAGGCCGACAACACCGTGCCGTTCGAGCATTCGGAGGCGATGGCCGCGGCGTTGACGAAGGCCGGTCGCCCGCCGCAGACGCTCTATCTGAACGAAGTGGGCCACTGGATTCCCAGCCACGAAAAGGGCGTGAAGTTCTACCAAGCCATCGAGCGTTTCCTCGCGCAGCACCTGAAGGCGCCGTGAGCGTGCGGCACGCGAGTTGCGCGCCGCATCGCGGGCTTCCGCCGCGGTGAGGTTCATGCCTAGGTGGGCGTCGGTGTCCCCACCGACGCCTGTCGCCGCTGGGACAGCGGCGACCACCTCGTGGAACGCGCCTCGGTGCTGAAACGAAATCCCAGTTCGACGCCGCGACGGTGGGCGGGACCGCCGGGCCCGCCGCGCGGTCGGCATCACGTTCTCGGCGGGCCCAGCGGTCCCGCCCTACCGCACGCGGCGGTCAGTTTTTTCCTCACACTGCGTCGCCGCTCACGCGCACTCCCAACGGCCGTAGATGCCGCACGGGAGGATTTTGCCGTCACGCTGGATCGGCAGGCCGACTTCGCCGCCGTGGATGCGGCCGCCGGCGTCGCGCAGCAGGCCGTCGAGGAGGTTGATGACGACCGAGGGCGAGAGGCGCGCCGTGTAAGCGTTGATGAGAAAAAACACGGGGCGGTCGCTCAGCACCTGTTTGCACTCGCTGAGCAATTCCCAGAGGTGATCTTCCAGCCGCCACATCTCGCCGGTGCTCCCGCGGCCGTAGGTCGGCGGGTCCATGATGATGGCGTCGTATTTGCGGCCGCGCTTGATCTCGCGGCGGACGAATTTCAGGCAGTCGTCGACGATGTAGCGCACGGGCGCGTCGGCGAGGCCGGACAGCGCGGCGTTTTCGCGGCACCATTTCACCATGCCTTCAGCGGCGTCGACGTGGCAGACGCTCGCGCCCGCCGCGGCCGCCGCGACGGAGGCGGCGCCGGTGTAGCCGAAGAGATTCAGCACGCTCACTTCGCGGCCGGTGGCGCGAGCGTCGCGGATTTTCTGGAAAAACCAATCCCAGTTCACCGCCTGCTCGGGGAACAGGCCGGTGTGCTTGAAGCTCGTGGGATGGATGCGGAACGTGAGCTTGCCGTAGCTGATCGTCCACTGGTCGGGCAGCTTGGTGCGGAACTCCCACTTGCCGCCACCGCTCTCGCTGCGGTGGTAGAAACCGTCCCAGCCCTTCCAGGTGCGGTCGCCGGTCTTGGGCCAGATGATCTGCGGGTCGGGGCGGACGAGCGTGTAAGCGCCCCAGCGCTCCTGCTTCATGCCGTCGCCGCAGTCGAGGAGCTGGTAGTCCTTCCACTGGTCGGCGACGATGAGGCCCGGGCGGTCGATTTGCATGCGATGCGGGAGAATTGGCGGCGAAACGCGCGGAAGAACATGAAAAAATGACAGGTAGGCGCGCGCCGGCGAGCCGGAGCCATGCTGCGGACGCGAGTTCTATTGACCACGGATTACTCGGATCGAGACGGATAGAACGGATGCATGCTGCGCTCCCGCCGCGTGATCCGTTTCAATCCGTGAAATCCGTGGCCAAAGGAGACGCTGGAACGCGGCGTGCGCCCCGCGCGCGGTCGCGGCTCAGTAATCCTGCTCGGTCTTCGCCGCCGTGCCGCGCTCGAGCTCGTCCATCGTTTTCACGAACTCCTGCTCCAGATCGAAGCCGTAGAGCTTGGCCAGCACGAGCACGCTCCAGAGGCAGTCGCTCAGTTCGTGCGCGAGTTTTGCGTCGACGTCGCCCTCGACGCGGCGCGCGCCGGCCTTGGCCATGACGAGTTTCATCAGGTCGCCGACATCGACGACGAACCCCTGCGCGATCTCCTCGCGCGACCACGTGCGGCCGACGCGGCGCTGTTCGTAGCGGGCGAAACACTCGCGGATCTGCATCGCGCGGTCGGAGAGCTGGGAAAATTCCATGTGCGAACTCCACGCGGGCGACGCGCGCGGGGCAATCCCGCAGGCAGCGGACGGCGGATCAAGTTCCGCGCCGCCACGAGCGCAGCCGCGCGCCGAGGCGGCCGGCGATGAGCAGCGGGGCGGACATCACGAGCATCACCATCACGCCGAGCGGCAGCAGCGTGCCACCGGGATTTTTCGCGAACATTGCGACCGCCTGCCCGACGGCGATCGCGATCCAGGTGAACCAACCCGAGCGCGGCCAAATGAATGCGAGCACCAGCACCGCAAGGCCGAAGCCGGGATAGGCGACGGCCCAGTAGCTCGACGAGTCCCACGCTTCGCGCTGACCGCTGAGGCGACACGCGATTTCCCAGCCGACGGCACCGATCGCGACCCCGAGGGGCATCGCGAGCCACGGAAATCGCGACTGCGTTGCTGGCAGCGGCGGAGGGATTTCCGGCGGCTCAGCGGATGGGCTCACGTGCCGTAGAGCCGGTCGCCGAAGTCGCCGAGGCCGGGCAGGATGTATTTGCGGGAGTTGAGCTGACGATCGAGCGCACCGGCGTGAATGGGGATTTCCGGGTGCGCCTTCTGCACGGTTTCCACGCCCTCGGGCGCGGCGACGATGCAGACGAAGCCGATGTCGGTCGCACCCTGCGCCTTCACGAGCGAGAGCGCCTGCGCGGCGCTGCCGCCGGTGGCGAGCATCGGATCGACCACGAGGACGCGCGCGCCGGCGAGCGGCGGGAGTTTGCAATAATAGCTGCGCGCGATCGCCGTCTCATGGTCGCGCTCGAGGCCGACGTAGCCGACGGAGACGTCGGGAAAAATATCGTGGAACGGCTGCAGCATGCCGAGGCCGGCGCGCAGGATCGGCACGATGACCAGCGGCTTCGCGAGCACCTTGCTTTTCATCGTCTCGAGCGGCGTCTCGATTTCCTTTTCCACGGTGGCGAGGTCGCGCGTGGCTTCGAGAGCGAGGAGCAGCGAAATCTGGTAGCTCAGCGTGCGGAAGAGCACGGGCTTGGTGGTCTTGTCGCGCAGATGCGTGAGGACGTGCAGCGCGAGCGGATGGGCGAGGACGTGGAGCGGCATGGTGAGACGGAAGACGGATAACGGAAGACTGAGAACTGAGGACAGATTACGGCGAGAGCGTGAGGGTGTGCACGGCTTTGCCGGGCAAGAGCGGCGTGGGGCGGCCTTGCGCCCAGTCGTCGTGGCCGGCGCGGAAGAAGGGCGAGAGCGGGTGGCCGCTCTGACCGCCGGGCATTTCGAAGATCGCCTCGTCCTCGTGGCCGGGCGAGACGACGAGCCGCTCGGAGGCGCCGAAGCTGATGCCCTGCACGCGCGGCAGGTTGCTGTCGCCGGGTAGTTGCTCGGCGGGCATGCTCACGAAACGCGCGAGCCACGCGGGCATCACGCGGGCGAGCGGATGCTGCATCTTGAGCGTGTTGCGGGCGCCCCAGGTGTATTTCGCGAGCGTGGTGCCGGACTGGTCGGCATCGGCGAGGACGTCGTCTGCGGCCGCGAGGAGCAGCGACTCCCACGAGCGGTGCTCGGGGTTGAGGAGGCGCGCGGGCTTCTCGCTGACGAGGCGCCACACGGCGTCCTCGGTCATGGTGCCCCAGCGAAACGCCTCGTAGCTGCGCTGCGGCTTGTCGAGGAACGGGGCGAGCGTGCGCTCGCTGACCTTGGCGCGGAAGGTGCGCAGGATGCGGTAGGCGGCGGAGTCGGTGGAGGCGCGGCCGTTCCAGGCGCGCACGAGGTCGCGCATTTCGCCGCGGGCTTTTTTCTGCGCGACGGCTTCGTCGGTGACGACCTCGAGGAAGAGTTTCTGCCAGCGCTCGAGGTAGCGGCCGCGGTCGTCGAGTTGGATGGCGAGCAGGTCGGTCGGTTCGGCTTTCTTCTTCGCCACGAGTTCGCGCAAGTCGTCGCGGATGGCGGCGGCGCGGTGGCCGTTGTCGTAGCCGCCGTCGCCGATCTTCGCGAGGGCCGCGCCGCCGACGATGCGGTTGTTCGCGGTCCAGAGCGCGCCTTCCTTGACGACGATCTCGCCGGGCAGGCCGAGCGGGGCGGTGGAGACGACGGGGACTTCGTTTTCCGGGAGCCAGCCGTCCCAGCGGCGGTCGCCGTAACCCCAGTTCACGGGCACGCGGCCGTCGAAGCCGGCGCGCTTCGGAATTTTGCCGGTGAGCGTCCAAGCGATACGGCCGGCGCGGTCGGCGAGGAGGATGTTTTGATTCGGCATGCCGACGCGATGGGCGAGGGCGATGCCTTCCTCGACGGTGGCGGCGGTCTCGAGGCGCGTGAGGTTGAGGTTCATCGCCTCGGGCGAATGGGCGGTCCAGCGGACGACGTAGTAGCGGCCTTCGTCGGCGGGCCCGATGATCGGCCCCCACTCAGTCCAGCGCACGGTGAGCGACACGTCGGGCTCGCCCTTGACCTTGATGGTCTCGGTGCGCTCCTCGATGTCCTTCCAGCCGCCGGGTGCGCGATATTGGAGGTCAGCGTAAGGATCGACCACGACGACGTCGGTGGTGTCGATGTAAGAGTTGGTGAAGCCCCACGCGATGGAGCCGTTGCTGCCGGCGGCCATCGTGGGCGTGCCGGGGAACGTCACGCCGACCACGCGGCGGGCGGTGCCGGCAGCATCGGTCCAGTTCATCTCGGCGCGATACCAGACGTGCGGGACGCTGAGGCCGAGGTGCATGTCGTTCGCGAGCAGCGCGGCGCCCGTGGTGGTGTGCGCGCCGTCGACGGCGAAGCTGTTGCTGCCGGGCAGCAGCGCGGGTTCGTAGAAATCCGGCGCGAGCGCCGCGGTGGGTTTTTCCTCCGGCGCCTTGAGACGCAGGGCGGGCAAATCGGGCGCGGGGAACGTCGTCCCGTCGAGCGCGGCGTCGCTCGAGCTGCCGCGTGGATCGAAGAACGCGAGCCCGCTCGCGCCGTAGGCGGTCTGCAGCGCGCGGCGGGCCAGGTCTTCGTTGCCGGTGCTGTCCTGCAGGTCGAACCACATCGCGTAGACGGCGAGGATGGAATCCTCGGCGGTCCACGCGCGCGGCGTCACGCGGAGCACCTGGTATTCCCACGGGGTCTTGCCGAGCGCGGCGAGGCCGGCGTTGGCGCCGGCGACGTAGGCGTCGAGCATCGCGCGGTCTTCCGGCGACAGCGCGGCGACTATCTTGGCCGACGTAGCGCGGAAGCCGTGCAGGCGCGAGCGGCGGTCGACCGGGAGAGCGGCCTTGCCGAACAGTTCGGCGAGCTCACCGGCCGCGCGGCGGCGCAACAGGTCCATTTGGAAGAATCGATCCTGCGCGTGCACGAAGCCGAGGGCGCGCGCGACGTCGGCGCGCGTGGCGCCGGTGAGGCGTGGCACGCCTTGCGCGTCGCGCTCGATCTTCACTGGCGCCGAGAGGCCGGCGAGGTGTTGCGAGCCGTCGAGTTGAGGCAGGCTGCCGTGCAGTTGGTAGTAAACCCAGCCGGCGGCAGCGAGGGCGAGGACGACCAGCACGCTGAGCACTGACAGGAGAATTTGGAGCCGCTTGACGAGGGGAGAGGTCATGGCCGTTGAGCGGCGGGAGGATTTCTCAGCCCACACGGCGACGCCAGCCGGAAACTCAGGCGTCCGACGACTCGTGCGAGTCGTATGGCCCGTTGTAGCGCGCAATTCCCGCCGTTAACCTCGCCGTCTCCTCCGCGCCATGAATCGAATCGTTGTTCTCTGCTGTCTGTTCGCCGCGTCCGCTTTCGCCGCCGCACCTGCGGTGCCGCTCTTTCGCGGCGCGGGCGATTGTCGCCGCGCGATTACGACGCGCTCGCCGGAAGCGCAGCGCTACTTCGACCAGGGCCTCGCGTTTCTCTACGCGTTCAACCTCGACGAGGCGATCCGCTCGTTCGAGGCCGCCACGCAAATCGATCCCGCCTGCGCGATGGCGTGGTGGGGCATCGCTACGGCGGCGGGCCCGCGCATCAATTTCCCCTTCGTGCCCGAGCCGCGCGCGCAGCTCGCTTGGCAGGCGCTGCAACAGGCGCAGCAACACGCCGCGGGCGCTTCGCCCGTGGAGCAGGCGCTGATCGCCGCTGCCGCCCGCCGCTACGCCGCGCCACCCGTGGCGGACCGCGCGCCGCTCTATCAAGCTTACGCGGCGGCGATGCGGGAGGTCTGGGGCAAATTTCCGGAGGATGCCGACGTGGGCGCACTCTTTGCCGAGGCGATGATGGACCTTCGCCCGTGGGACCTGTGGTCGGCCGACGGCGCCACGCCACAGCCCGGCACGCCGGAAATCATCGCCACGCTGGAACGTGTTCTCGCGCTCGCTCCCACGCATCCGCAGGCGTTGCACCTCTACATTCACACGATGGAGGCCTCGCTTGAGCCGGCCCGAGCCCGCGCCGCCTCCGACCGCCTGCGGGAGCTCATGCCCGGCGTCGGCCACATGGTGCACATGCCCTCGCACATCGACGTGCTGCTTGGCCGCTGGGACGACGCGGTCGTGGCCAACGAAAAAGCCATCGCGGCCGACATCGCCTACCGCGCGCAAGGCGGCGTGGTGAAGGGTTTCATCTGGCTCTAAAACGCGCACAACCGGCACATGCTGGCTTTTGCGGCGATGATGAGCGGTCGCAGCGCGCTCGCGCTTCGGCACATCGACGACATGGTGGCCGAATGGCCGGAGGATTTCCGTGCCGAGTGGGTGCCGGTGGTCGATTTCTATTACGCGATGCCGCTGGAAGTGCGCGTGCGTTGAAGCTCCAGCACCGCGACGACGGGGCGGCTGCGGTGGAAAAGCAGTTCAAGGCCGCGTGAACCCGTGCCGATCTCGAGCTGAAATCCTCCTGCCTCTGCCAGCCCGGCGTTTGACCGGCTGCGCGCCTGCGGTGCGCGCTCAACGCGTGCGCTGCAGGTAGAGCGTCGTCGCCACGGTGCCGATCAACCAAGTGGGAAAATTCACGATGAGCTGGTGAAACGGCATGTGGTAGTGATGCACGGCCCAGATCACGGCGACGTGCTTCACGGCGATCAGCAGCCAGCAGATCAGGATGAAACGCATGAGTCGCGGATCGCGCGGCGTGCGCGGCTCCTCGACAGCGACGCCGCGCACGAACGCATCCGCATACGCGCCGCTTGTGGCGGGACGGCGGGCGAGCCATTGCGTGAGGCCGGTCAGCATGCGGCACCAAGCTACTCAGCGCGCCCGGATTGCAACCGCGAAGGTGGCGCGCCGCGCCTTTGCCCCGATCCTCGCGGCCATGCCTCGTCCCCGCACGACGCGGCGCGTCCCGCCAATGTTCGTAATACGAACATTTGTTCGCTTGCTTCCCCCGTAGGTGACGCCGCTCAGGTGGAGGAATGTTCGTATTACGAACATTCGTGGTTTGCGGCGGACGAGGGGCGGCGGCGGGCGGGAGCGGCGGTCAGAGCGCGCGGCTCATCTGCCACTGCGAGAGCGGCGTGCGCGCGAGGCCGGCCGCGGTGAATGTCTCGCCCATTTCTTCGGGGAAGATAGCGGATGCGCGCCACTCCTTGCCGGGAAATTCCGCGATTACCGCCCGCAGCAACGCGAGCGAATGGCCGCGGCCGCGATGAGTGCGCTCCGTGACGATCGCGCGGATGCCGATCGTGTCGGCGGCGGGCGACGAGATGAGCAGCGCCGACGGCCCGAGGCGAAACGCGAGCGCGGGCGGCGTGGCTTGTGCGATGGTTTCGGCGGAAATTTGCCACGGAAGATCGGGCAGGCCGTGCTCCGCGACGAGCGCGGCGAGCGTGCGCGGATCGATTTCCTCGAGCGCGGAATCACCGGCTTCCGCCGATGCAGCCGGTCGGCCCGCGTGGCCGGTGAGGCGGCGGATTTTCTGGAAGCCGCAGACTTCGTAGAGCTGCACGGCGGGCGCGTTTTGCTCGATGACCTCCAGCACCATCGCGCGTTCGCTGCGGGCGCGGGCTTCGGTGAGGAGTTGGTCCATGAGGGCGCGGCCGACGCCGGTGCGCCGCGCCTCGGGCACGATGGCCATGCCGGCCAGCCGCGATGTCCAGCCGCGTCGGGCGATCAGTGCCGCGCCCACCGGTTGCCCGTCGCGCACGGCGACGCGGCTCGCGGTGAGATCGACGCTGTCGCCGCGCACCATGGCGAGCAGCATGGCGGGCGTGGCGGGGATCGAGACAAAATAGTCGGAAAAGCCGCGCGCGAGGACTTGCGCCGCCGGTTCGAGACCGAAGTCGAAAATGCTCGGGAAGGTGAACGCCATGCCGCGAGATAGTCTCCCGCAGCGCACCGCCGCAACCGCGCTGCGACGAATGCTGCACGCGCCGCGACTGGACCCGCGCGGCGGAATGTGTAGCAACGCGGCATGTCCTCGCGCTTCCGTCTGTCGCTGGCCGTTGTCGTGTCGCTGGTTTCGCCGCTCGTGTTGCGAGCGGAGCTTTCGCCGGAGGAGGCGAAGATCGCCGCCTTCATCGACGGACAGCGGGAGAATTTCGTGCGCGACCTCGAAGCCGCCGTGAAGATCGACAGTGCGACGGAGAACTTCGTCGGCGTGCGCGCGATGAGCGATTTCTTCGGCGCGCAGCTGCGCGAACTCGGCTTTGACGCGCGGTTCGTGCCGCTGCCGGCGGAAACGAAACGCGCGGGCCATCTCGTGGCCGAGCGCAAGGGCGGCCGGGGCAAGCGCGTGCTGCTGATCGGCCACCTCGACAGCGTGTTGCCGGGCGGCACGTTTCGCCTCGAAGGCGACAAGACTTACGGCGCCGGCGCGAGCGACATCAAGGGCGGCGATCTCGTGATGATTTACGCGTTGAAGGCGCTGCACGCCGCCGGCGCGCTCGATGACACGCAGCTCATCGTGGTGATGACCGGCGACGAGGAAGCGCCCGGCCAGCCGCTCGTGCTCAGCCGCAAAGATCTGTGGGAAGCGGCCAAGCGCAGCGACGTCGCGCTGGCGTTCGAGGGCGCCATCGGCCACACGGCGACGATCGCGCGCCGCGGCATCGTCAGCTGGGAACTCGAGGTGCAGGGCGCGACGGGACACTCGTCGGGGATTTTCGCCGACCACGTGGGCAGCGGCGCGGTGTTCGAGATGGCGCGCATCCTGGCCGAGTTTCACACGGAGTTGCGGAAGATGGACGGCATCACCTGCAACCCGGCGCTGGTCGTCGGCGGCACGGACGTCGCGCTCGAGCGGACCGGCGGCCAGGCGACGGGCAAGGGCAACATCATCGCGCAGCGCGCGCTGGTGAACGGCGATCTGCGGTTCATGAGTCGCGCGCAGAAGGAGGAGGCGCAGGCGAAAATGCAGGCGATCGTCGCGAAGCACCTGCCGCGCACGTCGGCGGAGTTGCGGTTTCTCGGCGACAGTTACCCGGCGATGGAGGCGACGGCGGAGAACCAGGCGCTCCTGCGGCAGCTCGATGCGGTGAGTCGCGATCTCGGTTATGGCGAGGTCAAGGCCTACGATCCGAAGTCGCGCGGTGCGGGTGATGCGTCGTTCGTGTCGCCACCGTTGCCGACGCTCGACGGCATGGGTGCGAGCGGTCGCGGCGCGCACGCGCCGGGCGAATACATGGACCTCGCCAACATGCCGGAGATGGTGAAGCGGACCGCGGTGCTGATCTACCGGTTGACGCGGTGAGTGGCAGCGTAGATCGGGCGAACCCAGGCGAGATCATGCCAAGGGAGGTGGGCCAGCGCGCTGGCGCGCGCCCCGAGGAAGCGTGATTGCGTGAGGTAGGGCGGGACCGCTGGGCCCGCCGCGGAGGTGGCGTGATGTTCCCGGCGCTTGTCGCCGCTGGGGACAGCGGCGCCCACCTCATGAGACGTCCTCCGGCATTTCCCCGTAGCGCGCGGCCGGGTTTGCTTCGCGAGACGAGCGCGACGTGGCGAGGTAAGCTGCGGCCAACCTCCTCTACCGCCATGGCCCATCTTTTTGTCGCGCTGTTTCTCCTCGTCTTCGGCATCAACGCCCTGCTCGGGCTCGGTTTGCCGGTGTGGATCCTCGGCGCGCTCGCGTTGATCGCGGGCGTGATGCTGCTCGTGGAGCGTTTCCGCGGCGGCGTGGGTCGTCCGTGATCAGGCCAGCCGCGCGCAGTCGCGGTGACACGGGCAGGTGACGAGGTGGTCGTTGGTCATGCCCGTGGCCTGCATGAAGGCGTAGCAGATGGTCGAGCCGACGAACTTGAAGCCGCGCTTCAGCAGGTCGCGGCTCATCGCGTCGGAGACGGGTGTGGTGGCCGGAATTTTGTCGCGGGTTTTCAGTTTTGGCTGGAGCGGTGCGCCGCCGACGAAGGTCCAGATGTAGCGGTCGAAGGTGCCGAATTCCTCCTGCACGGTGAGGAAGGCGCGGGCGTTGAGCACGGCGGACGCGACTTTGAGGCGGTTGCGGACGATGCCGGGGTCGGCGAGGAGCGCGGCCTGTTTCTTCGCGTCGAAGCGAACGACCTTCTCCGGGTCGAAGCCGGCGAACGCGCGGCGGTAGTTTTCGCGCTTCTGGAGAATCGTGGTCCAGCTCAGGCCGGCCTGCGCGCCTTCGAGGATGAGCATTTCGAAGAGGTGGCGGTCGTCGTGCGAGGGCACGCCCCACTCGGTGTCGTGGTAGTGGTGATGGACTTCAGCTTCAGCCCAGGGGCAGCGGTTTTTCATCGGTGCGAGCGTAGCGCAGCCGTGCGACAGCGTTATGTCAGCAGCGAAGCGCGGAATGGCGCGACGCTCGGGCACGCGAAGCGCCGCAACGTGTCCCGCCAACGGTCAAGTCCGCTGGCCGGTTCCGCACGGAAATTTTGCGTATTACGCAAAATTGCCGGAAGAGGGTTACTGGCCTTTCTCACGACCGAGGCGTTGTTGTTGTTCCAGCCACAGGAGGAGGAAGATCGTCCGCTCCGCATCAGGCATGGCGCTGCGGGCCTCGAAAAATTCATGGATGCGAGATGGATCGAGACCGAGGACGCGGGCGAGGCGGGACTTGGCGCCGCGTTGACGCAGATACGGGCGGGCCGCGTCGACCAGCGCGAGCCAGAGCGGAGTTTCGCCTCCGGGACGCAGCGTGGCGCCGCGCGGTTGGGGCGCCGGTTTTAGGCGCCGTCGGAGTTCACGCGCCAGTGCCGTGGCAGGGATTTCCAGTAGCGAGGCGAGGGCGAGCGTCCGGTTGAGACGGGCGGAAGGCAGTGTTTCCATATTTTGCGTATTACGCAAAATAGTCCGGGAGCGCAAGCAGGCGACAGAGCGGGCGTTGAGATGGGAGGAAGCGTGCGGAGCGAATGGAAGCGTGCGGTGGGCGAGTGTTGCTGGTCAGTGCAGGGTGCTCGGCAACTGCGCTCTCGCCATCGCCGTGGGGCTGTGCAGGGTTCCGCGCGTTACCTCTCTATGGCCCTCCAGCAATTGACGGATGAGCAGACGCGGACGTGGACCCGCGCGCAAAAAGACCGGTGGTGGTTCGAGAATGTCTATCGCGGCGAGATGCCGCAGCTGACGCTGCGCTCGGGGCTGACAGGTTTCGCGATCGGCTTCGTGCTGGCGGCGACGGCGCTCTACATCGCGGCGAAGACCGGCATCTCGATCGGCGTCAACCTCACCTCCGTGATCGTGGCGTTCGCCATGTTCCGGATGATGGCGAAGGCGGGCATCGCGCAGGATTTCACCATTCTGGAAAACAACGCCACGCAATCGATCGCTTCGGCGGCGGGTTACATGGTGACGCCGCTGACCACGAGCCTCGCGGCCTACATGGTGATCACGGGCCACATTCTCGAATGGTGGCAGATGATCGTGTGGATGGCGGTCGTGGCCACGCTCGGCGTGCTGGTGGCGTTCCCGATGAAGCGGCGCTTCGTGAACGAGGACCAGCTGCCGTTTCCCGAGGGTCGCGCGGCCGGCGTCGTGCTCGATGCGCTCTACACCGGGCAGGAGGCGGCGGGACTTTTTAAGGCGAAACTGCTCGCGGTGACGACGCTCGTGACGGGTCTCTGGCAATTCATCATCAGCGATGGTTGGATGCGCTTTCTGCAATTCACGGTGCTGCGCATGCACCAGTGGGCGGGCCTGAAGGAGCCGTGGAATTTCCAGGAAACCGTCGACGTCTACTATTACGGCGCGGCGGCGAAGTATTCTTGGTGGATCCCGAAGATCCTCGGCACCGACATACGCCAGCTGGGCCTGCGGCTCACGCTCGACGCGGCGATGCTCGGCGTCGGCGGCCTCATGGGCATCCGCGTGGCCACGAGCTGCGTGCTCGGGGCGGTCCTGAACTACGCGGTGTTGGCGCCGATCATGATCCAGCGCGGCGAGATCAAGAGCTACGTGGCGCCGAGCGGTGCGCTGGTGAACATCTCGCGCGGCGAGATCGTGAACCAGTGGGCGCTGTGGTGGGGCGTGGTGATGATGGTCGTCGGCGCGTTGGTCGGCCTCTTCGGCAAGCCGGAGCTGTTCACGCGCGCGTTCGCGACGATTTTCCGCAAGAAGGCCGCGCCGGTGGCGGGCGCTGCACCCGAGAAGGACGTGTTGCGCGACATCGAGCTGCCGTTGTGGCTGTCATTTGTCGGCGTGCCGATCCTCGGCGTGCTCGGAGCGTGGGTGAACCATGCGTTCTTCGGCGTGCCGTGGCTGTTGTCGTTCCTCTCGCTGCCGCTGATCGTCGTGCTCGCGGTCATCTGCACCAACTCCATGGCGCTCACGTCGTGGATGCCGACCGGTTCGCTGGCGAAGATCACGCAGTTCACGATGGGCGCGATCGACCGCTCGAATCCCGCGAGCAACATTCTGCCCGCCGGCATGACGGCGGAGATTTCCTCCAACGCCGCGAGCCTGCTCTCGGACATCAAGCCCGGCTACATGCTCGGCGCGAAGCCGCGGCAGCAGGCGATCGGTCACATGATCGGCATCTTCTCCGGCGCGCTCGCGGTGACGCCGCTGTTCTTCCTGCTCTTCGCGCCGGCGAACAAGGAAGGCGTGCGCTCGACGACGACGATCATCTCGGAGCAGTTTCCCATGCCCGCCGCGATGCAATGGAAGGGCGTCGCCGACATCATCGCCAAAGGCGTGCACAGCCTGCCGACGTCCGCGATCATCTCGATGATCGTCGCGGCGGTGGCGGCGGCGACGTTCGAGATTTTGCGCATCAAGACCAAGGGCCGCTTCCCCATCTCTGCGGTGTCGGTCGGTCTCGGCGTGGTGCTGCCACCGGCGTCGTGTTTCATGATGTGGGTCGGCGCGATGATCTTCTGGTGGAAGGGCCGGCAGAATCCGACACCCGGCACGAAGGGCCACGACTTATGGGTCGAAGGCTACGAATCGATCTGCGCCGGCCTGATTTCGGGTTCCGCGCTGGTCGGCATCGGCAACGCCATCATGAACGTGCTGCTCGGGTGATCCCGCGCGCGGATGGCGCGTTGGTGGCAAACCCGCGCCCGGGGGTCGCGGGCTACCGATCGCCGCACTCGCAGCGTGCCGCGCCGCTCACTTCGCGTGGCAGCGCGGGAAGAGTTTCGTCATCAGCTCGTGGATCATTTTGTCCGGCGATTTCTTCGTCACGCCGGGGTGAAAATAGCGCGCGGTGGACATGATGACGTTGTAGTCCTTGGCGGGGCGCACGGCGACGTTGAGCTCGATGAGGTAGGCGCGAAAATCCCATTCCTCGCGCGCGTCGTAGGTCACGATCAGCTCCGTGTTGTCCGGCATCATCGTGAGCGGGCCGACGGCGGCGTCGTAGCCGAGCGCCTGGAGTTCGCCCACGAGCTTGCGACCGACCCCGAGGTTGTCGTTGAGGCGTTGCTCGACCCAGACGTGGCGCCGCTTGCCGAGGTCGACGCGCCCCTCGGTGGTGAGCGAGGCACAACCCGCGGCGAGCGCGGCGAAACCGAGGAGGAGCCAGGCCAGAATCTTCATGGACGCCCGGAGACAGGCACTTCCGCCGTTGGTTCGCAACTCCCGAGGTTTCGGCACTTGCGGCGGGCGCGGCGGACCGCCTACTTTGTCCGCCTTATGGGACGTCAATGGCTGCACGCGAAACGCGCGATCGTTAACCTCAAGAAGGGTCAGGTCGTCGGCAAACTCGTGAAGGAAATCACGGTCGCCGCGAAACTCGGCGGCGGCGACATCACCGCCAACGCCCGGCTCTTCGCCGCGGTCGAAAAGGCCAAGAAGGCCAGCGTGACGCGCGACGTGATCGAGCGCGCCATCGCGAAGGGCGCCGGCACGGGCGGCGAAAAGGCCAGCCTGGACCATGTCGCCTTTGAAGGCTACGCCCCGCACAAGGTGCCGGTGATCGTCGAGTGCATGACCGACAACGTCCAGCGCACCGCGCCGGAAATCCGCGTGCTCTTCAAGAAGGGTGTGCTCGGCCAGGCGGGCTCGAACAAGTTTCTCTTCGACCACACCGGCATCGTCGAGGCGCACACCGCCGCGGCGGGCGCCGATCTCGAGGCCGCCGGCATCGAGGCGGGCGCGAACGACTTCGCGCCGCTCACGCATGCGGAGAACGACGACATCCCCGAAGGCGCCTCCGGCGCGCGTTTCCTGTGCGACCGCACCGCGGTGCACACTGTCGCGACCTGGCTGAAGAGCAACGGCTGGAGCGTCATCACCGCGGAAATCGGCTACGTGGCGAAGCAGTTTCCCGAGTTGAACGACGCGCAGCGCGCCGAGGTTGGCGAGTTCCTCCAGGAACTCGAGGATCACGACGACGTGCAGCGCGTGTGGGCGGCGGTGAAGTGAGCGCGATCCGTTTCGTCGACGGCCTGCATCTCGGCCGGCCGAAGGTCATTGGCACCGGTGTCGTGGGCGACGAGAAGCTTGCGCTCGTCGACTGCGGGCCGGAGTCGATCTTCAACAACACCGTCGCGGGCCTCCTGCACGCGGGTCTGCGACCGGAGAACGTCACGCATGTGTTCGTGACGCACATCCATTTCGACCACGCGGGCGCGGCGTGGCGGTGGGCCGAGGAATACGGCGCGACGGTCTGCGTGCACCCGAAGGGCGCGCCGCACCTCGCCGATCCGGCGAAGCTGCTCGCGAGTGCGACGAAGATCTTCGGCGACCAGATGAACTATCTCTGGGGCGACATGCGCCCGGTGCGGGCGGACAAGCTCCGCGTCGTGCAGGACAACGAGACCGTCGAGGCGGGCGGCACGATTTTCACCGCGCTCGACACGCCCGGTCACGCGCAACACCACCACGCGTGGTGGCTCGAGCGGGAGCGGACGCTGTTTTCCGGCGACGTGATGGGCGTGGTGATCGACGGCGGGCCGTGCCTGCCGCCGTGTCCGCCGCCCGACATCAACATCGAGCAGTGGCTCGGTTCGCTGCAGCGGATCATGAAGCTCCAGCCGGCGCGCGTGTTCTTCACTCATTTCGGCGAGATCGACGATCCGGCGAAGCGCCTCAACGAGCTGGTCGAGCGTCTGCTCGACTGGGCGGAGTGGATCGCCGAGGAGCTGAAGATCGGCATGCCCGAGGAAAAAATCGTGCCGCTGTTCGAGCAGCGCGTGCGCGCCGAATTGAAAATGGCGGGCTTGAGCGACGAGATGCTCGATACCTACGAGCAGGCGGACCCGGCGGCGATGAGTGTCGGCGGCCTCGCGCGCTACTGGCGGAAATTCCGGCCCGAGCAGATCAAGTGACTGGGTCTCGCGCGCGGCTCGCTCCGCGATTTTCCCTCTGAGAAAAACAAAACGCCGGCTCCGAAGAGCCGGCGGCTTGGGGTAGCAAGATGCAACGACGGGCGTTACTTCTTCTTTTTGCCGGCTTTCTTGGTGGCCTTTTTGGCCGCTTTTTTCTTTGCCATGGAAAATTCCTAACGAGCGCGCGCGCAAGATGCACGGAAAATATTCCGTGTGACGCGCGGTGCGACGCGGCGTGAAAATTTCTCCGCGCGAAAAAATCAGCGTCCGTAGAGCTGCGCGAGGTCGCGCAGATAGTTCGTGGTGCCGCCAAAAAGTTTTTCGAGATCGGCCGCGCGGTAGCGCCACTGCCAGTTGCCCTCAGGTTTTCCGGGCGTGTTGAAGCGCGCGGCGCTTTCGAGCGAGAGCACGTCCTGCAGTGGAATCACGGCGAGGCGCGACGCGCTCGCGTAGGCGGCGCGGAGGAAATCCCACGCGACTTCCTGGCCGGAAACGCGGAAGTAGCGGCGCACGTAGTCGCGCTCGTGCTCGCTTGCGGTGCGATACCAGCCGAGCGTGGTGTCGTTGTCGTGCGTGCCGGGATAGATGACGCTGTTCGGCGTCGCGTTGTGCGGCAGGTAGCTGTTGGTCGCGTCGCCGCCGAAGGCGAATTGCAGCACGAGCATGCCGGGCAGGCCGGTCTGCGCGAGGAGGTCGCGCACGCTGGGCGTGAGGTCGCCGAGATCCTCGGCGATGATGCGCGCGTCGGGAAATTCGCGGTGAAACGCACGGAAGAGCTCGAGGCCGGGGCCCTGGCGCCACTCGCCGACGCGCGCGTTCGTCGCGGGCAGCGGGATGCGCCAGTAGGTGTCGAAGCCGCGGAAGTGATCGATGCGCACGATGTCGTAGAGCTCGAACGCGGCGCGCATGCGCTCAATCCACCAGCGGTAATTTTCCGCGCGGTGCGCTTCCCAGCGGTAGAGCGGATTGCCCCAGAGCTGTCCGTCGGCGGAGAAATAATCCGGCGGCACGCCGGCGACGGCGATCGGGCGCTTGGTTTGCGGATCGAGTTCGAAGAGGCCCGGGTTCGACCACGCGTCGGAGGAGTCGAGCGCGACGAAGATCGGCAGGTCGCCGACGATCTCGATGCCGCGCGCGCGCGCCTCGGTGCGGATGAGGTGCCATTGACCGAAGAAGAGGTATTGGGCGAAGCAGCAGCGCTCGATCGGCTCCTCGAGCAGCGCGCGCAGGTCGGATTTTTGCGCGGAGGCGTAGTCGCGCAGCTCGACGGGCCACTCGGTCCACGACGCGCCGTTGAAGTGGTCCTTCAGCGCGGTGAAGTAAGCGTAGGGCATCAGCCAGGAGGCGTGGCGGTGCTTGAAGGCCTCGAACTCGCCGTAGGGCGCGGCGACTTCGCGCTCCATGAAATTACGATAGGCGCGTGCGAGCAGCGGACGCTTCTTCTCATGCAGCGCGCCGAAATCGACGCGGTCGGTCGGCAACGTGCGCAGCGGCGCGAGGTCGGCCTCGTCGAGCAGGTCGTGCGGCACGAGCGCGGCGAGGTCGATGAGGTGCGGATTGCCGGCGAAGGCGGAAAAGCAGGCGTAGGGCGAGTCGCCGTAGCCGGTCGGGCCGAGCGGGCAGAGCTGCCAGTATTTCACGCCGGCTTGCTGGAGAAAATCGAGGAAGCGCAGCGCGTGGGCGTCGAACACGCCGACGCCTTGGGCGCCGGGCAGCGCGGTCGGGTGGAGGAGCACGCCGGCGCCGCGGGAGCGCAGCCAGTTGAAGAGCGGGAGCGGCGCGGTGGCGTTGCCGGCGGGAGCGGCGGCGGGCGGAGCGGACTTCGTGGCGGTGTGGGCGGAGGATTTTTTCACGCGAGGGAAAGAGGGAGTGCGACGGTAGCGGGACACGCGCGGCGGTCAAACTGTGCGTCGGCGCAGGCGGGATAGGTTGCCGCTACAGGGCCGATGGTTCGAGCGGTTTGGATCGAGGTAGGGCGCGACCGCTGGGCGCGCCGTGGAGACGTTCGCGGTCGGCCCAGCGGTCCGACCCTACCGGCGTTGCCGCGCCAGACGGCGGGCGAATGCGGATGGTATTCGTGAGCAGAAGTGACCCGCGCCCGGAGGTCGCGCGCTGGCTACACGTCAGGCGATCTCGATGACGGTGCGCGCGGCGCTGCCGAAACGGTCGAGGTCGTCGAGGACGGAGTTGATGGCGGCGGCGTCGAGCGCGACGCGACGCGTGACGATGGGGTCGAGTTGCAGGCGGCCATCGGCGGCGAAGCGGAGCAGGTCGGGGATTTCCGTGGCGAGGTGATCGGAGACGCCGATGATCTCGGCCTCCTGATTGATAACCTCGTGGTAAGGGTCGACGCCAAGCGGAGCGCGCGTGAGGCCGGCGAGCGCGGCGCGGCCGAGTTTGCCGAGGACGCGGACGGATTGCTGGATGGTTTGCGGCAGGCCGACGAGTTCGAGCGCGACGTCGACGCCGCGGCCGCCGGTGGCGCGGCGGATCTCGGCGACGGGGTCGCTCGTGCGGGCGCTCACGGGCGTGGCGCCGAAGCGTTCGGCGAGGGCGAGTTTGTCGGCGTTGAGGTCGACGGCGAAGACGCGGCCGGCGCCGAGGGCGCGCGCGAGTTGCACGGCGGAGGCTCCGAGACCGCCGATGCCGAAGATCGCCACGGTCTCGCCGGGCGCGAGGCGGGCCTTGCGCAGCGCGTGGAGCGCGGTGGCCGACGAGCACATCATCACGGCGCCGTGAGCGAAGGAGATTTCGTCGGGCAACGGAAACACGCTCGCGGCGGGCATGACGATGAATTCCGCCATGCCGCCGTCGCGGTGGCGGCCGATCATTTTGCCGGTGCCGCAGAATTGCTCGTGTCCGCCCGCGCACCACGCGCACGTGCCGCAGGTGGCGAGGTAGTGCACGCAGACGCGCTGGCCGCGAGCGAGCGAGCGGATGTTGGCGCCGAGTTCGGCGACGGTGCCGGCGACTTCGTGGCCGAGGGTGAGCGGCAGGAGGCCGTCGAAATTGGCGATGCCGTTCCGATAGTGCGCGTCGGAGTGGCAGATGCCGGCGGCGTGGACGCGGATCAGCACGTCGTCGGGGCCGGGCGTGGGCGGGGAGACGTCGTGGAGTTCGACCGGGCGATGCGGGGCGACGAGTCGGAGGGCTTTCATCGGCGCGGCCAGTTTCGCGAGCGCGGCGGGCGAGGCAACTGCGCGGTGGCGCGACGCAGGCGACACGGCGAACGGCGCGGGAGAGGCGATGGACGCGGCGGATTGCGGTCGCGCCTCGCTTCAGGCCGCCGGCGCCGTTCAGAGCATGAGGAACAGCACGACGGCGGTGGTGAAGAAGCCGACGGCGATCGTGAGCAGATAGGCGAGCGAGAGGAGCGCCGTCTTGAAAATCGTGAGCTTCCACGAATTGCCGTAGAGGCGCCGCAGCATGAAGAACGGATAGAGTATGAGCCAGAGGTTGGCGGCGAAGGCGATGAGGCCGCCCACGTGCGCGAACTGTCCCAGAAAAGCCCAGCCGTCGCGGAACATCACCCAGAGATAGATGAAGGTGTGGTAGTGGATCGCGCCGACGAGGTGCTGGAGGTAGACTTGGCCCGATTTGCGGAAGAGCACGCGAGTGTAGAGCGCGAAGAGCGGCAGGCAGAAGAGGAGCATCTTGGGCAGCGCGGCGAGGAAGGAGTGGCTCATCTCCTTGCGGAATTCGGGTTCGAGTGCGCGCTGGCCCTGGTGCTCGATGAAGCGTTCGAAGACGTTTTTGTCCTTCTCGGGCTTGTCGATGCTCACGACGCTGAGGTGCGGGCGATTCGGCTCCTTGGCTTTAACCTCCGGCTTGCGGGCGCTCGCCTCTGGCACGGGATCGGTGGCGCCTTCGCGGGGCTTGTTCGCGTTGTGTTTCTCCGCGGCCTGTTTGGCTTGGCTCTCGGCGATCGCGTCGAAAGCTTGCGCGGCGGTGGCGGGCTTGCCGTCGACGGTCAAGCCGGCCAGCTTGGGCGGCGCGCCGGAGAAGGTGAGGCCTTGGGGTCTTCCATCTCCCGGGCCGACGCTCACGGCATCGAAGTCCTTGCCGCTCGTCGCGAAGAGCAGGATGAAAAATACGAACGCGGTGAACAGATAGAGCCGGAACGGCGGCATCTGCGACGCGCGCTTGCCGGCATTGAAGTCCGCAGTGAGCTGGCCGGGGCGGAAGAGCAGCGTGATGATGTTGCGGAAGAATTTCGCGTCGAAATGGAGGAAGTTCTCCAATGCCTCGAGGAACACGTGCCCGAACGAGCGATGAAATTCGAAGTCGTGCTGGCCGCAGGCGTGGCAGAAGGGGCCCTTGAGCTCGGTGCCGCAGTTTTCGCAATGCGTGTGGATCGGGCCGTGCGCATGGCCGCGCGGCTCGGCGGCATGCGCGGCGAGTTGGTCGGCGGCTACGGTGTCGGCGACGGGATCGCCGTCCGGCAGGGTCGGTTCAATGGACACGCGCGGAGTGGAGCAAACGCCCCCGGGGTGCGCAACTCCGCAGCAGTCGGCCGTGGCGCTCAGCCGCGGAGCGCGATGATGAGCTTGGCGCGGCTGTTGACGCGCAGCTTCTGGAACACGCCGCTGAGCTGCACCTTCACGCTGCCTTCGGTCTTCTTGAGTTGGGCGGCGATTTCCTTGTTGGTCAGGCCGGCGCAGACGAGCTGGGCGAGTTCGCGTTCGCTCGGGGAAAGCTGGTGCAGCAGGCGGTCGGACGAGGACGCCGGCAGGGTGCTGGTGGCGGCGACCGCCTCGCTCATCCGCAGGCGCACGACGAAGACGGGTTTGGTGAGCGTGCCGTTTTTTTCCGGACGCAACGCGATCAATGCCTCGTGTCCGGGCTGATGGGAGAGAATGTGGCGGGTGGGCGCGTTGCCCTCGACGGGCAGCGATCCACCCGGTCGCGTCTGCCATTCGCGCCGGAGCTCGTCGCACGCGGCGCGGATTTCCTCGGGGATCGCGAACACGGCCTGCGGCGTGTAGTTGCGGGCGCGCTCGTGGCCGAGATTCCAGACGGCGCAAAGGGCGAGAGCGTCCTGCGAGACGTAGATCGGCTCGAGATTCCAGTCGAGGAAGAGGACCGCGTCGGGCTTGGCGCGATAGAAGCCTTCGAGCAGACGCCGGCGCTGGCGCTCCTGTTCGAAGATCTTCATGCGGTCGAAGGCGACCTTGATATGCGGATGCACCGCGTTCAGCACACCCATCTCATGCGGTGTGAAATCGCCTTGGTCCGCCCGGCGGCGCAGGGCGAACGACGTCTCGACGCCGCGGCCGTGCCAGAAGAGCAGGTGCGCCGAGTAGCGCCAGTCGTAGGTCGACATGTAGCGCCGGTAGTAAGGTGTGCGATCGATTTGGCGCGGATCGGCGACGAGCTGGCTGTGCTGGTAGGCGGCGATGCCGTGGTTGAGATCGAGAAACGGCTGGAAGAAAGCGCGACCCTCCGCGGCGACGAGCTGGTTGGCGTGCTCGTCGTGCGGGAAGCGGGAGCGCGCGGAGGAGAAGCGCTTGGTCGAGGTCTCCTTCTTCCAGTCGAGGTAGTTGACCGACATCACGAGCGTGTCGTGCGGGACGAGTTCCTCGAGCAGTCCCTGCAGGGCGCTCCACAATTCGTTGAATTCGAGCGCGCGATGCAGATTGAGCAATGCGCCCTGGCCGGCGCCGGCAGGAAGGAGGCCGAGATTATGACTGGAAGAGGCGTGACTCAACGCGCGCAGCGGAGCACGGGCCGGGCCAGCGCGGCGAGTCTCAATCCCGACGTATGACGAGAGGCGGACGTTTATTAACCTAAGTTAGTTTGTGCGGGCACGCAGGCGGCTGAAAGGTCGCCGCACCCCGTCGCTCACACACTATGAACCTACACACCTCTCGTTTCACCCGGGCGCTCTGCTGGTTGGCGCTGCCCGTGTTTGCTTTCGCCCAAACCGCGCCAAAATCCGGACCCGCGGAAGAGCCGGCGAAGAAGATTCCCGTCGAAGAAAAGAAGACCGCGGACGATGACTCGAAGACGTTCCAGCTGCAAGAGTTCGAGGTCACCGGCACGCGCATCCGCACTCTCGGTCAGGAGCAGGGCGCCTTGCCCGTGCTTTCGATCCCGCAAATCGAACTCGAGCGTCGCGGCGTGACGCGACTCGCCGACATTCGTTGGGCGGTGCCGCAACTCGGCGGCTCGATCGGCTACAACGACAACATGCAGAACAGCGGCACGTCGCCCGCGCAGACGGTCGGCACGTCGTTCAACTTGCGCGGTGTCGGCGGCAATTCGACGCTCGTGCTCGTCGACGGTCGGCGCATTCCGCACACCGGCCAGGAAGCCCCCGGCGGCGCCGGCGGCCGCGAGGACTTTTCCGTCGATGGCATTCCGATCTCCGCCATCGAGCGCATCGAGGTGCTGCCCCAGGGTGCGGGCGCGATCTACGGCGCCGAGGCCATCGCGGGCGTCGTGAACGTCATCCTGAAGAAAAATTTCCGCGGCGCGGAGCTGCGGGTGACTTACGACAACACGTTCAGCACCGACGCGGCCAACACGATCGTCAGCCTCACCGCCGGCTATCGCACGGGGAAGCTCAGCACCTTCATCACGCTGTCCGCCGAGGACCAGAATGCGCTGCTGGGGCAGGACCGCTGGTGGACCAGCACCTACGACACGCGCAAGTTCGGCGACGCGAACTCCAACTTCCTGTTCAATCCCGCCAGCGGACCGGGCACGCTCTCGACCCAGTGGTGGCAATACACCGCGAGCAGTCCGTTCATCACCGGCTTGAACACGCACGTGGTCGCGATCCCGGCCGGTTCCACCGGCACGACGGCTGCCAATGCCGCCTACACGACGACCATTCCGGCGCCCTTCGATGCGGGTCCGTCGGCCTACACGATCGGCACCAACACGCGCCTGAGCGCCGTGTTCAAGGCCGACTATGAACTCACCTCCTGGGCGAACCTCTACTTCGAGGGCCGCGCGAGCAAGTTCCGCTACGATTACATCGGCGGTTACCCGACTCTGACGACGCAGTTGCCGGCGGGATATCCCGGCAATCCGTTCAACCAGGCGCTCTATCTTCAGAAGGTCTTCGTCGATCTGCCGCGTTCGCGCACGATCTCCGCGCAGGAGAACCAAGCCCTCACGCTCGGCGTCCGCGGCAGCTTCCTCGAGAACTGGCGCTACGACGCCAGCGCGTCCTTTGCCCGCAACATCGTGTCGGACGACGCGCTCACCGCTTCGGGTTTCAATTTCGGACTCCTCAGCGCCGCGATGGCCAGCGCCAACAAGCCGGTCCTCGCCTACGACAGCTCCAAGGTCGCCAACCCGAACGCGGCCGGCGTGCTCGAGGCGTTGTTGCCGGTCAACGACCACAAGGACACGTCCGACAACTATCAATATAGCGTCATGGCCGACGGTCCCGTCTGGAAAGGCTGGGCGGGCGAGTGGCACATCGCCGTTGGCGCGGAGGCCAGCACCGAGAAAGTGAAATTCTGGCGCGAGCAAAACGCCTCGACGCCCACCTATGTGCTGACGAAGCCCTTCAAGCGCGACCTCACCGCCGCCTTCGGCGAAGTGAGCATCCCGCTCCTCTCCGACGCGCAGCACCTCCTGCTCGTCGACCGCCTCGAAATCGGCGGCGCGTGGCGCGCGTCGGATTATTCGGACATCGGTTCCGCGGTCACGCCGACCTATCGCGCTTTCTACCGGCCGGTGAAATGGATCGCGATCCGCGCGTCGCGCTCCGAAGGCTTCAAACCCGTCCGCCTCTACGACCTGCTGGCGCCCGTTACTGAACTCCCGACGACCGTCCGCAGCACCAGCACGACCGTGGATCCCGCGCGCGGCAACACGCTCATTCCTCGCACCGATTATCTCACGCGCAGCGGCGGCAATCCGGCGTTGCATCCCGAAGAATCCGTTTCGCGCAACGTCGGCATCGTGATCGATGTGCCCGGCCAATGGTTCAAGGGCCTCTCGGTGTCGGTCGACTACTACGACTTCAGCTTCACGGAGCGCTCCGGTTCCACGAGCCTGCAAACGCTGCTGCACTACTTCCCGGAACGCGTTTTCCGCAATCCGCTCACCGATGCGGATCGCGCGCTGGGTTACACCGGCGGCACGATCAAGACCGCCGCCCAGGGCGAGCTCGGCTGGGACGCCAGCAACATCAACCTCGCCGGCGTCACGACCAAGGGCTGGGACTACCGCGTGAGCTACGACCGCACCTTCGACTTCGGTCGCTTGTCGATCAGCGCCTCGCTCTCCGATCCGAACGTGACGTGGGAGAAGGCCACGCCGGCGGCGACGCCGACGTCCGCGTTTGGCCACCAGCCGCGCAAGACCACGCTCACGGCGTTCTGGGGCCGCGGGCCGTGGGACGCTGGCGTGACCGTGAATCAGCAAGCGGCCTATTACATCCAGGGCATCGGCAGCATTCCCTATCCCGAATACACCGAGGTGAACCCGCAGGTCTCCTATAACTTCGGTTACGGCGACCGCTTCTCCGCCAGCTCGAAGATCTGGTGGGAGCGCGCGTTCAGCGGCTCGAAAATCACCGTGACGATCAAGAACGCCTTCAATGAGGACGCGGAGGTCACGAATGGTGTGCCGCGCTACGTGGGCGATCCGCGCCTGCGCCGTTACATCCTCTCGCTGACGAAGAAATTCTAACCGCCGTTCGATTCCATGAAACTCCACGCCCTTTGTCTTGTTGCAGTCAGTGTTCTTGGTTGTGCCTCGCTCGTGCCGCTGGCGCGGGCGCAGGCGACCGAGAGCGCCGCACCCGCCGTCGCGAAATCGCCCGCCGATCTCGACTATGAAGCGGTGTGGACACTCTATCGCGCGGATCCGCCGGCGGGCGTCGAGCACCCGTCGAAGGAATTCTTCCGTTGGCAGGACAGGAGTTTTCAGGATTTCGCCGCCGCGGTGCGCGCGTTCGGTGAAAAATATCCGACCGATCCGCGCCGCTACGAAGGCTGGGTGCAGGCGAGCTACACGGGTCCGTCGTTCATCGTGGATTTCAAACCGGAGTTCGCGGAGAAGCCGAACTGGGCGAACCTGATCGTCGATGACGCCAAGGTCCTCGCGTTCCGGAGCGAACAGGTCCGCCTGCTCCAGCAAGTGGTCGAAGCCGACGACGCCACGCCGCGGCAGCGCGCTGGAGCGTTCAACGCGCTCCTGACGGACGCCGGCACCGTCGCGCGCCTGAAGGGCGAAAAATTCGACGTCACCTCGTTCCGTCCGCTCGTGGAGCGGTTGGTGGCGAAATTTCCCGACGAGCGCGTCGTCCCGATCGTCGAGATGTATACCGGTCGCCTCCGCTACAATCTTCCCGCCGCGGCCGCCGAATTTGAGGCGAGTCTCGCGGGCAATCCCGTGATCGCCGCCGCGCTCGCGAAGGCGGAGACCGCGCGCAAGGCCGAGGCGGAAAAGCGCGACGCCGCGCAGAAAGTCGCCGCCGCCGAGATCGGCTCCGTGAAGTTCACCGCTGCCGACGGACGCGAGGTCGACGTCGCGAAACTCAAGGGCAAGGTCGTGCTCGTGGATTTCTGGGCGACGTGGTGCGGACCGTGCATCGCCGAGCTGCCGAACGTGAAGAAGGTCTACGCTGCCTATCACGACAAGGGCTTCGAGGTCGTCGGCATCACGCTGGAAAATCCCAATGCGCGTCCGAGCGACACGCCGCAGCAGACCGCCGCGAAGCTCGAGGCCGCGAAGAAGAAGATGCTCGAGTTCACCGCGAAGAACGAGATGCCCTGGCCGCAGTATTTCGACGGCAAGTGGTGGAAGAATGACTACGCGGTGAAATTCGGCATCAACGCGATTCCCGCGATGTTCCTCCTCGGCAAGGACGGCAAGATCGCGGCGACCGAGGCGCGCGGCGAAAAACTAGAGGCCGAGGTCAAACGCCTGCTCGGGCTTTGAGCGACAACCACTGAAATGAAACCACGAATGGACACGAATGAACACGAATGTCTGAACGAGACGCCGCGCGGTGCGCTGAGCCGGCCTTTTATTCGTGTGCATTCGTGTCCATTCGCGGTTCAGCCCACTACGGCTTTTGCCTGCTGAGCCATGGTTGCCGAACGCTATTGCCTGCTGCCGGAGCCGGTGACGAATCACCGGCAGCTTTTCCCCGCGGAGCCCGCGCTGCTGCTCACCGAGGCCGAGGGTCGCGTGCTCGCGTTGCTCGGCGCCGGCTACAGCAACAAGGAGATCGCGGCCATGCTCGGCAAAGCGGAGCCGACGGTGAAAAACCAGGTTGCCTCCATCCTCCACAAACTCGGTCAGCCGACGCGTGCGCGGTTGATCGCCGCCCTGCGTTGACCATGCGCCATCCGCATCACGACGGCGAGGGTGTGGTGAAACTCACGCCTGCCGAGGCGGCGGTCGTGTCGCACGTCGTGCGCGGACTGACGAACAAGGAAATCGCGCGCGCGTTGCGAAAGTCCGACCTGACGGTGAAGAACCAACTGACCGCGGTTTATCGCAAACTCGGCCTGAAGCGCCGCCTGCAACTCATCGCGATGTTCCGCGCCTAGGGCGCGCTCCGCTCAGCTGGCGAGCGCGGTGTCGACGACTTTCTTGAGGTCGGCGAGGGCGAACGGCTTGGCGAGGACGGCTTGGGCGCCGAATTTCTCCGCCATGTGCAGGTAGAGTTTCGGATCGTGCGCGAGGCCGCCCGACATGGCGATGATGCGCGCCTTCGGGAATTCGCGGCGGAGGTCGCGGATGGTGTCCAGCCCCTCCTTCTCGGGCATCACGATGTCGGTGATGACGAGTTCGGCGGGTTGCTGATGGAATTTCTGCAGCCCTTCCACGCCGTTGATGGCCTGGCGGACGACATGGCCCGAGTGCTCGAGCGCGCTGGCGAGGACGTCGCGAAAGACGTCGTCGTCGTCGATGATCAGGATATCGGCCATGGAGTCGGGAGGAGAGTTAGGCAGCGTGTTGCTTTTACGCAAGGCCGACGCGAAGAAAGTGCGCGCTTACGGCGGGGTGCGCATCAGCAAGGCGTGCACTTCCTGCAACAACGTCTCGGGCCGAAACGGCTTGAGCAGAAAGGCGTCGCCGGCTTCGACGCGGTCGGGTTCGCCGCTGGCGAGGCCGCTCATGACCAGCACGCGCACGCCGGGATGGGTGCGCCGGATCAACTCGATGAGCTGTCGGCCACCGAGGCGCGGCATCATCAGGTCGGTGACGATCAGCCGCAGATTGGCGGGGGCGGCGGAGCTGGCGAGCAGCGCCAGCGCTTCCGCGCCATCCGTCGCCAGGGTGACCCGGTAGCCGTGTTGCGAGAGGACCGTGTCGACGATCTGGCGAACCTCGAGTTCGTCCTCGATGACGAGGATCGCCTCGCCTTTGCCGCGCGGGATGTCCGCGACGTCGATTTCGCGCTCCTCGTTGGCGGAGGCGATTTCCGCGGGGAGGAAAATGCAGAACGTGGTGCCGCGGCCGGGCGTGCTGTGCACGGTGCAGAAACCCTGATGCGCCGCGATGATGCCGCGCACGGTGGAGAGTCCCAAACCGGTGCCGCGCCCGGGGCCCTTGGTGGTGAAGAACGGCTCCCAGATGCGCGGAAGGATTTCGGGCGGGATGCCGGTGCCGGTGTCGCTGACCTCGATGACGAGAAATGCGCCGGGCCGCGCGCCGGGCATCGCGTTGGCGGCGGCGGCATCGAGCTGCCGGTTCGCGAGGCGCAGCGAAAGGATGCCGCCGTCGGGCATGGCGTCGCGCGCGTTGACGCACAGGTTGAGGACGATCTGGTGCATCTGCGACGGGTGGGCCCGCACCGGCCACAGGTCGCTCGGGATGGTGTGTTCGAAGCGCAAGTGGCGGGGAAAGGTCTCCTCGATCATCGCGGCGATGTCGCGGGCCACGTGCTTGAGTTGCACGACGCGCAGCTCGTCGGTGCCGCCCTGGACGAAGGAGAGGATCTGTTTCACGAGCGCGGCGCCACGGGAGGCGCTTTGCTCGAGGGTGTCGAACAGCCGCTGGTTCTGGGGCGTCGATTGCGCGCGCAGCAGCTGCGAAACCATCAGCATTGGCGTGAGGATGTTGTTGAAATCATGCGCGATGCCGGCGGCGAGCATGCCGAGATTCTCCATGCGCTGGGCGCGGAGAAATTGCTCCTGCAGGCGCTTTTTTTCCGTGATGTCGCGGCCGATGCCCATGAGTTCGAAGCTGCCGTCCGGCGTGGGCGCGCGGTTGACGGTGAACTCGACGTCGGCGGTGCCCTCGGGCTTGCGCAGGCGCAGCTCGAACAGGCCCGGTTGGTCGCCGGCCAACAATTCGGCGAAGCGGCGCCGCGCGCGCTCGACGTCGAGCGGATCGACGAGGCGGATGAAATGCTGGCCGATCCACTCGCGGCGTTTCCAACCGGTGATGACTTCGAAGGCAGGGTTGAGCGAGGTGATCACGCCGGCATCGGAGAGCGAAAAGATGGCGTCGCGCGCGTCCTCGATGAAGCGCTGGTGGCGCTCGCGCGTGGCGTGGAGCGAGTGTTCCGTCTCGCGGTGCTGCTGGCGCTCGCGGCTTTCGAGGACGGCGCGGCGCAGCGCCATCGGGAGGCGTTGGTAGCGGTCCTTGATCACATAGTCCGCGGCGCCGGCGCGCACGGCGGCGATGGCTTGATCTTCGCCGATGCTGCCGGAGAAAAAGACGAAGGGCGTGCCCGGCGTGCGCTCCTGCGAGAGTTCAAGCGCCTCGAGTCCGTCGAAGCCCGGCAGGGTGTAGTCGGCGAGGATGACGTCGAATTTCTCCAGGGCGAGCAGGGCGAGGAATTCGGTGCGGTTGGCCGCGGTGACGACCTCGCACTCGGGACACTCAGCCTGGAGCAGCACTTTCACGAGTTCGTGGTCGAGGGGATCGTCGTCGAGATGCAGGATTCTCATGGGGTGGGAGCGGCGGGCAGGGTGAAGAAGAACGCGGCGCCGGCGTCGGGCGCGCTTTCCGCCCAGACGCGGCCGCCGTGGCGCGCGACGATGCGCTGCACGAGGGCGAGACCGATGCCGGTGCCGCGAAACTCGCGCTCGCCGTGCAGGCGGCTGAAAACCTTGAAGAGCTTGTCCGCGTAGCGCGGATCGAAGCCGACGCCGTTGTCGCGCACCGTGAAGATCGCCTCGCGGCCGTCGCGCGAGATTTCCGCGGAGACGTGGATGCGTGGCGGACGGCGGGGCGCGGAGTATTTGGCCGCGTTGCCGAGGAGGTTGATCCACACTTGGCGCAGGAGCGCGGCGTCGGCCTCGACGGCGGGGAGCGGATCGATGCGCCACTCGGTATCGGCGGCGGCCTCGAAGTGTTTTTCGGCGAGCACGTCGGCGACGAGGGCTTGGGAATCCACGCGCATGCGCTGCACGGGCAGGCGGACGAGCCGCGAAAAATCGAGGAGCGCGTCGATCAGCTCGCCCATGCGCTGGGCCGAGGCGATGATGGTCCGCACGTAGCGGAGACTCTCGGGGTCGAGGCGGCTGCCTTCGCGCTCGAGCAGCAGCGTGGAAAAACCGGCGAGGTGGCGCAGCGGGGCGCGGAGATCGTGCGAGACGGAGTAGGAGAAGGCTTCGAGTTCGCGGTTGGCGTCCTCGACCCGGGCGCTGTGTTCCCGGAGTTCGCGATGGAGCGCGGCGAGGCGCTGTTCGGCGGCGCGCCGCGCGTCGATGTTGTGGACGATGCTGCGGCTGGAGAGGTAGCGGCCGTCCGCGTCGTAGAGCGCGGTGGCGCTGATGGAGACGTGAAACATCGAGCCGTCGCGGCGACGGAGCTGGAACTCGATGTCGCTGGCCGTGCCGGTGGCCTTGAAGCGCGGGAACGTTTCCGCGAATTTTTCCTGGTCAGCGGGGGAGAGCAGATCGCGGAACCGCAGCCGGCGGACGACCTCGTCGCGCGTGTAGCCGATCCAGTCCAGCTCGGTGTCGTTGATCTCGACGATGATCCCCTCGGCGTCGAGCGAGTGGTAGCCGCAGGGAGCGCGGTTGTAGAGATCGCGGATGCGCTCGGTGGAGCGCTGGAGCTCGGCGGCGGCGGCCTTGCGTTCGGTGATGTCGCGGATGGCGGCGAGCACGACGCGGCCGTCGTCGGTTTCGAGCGGGTTGAGCATGATGTCGACCGGGAACTCGGTGCCGTCCTTGCGTGCGGCGAGCAGTTCGAGGCCCGCGCCCATCGCGCGGAATTTCGGCGCGGCCTGGAAGCCCTGCACGTGCGCGAGATGGCGCTCCCGGAACCGGTCGGGCATGAGCACCTCGAGCGGTTGGCCGACCAACTCGGTGCGCGGGTAGCCGAAGAGATCTTCGCTGCGACGGTTGACCCGGAGGATGAGGCCGGCAGCGCCGACCACGACGATGGCGTCGGTCGATTGTTCGAAAAACGTCTCGAACAGCGCGCGCGAGCGGTGGAGCGCCTCGTCGGCGCGTTTGCGGGCGGCCAATTCCTGTTGGACGCGCGTGCCGGCCGCGAGGGCGAGCACGAACATGGACGCGACGGCGAGAAGCAGCGCGGTGCGGCTGTGGCTGGCGTTGTGGCGGGCCGCGATGGCGCGGTCGGCGAGCAGGGCGCTTTCGGTTTCCTCCATCTCGCGGATGAGCGCGCGCAACTCGTCCATGACGAGCTCGCCTTCGCGCAGAGCGGCGGGATCGGGCGCGGCGGCGGCGGCCTGCGTGCGGCGGTCGGCGTTGCGGCGCGACATGGACGCGATCTCCCGCTCGACGAGGGCTTGCAGGCGTTCGAGGCGGAGTTGTTGCGCGGGGTTGTCGCGCGTGAGTTCGCGGACGGCCGCGACGTTCTCCCGGGCTTTTGCGATCGCGGTGTCGAATGGGCCGAGGAACGCGGGTTCGCCGCTCAGGGCGAAGCCGCGGGAGCTGGTCTGCATCTCGAGGGCCTGCACCTGGATCTGCTCGAGGCGGTTGAGGACGAGGTGCGTGTGCTCCACCATGCCGAAGGCACGCTCGAAGCGGGTCAGGCTGCTCCATGTCGCGACCCCGACGACCGACAGCAGCCCCAGCGCGACGGCAAAACCGGCCGCGATCTTTCGTTCGAGGGTCAGATGCATCAGGTTTTTCTCCCGGAATCGCGGATGGGAGCAGGCGTCAGCGGCCCGTGCAACGCGGTCGCGAGGATGCGAAGCGCCACGCTTCGCGACCAACCAAAACAAAGAACCGGGGACGCGGACGTCCCCGGTTCTTGGGTAGGAAATTACCCGATGTCAGACGCTCACTTGGACTGCCGGAGCGTGATCGTGCCGTTCATGGTGGAGAGCTGGATGTCGACGCCGCCTCCGTTGAGCGTGCCGACGATGGACTTGCCGACGGGGCCGGTGGCGCCGTTGAAGACCGATGTCGGGATGGCGGCGACGGCGCGCATGGCGCGATCGATCTCGGAGCGGACGCGGGCCTGCTCTTCGGGCGGGAGATCTTTGAGCTGCGTGGAGTGCGCCTTGTAGGACTGATGTTTGTCGTGCGGCGTCGGCGCTTCAGGCGCGGCGGCCGGTGTGGCCGCGGCCACGGCGGCGGGGGCGGCCGGAGCTTCCGGGGCTTCCTTGTCGTCGTCGTCCGACTCCTGCACTCCGGCGGCGGCGCGAGCGAGCTTGGCTTGTTCGCGGGCGAGGCGCTCGGCGTTGCGGGCGAGTTCACGCGCCTGCTCGCGCGTCGGGCCGAAGCCATAGGCGTAGCCCTTGCTGGCGGTCTTCTCGGTTTTGGTTTGGAGGATGCTGTCGGGGAAGTTGGTCCGGATGGTGCCGTTGTGCGTGCGCATGCGGAGGTTCGCCTTGGTGTCGCCCGGGAGGCGGACGTCGACTTCGCCGTTCATCGAGGTGATGGAAACGGGTTTGGCGGGGGCCCTTTTGAAGGTGGCGGTGACTTCGCCGTTCATGGTGTTCACGACGGCGGAGGCGCCGATGTCGAGGAGCGCGACCTCGCCATTCATCGAGTTGATGTCGATGTCGCCGTCGATGTTCTCGACCTTGATGTCGCCGCCGGCTTCGGTGCGGAGGACGAGGTTGGTGTTGCGCGGGACTTGGACGTGGAACTCGGCGCCTTGGGCGGACCAGGGATTTTCGCCGGTCATGACGATGGTCGCGACGTTGTTCTTCTCGGTGATCTCGAAGGTGACGTCTTCGTCGAGGCGGCGGAAGCCGTCCTGGTCGACCTCCTTCTTGCCCTTTTGCTCGAGCGAGGAGGTGACGACGATTTCGCTGCCGTCGGTGCCGGAGACTTGGACCTCGGCCCAAGGCAGCGCGACTTTGAGGGTGCCGGGTTTCGCCGGGTCGCTGAATTTGGAGCGGACGGTGTTTTGGTCGGTGTTGTTGTCGGCGGCGGGCAGCGCGGCGGCCGAGAGGGCCAGCGCGGCGCAGGCGGCGCCGAAGCGGAGGAGGTGGAGTGGGTTCTTCATTTTTGCGAGGGTTGCTGAGGCGCGCCGTTCAGACGGTTTTTCCGGCGGGCGCGGAGGTTTGAGCGTTGGGTTTGTTGTCAGCGGGAGTGGCGGGCGTGCGCAGGGAGGCGAGGCCGCGCTTGGCGGCGTCGCGCACGTTCTTGTCGGCGGTTTCGTCGCGCGCGAGGCGGTCGAAGAGCGGCGCGGCCTCGGGTTCGCGGACGTTGGCGAGGAGCTCGATCATCGCGAGCTGGACGAGCGGGGCGTTCTCGCGCGGGAGGGCGGCGAGGAGGCCGGCGCGCACGACATCGTCCTCGGCGTGCGGGGCGAGGGCTTCGACGGCGGAGAGGCGGACGTTGACGGAGGGGTCGAACGCGAGCGCGCCGACGAGGTCGGTGAGGACTTTGCGGTCGGGCGACTTGAGGTCCATCGTCGCGAGGACGGTTTGGAGGCGGTCGCTGGTGGATTTTTGCTGGAGGAGCGAGGCGGCGACGAGTTTGCCCATGCCGTCGACCTGTTTGCGGAGGTCGGCGATCTCGCGTTTCGCGGCTTCGTCGGTCGCGGGGATGACGACGGCGGGCTTTTGCAGCCAGCGGGCGCCGGCGAAGATGCCGGTGGCGAGCAGCGCGAGGGCGAAGGCGAATTGCAGCGCGGGTTGCGCGGGGAGGATGGCTTCGAAGAAGCGGTCGAGGCGGCTCTTCGCGAGGGCGAACGGACTCGGCGCATCGGCGTCGCGCTGGTGCGTCTCGAGCATGGCGTAGAAATTCTCGCGGAGGCGGGCGGAGGGCTCGGGTTGCGGGAGTTGGTCGAGCTTGCGGGTGATTTCCTGGAGGGCGGACCATTCGCGCTGGCAGGTGGGGCAGGAGGCGAGGTGGGCGCGCATCTGCGCCGCTTCATCGGGCGGCAGCGAGCCGTCCTGGTAGTCGATGAAGAGTTCGGTGACGCGGGAGCAGTTCATGGCGGGCGGAACGGAAAAGTTGAGAGTCGGGAGCTGAGAGTTGAGAGTCGGTCAGCGGTTGGGCGGTCAGGCGGCCTGGTCGCGGCGGAGTTTGAAGTAGACGTCGCGCAGCTCCTTGAGCGCGCGGTGGACGCGGACCTTGACGGCGCCGACGGAGCAGTCGCAGAGGCGGGCGATCTCCTTGTGTTCGACGTTTTGGAGGCGGGAGAGGACGAGGACTTCGCGGTGTTCGAGCGGCAGGCGGGCGAGGGCGGTGCGGAGGATGGCAAGGTCGTCGCTCGTCGCGGCGGAGAGGTCGGGCGAGACGGCGTCGTCGTCCGGATGCTCGTGGAGATCGGCCGGGTCGGTGGCGGTGGCGGCCTTGGCGTGCTTGCGGAAGTGATCGGCGGCGACCTTGCGCGCGAGGTGGTAGATCCAGGCGGTGAATTTGCCTTCGTCGCGGTAGGTGTGGCGGTATTTCAGGATGCGGTAGAAGACGACTTGGACGAGGTCCTCGCTGACGGCCGGCTGGTTCGTCATGCGCACGAAGAAGGCGTAGAGCCGCTGTTGGTAGCGTTCAAAGAGCTGCCCGAGTTGCGCGACGTCGCCCGCGCGAACGGCAATCATGAGTTCGTGATCGGAGGCTTCCACGTGGGCGGCGAAACTAACGATGGTCGCGTCGGAGGGAACCTGGATTTCGGCGGTTGTGGCGGGAACGGGCATCGGGTGGCGTAGGCATGGCAGGTGTGCAGCGGGGAATACCGCGCGCGGCGGCGGAGGTTACAGGAAAGTTCAGGGGCGGGGAGATGGGAGCGGGGAGCTTAGGGCCAGGGGTCGGGGAGGGCCGGGGGCCAGGGGCCGGACGAGGCGGCGGCGATTTACCGTATTACGGCAAATTGGGTCGCGGGGCGCGATCAAGGCGCCGGCCGGAACGGGAGAACGGACTGGCGCGAGAACGCAGCACGGCTAAGTTCCGGCCCATGAATCGCCGCGACTTCCTTGTCACGACTTCCGCGGCCGTCTCGCTCGGCTTTCTCGCGAGAGGCTCGCTGTTTGGACAGACCGCCACCCCTGCGACTCCGGCACCCGCGCCGCAACCCGCCGCGCCGCCGCCGCCCGTGAAGGTGGAATTCAAGGACCTGCGCCGCGGCGTCGGCACCTTCACCGGTCGCGGCGGCACGATCGGCTGGCTCTCCAACAAGGACGCGCTGGTCGCGGTCGACACGCAGTTCGCGGAGACGGCGGCGAAATTCCTCGAAGGTCTGCCCGCCCGCAACGGCCGCATGCTCGACGCGGTCGTCGACACGCACCACCACTGGGATCACACCGGCGGCAATGCCACGCTGCGCCCCGCCGCGAAGAAACTCGTCGCGCACGAAGCCGTGCCCGCGCTCCAGAAAGCCGCCGCGGCACGCAGCCCGCAGATGGGCGAGCCGACGATTCCCGATACGCTCTTCGCGGACACGTGGCGCATGAACGTGGGCGACGAGGTCGTGAGCGCGAAGTTCTTCGGCCCGTCGCACACCGGCGGCGACATCGCGGTCTATTTCGAGAAGGCCAATGTCGTGCACACCGGCGACCTCGTCTTCAACCGCCTCTATCCCGTCACGCCGAAGGTCGATGGCTGCAAGATGCAGCACTGGCGCGACGTGTTGCCGCAGCTCGCCGCGCATTATCCGGCCGACGCGATCTACATCTTCGGGCATGGCAACCCGAAGTTCGGCGTCACCGGCACGAAGGCCGACGTGCTCGCGATGGCCGCTTTCCTCGATGCGCTGATCGCGCACGTTGCGGCCGAAATCAAAGCGGGCAAATCGAAGGCCGAGATCGTCACGCGGCAAAACCTCGATGCTTTCCCCGACTACCACGCCGCGCAAAACAGCCGCTTGCCCGGCAATCTCGGGACGATCTACGACGAGTTGACCGGAGCGTGACGCCGCGTCGGTGCCCTACGCGCGCGATTGCCGCCGGCGCACGAGCCCGATCAACGCGCCACCGGCGGCGAGGAGCAGCAGCGTGCTCGGTTCCGGCACGGCCGCGAGGCGGACGTTGTCGAGCCGCGCAGCCTCGGCGCCGTTGCCCCAATCGCCGAGCAGGCAGAATTCGGTCAGATTGCCCAGGATGGACTGCATCTGGATTTGGGTCGGTGCGGTTGCGGTGCCGGCGAGGTGCCAGCCGGAGGTTTCGACGAGCGAAAGGCTGTAGGAGGTGAAGCCGCCGGTGGTCGGTGTGGGCGAGAGCGCCGCCGCGATCGTCAGTCCGCCGCCCGTCAGCAGGAGATTTTCCGGCAGACCGCTCACTGCCGACAGCGTGAGCTCCAAGGCGAAGCTGAGCGTGCCGCCGTAGTAGCTGGATTTGTCGCCGAGGAATTTGACGGGCGCGACGAAGTAGTCGTCCGCACCCGTGCCCGGATCGTTCAGCACCAACGCCCCGCTGCCACCGACGCCCGTGGTGGCGTTCCAGGAGACCGATACGGCGGCGTCGTGGGTGCCGGCCGTGTAAGGGAGCCAGCCGTCCAAACCGGTTTCGAAATCCGAAAGCACCACCTGGGCGCGGGCGCTGGCGGCGAGGGTGGCGAAAAGAAGACAGAGGCGGATCAGTCGGAGCAAAGACATGGGCGCGACGCGGCGAGTGGTTGAAGACGGATTCCGGAAATGGCCTGGGAGAATTTCGCGCGGTGCGCGCCGGTGCCTGATCGGTCCCGGTCAAAAACAGGGGTTTTCCCTTAGTTTTTCGTCGCCCCCGGTTTGGCCAAAGCACACAGTCGCCCGCGATGATTCCCCGCGTCCCCACGTCGCGTCTTCTGCTCGCCGCGATTTCCGCGCTCGTCGCCCATTCCGCCGCCGTCGCCGCCGAGGCGCTCTGGCAAGCCGGCACCCGCGTCATTGTCGACAAGGCTGGCGCCGGCCACCGCGCCGTGGTGTTGCGGGCCGAGCCGTCGCGGGCATTCGTGGCTTACGAAGGCGCCGACGAGGCGTTCGACGAGTGGGTGGAAAACGACCGCATCCGCAGCGCGCGTCCTCGCGTCGAGCCACCGAAGAACGAGCCGGAAAAGGCCGCGCCGGAAACGGCTGAAACCGCCGCCACGCCGCTCCCGGAGCCGTTGCCGCGCGCGCTCGAGTTGCCGCGCCCGGCGCGCGACGCCGTCGTCGCCACCGCGTGGCTCGAGCAACTGCCCCGCACCGCGCCGGACGCGCCCGTGCGCTTCAACACCGCGACGCTGCCGGTGCCGCAATTCGCCTTCGGCCCCACCGCGGGCATCGCCACCGCGCAGCCGCCCGTGCGCGCGGTGCTGCTGCACTCCGGCAATCGCGTCCGCGGTTTCGCCGCGATCGAGAACGGCATCGTGCTCTACGGCCGCGACAACCTGAAGGGCTTCAAGTCCACGGCCACGCTCGACCTATCCAGCCTCGACGGCTTCACGCCCGAGGTGCTGGTCGCCGGCGATCTCAACCACGACGGCGAGAGCGACCTCGTCGTCGCCGCCGGCCCGATTCTCCAGGTGTTTTTCGGCTCGGCCAACGGCAGTTTCGTGCCCGCGCTCAAACCCTATCGCTCCACGGAGCCGCTGCGCGCCGCCGCCACCGGCCGCTTCTTCACCGGCGCGCTCGGCTGGGGCGTGGCCGTGGTCGAGGGCTACAACCGCTTCCGCCTCCTCCAAGTCGCGCAGAGCGGCGTCACGCCGATGGGCGACGCCTACACCGTGAAGTTCGACCGCATCACGCGGCTCGCTGCCGGCGATTTCGACGGGGACGGTTTCGCCGACATCGCGGTGACCACCGAGGACAAAGGCCGCTGCACCGGCGCGTGGATGTTCTTTAACCAACACGGCGCGACCAAACCGTTCCTCTGGCCGGTCGGCGGCCGTGACGACTTCGCGCGCGACGTGATCGTGGCCGATCTCGACCGCGACGGGCGCGACGACCTGATCCTGACCGACAACGACGTCGAGCGCGGCGACCGCATCCGCGTGGTTTTCGGCGCCTCGGGCCGCGCGGGCTGGGAGGATCCGTGGGAGCTCGTCGCTAGCGAGTTCGGCCTCGGACTCGGCACGGCGTCGGTGGTGGTGGCGGATTTCAACCACGATGGCCGCCTCGACATCGGCATCGGCGGCCGCAACGGCCTGCGCACTTATCTCGGCGCGGACTACCGGCGCTTCAGCCGGAATCCGGTTTGGCCCCGCCTCGCGACCGGCAACGATTTTCCCGAGCAACGCGTGTTCCTCGCCGGCGATTTCGACGGCGATGGCGCGGCCGACCTCCTCGGCTACACGCCCGTTTTCGCGACCGGCTACAACCTCGTCTACAACGCCACGCCGCTCCGCCCCGAGGGCGTGCACGTGCCCGCGCCGCTGAAGGAGCGCATGGTCGCGCAGGCGAGCACGACGGTGACGAAGATCGATGGTCCCCGCTCGGACATGCCCGAGGGCGCGCCGGTGCTGCGCCACCTCGCGAGCCGCGCCGAGCCCTACGGGCAGTGGCGCTACCGCATCGTTCTCGAAGTCGCCGCGCTGGCCGACAACGCCGTCATCGAGACGCTCGAGGCCATTTGTCGCTACGACTCGGCGGACGCGCCCACGCAGGAAATTCCCGCGATGGTGCACCGCGACAGCGAGCAGCAGTGGTCGATCGAGGTCACGCTGCCCCGCGGCCGCACCTACGAATTCCGCATCAACGCGAAGGACGACAAAGGTCGCGTCGCCGCGACGCTGCGCGTGACGGTCAACCCCTGAAACGAAAAGCCCGCGCCGAAGAGGCGCGGGCGATGGGCCATGAAGCGGCGGCGGGCGCGCGGCCTCAGCTGACGCCCCAGACCAATTTGAATCCGCCGCCCGAGGAGGACCAAGTCATGTTGAAACCGGGTTGGGCCGGGAAGGTCGACACGCCCGCCGGCAGCGGCGTGGTGGGCGTGATGTAGTTCTGGCCGAAGAACACCTGGCTGTTTCCGTTGGGCTGGTAGTTGATCGAGAGCGTCGTGCCGCTGTAGAAATACAGGCCGATGTTGCCGTTGCCCGCACCCGGGATGATGACGGACTGGTTGACGGGGAAGCCGGCGGCGGCGACGGCGAGGCTGGAGGCTTTCGCTTTTGCCGGCTTGGCGGCGGCTTTGGCTTTGGGCGTGGCTTTGGCGGACTTGGCTTTGGGGGGCATGGACGTGGGGACGTGGGTTGCGGCGCGTGGAAGGTGTGCGCGTCTCCTGCGCCGTCCGGGAGACACGCCCGCAGCCTAGCGGCGCCGCGTCCATCGCGCGAACGGCGAAAGCGCCTGAATTTAGGTGCGGCGCGCGCCGCGCTCACTTCACCGGCGCGCGCAACGTGCCGGCGTCGAGCCAGCGGCCGGGCGACAGCACGAAGTGCGGTTCGGCGGGCAGACCCGTTTCACCGCGGTGCAGCATGCCGACCACCATCTCGGTCGCGAGCGCGCCGAGGTTGCGCGGGTCGTTGTAGATGCCGGAAATGCCGTGCTCGGGATGGTTGTTGATCATCGTCGCCAAGCCGACGTCGCGCGGCACGGAGTAGCCGGCTTCGCGCAGCCAGTTGAACGTCGGCTGGCCGCGCGTGCTCACGATCGCGTCGGGTTTCCATTTCTTCACCCACGCGAGGAACTTCTCGCGAAACGCCGGGCCGGGATCGAAGTCGCACGGCGGGATGTGGTTCGCGCGCGGCAATCGGGATTGCGCGCGCAGGAATGCGCCGACGAGACGGTCGCCCCAGCTCGGGCTGTCGTCGACGTCGACCACGGCGAACCCGAGACGCTCGTAGCCGCGCGCGAGGCATTGCTCGACGATTTGCGTGATGCCGGAAAACGGGTCCTCGGCCACGTGATGCAGCTCCGGCGAGCGCAACGTGTAACCGAGCGCCACGGCGGAAAAGCGGTCCCAGCACAATTCGAGCGTCGACTGTCCCGGTGGTAAGCGGCCGAGCAGCACGCCGGTGATGGCGCGGCGGCTGAGGATGTCGCTCATGCGCGCCGGCGTCATGCCCGGCTCGGCGAGCCAGAAGTGTTCGAGCTTGTAGCCGAGTTCCTCCGCGCGTTGCTGCGCGCCGGGAAAAAAGTCCGGGCGATCGTGGTGCTCCGGCCGCCAGCCGTAACGCGTGGGATAGTTCGTCACGTAGGCGAGGCAGACGTGCTTGATCGCATGGCCGGAGCGGCGCGAGCGCATGAGCGTCGCGACGAGCGGGTTCACGCGGTAGCCGATTTCCTTCGCGATGGCCTGGATGCGCGCGCGGACCTCGGGGCGGATGCGCGGGCTGTTGCGCAGCGCGAGGGAGACCGTCGAGCGGTGGACTCCCGCGCGTTGGGCGACGTCTTCCAAGGTGGCTTCCGGAGGCATGGGAACGCAGACGTATCCGACAGGGCGGAAACGCGAGGCAAGTTCACGCCGCAGGCGCGCGCGTTCAAGCCCGCAATCTCGGCGTGCAATCCGCGGGCCCGCAAAGTGCGGTAGGGGCGCTTGCCCTCAAGCGCCCTCTCGTCGCGTCAGCGCGAGACGGTGAACGAGTCGAATTCCGCGAAACCCTTGCTCGTCACGCCCGGGCGCGCGGCGGCGAAGAGGCCGACTTTCGCACCGACCCATTGGCTCGAGGACGCCTGGAACTCGCCGCCGATCGGCGTGAATTTTTCGCCGTCCACGCTGTAGGAAAATTGGCAACGTGCGCCGGGCGCGATGGTGACGCGCAGCCAGACGGGCGTGGTTTCGGGATCCGCGCTGGCGATCTCAGTCTCGCGTCCGCCTTTTTGCGCGCCGTGGCATTCGCGCAGCACGAGCACGCTGGATTTTCCGCGGCGGACGCGGCCGAGCCAGGCGTAGTCGTAGCCGAAAACCATCAGGCCGGCGCAATCGCCCTCTTCCTTGGTCAAGATGCGGAGGACGGTCGTCGCGGTGAAATCCGGCGCGGGAAATTTCTGTAGCAGCAGCTGCGACGTCTGCCAGTGCGAGTCGGCGCTCGGCGTCGCGATGCAGCGCAGGCGCAGCGAGCCCGGCTGTGCGGTGAGCGAGAACCACTCGGAGCGCGGATTGGCCTGCCATTGCCATTGGAGGCCGAGCGCGGGCGCGGCGAAGTCGTCGGACGTCGGCGGCACGGCGAGCGGCTGCGGCGGGAGCGTGGGTTTGGCGTGGTGGAGCACGGGCTGGCTCTTGCCGTGATCGCTGTCGGCCGCTTCGCCCATCGCGGGCCAGCCGTCCGCGCGCCAGCGCATCGGCTGCAAGTGCACGACGCGGCCGTAGGCGGGCAGCTCTTGAAAATGGAAGAACCAGTGCTCGCCTTGCGGCGTGTCGACCCAAGCGCCTTGGTGCGGGCCGTTGACGGGCGTGGCGCCTTGCTCGAGCGCGATGCGGTTTTCGTAGGGTCCCCAGATATTCTTGGCGCGGAAGACGGCTTGGTAGCCTTCGGTGACGCCGCCGGCGGGCGCGAAGACGTAGTAGGTGCCGTCGCGCTTGTAGAGTTTGGGGCCTTCAAGCGTGCGCCAGCCGGGGAGCTGGTTGGCGTCGATGATGACCTTGCCGTCGTCGAGCACGCGCGTGCCATCGGGCGCGAGGCGGTGGAGCGTGAGTTGGTTGTTGATGCCGGCGCGGCTCTTCGCCCAGCCATGGATCAGGTAAGCTTGGCCATCGTCGTCCCACAGCGGGCACGGGTCGATGAGGCCTTTGCCGGCTTTGACGAGAATCGGTTCGGACCACGCGCCGCGCGGATCCTCGGCGGTGATGACGTAGAGACCGAAGTCCGGGTCGGGATAAAAGATCCAGAACTTGCCGTCGTGAAACCGCAGCGCGGGCGCCCAAACTCCGGCACCGTGGCGCGGCGTGGCGAAGTGCTCGCGCGGCACGAGCGCGGGGAGCGCGTGGTTGACGAGTGTCCAGTTGACCAGGTCGCGCGAGTGGAGGATCGGCAGGCCGGGCACGTGGCCGAAGCTCGACGAGGTCATCCAATAGTCGTCGCCGACACGAATCGCGTCGGGGTCCGAGTAGTCCGCGTAGAGCACGGGATTCTGGTAGGTGCCGTCACGGCGGTCGGCGGACCACGGCGCGATTGCGGCGGCCGGGGCGGACGGGGAAGGGGCCGGGGTGAGCGTCATGAGGAGCGGAACGACGAGCGCGGAAAGCACGGTCATCACTTTTGTCCGATGCGCGGCACGAGCAAGTGCATCACGAGCAGCGCGGACACATACATCACCGAAGCGACGGCGAAGATCGACGCGTAGCTGCCGGTGTGTTTCAGCACGACGCCGATGATCTCGGCGGTAAAGCCGCCGGTGAAATACGCGATGAAGCCGCCGAGGCCGACGAGCGAGCTGACGGCCGCCTTCGGCATCGTGTCCGAGGCGAAGCTGAACTGGTTGGCCGACCAGCCTTGGTGCGCCGAGCCGGCAAGGCCGACGATGAGCACGGTCAGCCACACGCTCGAGACATACGGCGCGAGGTAGATGGGAAGCACCGCCACGGCGCAGAGCAGCATCGCGACCTTGCGTGCGGCGTTCACGGTCCAGCCGCGAGCGAGGAAGTGCCCGGCGAGCCAGCCGCCGGCGATGCCGCCGAACGACGCCACGAAATAGAACACCGCCGTCCAGTTGCCGACCGCCACCAGCGGCAGCTGGTAGCGCTTTTGCAGGAAGTCCGGCAGGAAGAACATGTAGATCGTCCAGACCGGTCCGGCGAGGATGCTCATCGCGATGTAGGCCCACGTGGCGCGATGGCGGAGCAGGGCGAGCCAGCCGATCTTCTCCGGTGCTTGCGTCGCGATGGCGACCGGTTCGGCCGGTTGCCCATCGCGAATATAGGCGCGCTCCGCCTCGGAGAGCCGCGGGTGCGTCTCGGGGTTTTCGTAGAGCCACCACCACGCGATCAACCAGACGAAGCCCAGCGCACCGGTGACGTAGAACGTGATTGGCCAGCCCCACGCCGCATACATGCGCGGCACGGCGAACGGGCAGATGATCGCGCCGATGTTCGAGCCGGCGTTGAAGAGCCCCGTCGCCAGTGCGCGCTCGCGTTGCGGAAACCACTCCGCGACGGCCTTGATCGCGCCGGGAAAATTGCCGCCCTCCGCGAGGCCGAGCACGACGCGCGCGCTCATGAAGCCGAGCACGGTGAACGGCAGCACGAGCGACGCCGCGACGCCCGCGCTCTTCCACGGCAGGCTGAGCGTGAACGATTCGCCGAGCGGCAGCAGCGCGCACAGGCCGTGCGCCGCGGCCGCGACGCTCCACACCGCCACCGCCAGCGGCAGGCCGCGGCGGATGCCGATCTTGTCCATCAGACGCCCGCCCAGCAGATAGCCGAACGCGTAGGCGAACTGGAAGGCCGAGGCGATGTGCGCGTAGTCGGTCTCGCTCCAGCCGAGTTCCTGGCTCAGCGGCCCCTTCAGGATGCCGATGATGTTGCGGTCGACGTAATTGATCGCGACGGAGAAGAAGAGCAGGCCGCAGATCGCCCAGCGAAACTGGCCGGCTTGGCCGCGGGACGGCGCCGGAGAAGAGGAAGCGGTGCTCATGGCGAGACGCGCGGGGAAACGGGGTGGGGAAGACGAGGCGGACGTGCCGCCCCGGAGAATTTCCCGAGCGAAGCACGCGGCACGCGCGGCGCAACGCGACGCAAGTGCGCATCGTTGATTCGCCCGCGCGCGCGACCGGGGAATTTGTTCAACGATGCGAACGGGCCGCCCGTTGCTCGCGGAATTTTCGCGGCGCAAAATTTCTTCACGTCGGAAAAGCGTGCGACAGCACGCGACGCCGACGGGTTTCGTCTACCAACACCCACCCCGTTTATTCCCCACCCGATCGGCGTTCCGGTCGATGCTCCGCAGCGATCGCGCCGAGTCGGTTGTCCGATTCGCATGCAACCCTCCGGGTTGTTTTCCGCTTCCCGCCCGTCCGGGCGCGCCATGTCGCGCGTCGTCCGCCGACTTTGTCTGGCGAGCGTGATCGCGTGCGCGGCCGGCGCCGCGCTGGCGGCCTACGATCCAGCGGAGCCGATCGCGCCCATTCAGGCGCCGTTTCCGATGCCGCAGTTGCAGCGGCCGAAGTTTCCCGCGCGCAGCGTGAGCATCGTCGAGCACGGCGCGGTCGAGGGCGGCGCCACGAAGAACACCGTCGCCATCGCACGCGCGATCGAAGTCGTTGCGCAAGCCGGCGGCGGTCGCGTCGTGATTCCCGCCGGGCGCTGGCTGACGGGACCGATTCATCTCCGCAGCAACATCGACCTGCACCTCGCCGCGGGCGCGGTCGTGGTGTTCAGCGATGTGTTCGAGGATTACCTGCCGCCGGTCTTCGTGCGCGTCGGCGGCATCGAGTGCTTCAACTACTCCCCGCTGATCTACGCGCGCGGCTGCGAGAACATCGCCATCACCGGTCCCGGTCGCCTCGACGGCAACGGCGCGGCGTGGTGGCCGTGGAAAAAATCCGAGAAGAGCGGCCTGCCCGCGCTCGCGGCCAAAGGCGTGCCGGTCGAGCAGCGCGTCTTCGGCACGCGCGAGGCGGCGATCCGGCCGAGCTTCGTGTCGTTCGTCGAATGCCGCAACGTGCTGCTCGAGGGCTTCACCATCGGCAGCGGCCCGAATTGGACGCTCCACCCCGTCTATTGCGAGAACGTCATCGTCCGCCGCGTGACCGTCGACACCGACGGCCCGAACAACGACGGCCTCGATCCCGACTCCTGCCGCAACGTCCTCGTCGAATACTGCACGTTCTCCACCGGCGACGACTGCGTCGTGTTGAAGTCCGGCTACAACGAGGACGGCTGGCGCGTCGCGCGCCCGACCGAGAACGTCGTCATGCGCCATTGCACCAGCCGGCGCGGCCACGGCGGCATCGTCATCGGCAGCGAGATGTCCGGCGACGTGCGCAACGTCTACGCGCACGACTGCGATTTCGAGGGCACCGACCGCGTGCTCCGCATCAAATCCCGCCCCGACCGCGGCGGCATCGTGGAGAACGTCTGGGTCGAGAACGTCACCGCCCGCGACCTGAAATATGAGGTCGCGATCCTCAACATGGATTACTCGGCCGACCCGAGCGCCGTCGCGCAGCAACGCCCTCCGCTTTTCCGCAACATCACCGTGCGCAAGGTCGCCGCCACCGGCGTGCCCGTCGCCGTGCGCATCACGGGCATGCCCGCCTCGCCGGTGCAGAATGTCGTTTTCGAGGACTGCGCGATCGTCTCCGAGCGCGGCGTCCTCGCCACCCACGCGCGCGACCTCGCATTCCGCCGCTGCGCGCTTTCTCCCGCCAAGGGCGGGCCGTTCGTCTTCGACGCCGTCACCGGTGCCACGGTCGACGGCCAGCCGATCGCTTCCGCGCCGCGCCAGCGGTGAGCGCACTTTTCTCAACCCGACAGCAAACCCAACCACCCCCATGAACATCCGCCATCGACTGCACACGTCACCACGCCTTTGCCTGGCACTGGTGGCTCTCGCCGCCTGGACCGGCTCGGCGTTCGCGCAATCGGCGCCAGCCACCGCCGGCACGACGCCCGCGCCCGCCGAGGAGCCGCGCTCCAAACTCACCGACGCCAACACCGCCGTCGCGGCCGCCGCGCCGACGCCGGCACCCGAGGATGTCGTCCTGCTTTCGCCCTTCGAAGTGAAGTCCGACACCAAGGGCTACTACTCTTCGAACACGATGTCCGGCACGCGCTTCAACACGAAGCTCGAGGACCTCGGCTCCTCCATCTCCGTCATGACGAAGGAGCAGATGGCCGACTTCGCGATGCTCGATATCAACGACGTGTTCCTCTACACCGCCGGCGCCGAGGGCACGGGCACGTTCACCGACTACAGCGTCGACCGCAACGGCCAGCTCACCGACAACGTGCAGATGAACCCCACGCAGGCCAACCGCCTGCGCGGCATCAGCTCGGCCAACATCTCCTACAACAACTACGAGATGTCCGGGCGCATGCCGATCGACCCGCTCCTCGTCGAAGGCATCGAGATCACCCGCGGCCCCAACGCCAGCGTGTTCGGCCTCGGCAACGCCTCCGGCACCGTCAATCAGGTCGCGACCACCGCCAACCTCTCGCGCCAGATCTCGCGCGTCGAACTCCGCGCCGACAACTGGGACGGCTTCCGCACGACGCTCGACCTCAATCGCGTCCTCATCAAGGACAAGCTCGCCGTCCGCGTGAACGGCGGCTTCCAGCACGAAGGCTTCGTCCGCAAGCCCTCCGGCGTGAACACCCGCCGCTACGACGCGTTCATCAAATACAAGCCGTTCAAGAATACGACCATCACTGCCGGGTATCTCGACTACCGCATGAACGGCAACCGCCCGAACTACACCCCGCCGCGCGACTACGTCAGCGACTGGATCGCGGGCGGCAAGGCCACGTGGGATCCCATCGCCCAGGTCATCCACCTCGGCGGCCGCACCCTCGGGCCCTTCACCTCCGACACGCTCTCCTTCGACAGCACGCTCAACGGCTTCGGCCTCTCCCGCGCCGGCACGATGCAGACCCGCGCCAACCTCTTTGTCGATGAGCGCGGCGTCGTTTACTGGACCGCGCCGAACACCAACAACCTCGCGGTCGCGATCCCCACGCCCACGGCGAACAACCAGACGATCCGCCTCATGCAATCCAGCGTGAACCTCGGCACCGCCACCGCCTCGCCGGGCCGCTACACCAACCAGCCGCTCTGGACCACCACGCCGACCGTTTCCAACAAGTCCATCTACGATTGGTCCGAGATCAACGTCTCCTCCGTCAACCGCCTGATGGATCGCACGCAGGTCTACAACGCCCAGCTCGACCAGATCATCCTCGATACGCCGCGCCAGATGCTCGCCGTGCAGCTCGGCGCTCTCCGCGAAGACAACGAGCGCTACGCCCGCACCCCGCTCGGCAACTCCGGCACCTCCGGCCAAAGCGGCCAGCTCTTCGTCGACATCAACGAGAAGAACCTCGACGGCACGCCGAATCCCTTCTTCGGCAAGACCTACCTCGCCGCCACCGAGCCGCTCACCAAGTGGATGCCCTCCAAGTGGGACACCTACCGCGCGCAGATGGCCTACCGCCTCGACCTCCGCAACGAGACCAGCCTCCTCAAGTGGCTCGGCGTGCAGCAATTCTCCGCCTACGACGAATACAAATACCGCGTCAGCCGCGTCTTCTCCTACCGCGAGGCGATGACCTCCAGCCCCGCATGGCTCGGCGCCGTCACCACCGCCAACTACGGACGCGCCAACCAAGGCTCCGTCACCGGCGGCCCCGCGGCCGGCCCGAACATCCTCCGCCAATACATCCGCTATTACGTCGGCGGTAACATGAACGGTGTCGTTGAGCGCGCCCCGAGCGACTTCGCGTTCGGCACCTATCCGTTCACTTGGGGCGGCTACACCGTCTCGGGCAACCTCCCCACGAACAGCGGCACGTTCTTCCGCGACCCGGAGAAACTCGACCTCATCGCCACCACCGACAGCACCGGCGGCGCCAACAACCTCAAGCAAATCATCAAGACCCCCGGCGCCGTTCTCCAAAGCCAGTTCCTCGACAACAAGCTCGTCACCGTTGTCGGTTACCGCGAGGACACCGTCTACTCGAAGGCCGGCACCGCTCCCGGCTTGGTGAACAACAACACCGAACACGACTTCACCCGCGACAACAGCTGGGTCTCCGGCGACTACCGCACCAACAAGGGCCGCACCAAGACGCTCTCCGTCGTCGCCCGCCCGCTGCGCGATATCCAGTCGCTCAACCACACCGCCGACACCGACAGCGGCGTCCTCGGCTACGTTGCCAACGTCGCGCGCAGCCTCTCGCTCACCTACAACAAGTCGGACAACTTCATCCCGCAGCCGCCCGCGATCGACCTCTTCCTCAAGCCGCTCCCGAACGTCACCGGCAAGGGCACCGACTACGGCTTCTGGCTCCCGCTGAACGACAAGTTCGTCCTCCGCTTCAACAAGTGGAAGACCAACCAATACAACGCCCGCGACGGCGACGCCAACACCGTCGCCCAGCGCGTCCTCCGCAAGGACATCCTCTACGGCGGCGGCACGCTCGACGCGTGGAACCTCCCGACGCTCATCCGCGACAACTGGTATCCGGGCCTCTCCGGCGCCGCACTCGACGCGCAGATCGAGGCGGTCACCAAGATCCCGACCGCCACCGCGCAAGCGCTCGCCGCCGCCTTCCAAGCCGGCACGCTCGCCGCGACCAACGACATCGAAGCCAAGGGCACCGAGATCGAGCTGAACTACAACCCGACCAAGTTCTGGACCGTCGCCGGCTCCGCGACCGAAACCGAGTCGACCAGCACGAACATCTCCAGCGCCATCCAGGAATACATCGACCTCCGCACGCCCGTGTGGACCACCATCACCGACCCGACCAAGAGCAACGCGCTCTGGTGGACCTCCACCTACGGCTCCAGCACGCCGCAGGCGAACCACCAGGTCTTCGTCACCGCGCCCTACTCGGTCATCAAGCAGCAGGAAGGCAAATCCAAGCCGAGCGTCCGCAAATACGCGTTCAAGCTCAGCTCCAGCCTCCAGCTCGCCGCCATCACCGACAACAAGATCCTCAAGGGCTTCAAGGTCGGCGGCTCCGTCCGCTGGGAAGATCGCGGCGCCATCGGTTACTACGGCAAGAACTACCAAGCGCTCCTCGCCGCCAACCAGCCGATCACCGAGCTCGACGCCAACAACCCGGTCTACGACAAGGCCCACGCCTACTTCGACGCCTTCGTCTCCTACCGCACCAAACTCTGGGGCAGCAAAGTCGGCGCCACCTTCCAGCTGAACGTCCGCAACATCCAGGAAGACGGACGCCTCCAGCCCATCGGCGCGTTCCCCGACGGCACGCCCAACGCGTTCCGCATCGTCGACCCGCGACAATTCATCCTCAGCGCGACGTTCGATCTCTAGCGTCCGCCTCGGATCGGGTTCACCTCCCAACGATCGCCACCGGGCAACCGGTGGCGATTTTCTTTTCCCCGGAATCTTCCGCCCGCAACTGCGGTGGTCGCCGACGTCCCGGCGGCGACTGGACGGAGGCCGCGAGCGTGGCACCGCCGCTGCCCATCACATTCCCAGCCGCGTCCGAAACCGCGCCACGTCCGGCCGCGCCGCCCATTCCTTCGACGCGAGCCCGAGCGCGCGCTGCAACTCCGTCCGCGCCTGCGCCGTGTTGCCGAGCGCCGCTTCCGCCTGCGCGACCAACAGCCACGCATCCGGGTCGCGCGCGTCGTTCTCCGCCCACGTCCGGAAATCCTTCAACGCGTCGCTCCACCGCTGCGCGCTGGCGTAGAGCAGGCCGCGGTGCTTGCACGCGCTCGTCGGCCGCTCGTCCAGCTTGATCGCGATCGTCAGCGCGATCTCCGCCTTCTGCGGATTCCCGCGCTCCATCTCGACGACGCCGCTCAATTCGTAGGCCGCCGGCGACAGCCTTGGCGGCGGCTCGCGCCGCGCGCCGAGTTCGTGGTTCAGCGTCATCACCGGCGTCGCCGCGTCGCTCATCACCTGATGCGCCGGCAAAATCAGCGCCGCCCCGGCGAGCGCGACCAACGCGCGCTTCCTGCCCGGCCAAGGCACGGTGCTCCACGCGCCGACGCCCAGCCCGACGAGCGGGGCGAGCAACATCATCGAGCGTCCGAAATCCTGCGCTGTCAGCAAACCGACGAGCAACACCGCCGCACCCGCCGCGCCCACCGCCAGTGCCGCGGTGGCGCCGCGCCGTTGCACCACCGCCCACACCGCGACCGCAATCAGCACCCAGCCCGCGCGCCAGCCTTCCCACGCGCCCCACACGAACTGCGTCCACGGCGTCTTCGAAAAATCCAGCCACGCGAGATAGCCGCCCACCGTCGCGTTCGCGACGCTGCCGCGCAGCACAGCCAGCCGCACGACGACAAACCCAGCGCACAGCGCCAGCGGCACGCCCCACTCGCTTTTCCAGTTCCCGCGTCGCGCCTCGTCGCCGTCGAGTTGCCGGCACAACAGCGCCAGCGGCACCGCGAGCACGAAGCGCTCATCGATCCACGGCACCGCCAGACACGCGAGCCAGCCGAATTCCCGGCGCGCGGCGAACGCCACCGCGAGCAACCCGAGCACGACCCACGAGTCGTAGTAACCGAGCCAGCCCGTCGCCGCGAAGAACCACGCGCCCGCGCCCGCCAGCAACGCGACGAGCGCCGCCTCGCCCCACGCCGCCCCACGCGCCTTCGCGTGCTCGATCAAAAACCACAGCGCGAACAACGCACCCAAGTGCGCGAATCCGAACAGCGCCCACGCCGGCAAATCCAGCCCGCGCGCCACCGCCGGAAAAAGCAGCCGCCACTGGATCGCGCTGTGCAACGGATCGACCACCGGCGCGCCGAGCGCCTTCACCTGCTCGAGCACCGCAACGCCGCGCCGCGTCTCCGGCAGAAAACCGATCTCCGGCGCCCGCGCCCACGCCCGCCACGCCGCGAACGGCGGACTGAAAAAAACGAACAACACCGCGAGACAGCCGAGCGCCAGCAGGCCCGAACGAACTTTCTGGGGTAAACGTTCCACGCTGCGCCGAAAATTGCCGGGCACCACCGCCACCGGCAACAGCAATGCTCGTCGCGGGCGTGTTTGCTATCGCGCCACGCGCCGCGCGCCCTACGTTTTTCGTGCGCCGTGTCTCGTCCTTCACGAACAACCTCCGCGCCCGCCGCCGCGCCGCTCGGCTCGCCCACGTTTTGGTGGTGCGCGCTCCTCGCGCTCGCAGTCTTCGCCGCCTATCTGCCGGCGCTCCGCGGCCAGTTCCTCTGGGACGACGACGGCCACGTCACGCGCGCCGACCTCCGCTCGCTCGGCGGCTTGCTCCGCATCTGGTTCGAAGTCGGCGCGACGCAGCAATACTACCCGGTCCTCCATTCCGCGTTCTGGCTCGAGCACCGACTCTGGGGCGACGCTCCGCTCGGCTACCATCTCGTCAACCTTCCCCAACACGCCGCGAACGCCTGCCTCTTCGCGTTCGTGCTGCGCCGCCTCGCCGTGCCGGGCGCGTGGTTCGCCGCGCTGCTCTTCGCGCTGCACCCGGTGTGCGTCGAGTCCGTCGCGTGGATCTCGGAGCAAAAGAACACGCTCTCCGCGCTGTTCTATCTCTCCGCCGCGCTGGCGTGGCTGCGTTTCGACGACGATCGCCGTGCGCGTTCCTACGCCCTCGCGAGCGCGCTCTTCGCCCTCGCGCTGCTCACGAAGACCGTCACCGCCTCGCTTCCCGCCGCGCTGCTGGTCGTCGCTTGGTGGCGGCGCGGCCGGCTCGAGTGGCGGCGCGACGTCCTGCCGCTGCTGCCGTGGTTCGTCGCCGGCGCGGCGATGGGCTTGCTCACGGCGCATTTCGAAAGCGAACTCATCGGCGCGAAGGGCAGCGCGTTCGAACTCGGCGCCGGCGCGCGCCTGCTGCTCGCCGCCCGCGTGCCGTGGCACTACGTCGCTTCGCTCGTCTGGCCGCTCGACCTGACCTTCATCTATCCGCGCTGGAGCGTCGATGCGTCCGTATGGTGGCAATGGCTTTTCCCGCTTGCGACGCTCGGCGCCCTCGGCGGCGCCGCGTGGCGCGCGCGGCTCGGCCACCGCGGATGGCTCGCGGCGGCGCTGCTCTTCGGCGGCACGCTGTTTCCGGTGCTCGGTTTCGTGAACGTCTACCCGTTCCTGTTTTCATTCGTCGCGGATCATTTCGCCTACCTTGCCAACCCCGCGCTCTTCGCCCTCGCCGGCGCAGGTGTGGCGCTCGCGGTCGCCCGCTTCGGACGCGGCGCGACGCTCGGCACGTTCCTCGCGGTGCTCGGTGGGCTCTTCGCGCTGACCTGGAGCCAGGCGGGCATCTATCGCGACGAGGCCACGCTCTGGCGCGCCACGCTCGCGCGGAATCCCGACAGCTGGCTCGCGCACAACAACCTCGCGCTCGTGCTCGCTGCCGACGGCGAACGCGCGGACGCCGTGGCGCATCTCGAAACCGCGTTGCGCCTGCGCCCGGATTTTCCCGAAGGCCTGAACAATCTCGCCGGCCAGCTCGTCGACGCGGGGCGCGCCGCCGAGGCGAAGCCGCTCGCCGAGCGCGCGCTGGCGCTGCTGTCGAAATTCCCGGCGGCGCTCAACACCCGCGGGCGCGCCGCGCTCGCGCTCGGTGATGCCGTGGCGGCGGAGCGCGATTTCACGGCGGCGGTGCAGCTCGATCCGCGCTTCGTGAATGCCTGGTGCAATCGCGGTGTCGCCGCCATGTCGCGCCGACGGCCGGCGGAGGCGCTCACGCATTTCACGCGCGCGGCCGAGATCGATCCCGAGAACGCCCAAGCGGCTTTCCTCGTCGGCGCGACGCTCGTCGAGCTCCGCCGTCCCGCGGAAGCCGTGCCGCAGCTGGAGCGCGCCCTCGAACTCGACCCCGAGCACGCGCTCGCGCACCGGCAGCTCGCACGCGCCCTGCGTTCACTCGGCCGCAGCGCGGAAGCCGCGGAGCACGAGCGTGCCGCCGATGAGATCGATGCTTCGCGACCTCGCTGACTGCTTTCCCATGAAACCGATACTCGTCTGGGTCGCTTTTCTCCTCCTGGCCGGCGCGACGCGCGCGGCGGAGGCGCGCATCGTTCGCGACGTCATCTACGGCGAAGCCGCAGGCGTAACCTTGAAACTCGATGTCGGCGTGCCGGCGGGCGACGGGCCGTTTCCGGTCGCGATCCTCGTGCATGGCGGCGGCTGGAGCGGCGGGAGCAAATCCGGCAGCGACAAACCTGGCAACGGCGCCGACATCACGCCGTGGTTCAACGCGTTCACCGCGGCGGGCTGCGTGTGGTTCTCGATCGATTACCGGCTCGCGCCCGCGCACCGCTGGCCCGCGGGCTTCGAGGACACGCTCACGGCCATCCGTTGGGTGAAAGCGCATGCGGCGGAGTTCGGCGGCGAGCCACGGCGCATCGTGGTCGTCGGCCACTCGGCGGGCGGACACCTCGCGTGCCTTGCGGGCGTGCTCGGCGATGAGTCCGCGCGCGTGCAAGCCGTGATCGGCTTCGCGCCGGTGACCGATCTCGTGACCGATACGGTGAACCGCGGCGGCGCGAGCACGTCGCTGCAGGCCTTGTTCGACATCGCCAAGGAATTCACGCCGGAGACGCGCGCGCGTCTCGCGGCGGTTTCGCCGAGCGAGCACGTGCGTGCGGGATTGCCAGCGTTTTTGCTGCTGCACGGCGACGCGGACAAGACGGTCCCGATCGCGATGTCGCGAGCCTTCCAGGAAAAACTGCGCGCGGCCGGCAACACCTGCGATCTGATCGTGCTGCCCGGCGCCGGTCACGGTTTGCTGAAGTGGAAGGAGTCGCTGCCCGATTGGGACGCGCGGATGGCGGACTGGATTCGCGCGCAGCTGGCGACGGAGCGGCGCTGAAAACGCCCACTGGGCTCAAGGCCCGCCCAAACGGGATGGGCGCGCGGGATTACGCAACGAGGCGGCTCCACCGGATGCCGCGCGGTGCCGATGTTCACGGGTGCGAATCAACCACCACTACGACAATGAGCATCTCCTCTGTCAGCTCCACTTCCTCGCTCGCGGGCGCCACCCGGCCCGACTCCAGCGAGTTTCTCCAGAAAATGTTCGCGCGCCTCGATGGCGACAGCGACGGCAAGGTCACGCAGGATGAATTCACCGCCGCGATGGCGAAGCGCTTCGGCTCGAGCGAGGCTGCGGGCGGCGACCGGCCGGACGCCGCCGCGGTCTTCCAGAAAATGGACAGCGACGGCGACGGCGGCATCAACGTCAGCGAGTTCAAGACCGCGATGGAATCCATGCGTGCCGGCGGCAGCCAGGGCGGCCCCGGCGGCGCGCGCGGGGCGGGTGGCCCGCCGCCGGGACCGCCGCCGAGCGGCGGCGATGACGCATCGGCGTCGGAGGACGCGCAGCAGGTGTTCGACGCGATGGACACCGATAAGGACGGCAAGGTCTCGGCCGAGGAGCTGCTCGCCGCGCTGAAGAAGAAGGCCGAGGAACGCGCGGAGGCGGCGGGCAAAAGCGCCGACGCGAGCGCAGCCGCGCCGACTGATGCGGACTTCGAGAAGGCGTTCGCGGCGATCGACAGCGATGGCGACGGCAGCATCACCGAGGCGGAACTCACGACGCTTTTCCAGCGCGTGCGCGGCCCGCACCACGGGGAGCGCTCCGGTTACCGCACCGACGGTGAGCCGAGCTATGAAGGTGCGGTGGGCGACAATCTCTCAACGACTGCCTGAGCGCCGGAAAAGAAAAGCGGCGCCCCCCCCCAAGGAGCGCCGCTTTGCACAACACGATCCGTCCCGCTGAACCTACGCCGGGACGGATCAAGTTTCAGAATCGATATTTCAGGTCGACGTAGAGCAGGCGACCGACGGCGCCGTAGGTGGCGGTGTCGGCGTTGGCCTCGGTGAACGTGCCCGCGGCGGACGGCGGCGTCTCGTTGAAGAGATTCGTCGCGCCGAGCGAGACGGTGAGGCCCTTCAGGTAGCGTGCGTCGGGACCGAACGTGTAGCGCACGGCGGCGTCGATCGAGTGATAGGCCTCGACGTAGGTGTCGGACGTGACGTCGCCGGCGGGATCACCGTTCACGTCGGTGACGTGCGGGATGTAGCGCCAGCCGAGGTTCGCGCCCCAGTTGCCCTTCGTCCAGTCGAGCGAGGTGTAGGCGGAGAAATTCGGGATGGTGCCGTTGGAGTTGGTGGCGTAGCCGACGGTCTCGAACCACTCGCTGTCGGGGAGATTCTTGATCCGGTAGTGATTGTAGATGCCGATCGTCGAGGTGGCCTTGAAGCGGCCGAGGTCGCGCACGTCGAAGGTGTCCTCGAGCTTCACGTCGAAGCCGTCGAGTTTCTGGCCGGCGATGTTCACGAGCGTGTCGGTGACATAGATGCTGTCGATGGCGTTGCCGCTGATCTGGCCGGCGGCGGTGATGGCGGTGCCGCTGTCGAACATGCTCGTGTCACCCGGCGTGCCGATGCGGACGTATTTCGCGTAGGGCGAGGCGGTGCCGAGGAGTTCGACGCTCTGGAGAATCGTGGCGGAGCCGATCGAGGAGATGAGGTCCTTCTGCTCGATGTGGAAATAGTCCACCGAGACGGAGAAGCCCTTCAGCGCCTTGGGCGACCAGACGAAGCCGGCGGTGAAGTTCTTCGATGTCGACGGGAGCAGCGAGGTGTTCGAGCCGGAGCGCGAGTTGGCTTGGCCGGTGATCTTGCCGCCGCTGAGGCTGGTGAGGCTGAGCGAGGACGTGTAGCCGACGCTGCCGGGGCCGAAAAGCTGGAAGAGCGTCGGCGCGGCAAACGACTCGCCGTAAGTGGCGCGGACGGTGAGGTTCTCGTTGAACGGCTGCCAGCGCAGGGAGTATTTCGGCACCGTCGGGTCGTCGGTGTCGGAGTATTTTTCGTGGCGCGCGGCAATGTCGAGATCGAGCGAGTGGATGCCGGGGACGGCGTTCTGGCGGCTGACGATCGGAATGCGCAACTCGGCGAAGACCGACTTCACGGTGCGATCCGAGGAGAACGGATCGAGCGTGGTGCCCGAGTCCCAGCCAAACGTGGCGGTCTGGCTGTTGCGGTCGGCGGTCTGCGAGAGCGTCTCGCGGCGGATGTCGCCGCCGACGGCGTATTGCAGGTCGCCGGCCGGGAGCGTGGTGAGCACGCCGCTGACGCGCGCGTCGTAGGTCACGAGTTTGCTGATGGAGGTGCCGAGGGCGGTGCCGAGGATGCCGGATTCCTCGATGGCGCCGTCGGCCTGCGTGCGCGAGAAGAGGTTGATCAAGCCCGACGCCACGGCGGCCTGGCGCGCGGCGGTGGAGATGAGGTTCTTGTTCGTGTAGTCCTGCGCGACGCGGTTGTAGTTCGCGGCGGTTTCCCACGTCGTGTTCTCGTTGATGGAGCCGCGGACGCCGATGGCGGCGCGGATGCTCGTGGTGTCGTAGTAATACTGGCGCGGATAGTCGACGAGGCGGTTGCGCGCGGTGACGGTGACGTCGGTCGGATTGTAGGCGTTGCTCGCGGCGACGGACGCGCTGAACGGCTGGGCGTTCAACTGCGAGAACGTCTCCGTGTGCGTGTAGAGCACGTCGCCGAAAACAGAGACGCGGTCGTTGACCTGGTGATCGAGGGCGGCGGTGACGGCGCTGCGCTCGTTGCGGAGGAGCAGCGTGACGTAGTTGGCGAGGTTGAACGCGTAGGCGCTGGCGGCGCCGGTGCCGTTGATCAGATCGCTCGAAGTGAACGGGCCGACGTAGGTGCCGTTGGCGACCAGCTGCGCGAGCGTGAGGTCGGTGTTCGTGGCCGGCGCGGTGAGGTTCGGGTTGAGCACGTAGTAGTTCGAACCGACGTTGATGACGCCCGCGAACGTGCCGGTGCCGTAGCTCGGGTTCGAGTAGCTGCGCTCGTATTGGAACAGCGGATCGGTCTTCGACCACGAGGCGGAGAGCGTGAGCGAGGTCTTGCCGTCGCCGACGCCGCCGATCACGTAGGCGCTGCGTTCGGAGTAGTGGCCGGACTGGTCGGACATGCCGTAGTGGCCGCCGACTTCCATGCCCTTGAAGTCTTTTTTCAGCACGATGTTCACCACGCCCGCGACGGCGTCGGAGCCGTAGGTGGCGGAGGCGCCGTCGGCGAGGACGTCGATGCGATCGATCGCGGACATCGGGATGAGGTTCACGTCGACGAACTGGTTGCCGCCCGAGGCGAGCACGGGCGCGTAGGCGGCGCGCCGGCCGTTGATCAGGACGAGCGTCTGCGTGTTGCGGAACGCGACCTGCGAGCCGCCGCCGGTGGAACCGCTGGAGACGTTGGCGTTGGTGTCGCCGAGGTTGGCGTTGCCGGAGAACATCGGCATCGCCTTGCGCAGGACGTCGAGGACGTTGGTGGCGACGCCGGTCTTGGCGATGTCGTCGGCCGTGATAGTCTGCACGGGCACGGCGGACGCCTCGGCGGAGACGGGGATGTAGGAACCGGTGACCTCGTATTTGCCGAGACTCACGACCTTCTCGTCCTTGTCTTTCTCCGGAGCCGTCGTCTGCGCGACGAGCGCGCCGGTCGAGGCGAGCGCGAAGAGGAGCGACGTGCGCCAGCGCGCGCCGTTCCGAGTGGGTGTTGGTGTGGTGTGTTTGAACATAGGCGCGGCCGATGACGCGCGCGCGGGAAGAGGCGTTCCGCTGAAGCGACGGCGTGCGGCGGCTTCGCGGCGATCTGCGGAGGCCGCACGACCGGCGGTGGGCCCGCGGCGCGAAACGCGCCGGCCACGCGCCGGTGTGCGGCCCAAGTCAGCTCAGCAGCCGGCGAATCACGCTGGTTTGGGCGCGCGCCACCGGCACCGTGCCGCTCGCGCCCAGCGTGAGGCTGTAGTCGCCCTCGGGCCGCAGCGTGGCCTTGGTGACATGGTCGCGGTTGATCACGTGCGAGCGGTGCACGCGGAGAAACAGTTGCGGATCGAGCTGGGTGCTGAATTGCGTGAGCGTGGCGCGCACGAGGTGGACGCCGGCGCGCGTGTGGACCTTCACGTAGTCGCCCTGCGCCTCGACGCGCACGATGTCGTGCGGCGAAACGAAATGAAATTCGCCGTCGCGTTTCAGGACGAGCCGGCCGGCGGAAGCGGGCGCGACACTGGACAGCCGCGCGGCGCGCAGCTGCACTCGCGCGCGGGCCATGGCCAGGGCGAAGCGGGCGGGCGCGATGGGTTTCAGCAGGAAATCCACGGCTTCCAGCTCGAAGGCCGCGGCGGCATGCCGCGGATCGCCGGCCGTGACGATGAGCGCCCGCGGACGCAGCGGCAGGGCATGCCAGCGCGCGGGATCGGCGATGGTCTCCCAATCGATGATGACGAGCTCGGGCGCGAGCGCGGAGAGCAGCGCGGCGGCGTCGGTGAACGTGCCGCAGGTCGTGGCCAGCTCGAAGTCAGCGTGGAACGGCAGCTGGTCGGCGAGCGCGCGTTGCGCGAGAGGATCGGGATCGACCAGCAAGGCGCGGAAAAGCACGCCAGGCGTCACGGCCGGCGGCGGGAGGGCGGACGAGAGGTTCTCGAAGGCTTGCGTCATGATCATGGTGGACGTGACGCGGGCTGCGGTGAGGCGCGGCCCGGGGCACGCCGCCTGAGACGAGGCGCACGCCGGCGCAGTTCCGCGCCGTGCGGCTCTATGGGACGAAGCGTCCGGGAAATGTTGCCGCGCGCGCCTGCGCGGCGGTCAGCCGGCCGGGATTTCCCGGAACGGCACTTCCATCCGCGCCGTAGCGCCGGTGGGATTGCGGATCAGGTCGAGCGACGCGCGCGCGCCGTGCAACGTGGCGAGGCGCGCGCGGATGTTAGCGAGGCCGACGCCGCTGGATGGTTTCGGCGCGCCGCCGGGCGCCTGCGGATCGGCGGGCTCGTCGGTCACTTCGACCACCAGCCGCTCGCCGCTGCGCCACGCGTGCAGGCGGATGACGCCGGCGCGGCCGTTGAGGCCGTGGATCACGGCGTTTTCCAGCAGGGGCTGGATCGACAGCGTCGGAATGGCGGCGAGCGCGGCGGCGGGATCGACGCGGAACTCGACCCGCAGCGTTTCGCCGAAGCGCACCTGTTGAATCTTCAGGTAGTGGCTCGCCATCTCGATCTCCTCGGTGAGGCGGACCTCGGCGTTGCCGCTTTTGTTGAGCGTGGTGTGCAGCAGCGCGCCGAGCGAGCAGATCATCTCGTCGGCCGCTTCCGCATCGCTGCGCACGAGCGACGAGATCGCGTTGAGCGAGTTGAAGAGGAAGTGCGGCTGCAACTGCAGTTGCAGCGCAGCGAGCCGGGCGACCGAGAGCTGCGCCTCCATCTGGGCGGCGCGGCGGGCGGCGCGTTGGAAATAGAGCACGTGCGCGACTGCGACGAGGCACCAATAGAGCGGCAGAGACTGTCGTCCACGCAGGAACCACGGCGGTGGCTTCATGCCGAAGTGCGTGATGTCGCCGTTTTCGCTGCGGACCCACCCTTTACCGGCGCCGCGCTCGAAAAAAATCTCCCGCGGTTCTGCGCGGCCGGCCGGCGGAGGGGGAGGCACCGCGATATGTTCGCCGCTGGCGACGAGTTGGCCGCCCGGTGCCGACGGGCCCGACGCCCAATCCGGCCGCAGCGCCGTTTGCTCGCCGGGCGCTCCTGCCCCGTTCCGATGGAAGGAGAAATGCGTCGTTATCGGGCTCGGGCTGGAGATGAAGCCGCCGGGCGACTCGAGGCAAAGCACGGCGATCGCGGTGGCGAAAGCGTGGATCACCAGCGCGCGCGGCCAATGCGGACCCGCGATCGGAAAGCGCAGGCAAAGCCAGACGGCCGCCGGGGCGACGAGCGCCCACGGGGCGAGTCGCATGGTGGCGAACCGGATGTTGTCGCCGAACGGCATGAATCCGCTCAGCCACGGCTGGATCGAAAACAGGAAGCCCAGCGCGATCCAGCCGGTGGGCAGCCACCACCACTGGCGAAAGGTGAGCAGCGGCGGCGCTTCGCCGGCCGTTTCCGAAGGCGACGGTGAATACGTCACGCGGCGGTCCCTTCGCGTCGTGCGCGGGCGGCGGTGCGTTTCTCGAGGCGGTCCTGGAGCTCGCGGAAATTGCGCTGCAGCCGCACGCGCGCGCCGCTGCGGAGCAGCAGCACGTGCTCGCCCGGTTCGTCGAAGAGAACCTCGTTCACGCGATCGAGATTCACCGCGGCGGAGCGGCCGGTGCGGAAAAAGAGATCCTCGCCGATCTCGGCGAGCGTGTCGGTCATGGTGCCGCGCAACACGTGGTTGCCGCTCGAGGCGTGGAGCACGACGTAGTTCGCCGCCGCCTCGATCCACTCGATGTCGTTCACGTGCACGACGACGTAGCGGTCGCGCGATTTCACCAGCAGGCGGTCGCTGCGGCCCACGCGCGTCGTGTCGGTCGTGGCCGCGAGGCGGGAGCGCGCGCGGCCGAGGGCGCGGCTGAATTGCTCCCGGCTGTAGGGCTTGAGGAGATAGTCGACCGCGTTGGCGCCGAACGCGTCCACGGCGTGTTGCGGAAAAGCGGTGGTGAAGATCACCGCCCGCGCGCCTTCGTCGAGCGCGTGCGCCACCTCGAGGCCGTCGAGCGGCGGCATCTGGATGTCGAGCACGAGGATGTCCGGCCGGATTTCCCGGGCGAGGCGGAGCGCGTCGGCCCCGTTGGTGGCCGTGGCTGCGATTTCAACGTCGGTTTCCGCGGCGAGCAGGCGCCGGAGCTTGTCGAGGGCGAGCGGCTCGTCGTCGGCAATGAGGGCTTTCAATTTCATCTCGATGGGTGTGTGCGGGGGTTGGACCGCGACCAATGGCGTTGGAGCCGAAAATGACACAACCATGCGCCACGGCACGCTCGCTGCGGCCAGTCCGCATCGTTTCGCCGCGGTTTCGTCCCTGCGGAGGCGACGTTGGTCCCGAAGTGGTCGCGGGAAATTTTTCCGGCTGTCTAAAACCGCCAAATGGTTTTCCGCCCCGTCCTCCTGATGGCGGGTGCGCTGGTGTTGTCCACCGCGCCCCTTCTCGCCCAATCGCTGCCCCCGGCTCCGGCCACGGAACAATCCGAGGACGAGATGATCCGCGACCTCAACGCCATCGACGAGCTCGCCGTGCCGCGCAACCAGATGGCCTTCTCCCTGCGCTTCGGCGGCCAGCTCAAGGCGAAATTCCGCAACGTGGGCACGATCTCCTCCTCGCTCGACCTCAAGGACACGACCACCGAGGCGAACCGCACCTACAACGACGGCTTCGTCAATCTCCGCAACACGACGGACTCCGACGGCACGCCCACCGCCAGCGACGGCCGGACCAACTATTGGAGCTACGCCTCCGCCTCGCAGGTCAGCAGCGATCTCTCGAGCATCAATCTCCACCGCTACGAGACGGACGGGCAGGGCACGTCGGTGAGCGCGAAGAGCAGCCCCTCCATCGGCATCGACGTCGAGGGCTCGCGCGAACTCTGGCGCTTCGGCCGCTACCTCGGCCCGGGACGCCGCGTGTGGACCGTCGGCGCCGAGCTCGGCGTCGGCCTCAACACCCTCAACGCCAAAACCACCGGCTCCATCTCCGTGACGCTCCACACCATCACCGATTCCTACTCGCTGCTCGGCGCCGCGCCTCCCGGTGGCGACCCCTCCAGTTCGGACAGCACCGGCTACACCGCGCCGTCGACCACGACCCAAACCGTCACCAACGCCGACGGCACGACCACGAGCCAGACGATCAACACCACGACCTATCTCGCCAGCACGCCGGAGAGCCGCGTTGAGACCATCACGCCCAACGGCGGCACGGTGAACGGACTCTGGCAGGTCAAGGGCGCCTACTTCGGCGTGCGCGCCGGCCCGTGGCTCCGCTGGCAGCCGAACGAGCGTTTCTCCATGCGCCTCGCCCTCGGCGGCACGGTGAGCGTCGTCGGCCTGCGCATGCGTTACGCCGAGACGCTCGACATGGACAACCTGACCACCGCCGTCGAGGCAGGCGACGAATCGAACGCCTCCACCCAGGCGCAAGTCGGCGTGTTCAGCGGCGTCGACGCCGAGTGGTGGTTCAGCGAGCGCACCGGCTTCTTCGGCAGCGCCTCCTACGAAATCTCGAATCGCGAGGGCGACCTGACCCTCGGTGGCCGCAGCGCGCTCGTGAAAATGTCCACGGGCCTCGGCATCCGCTCGGGCCTCAACTTCAAATTCTGACGGCATGAAACTCCTCCGCTTCCTCACGCTCCTCGGGAGCCTCGTGCCCGCGCTGCTCTGGGCGTTCGATCCGAACGCCAACGGCAACATCTACGCCACCGCCGTGCAGGGCGACGGCAAGGTCATCCTCGGCGGCGGTTTCACCGCCGTGCAACCGCCCAGCGAAGCCGCGCCCGTGACCCGCCAGCACCTCGCGCGCTTCAACGCCGACGGCACGCTCGACGCGTCGTTCAGTCCCGTGTTCGACGGCGATGTCGTTGCCGTGCTCGTGCAATCCGACGGGCGCATCGTCGTCGCGGGCAAGTTCACCACCGCGCAGGGCACCGGCAGCAGCAGCGCCGTGGCGCGCTCGGGCCTCGCGCGCCTCAACGCCGACGGCTCACTCGACACCGGCTTCGACCCGCGCCCCACTGGCGGCAGCTTGTCCACCGCGCAGGTCGCGACCCTCGCGCTCGACGCGAGCGGAAACATCCTGATCGGCGGCAGCTTCACCACGCTCCAACCGGGCGGCAGCGGCGCCACGATCGCTCGCGGCCGCATTGCACGCCTGACGAGCGGCGGCGCGGTCGACACCAGCTTCGCACCGAATTTCAACAGCCTCGTCTTCGCCCTCACGGTGCAGCCCGACGGCAAGATCCTCGTCGGCGGTGGCTTCACCACGGTGCAGAACGGCGCCGCCGCCGCAGTCACAGCGACGCGTCTCGCCCGGCTCAACACCGACGGCTCGCTCGACGCCAGTTTCGCCGTCCTCGCCAACAACCGCGTGCTCTCCCTTGCCCTCGAGTCCGACGGCTCGATTCTGGCCGGCGGCGATTTCACCAAGGTGCGCGGTTCGTCCGACAGCGGCGACCAGACCCGCAGTTTCCTCGCGCGCTTCCGCAGCGACGGAACGCTGGACAGCTTCGAGCCGCGGCCCGATGGGAGCGTCTCGACCGTCGTCGTGCAGCGGGATGGAAAAATTCTCCTCGGCGGCGACTTCGCCTCCTTCCTGCCGGCCAATTCCGGCACGACCACCTCGCGCGCCTACCTCGCTCGCCTCGCCGTTGACGGCTCGGTCGACACCAGCTTCGCGCCGACGCCGAACGCCGCCGTGCGCTCGCTCGCGTTGCAATCCGACGGACGCATCGTGGTCGGCGGCCTGTTCACGCGGTTCTTGCCCGCCGGTGTCACCGATGGCGTTCTGCGCAACCACGCCGCGCGTCTCCTCGCCAGCGGCGACCTCGACGGCTCGCTGGTGGGCGCCGAGGACGGCAGCATCTCCGTCGCCGCCGTCGAGTCATCGGGCAGCATCATCGTGGGTGGCACCTTCAACACGCTCGGCGGCCTCACGCGCCAAAATATCGCGCGCATCCTCAGCGACGGCACGATCGATCCGGCTTTCAACCCGGTCCTCAACGGCACGGTCTCCGCCATCGCCGTGCAGACCGACGGCAAGATCGTCATCGGCGGCTCCTTTACCAAGGTCGGCAGCACCACGCGCACCTACCTCGCCCGCCTCAACACCGACGGCTCGCTCGACACCGCCTACGCGCCCGGGCCGAATGGCGCGGTGTTCGCCCTGTTCCTCAAGAGCAGCGGCAGCGTCCTCGTCGGCGGCAACTTCTCCACCTGGTATACCGAGAACGACAGCGACACCACGACGGACAACACCACCGACAACGTCAGCCGCGCCTACCTCGCCGAAGTCGATTCCAGCGGCAAGGTCACGAGCCTCGATTGGACGGTGAACAGTTCGGTCTACACGATCACGCCGCAGTCGGACGGGAAGCTCCTGCTCGGCGGCGCGTTTTCGTCCATCAAAGGCACGACCCTCCAAGCGATCGCGCGCGTCAGCACCGACGGCACCGTCGATTCTTCCCTCAACCCCACCCCCAACGGCAGCGTCCGTGCCATCGCTGTGCAGACCGACGGCAAGATCCTCTTCGGCGGCACGTTCACCACGCTCCAACTCGACGACGGCGAAGGCGACGACGACGACGAGGATGGCACCACCAACGACGACGCCGGCCGCCGCAATCTCGCGCGCCTCAACGCCGACGGTTCGCTCGACAAGACCTACAACCCCGGCGCCGATTCGACCGTCACCGCCATCGCCACGCTCGCCGACGGACGCGCCGTGATCGGCGGCTACTTCACCCACGTCGGCCCGAGCGACGTCCTCGCCCGCAAATACCTCGCCGCCATCGGCACGACGGGCACGCCGGACAGCAGCTTCACCACGCAGACGAACGACCGCGTCTATGCCGTCACGAAGGCGACGAACGGCACGCTTTATTTCGTGGGCCGCTTCACCACCGCCAGCAGCGGCACGAGCGATACCCTCGCGGCGAGCAACCACATCCTGCGCCTCGCGAGCGACGGCACGTTCCAGTCATCCTGGACGGTCAGCGCCTCGAACCCCAATGGCGCGCACGTCGCCGCCATCGCGCCGCAAACCGACGGACGCGTGCTCGTGGGCGGCTCCTTCACCAACCTCGGCGGACAAACCACGACCAACCTCGCTCGTTTCTCCGCCGCGGGCGTGCGCGACACGTCGTTCACCACCAGCGCCGACGGCACGGTCAACGCCCTGCTCGTGCAGTCCGTCACCGCCTCCTCCGCCACGAAGACCAACGCGCTCGCGTGGTTCGAATCCGGCGGCGCCGTGCGCACGTCGTTCGGCCGCGGCGACATCTCGAACCTCACCGGCCGCATCAACGCCGTGCTCATCCTGAACGACGGCTCCCTCCTCGTCGGCGGCGCGTTCACCATCACCGGCAGCAGCATCAAGCACCTCGCGCACTTCCGTGCCGGCGGCGCGCTCGACACCGCGTTCGACCTGTCGCTCGACGCCAGCGTGGCCGCGCTCGCGCTGCAGACGGACGGCAAGATCGCGGTCGGCGGCGCGTTCACCACCGCCGGCGGCTACACCCGCACGTATCTCGCGCGGCTGAACTCCGATCTGTCCGTCGACACGACCTTCGCCCCGCCCGCGCTCAACAGCAGCGTCGCCACGCTCGTCGTCCAATCAGACAACGCCATCGTGGTCGGCGGTTCGTTCACCAGCGTCGAAGTGGACGACGGACAGAACGACGACGATGACGGCGACGGCACCAAGACCGACGACACCGGCCGGACCTACATCGCGCGTTTCAAGGCCGACGGCACGCTCGACACGAGCTACAACCCCACGGCGAACGGTGCGGTCGCGGCGCTCCTTCGGATGCCGGACGGCAAGATTCTCGCCGGCGGCTCGTTCACGACCTTCGCGCCCAATGGCGGTTCGTCGACGTCGGCCGCCTACCTCGCGCTGCTCAATACCGATGGCTCGCTCGACACCGGCCTCGCGCCCACGCCTAACGGCCCGGTGATGGCCGTCGCGCGCCAGTCGGACGGAAAAATTCTCTTCGGCGGCAACTTCACCACGTTGCAACTCGACGACGGCGAGAGCGACGATGACGACGGCGACGATACGAAGACGGACGACGCCGACCGCCACAACCTCGCGCGCCTCAACGCCGACTACACCCTCGACAAGACCTTCAAGCCCGAGCCCGACGCCTACGTGCAGGCCATCGCCGTGCACGCCGACGGCCGCATCTTCATCGGCGGCGCGTTCTCGAAACTCGGCTACGATCCCAAAAACACCGACGCCGGCGTTGGTCGCAGCTACGTCGCCGCGCTGACGAGCAGTGGCGCGATCGACACGTCCTTCAATCCGGCCGCGGACAACTACGTTTACGCGATCGCGCTGCCCGCCGACGGCTCGCTGATCATCGCCGGCGCGTTCGGCGATCTGCGCTCCGAAGCGCTGCTCTATCTCGGCGGCGACTTCTCCGCGGTCGGCGGCGTTTCCCTTCCGCGCCTCGCCCGCCTCACCGTCGACGGCAGCCCGGACGGCAGCTTTAGTCCGTCTCCCAACGGCGCCGTCCGCGCGCTTGCGGCGCAGGCCGACGGCGGCGTGCTCGTCGCCGGCGATTTCACTTCGATCGCCGGCACGACGCGCAATCGCCTCGCGCGCTTTACCTCCGGCGGCGCGCTCGATGGCAGCTTCGCGCCGTCCGTGGACGGCACGGTGCGCGCCTTGGCGGTCACTCCGTCGGGCGCTATCGTCATCGGCGGCGATTTCGCGAACGTCGCCGGCTCCGCCCGCTCCCGGCTCGCGCGTCTGACCTCGTCGGGCGCGGTGGACGGATCCTTTTCGCCGTCGATCAATGGGCCGGTTCGGGCCGTCGCAGCTCTGCCCGACGGCCGGATCCTGATCGGCGGCGAATTCACCTCGGTCGCCGGCCAGACGCGCAACAACCTCGCGCGCCTGAACGCCGACGGCTCGCTCGACACCGCGTTCAACCCCGCGCCCGACGGCGGCGTCTACGCGCTGTCCGCGCGCGTCGACGGCACGGTGCTCGTCGGCGGCGCGTTCACGAACATCGCGGGGCAGAGCCACGCGAAGCTCGCGCTGCTCAAGGCCGACGGCTCACTCGACACCACGTTCGCCGCGACCGCCAATGCCGCGGTGCACGCGCTCACCGGCTTGCTCGACGGCCGCGCGTTCGTGGGCGGCGAGTTCACTACGCTCGGCGGATCTGCGGACTATCTGTTCAGCCGCGCGAGCGGCGCCACCAGCGGCGCCTACAGTTTCTCGGTCGGCTCGGACCTGCGCTCCGCCTCGTGGACGCTCTCCGGCTCGGCCGCGAATTTCGTCTCGGTGACGCTGTCGTATTCAACCAACAGCAATCTGTGGACGACATTGGGGACCGCCACGCCCTCGTCCGACGGCAAGACGTGGGCGTGGTCTGGCTCGACCGCGCTGCCTTCCGGCACGAACTACCTGCTCCGCGCTCGCGCCATCACCGTGGGAGCCGGCGGCGGCGCGGCCGGCGTCACGGAGGCCTATTGGCAATTCTACAACACGACCGCAGCCGGCACCGTCACCGTCGGCGTCTATTCCGGCTCGAGCGGCAGCTCCGGTTCGTCCGGCAGCAGCGGCTCGAGCGGCGGCAGCTCGGGCTCGAGCAGCGGCACAGTGTCGCTGACCGGCACGCGCTACGCCTCGAGCACCAACTCCGGCGCGACGGGTTATTTCGCGGACTTCAGCGCGCTGCTGCGCCTGAAGGGCAGCGAGGTGCAGTTCGTGAATTTCGTCATCGCCGGTGCCAACTCGCGCCGCGTGTTCATCCGCGCCGCCGGGCCGGGCCTCTCGCGCATGGGAATTTCCGACTACGCGACGAAGCCGAAGATCGAGCTCTACACCGGCACCGGTGCCTTCTGGGCCGCGGGCACCACGCCGGTCACCGACGCCGCGACGATCGCGCTCGGTAATTCTCTCGGCGCACTCACGCTCGCCTCCGGCGACGCCGACAGCGCGCTCGTCACCACTCTCACGCCGGGCTCCTACCTCATCGCCGTTTGGGACGGCGCGGGCGCGGGCGGCGCGGTGATGACCGAGCTGTTCGAAGCGGACGGCAACGTGCCGTCGAAGCTCGTCGCGTATTCCAGCCGCGGCGGCGAGAGCACCAACACCGGCACACAGGCCGTCGAGTTCACCATCAAGGGCAGCTCGAATCAGGGCGTGCTCGTCCGCGCCCTCGGGCCGGCGCTGTCGGCGCAGAGTCTCAGCGGCGGCAACAGCGATCCGACGCTCCAGATCCAAAACAGCTCCGGCACCACTATTGCCACGAACGACAACTGGGAAACCCCCACGACCACGTCCGGCACGTCTGGCGCCACCGCGACGCAGTTGAGCACCGTCGCGACCAACGTTGGGGCGCCCGCGCTCGCGACCGGCAGCAAGGACGCGGCGATCTACGTCTCGCTCGCCCCCGGCAGCTACACCGCGAGCGTGTCGGGCGTCGGCTCGGCGGCCGGCTTCACCGAGCTCGAAATCTACGAGGTGCCCGCCACCACCGGGACTTCCTCGAACGGCACTTCCGGCACGACGACGAACGACACCAACAGCTCGTCGAACAGCTCGGGTGGTGGCGGCGCTCCCGCCCCGTGGGCCGCCGGCCTGCTCGCACTCGCGCTGCTCTGGCGCGCGCACGCGCGACGTCCGCGGAAGTGAATTCACCGTGCGCCGCCGCGCCGTTCCCCGCTCGAGTAACCTAATAGGTTACTCGGGTCCGCCGCGCCACCCGGGCATTGTTGCTCATTGAGCACCAAACTCCTCGCACACGCGCCGACGTGAGGCCGCGGCTACTTGCTTCGTGGCAGGCGCACGCGTTGCAGCAGGACGAACGTCAGCAGCAGCGCGCCGACGACGATCCGCATCCACCACGAACTCAGACGGCCGTCGAACAAGATGGCCGCCTGGATCGTGCCGTAGATCAGCACGCCGAGCACCGTGCCCATGATGTGGCCGCGGCCACCGCGCAGCAGCGTGCCGCCGATCACGACCACCGCAATCGCGTCGAGCTCGAGCCCGGCGCCCATGCTCGAATTGCCGGAGCCGGTGTAGAGCGAGGCAACGATGCCCGCGAGCGCCGCGCAACCGCCGTTGATGGCGTAAACCGCGACGCGCGCGCTTCCGACTGGCAACCCCATCAGCAGCGCCGAATGCTCGCTGCCGCCGATGGCGAACAGCGTGCGACCGAACCGCGTGTGATGCGCCACGATGTAGCCGAGCAGCACGACGGTGAGGGCGACCAAAACCGTTGTCGGCAGCGCCGCTGGACCGAGTGTCAGCTCGAACGAGGCGAGTTTTTCATACCACGGATGCGCGATGCCGACCGACTCCGTGTTGATCCAGAACGCCGCGCCGCGCATGAAGAACATGCCCGCGAGTGTGACGAGAAACGCCGGCAGCCGGAACAGCTGGATCAGCAGTCCCATGCCGCCGCCGAACAACACGCCCAACGCGAGTGTCACGCTCCAAGCCGCGAGCGGCGACCAGCCGCGTCCGAGCAGCGTGGCGGTGAGAATCGACGAAAAGCCCACGACCGAGCCGACCGAGAGGTCGATGCCGCCGGTCAGGATCACGAGCGTCATGCCGATCGCCGTGATCGTGAGAAACGCGTTGTCGGCGATCAGGTTCACCGCGAGACGCGCCGAGAAAAAACCGTCGTAGAGGCACGATGCCGTGACGAACAGCGCGACGAAGATCGCGGCGGTCAGCGCGAGCGGAGAAATTCGGCGCGGCAGTTTCATGCGGCTCCTTTCGCGCCCGGCAGGAAACGCCGCAGGCGTGCGCGCAGTTCCTCGGATTGGATCAGGCAGACCGCGACGATCACGATCGCCTTCGGCACCGGCGCGATCGCCGGCGGCACGCCGCGGTAATACATCGTCGTCGTCAGCGTCTGGATCAGCACCGCGCCGAGGAACGTGCCGAGCAGCGTGAAGCGCCCGCCGGTCAGCGCCGTGCCGCCGACGACCACGGCGAAGATCGCGTCGAGTTCCGCGTTTTCGCCGGCGCGGTTGGCGTCGGCCGCGCGGATGTTCGCGGCGGTGAGCACGCCGGTGAGGCCGGCGCACAGTCCGGAGAAAACGTAGGTCAGCGCCTTGATGCGCGCTGCGGCGATGCCGACGAAGTGGCTCGCGGTTTCATTGTCGCCGACCGCTTCGATGAACAAGCCCGCGGCCGTCTTGCGCAGCAGCAGGTGCGTGCCGACGAATGCCGCTGCGACGAGCAGCGGCGCGACCGGCAGGCCGAGAAGGTAGCCGTTGGCGAGGTATTCGAAGCCGGCGTGAGAGAAGATGATCACCTGTCCGCCCGAAATCAGCTGCGCCACGCCGCGGCCGGCGACCATCAGGATCAGCGTGGCCACGATCGGCTGCAGTCCGATGCGCGCGACAAGCGTGCCGTTGATCGCGCCGCCGACCACGCCGACGCCGAGCGCGGCGGCGAGCGTGAGAAACAGTCCGGCGCCTTGATTGAGCAGCAAGGCCGACACCGCGCCGGCGATCGCGACGAGCGAGCCGACGGACAAATCGACGCCGCCGGTGGCGATGACGAGCGTCATGCCGAGCGCGAGCAACGTCGTGCGCGAGCCTTGCAGGAGAATGTCGACCGGCACGCCGTAAACGTGGCCGTCGCGCCAGCCGAGTTTCAGGAAGGCGGGATCGGCGAAGAGATTGACCGCGAGCAGCGCCGCGATGCCGCCGAGCAGCCACGCGTGCTCGCGCACAAAGGCGAACGAGGCGTGCGCCGCGTTCGTGGCGCCGCCAGGGACGGCGGCGCCCACCTCGGGCGGATTTTGCACCGAGTCACTCATGGCCGGACATCACGCGCATCAGTTTCGCCGTCGTCAGCTCGGCGCCGGCGGGCACTTCGCCCGCGAGGCGCCGCTCGCGCATGACGAGCACGCGGGTGCACGTGCGCACGATGGATTCGATTTCGGAGGAGATGAGCAGCACGGCCAGACCTTGCGCGCGGAGCTGCTCGATCAGCGCCTCGATCTCGGCTTTCGCGCCGACGTCGATACCGCGCGTCGGCTCGTCGAGGATGATGAGCTGCGGCTGCGTCGCGAGCCAGCGGGCAAGGAGGACTTTCTGCTGGTTGCCGCCGGAGAGATTCTTGATCGCCGTCTCGGCGTCGGCGGTCTTGATGCGCAGGGCGCGGATGTAGTGCGCGCACAACTCGTCCTGCTGGGCGCGCGACAGCGTGCGCCAGAGGCCTTGCTTCGCCTGGAGCGCGACGACGAGATTTTCGCGCACGGAGAGATTCGGCAAAATGCCCTCGGTCTTCCGGTCCTCGGAACAGAAAGCGAAACCGAGTCGCACGGCGTCGCGCGGACTGGCGATGTGGTGCGGCGCGCCGGCGCTGTGGAGCGTGCCGGCGTCGGCGCGGTCGATGCCGAAGAGCAGGCGCGCGGTCTCGGTGCGGCCCGAGCCGAGCAGGCCGGCGAGGCCGACGATTTCGCCCCGCCGCAGCGCGAACGAGCACGCGTGCACGGCGCCGCGGCGCGCTAGACCGTCGGCTTCGAGGACGCTCGCGCCGGTCGCGGCGCCTGCGGCTTGTTCGCCGGTGCGGCCGGCCTCGTCCTTCACTGCGTGGCCGAGCATGTGGCTGACGAGTTGCAGGCGCGGCAGTTCGGTCGCGGGATATTCGCCGACGAGCTGGCCGTTGCGCAGGACGGTGATGCGGTCGCTGACGGCGTAGACCTGATCGAGGAAGTGCGTGACGAAGACGATGCCGAGGCCTTGCGCGCGGAGCTGGCGCATGAGCTTGAACAGCTCGGCGACCTCGGCCTCGTCGAGGCTGGCGGTGGGTTCGTCGAGCACGAGCAAGCGCGCGCGCAGGTCGAGCGCGCGCGCGATGGCGACCATTTGCTGCGTGGCGACGGAGAGCGTGCCGAGTTCGGCGTCGACGTCGCACTCGATCGCGAGCCGCGCCAGCGCTTCGCGCGCGTGGCGGCGCAGCGCGCGCCAATGGATGAAACCCGCGCGTCCCGGCTGGCGGCCGAGCGCGATGTTCTCCGCCACGGAGAGCGACGGGATGAGATTAACCTCCTGGTAAACCGTGCTGATGCCGGCGGCCTCGGCGTCCTTCGGCGACGCGGGCCGAATCGCGGCGCCCGCGAGTGTGAGCGTGCCTTCGTCGGGCGTGTGCACGCCCGTGAGAACCTTGATCAGCGTCGATTTGCCGGCGCCGTTTTCGCCCATCAACGCGTGGATTTCGCCGGCGCGGACGGTGAAGTCCACGCCCTGCAAGGCTGTCACCCCGCGGAAGCGCTTGGTGATGCCGCGAAGGGCGAGGAGGGTAGAGTCAGGCACGGGAGCGGGGAGAAGGAGCAAGAATCAAGGGACAAGTATCAAGGAGACGGCGCAGGCGGTCGGGTTCTTGTTACTTGGAACTTGTCACTTGCCACTTGGCGCGGCGCAGTCGCGCTCAGTATTGCCGCGTCGGCAGAGCAGCAGCGGCGTTCTTGGCGTCGAAGAGCTCGTCCTTGTTGTAGGCTTTCTTTGGGACGGTTTCGCCAGCGAGGAGCTTCGCGACGGTGTCGTAAACCTTCGGGCCGAAGAGCGGGTTGCATTCGACGGTGCAATTAAGGCGTCCGTCGGCGACGGCCTTCACGGCTTCGCGGATGGCGTCGATGCTCACGAGAGTGATGTCTTGGCCGGGTTTGAGGCCGGCTTCCTCGATGGCCTGCGCGGCGCCGAGCGCCATGTCGTCGTTGTGCGCGTAAACGATCTGGATGGCTTTGCCGTGTTTCTTGAGGAAGGCCTCCATGACTTGCTTGCCGCCGCTGCGCTCGAAGTTGCCGCTCTGCGAGTCAATGATCTTGAGCTCGGGATGACTCTTCAGCGCGTCGGCGAAGGCCTTGCGGCGCTCGTTGGCCGGCGCGGAGCCGGGCGTGCCCTGCAGTTCGACGATCGTGCCTTTGCCGCCGGTGTGCGCGGCGAGCCATTCGGCGGCGAGGCGGCCTTCTTCGTAGAAGTCGGAGCCGATGAAACAGGCGAACAGCGACTCGTCGGCGGTCTGGATGCTGCGGTCGGTGAGGATGACGGGAATCTTCGCGCGCTTCGCTTCGCGGAGCACGGGGTCCCAGCCGGTCTCGACGATCGGTGCGATGACGATGGCGTCGACGCCCTGCGTGATGAACGAGCGGACGGCGCGGATCTGGTTCTCCTGTTTGCCCTGGGCGTCGGAGAACTTCAGCTCGATGCCGCGCTTGGCGGCCTCGGCTTTCATCGACTCGGAATTGGCGGTGCGCCAGGCACTCTCGGCGCCGGTTTGCGCGAAGCCGACGCGGAGCGGCTTGGCGATGAGGAAGGCGGGCAACAGCAGCGAAACGAGCAGGGCGAAGCGCAGGGTTTTCATCGGGGAACAGCGGGTTGAGCGGGGCGGCGATGACTAAACTTTCGCCCGGGGGCGTTTGCACGCGTCGATTCGCTTGACCGTCAAGTTTTCGGGACAGGCATGGAGCGCGGCAGCGTCACGATCACCCGCAGGCCGCGCGCATCGCGCCGGTTTTCCGCGCGGATGTTGCCGCCGTGCAGCTCCGCGATCGCGCGGCAGATCGCGAGTCCGAGACCGTGCCCGCGGGGCGCGTCCGGCGTGTTGTCGCGGTTGAAGCGCACGAAACGCTCGAACACACGCGCGAGCTGTTCCTCGGGCAGACCGGGACCTTCGTCGGAAATCACGATGACCCAGTGCTCGCCCTCGGGCCTCGACTCGAGCGTCACCGCGCCGCCCGCCGGCGAAACCGCCACGGCGTTGGCCACGAGATTCAGCAGCAATTGCCGCAGCAAGTCCGGATCGATCGTCAGTTCGCCCGGCGCGTTTTCGCCGCACTGAAATTTCGCGCCGCGATCCTCCGCCAGCGCCTGCGCGTCCTCGCCGAATGCCGCCACCCACGCCGCGAGGTCGACGTGGCGCCGGTTCAGCGGCACGGCGCCGGCCTCCGAGCGCGCGAGGAAAAGCAGGCGGTCGATGATCTGGTTGAGCGAGCCGATCTCTTCGAGGATGTCGTCGACCGCGCCGCGCAGTTCTTCCTGTCCGTCGACGCGCTGGCGGATCTTCTCGGCGTTGAGGCGCACGAGCGCGAGCGGCGTCTTCAGCTCGTGCGACGCGTCGGCGGAAAACTGTCGCACCTGTTCGAACGAGGTCTGCAGGCGGTCGAAAGTCTCGTTCAACAGGCGCGACAACGAGCCGAGTTCATCGCAACTGGTGATCGGAATGCGCTGCCCGAGATTGTCCGCGCTGATCTTCCGCGCCGTGGCCTCGATGGCGCGGAGCGGACGCAAGGCGTGCCGGCTGAAGGCGTAGCCGAGCCCGATGCTCAGCAGCGCCACGCCGGCGACGAGTCCGAGACTGATGCGGATGTAGTCGCTCAGCATGCGCTCTCCGCCGGCCAGCGTGCTGCCGACCACGATGCGCCACGGGCCGCTGCGATACGACGAGAGGTGCACGCGCCCGAGGAACGGCAGCCGCGCGGTCCAATGCCGGTTCGCTTCGCCGTTCGCCGGCAGGATCGTCTCGCCGAGGTTGTCGGAGCGGAAGACGACCTTCTCGCCCGGCGCCACCACCTGGATGAGGAACAGGGCCGCGTCGCTGTCGGCGTCGTGCTGGATGCGTTGCTCGACCTCGTCGGCGGTCAGCCGCGTGTCGTTGCCGAGCAACTTGCCGATCTCGGCGGCCTCCACGTCGTGCAGGAGTTCGAGGCCGTGCTCGATCTGGTGGTTGAGCAACAGGCCGCCGGCCAACAGCACTGCGGTCGTCGTCAGCGTGACGAGGATCGCGAAGCGGGCCGTGAGCCGCGCCGTGAACGTGCCGAGGAATTTCATGCGAGCTGATAGCCCGTGCCGCGAATCGTCTTGATGAACGGCCCGCTGCCGGGGCGCTCGAATTTCTGCCGCAGGCGCCGCACGTAGACGTCGATCAGGTTCGTCTCGAGATCGTAGGACGCCTCCCAGACTTTTTCCGCGATGAGCGTGCGCGTGAGCACGCGGCGCGGGTTTTGCAGGAACAACTCGAGCAGCGCGAACTCGCGCGTCGTCAGCTCCACCGCGCGGCCGTCGCACTCGGCGATGCGCGAGAGCAGGTCGAGCCGCACGCCCTTGTGTTCGAGCACGGTGCTGCGCTGGCCGGTGCTCGGACGCCGCAGCAGCGAGCGGACGCGCGCGACGAGCTCGTCCACGCTGAAGGGTTTCGGCAGGTAGTCGTCCGCGCCGAGATTCAGGCCGCGGATGCGATCCTCGACGGCGTTGCGCGCGCTGAGAATGAGCACCGGCTGGTCGAAGCCGCGCGCCCGCCATTGGCGCAGCAAGTCGAGCCCGTCGCCATCGGGCAGGCCGAGGTCGAGCACGACGGCGTCGTAGGGCGACTCCACGAGCGCATCCCACGCCGCGGCGCACGTCGCGACTCGCCGCACGGTGTAGGCTTGTTCGGCGAGCGCGCTCTCCAGGAAGCGCGCGACCTTGGGCTCGTCCTCGACAATCAGGATTTTCATCTCAGCGCCGGCTTTCCTGCCACGAACGCACGATGCGAGCGAGCCCGAGAATCTCCTCGTCGCGCAGATACTCGTGTCCCGCCATCGGCGAACCGGGCAGGCCGAACTTGATGATGCGGGCGAGCTCCCGTTCCACATCGGCGCCAGGCGCGAGATGCCGCCACGTGCCGGCGCTCCAATCCGGCGGACACACGCTGAGTCGCGCGGCGAGCGGACCGTTGCCGCGGCCCGTCTCGCCGTGGCAATGCGCGCACAGTTGCGCGAACAGCCCGGCCGCCTTCGTGCGATCGATCGCGTCCGTGCCCGTCGGCCGCCACGCGGCGCGTTGCGCCAGCCGTTCGGGAATCGTGTCCGCGCCGAGCGAAGCGAGGTAGGCGACCAGCGCTTCGCCGTCGGAGTCGCTGCCGCCGGCGAACAGGTGCGCGTAGGACGGCATGCGCGAGCCCGGCGAGATCGTGCGCGGAGCCTGCAGGTGCAGCCGGTTCCACTCGGCGGTGCGGCGATTGCCGACATTCGCGAGGTCGGGGCCCTGGCGGCGATTGCCGGGCAGCGGCGGACGCTGTTGCATGAGCTGTTCGAGCGGCGTCGCCGGTCCCCAGCGCTCGATGTCGAGCGGCGCGTGCGGCCGGACGTATTGCGAATGGCAATGGATGCAGCCCTCGCGAATGTAGACCTCGCGCCCGCGCGCGACCCAGTCATCAGCCGCCGCGTCGCGCGCGACCAGCAACGCCGCGCCGACGAGCGCGAAAGCGATGCGCCCGCGCCACGAGTGTGGTTTCAGGAGTCGTGCCGCGCTCATGGTTTCCCAGCGTCGCGCCACCACCGCACCGATGCGTCGAGCATCAGCAGTCCGCCGACGAGACGCAGAGACAAGAGCGCCTGGGTCCAGCCGGCGCTGCGGAACAGTTCGCCCGCGCGCTCCGTCTCGAACACGCCGAGCACGACCATCGCGGCCACGTAGACGCCGCACCCGACGTGCCAGCGCCAGAACGCGAGGCGATCCGCCGTTCGCCGCGTGAGCGTGGCGAGGATCATCCCGTTCACGCTGGTCACGACGCCCGCCATCGCGAGATGCGCGTGGCCGACGAGACCGTGCGTGAACTTCAGCGACTCGGAAACGCCGGGTAGGAACGTCACCCAGCCGCTCGCGATCAGCAGCGTCCACCAAGCGAGGGCCGCCCACATCCAGGCGCGCGCTTCCGTCGGCCACTCGAATCCGCGCCAATGGACGCCGAGCAACGGAATCCAAATTACCAGCAAGGCCAGCGCCGCGATGGGCACCGACGCGTGGTGCGAGACGTGGCCGTGATCGATGATCGCGAACACGAGCCAGCTCGCACCGAGCGCAAACATGATTGCCGTGCGCCGGGCCGGCGAACCGCGCGGGACGACGCGGAGCAAGTGCGGCAGCAGCAGAAAAATCGTCACGATACCCAGCGTCGATCCGAGCAACGCCGCGCCGGTCGCGCCGCCGCTGTCGGGATTCACGGCCGGATAGACTTCGCGCCCCATCGACCAATGCAGCACCACGGGAACCGGCAGCAGCGCCGCCAAGACGATCACCCGGAGCGCCCGGCCGGCGGGCGGGAAAGTTTTCCACGCGCCGGCCGTCAGTCGCGCCAGCGCGCCCCACAGCACGAGCATGGCGGCCGGCAGGAGCGGTCGGGCGTTGCCCGCCCAGTCGAGAAACAGTTTGCCGCTCACGCCGCCGGCGAGCCACGTCAGTCCGCCCAGAACGAGAACCAGTGACCAACTGGTGAGGGCAACGCGCGCGGACGTCAGCGTGCGCGCATCGGCGGGCGCGGCGCACCACGCCAGCAACGCGCCGACGATCGGCAGCGAACACCAGCCGTAGAGCTGCCAGTCGAGGTGCAACGGCACCCAGCGCCCGTAGGTCAGCGGGGCCAGCGCGTCACCAGCGGCGGGCCAGAGCAAGGAGAGCGCCAGCCAGGCGCCGACGAGATTGGCCGCCACGAGCCATGCGTAGCTGTGTCGTGCGACCAGGCGCGCGAGGTCGGGCGAGGAGACTTCGTCGGGGCGGTTCATCGCACCCGTGTGCGAGCCGTCGATCAAGCGGCGCGATAGTCGAGGTCCACGCCGCAGCGGTGCCGCTGCAGGAGTGCCGCGTTCAGTTCTCTCAAATGGCTCCAACGCGCCGGACCGAGCTTCTCCAGCGTGTGCCACGACTGCTCCGCCTGATGGCCCAGCCGCACCAGGCGCGCGGCAGCCCGTTCGGCGCCGAGCGCGAGGCCGAGGTTTGGGCGCGCGAGTTGACGGTCGCGGCCGCGGGTCTTTTCCGGTGCGGCGCGCTCGACGGACAGGTCGGCGAGATCGTCGGCGATCTGATAGGCCTGTCCCCAATACACGCACAGCGCATTCAGCGCGCGGCGCTCGCGGCGATTGGGCCGCGCCAGTTCGGCCGGCAGCAACACCGCGAGCGCGAACAGCGCGCCGGTTTTCCGCGCGGCAATTCGGCTGACCATCGCGGCGGAGCGCGTCGAGCCGGCGAAAGCCAGATCCAGTGCTTGCCCGCCGACGAGACCGCTCACGCCGAGCGCGCGGTCGAGCAGCGCGTTTGCGCGCCGGCGCACCGCGGCGGGCTCGGCGGCCAGCGCGGTGTGCGCGAGCGCGTAGGCGCGGTTGATCAGCGCGAGCGCGGCAAGGATGGCGGTGGCTTCGCCGTGGAGACGATGCACGCAGGTGCGGCCGCGGCGGACCGTCGCGTCGTCCATGCAGGGAAGGTCGTCGAGCAGCAGCGAAGCGGTGTGAAAATACTCGATCGCGACGGCGAGCTGCGCCGCGCGCCGGAGCGGCCAGCCGTGGTGGCGCGCCGCCACGAGCACCGCGCATCCGCGCACGAGTTTGCCCGGATGATCCGCGCCCTGCCGCAACGCTTCGCGGAGCCCGCGTTCGTCGCCCGCCGAGGTCGGGAGATGACGATGCAGCGCCGCCCGCAGGGCGCGCTCCGCACCGGACGAGAACGCGGCGTTCCGGCGCGTCATGCGAGTTTGCCCTGGAAGTGGAAGCGCACCCGGACGATGGGATCGACTTTGAGCAGGCCCATCATGCGGATGATCGGCAGGCCGAATTCGCGCGTGTCGATCGGCGCTTCGCCATCGATGGCGTAGGTGGCGCCCGCGTGCGCGACGGTGACGGGAAAGCTCAGCTCGCGCGTCACGCCGTGAAACGTGAGTTTGCCGCTGGCGCGCGACGAACCGTCGGACGCCGTGGTGAGCGCGGTGAGTTCGAAGCGGGCGTCGGGAAACTGGTCGGTGTGCTGCCATTCGTGCATCGCGGTGTCGCGTTTCGGTTTTCCCGTGAGCACATCGCGAAAGTGAAACGCCAGTCGTGCGGAAACGATGCGTCCGCTGTCGTCGGCGGCCCCCGTGAGATCGTAGGCGGCGAGTTTGCCGGTGAACGAGTCGACGGTGGCCTTGACGGTGACATCGACGGTGGACTGGGCGGGGTCGAATTGGACGACGTGGTCGGCGGCGGTCAGTCCGCTCGCACCGAGGGCGACGGCGAGGAGGAGAAGAAAACGCGATTTCATCCCGGGAAACCTAGCCGGATGAAATGAACGTCGTTTGAACGCGAAATGAATTCCCGTTCATCCTACGGCGCGGCCTGCAGCGCGCGGGCCAGCGCGACGCTGAGCGATTGCGGCGAGCACGGCTTCATGAGCAGCTCGAAATCCTTGTCGGGCTGCTCCTCGTCGAATTCCTCGAATGACAGGTAGCCGGTCATGAGCACGACCGGCAGGCGCGGGCGTTGCTGGCGCACTTTGCGCGCGAGCGAGATGCCGCTCATGCCGCCCATCGAGAGATCCGTCAGCAGCGCGGCAAAGGTCCCGGGGGCGGTGGAGAATTTCAGCAGCGCCGCCTCGGCGGACGGGCACACCACGGGATGGTAGCCGATTTTCACGAGCACGGCCTCGACGAGGTCGCGGACCTGCCGATCGTCTTCCGCGACGAGGATCGTCTGCCCCGCGCCGAGCAGCAACGCGCCCGCGGGCGCGGGTTTGAGTTCCTTCGCGTCGCAATCCGCGGCCGGCAAGTAGAGGAGGAACTCCGCGCCCGCGCCCGGCGAGCTGCGCACTTCGACGTGACCGCCGTAGCTCGTGACGATGCCGTGCACGACCGCGAGGCCGAGGCCGGTGCCCTGGCCGGCGGGCTTGGTGGTGAAAAACGGTTCGAAGATCCGGCGCTGCAGGCGCGGTTCGATGCCCGGCCCCGTGTCGCCGACCGACAGGATCGCGTAGCAACCGGGCCGGACCTCCACCGCGGAATCCTCCGCCACCGTCGCGCGCCGCGCGGTCACGCGGATTTGCCCCTGGCCCTTCATCGCGTGGTTGGCGTTCGTGACGAGGTTCATCAGCACCTGGTGCATCTGCGTGGCGTCGACGCGCACGTCGGGGACGTCGGGCGCGAGATCGACGGAGAGCTGGATGCCGGCGGGAAGCGTGGGACCGGCGAGCTTCAGCGCGTCGGTGACGATGTCGGTGACCGCGAAGACCTGTCGGATCGGTTCCTGCCGACGCGAGAAGGCGAGGATCTGGCGCACGAGATCCGTGGCGCGCTCACTCGCTTTCAGCACGGCGGCGAGCGCCGGCTGGGCCTGCTGCGGCTGGTCGAGCTGCGAGAGGGCGAGGGACGTCTGGCCGATGATCGCGGTCAGGATGTTGTTGAAGTCGTGCGCCACGCCGCCGGCGAGGACGCCGAGCGACTCCATTTTCTGGAGTTCGAACAGCTGCGACTGGAGGGCGCGCCCGTGCGCCTCGGCCTGATGCCGCTCGGTGACGTCGCGGAACGTCCACACGCGTCCCGGGCCGGCGTCGTCGCCGGCGAGCGGACGGGAGAGCCGTTCGAAGACGCGGCCGTCGGCGAGCCAGATCGTTTCCGGGCCCGCGGAATCGCCGCCGCTGGCGCGTTCGCGCCAGGCCAGCGCGCAGGCGCCCGGGTCGGCGGCTTGCGCGCACAAGCTCGCCACGAGCGAGGAGAACGACGTGGTCGGCAGCTCCGTGGCGGGCAATCCCCACAGTTCGGCGAAGCTCCGGTTCCACGCGACGATGCGACCGCGGGCGTCGACGGCGAGGATGCCGTCCGCCGTGCTTTCGAGCGTGGCGTGCTGCAATGCGGACGCGGCGCGGGCGCTGCGCTCGGCGGCGCGGCGGCGGCCGACTTCCTCGCTGAGCGCGAGGTTGGTGCGGAGCAGCTCGGCGTTGGCGCGCTCGAGCTCGTGCATCTTGCTCTCGAGTTTCTGCACGAGGCGGGCGTTGTATTGCGCGAGATAGTCGGCGGGATCGGCCGGGGGCGGCGGGGTGGTGGCGGGCGCGGCGAGGTTGTTCAACGCCGCGAGGATCGCCTCGGGTTCGGCGGGCTTGATGAGGTAGGCGGCGGCGCCGAGTTGCAGGCCGAACTCGATGTCGGCCGGCCCGGTGTAGGTCGCGGTGTAGAAAAGGAACGGCACGGCGCGCAGCGCGGTGTCGGACTTCACTTCGCGGCAGAACTGGAAGCCATCCATCACCGGCATGAGGATGTCGGAGACGACGACGTCGAAGCCCTCCGCGCGCAGGCGTTCGAGTCCATCGCGTCCGTTCGCGACGGATACGCAGCGATGCCCCGATGCCGTGAGCAGTTGCTCGAGCATGTAGCGGTTCTGGGCCAGGTCGTCGGCGATGAGGATTTTCATGCGGGGGAGGGCAGGTGAGTCGCGACGCGCGCCGCGAAGGTGAGCGGGTCGAAAGGTTTCTCGATGTAATCGCGGAAGCCGATCGCGAGGGCCTTCTCGCGGTCGCCGGCCATGGCGTAGGCAGTCACGGCGACGAGCGGCAGGCGGGCGGTCTCCGGATCGGCGAGCAGTTCGCGCGCGGTCTCGTAGCCATCCATGATCGGCATCTGCAGATCCATGAGCACGACGGCGGGCGGCGGACCGGCGCGCACGCGCGCGAGGCACTCGACGCCGTTGCGGGCGAGGTCGACGAGGAAGCCGTGTTGCTCCAGCAGGAACGTCGCGAGGTAGACGTTCGCGGGGTTGTCTTCGACGAGGAGCACGCGGGGTTTCACGACCATGGGGGAATGCTGTTGTCGGTGCGGCCGGCGAAGGGCGCCACCAGCGGGAGCCGCACCCAGAACGAGGAGCCGCGGCCGACTTCGCTCTCCACGCCGATTTCGCCGCCGAGCAGGTGCGCGAGTTTGCGGCAGAGGTAGAGGCCGAGGCCGGTGCCCTCGTGGTGGCGGCGCGCGGAGCCGTCGAGCTGGCTGAACGCCCGGAACAACCGCGCCTGCGCCTCGGCGTCGATGCCGGGGCCGGTGTCGGTCACGCGCAGCAGCGCGTTGTCGCCGGCGCGCTCGATCTCGATCACGACGCTGCCGCGATCGGTGAACTTCACCGCGTTGTTGGCGAGGTTCATCACGATCTGGAGGAAACGCTTCCGGTCGCTGCGCAGCACGAGCCCGGGCGCGCGATCGTCGACGCGGCACTCGAGCGCCTTCAGCCGCACCATGGGCGCGAGCGATTCGACGCATTCGCGCAGGACGGCGCCGGCGGCGAACTCCTTCGCCTCGAGCTGGAGCCGGCCCGCCTCGATGCGCGAGAGGTCGAGCAGGTCGTTGATGAGCGAGAGGAGGTGGCGCGCGGAACCGTAGACGAGCGCGAGCTGTTTGCGCTGCTCGTCGTTCACGGGGCCGGCCATGCCTTCCTTCAGGATGCCGGTGAAGCCGATGATGGAGTTCAGCGGCGTGCGCAGCTCGTGGCTCATGGTGGCGAGGAACTCCGATTTGAGGCGGTCGAGCTCCTTGAGCTTGTCGTTGGCTGCGGCCAGTTCGGCGGTGCGGGCGGCGACCCGCGCCTCGAGGCTGGCGTTGAGCTGGCGAATCTGTTCCTCCGCGCGGACGCGATCGGTGACGTCCTCGACCAGCGAGGTGACGCCCATGACCTCGCCGTCGACGTCGCGCAGCAGCGTGTTGTGCCAGTCGCAGATCACGGTCTCGCCGTCGGCGCGGCGGTTTTCGAAACGGGTCACGAAGTAGGCGCGGCCGGCGAGCAATTCGCGCCACGCGCCGCTGAGTCGCGCGCGGTCCTGTTCCGAAACCATCCAGAAACCGTCCAAGCCGAGGACTTCGGCGCGCGTGCGGCCGAACATGCGTTCGGCGGCTGGGTTCCAGCCGATGATGCGCAGCTGGCGATTCCAGTCGATGGCGGCCAGCGGCGTGCCGTCGATGAGCAGCTGGAGGCGGCGCCGGGAGCGCTCCATCTCGTCCTCGGCGAGCTGCCGCGCGGAAGCCTCGAGCGCCAGCGCGGCGAGGTCGGCGATCGCCGAGGCAAAGATTTCCTCCTCCGGCTCCCACACGCGCGTGGCGGTCGCGTGTTCGAAGCACACCACGCCCACCAGCTCGCCGCGCGAGAAAATGCCCGCGTCGAGCAGCGCCGCCACGCCGCGCGGCTGCAGCCGGCTGGCGACGAGCTCCGCCGTGCGCGGGTCGCGCAGCGCATCCGCCGCCGCCACGCGCCGCCCGGTGGCGAGCGCGGACCAGTAGCCGGCGATCTGCGCGAGTTCGATCTGCGCGCCCTGCGAGTGTCCGCCGCGCACGATGTCGTGCTCGTTCATCAGCCAGAGCCGGTTCTCGCCCGGACGCACGAGCCACACGCTGGCCCGCACCACATCCAGCGCCTCGGTGCTGACGAGGCACAATTCGCGGAACGCGCCGTCGAGTTGCCCGCCGCGCAGCTCCGGGCAGAAGGCGGCGCGGGAGAGCGCGCGGTGCTGGCGCGCGAGACGCTGCGCGCGCGCGGCCTCGCTCGCCTCGATCGCGCGCCGGCCGGAACGCTCCAATTCGAGCGCGACCAGATCGGCCGCGCCCAGCACCAGGACCTCATCCTCGTTGCTCCACTGCCGCCCGGGATGCAGGTGGTGGAACGAGAACACGCCCACGATCTCGCCCTGCACGCGAATCGCGGAATCGAACAGCGCCACGTGCGGCAGGTGCTTGAGCCATTCGCGATGCAGCCGCGCGGTGCGCACGTCGCACGCGGCGTCGTTGGTCGCGACCCGTCCATCGCGCTGGAGCGCGAGCCAGTATTCCGGATGCGCCTCGATATCGACGACGATGTTGTCGATGAACTTCTGCGCGTCGGAATCCCACATGGCGAGGAGCCGCAGGTCGCGGCTGCCGGGCTCGCGAAACCAGATCGCGGTGCGCGAGATGTCGAGCGCCTCGGCGCAGGCGCGCACGCTCTCGCGCCAGACCTCGGTGTGGTCGCGGCCCGCGATCGCCTGCGCGATTTGCCGGAGGGCGCGGTTGGCGCGGCGGAGGCGCGCGGCGTTCTCCTCGGCGGTCTCGCGCGCGGCGGCCAGCTCCGTCTGGCGCGTGCGCACGCGGGCGGCGAGATCGTTGAAGGCGCGGGCGAGCCGCACGATTTCCTCGGGGCCTTGCTCGCTCGCGGGACGATCGCGCGCGAGGCTGGGTTCGAGGCTCGCCACTTCGCCGGTCAGCCGCGCGAGCGGGGAGGCGAGCGAGCGGGTGACGAGGCGCACGCCGAAAACGGCTGCGACGGCGAGCAGCCCGAGCGTGATCCAGGAGAGCCTCAGCTGAAATTCCAGATCCGCGACGACTGCGGCGCGCGGCATCACGACCGCGACGAACCACGGCGGCGCGTTGTCGCCGCGCACCCGGTCGACGTCCGCGACGTAGTCTTCGCCTTTCAGCTGGAAGTGGAGCAGGCCCTCGGGCGGGCGCTGCGCGGCTCCGGCGCGACGGAGCCACTCGGCGACGATGGGCACGGCGGGTTCGCGTTGGAAATCCTCGGCGCGGAGGTCGACGCGGGAGACGAAGTCGGAGTGCGCGACTGCGCGGAAGGTGCCGTCGCGCCGGTTTTCGATGACGAAGATGCGGCCGGGCAACTCGCGTTGCAGCTCCTGCATGAAGACCGACAGCGAGTGCGTGTCGAAGTCCACGTCGGTCACGCCGACGAGGCGGCCGCTCGCGTCGCGCCACGGCGCGGCCAGCGTCGCGCCCAGTGTGGCGGGCTGGTTGTCGTTATCGCGGAAAACGTAGCTGTCCGTCCACACCGGCCGGCCGGCGGCGACGGCCTCGGTGTAGAAGGGGCGGGTCCGCGGGTCGTAGCCGTTCCACGACAGCGCGCGCTGGAAGTGCATGCGGCCGGCGGCGTCGGGTTCGTAGACGTGGATCTCGCGGTGGCCGTCGGCGCGGACGAGGTAGTGCCGGAGCGTGGCGCCGCCGGAGCGGCGCTCGAGCATCGCGTATTCGCCGTTCTCGGCGCGGGCGATGCCGACGTAGGCCAGCGTGGGCCGCGCGACGAAGGTCGGCGCGAGCAGATTGAGCACTTCCGGGAGCGGTGTCTGGCCGTCGTTGGCTTGGAGCGTCCGCGTCAGCACCTCGTGTTGCGAGACCGCGACGCTGGTGATGCCGGTGAGTCGCGCCGAGGCGCGCGCGAGCGATTGGCGCGCGATGGTGGAAACATGGGCTTCCTCGGCGCGCCGTCCGAAGTAGTAGGTGACAAGACCGGCGGCTGCGAAACTCGCCATCAGCAACAGCTGCACGGCGAAGGTCATCCGGGAACGGAAGCCGTGCCCAAGGAGCCGGGGTATTATCTGCATTCTACAGGGGGCCGCGTCCGACCATGAGGCACAATTCCCCCGGATGAAACATCGATTTCGCCTCGATTGCGCCGGGCTGGCAGGCCACCAAAAGCGGCGAAAGGCCGCCGTGCCGTGTCCCGCCGCACGTGTCGTTTTGAAGGATTGAGCGGTCGAGTGAGGAGCGATATCGCGGCTGACAGAAATTCGTCTCCCGGGCGCCGGCATTCCGTGCCGCCCGTCCTGAGACCAATTCTCTTACTATAATGGAGATTGGGTAGCAGGTCGCCGCTGTGAGCAATTCGCGCAGCAAGCGTCGGAGAGCCGGGATCAACCCTGAGACTAAAGCGGAGAGCCACTCGGCAACAGATCTACAATATAGTCAGCGGAAAGAGGGAAATAGTTTTCCGCCACAGGCGGCTTACGGAGGCGACGGTCAATCAAGATACTTTTTCTCCTGGGTTTGACCTGAGCGGCTATCAGTGGATGTTGAACGTTTCGCCCCTCAGAGGCAGGGGAGCGAGTGCTCACTTGAGCTCATAGAGCGGCGATAGGTAAACAGCCTCAGCAACGAGCGGTTGACTTGAAAGAGATGCTCTTCGAAACATGTGTCTTGAGAAGTTCATCGCTCCACCCGGTGAGTTGATCTCAACTTCAAATAATCCGAGGAATGCAGTATGGGCCCTGCGATCCTGCGGCAAATCGTGCGGGACGTTCGTGGCTCATCGGTTACGCCGGCCTGCGCGATTGATACACTCCTTTCGCCATGAAATTCCCCAGTTCTCTCCGTCGCGGCGCGCATACCTGCGCCCTCTTCGCAGCGCTTTCGCCCTGCCTTTTGATCGCGGATCAGACGATCGCAGGAAACCTCACCGTGACGGGCTCGGCCTCGGTTGCCGCAGATGCGAGCGTCGGAGGCAATCTCGACGTCGAGGGCAACACCCTCACGCTCGGCAACAACGCCGGCAACTACGGCGTGGGGACATTTTATCTCCCGTCCGGCTCGGATGGCGCTGGCTGGAGGTTGACCCGCTTGTCGGCGTGGCTCTGGGAGGTCGATAATGCCGGCACGGTCGCGCCGGCGATGCGGCTTGATGCCTCAAACAATCTCACGCTTTACAGCGGCAGCACGGCCGCGCTCACGCTGAATCCGTCGGCACAATCGCTCAGTCTCGGCAGCGCCACTTTGACTGCAAACGGCACCGGACTAGCGACGAATGGCGCTGTGGCCGTCGGCGGCGCGCTCACGGCGACGAACTACACAGTAAGTAGTGGCGCGGTCTTTGGTGGTAGCACCGGGCTGACCCTCAACGCCGGCGGCACCGATCAGAACATCACGCTAAGCCCCAGCGGCAGCGGCAACGTCATCATCAACGGCAACCTTGGTGTGGGCACGGCAACGCCGGGAGCGAAGGTCGATGTCGCGGGTAACGTCCGTATATCGAGCACCTCGAGCGCGATGCTTGGCGTCGGCACACCAGGCGCCAGCGACAACGGAGCTTTCGATTTCTTTGCATCTCCAACTGTCGCAGCAACAAGTTCCTTTCCCAGTATTTTCGCGCAGTTTCAAATTCGCGCGTATTCCAGTGTGCGAAACACTACAAAGCCACATGTCGCGGGGCTGGTTGTCGCAAACGAAGTGACTTCCGGAGGAGCGCGCAGTGGCTTGGTGGTGGATGTCGGCACTCCTGCTAGCTATTCGTCGCCCGCTGGCACCCTGCGCGGTGTTTACTCTATTTCAACACACGCGGGCAGTGGCCCGGTGGGCTCAGTCATGGGACAAATTTCGACGGCCGCAAATTACTCGCCCAGCGGCGTTGCGACCAACCTGTGGGGCTCTCGTTCCATGGCGTTCAACGGAAACAGCGATCTCGCTACATCGGTCACGACCAATATGGCGGCAGCAGTTTTGGGCTTACAGAATGCAGGCAGTTCGTCCGTCGTCTCGACCGCGAAGGGGGTGGACGTTGAGAATGTCTACAACTCAGGCACGATCACGGACACCTACGGCGTTTACGTTGGCGACGTCACATCTGGCACGCAGACGAACAAGCCCTTCTCCTTCTACGCCTCCGATCCCGATGCCGACAATTACTTCGCCGGCAATGTCGGCATCGGCACGGCGCTTCCGTCGGTCAAATTGGACGTCGTCGGTAACGTTCGGTTCAGCGGTAGCATCAACGGAATGAACCTCTTTCGCGACGACAAATGGAATCAAGCGGTGGGATTGTGGGCATTGTCCCATAATACTACCGGCAGTGCGAATCTTGCCATTGGCAACGCAGCCATGGAGCAGAACACAGTCGGTGAATTGAACACGGCCGTAGGAGCCTCAAATTTGTCAGGATCGTCGACACTCGGCTCGAACATTAACGGCAACGCGAACGTAGCTTTCGGGCACCAAGCTTTAAATGCCAACACCAGTGGCTCCAATAACTCGGCAGTTGGCACTTACGCCGGGTCGCAGATCACGACTGGCAGCTTCAATATCGCAGTTGGATACAACGCGCAGCTACCATCGCCGACCGCAGACAATCAACTGTCGATTGGAAACTGGATCTACGGTGTCGACGGTAAGATTGGCATCGGCACGCCTGCACCGGCAGCCAAATTGCATGTCACCGGAGCGACTCGCTTCGATGGGCCGGTGCGCATCGCTCCCCAGGGAGATTTATCCATGGGGGAGTTTACGTCTGAACCACAATAGGTCCCACGCTATGCCTACACGTTTTTTACGGACCTGCGTTACTGGTGTTGGGATCGCCTTGTTCGCTGGCTCGACGGTAGCGGCTCCGCCTGCGTGGTGGAGTGAACGCGGTGTTCTGGCTACGGGAACATCTCCTAACGACTATGCCGCCGCCAATCTTGGGCAGGTAAAACAGATAGCAAAGCAGGCCGTTGCTGAAATGAACGCGAAGCTTACGGGTGGCGCGGGGCCGACACTAAACTCACTCGTGGCTTCTTGGAGTCAACCGGCGCCGACGGGAATTTCTCGGAACGACTACGCGGCGATTAGTCAGGGCCAGCTAAAGGCACTGGCGAAAAAATTCTATGATCGCCTTGCCGAGGTTGGCTACCAGGGCCCCCCTCTGGCTTCTGGTCAGATATACCCTTGGTCGTCTGCTGTATCGGACGATAATAACTACGCCCCGGCGAACATTGGTCAGGTGAAATTTTTGTTCAGCTTCGCGCCGGCGGCTACCCTCGATCCGGGGGATATGGATGCTGATGGTCTGCCCGACGAGTGGGAACAACAATACTTCGGCGGAACCGCCCAGACAGCTTCGGGCGACCCGGATGAGGACGGTGTTTCGAACTTGATTGAATTCCGTCTGGGCCGCGATCCCACGAAGCCCGCCGTTCCGGATTCCGGCGGCACAATGGTTCAACTCCGTCTTTTCGATTTCGGCCAATGAAGCGTTTTTCTGTAATTCTCACTATTGCCGCCATCACACTTTCGCCGCTCGGGCACGCTGGCGAATCATGTGGCGACAGTGCCGGAAACGGCCTCGCGGCGATCAACTTCGTGTCGCGTGGCGGAGCTGGAATCCTCGTCGGATTCAGCGAGTTCGTCAGTCCGTCGACCCCACCGCGGAAATACCTGAAAAAGGAATTTTCCGGCAGCTGGGAGGCCGAACTCTGGAAATCCGATGGCTCTGGTTTGGCTCCGGGACCGGTCGTGATCGACAGCGCCCCGGCGGTATCGGGGTCATTTTCCCAGAGCGCCGTCGTCCACCAGCCGGCGACGGATCACGATGTAACGGCAAGCGGAACGCACAAACCGGTGATCTTCAGTGGAGACAACGGCATGGCGGTCGGTTCATACGAATTCGAGCGAGACTGGCCGTCCTACGGCGGCCTTGCGTTCAAAGACGCGGCGGGGAACTTGATCGGTGGCTTGGGGAGTTTCGGCTCTCCGTCGGGCCCGGGTGAATATGGCGTATTTGGCGTTGTGTGGTTTGCGGGTGCGGGGGAGGCGCGCGATTACGCGTTCATGCAGCTGGGCACGGTTAAATGGCGCTTCAAGCCCGCGCCGAACAAGAAGCTGACATATACGGGGGCGGTCACCTTTAACCCGGAAACCAATTCGACGAGCACGACGGGCCACGTTGAAGGCACCGCTTTTGATGGCACGACCATCAGCGTCGACAATGTCGACTCTGCGGTGGTCGACGAGAATTGCAGTTTTACCTTGGAGCAAACAGCGACCCAGCGCCGCAACAGCGCGACCGGGAATCTTTGCAGCGTTGGCTTCGGCGTCAGTCAAAAGGTCATCGCCTGCGAGGTCAAAGAGTCGCTGACCAACGAGTTCACGGAGGAGATGGCCTACGACCGCGCCGTCGCGGCGGCAGGCACCGGCAATCAACGCACGGCTTTCCGCCTTAAGCGCACGAGTGGTTTCAGTTTTCATTTCTGCAGCGTCAGTTTCGACGTCATCGCCAACGTGAGTTGCGCGGGCACCTATGAGCTGCGCTTCACCTTCGATACGGCAGCCCACGGTTCGACGACCAATGTGAAGCCGGTGGTTTTCACGACCCGCGCCCGTCTTGAGGCCGGGACCCAGACCTTGAAGGCCGATTTGGACGTGCGCTCGATGACGGCGCGTCTTCCCGGCGGGGGAACGATTGGGCTAGCTTACGACACCGACTACACTTTGTCGAAAGTGGAGCTCGTGGGTGGTTGCGGGAACAGCTCCGGCGGCGACATGAGTTCCGCTTGGCGGAGCGTGCATCTCCGTTGGGACCTGGGCCTGGCCAGCGGAGGCGCTACGGCGGGTTCGCTCCTGTTGGACTCGTCAACGATCACGGCGGCGCTCTACTCACCCGCCGCTCTCACGCTGGCGATTGGAACCGACACCTTGCCGGTGCGCGACCCCGCCGGAGTTTTGCGGCAGGTGAAATCACCCACGATGTTGGCCGATATCACCAACGTCTCGGCGGCAGGTTATGATTTGAAATTCTACCGTGCCTCATCGATCGGAGCGCCAGATTCCACCACCGGCGTGTATGCGCTCCAGTCCGGCGCCGAGCCTTTCGCCTCCTATCGCGTGGAAAATCCCGATGCGTCGGGCCAGTCGCGGCTGAAGGTCGTGGAAACGCGCGGCACGACCACCAAGGAAACCCTGTTTGGTTTCGATTCAGGCACAAACACCTGGACGTATTCGACGGGCAGCGGACTCCGAACGCAGATCGTGGTGGTTACCCCCAATCCACAAGACTCGCGGATCCGAACCGAAACGATTTCGATCAAGGAAGCTGACGGGACTGTCGTTTCCAAAACCGAGCGCACGGTGCGCAACTACGACTGGGGCGACGAAACCATCCAGGAGATTCTCGATCCCGGCACGGGTCGTGCCAACCTGACTAGCTCGGCGAGTTACGTGGACTACGTCAATGACCCAGGGTATTCCCACGTTTCTCAACGCATCAACGCCGACGGTTCGTGGGAGCGGTTTACTTACGATACCTCAACACGTGTTACCAAAGTAGTGCGCCCCTTCCTGGACTCGCTGGTCACCGACACCAACGATGCTTCGCACCGCGTCACAAGCAACAGTTACGGCACGCTCGCTGACACCGACGGCGACGGAAAGGCCGAGCAGTTGACTACCATCATTGAACTCACATGCGGCAGCGAAACCGGCCGCCGCTACGTGGTGGATTGGAGCGCGCCGGTCGCGATTGGCGGCGAGAAGTTCGTCAAGCGCTCCACGATCCTATGCACCGCCTCGGGCGCGGCTTGGAATGCCGCGACGAACCTCACCACGACGGAATTGCGCTATGGTCCGGGATTGTTCGAAGGCCGGACCCGCAGCAGCATCAAACCCGACGGCAGCGCGACGACCACCGTCTGCTCCGCCGCGGGCGACGGCACGTCGACCATCATTGAGTCGGTCGGCGCTTATGATTCGACCTCCGGCGCAGTGGTGGACGGCACGAAGACGACGACAACCCTCAGTGCCCAAGGGCATGTCGTGGGCGTGAGCGTGCGCGATATCAGCAGCAACCTAGTGCTGTCGTCGTGGACGGCGACGGAGTTCGATCACCTCTTGCGGCCAACCCGGATGGACTATTCCGACGGCACCTACGAAACCCGCGACTATGCTTGCTGCGGCCTGCTCTCGTCGCGCGATCGTGCTGGAAACACCGTCGGCTACACTTACGACAAGCTCGGTCGCGTCACCGACGTTGTCCGCGACGGCCTCACGACGCACACCGTCTATGACGCCGCCGGGCGGGTAAAGCAGGTCAGCCGCATCGGCACAGACGACTCCGAGATCGTGCAGGAAAAAAACAAATATGATCTGGCCGGCCGTCTTTATGAGCGCAGGGACGCCCGGGACCGGCTCACGCAAATCATGGAAGAGAATTTTCCCGCGACGACCACGATAACCCGTCGAGTGACGACGACGGCTCCGGATCTGGGCACGACAATCGAGGAGTTCGCTCGCGACAGAACGCTGCTCAAGGTTTCGGGAACGGCGACCGGCCCGCGGACATTTGTCGATGCAATCGAGAGCGGTCTGTTGGTGAGAACTGAAACCCGTCTCGGAGACAGCGGCGAGACGACCGAGTGGGTCAAGAGTGTTACTGACTTTGCCGGACGACCGCTGCGCGAGGAGCGCCCCGCGCTCACTGGCACCGGCAGCGTCGTAACCCAGTCTTGGCACTACAACACGGCGGGCCAGCTGGACCGCACGGTCGATGCCGACGGTGTGACGACGCTCTATGGCTACGACGCGCGCGGTGAACAGAACATTGTGGCGATCGATCTCAACGGCAACAGCGCCATCGATTACGGCGGTGGCGCTTCGGATAGCGCTGATGGCACCGACCGTGTCACGAAAACGACCGCCTCCGTTGCGGCCAAGACTGTCGGCGGCACAGTCTACACCGTGCAGCGCACGCTCACGGAAGTGTGGGACACGGACCACTCCAATGCGGCGACCACGGTCTCGATTGTCGAGCAGACCTCCGACGGCCTGCACTCCTGGCAAACGGTGCCGGGACCGAACGTTATTGCCGCAGAGGAGGGGCTCACGACTGCCACCACGGTCACCGTCGACCCAGCGACCGCAACCCGCACGATTGCGATCGTTGCCCCCGACCTTTCGCAGACGGTGCAGGTCTTCGTGAAAGGCCGGCTCACTTCAACCACGCTGAAGAATTCCGCCGACGGCGGCGTGATGAACAGCACGGCGCTCGCCTACGATGAGCACGGACGTCTGAAAACCGCCACCGACGCGCGCAACGGCCCGACCACCTACACGTGGTTCGACGACGACCAGCTTCACACCGTGACGACTCCAGATTCCGACACGACCCGCACGGGCGCTGGCTACGACGCGCAAGTTACCACCTTGAGCTACGACGCTGCGGGGCGCCGGTCCACCGTCACCCTGCCGGATAACTCTGTCACGACCACGGAGTATTACCCCACTGGTCTGGTAAAGCAGGTTTCCGGTTCTCAGACCTATTCCGTCTTCTACACTTACGACAAACAGGGACGTCTCCGCACTCAGAAGACTTGGCGGAACTCTGCCGACAACGCGACTGCCGCAGTCACGACTTGGAACTACCAGCCACGTCGCGGCTGGCTCGAGAACAAGCGGTATGCCGACGACCAGGGGCCAAGCTACACCTACACCGACGCCGGAAGATTGAAGACCCGGCAGTGGGCGCGCACTCCCGCTGTGACGGCGACTTACGACTACAATGCGGCGGGGGACCTGAAGGGCATCGACTACTCCGACGACACCCCGGATGTGAGCGTGAAATCCGACCGTCGTGGCCGGGCGCGCGAAATTACCGACGGCGCCGGCACGCGCGCCCTCACGTATGCACCGACGGGCGCGTTGCAGGACGAGGACTATACCGCCGGCCCGCTCGCGACACTCGCTGTCCATCGCACGCTGGACGAACTCGGACGCTTGCACGAACTATCGAGCCTCAGCGGCGCGACCACGCTTCGCGCTGCCGAATACACCTATGGCGATGCCTCGCGCCTCAACACGGTGAAATGGGGCGATGTCACCGCTACTTACGGCTACGTCACGAATTCCAGTCTCATCGAAACGCTGACGTTCAAGAGCGGTGCCGCACTCCGTCTCACCACGGCGCGCGGGTGGGACAACCTGGGGCGGTTGACCTCGGTCTCCAACACGCAATCGACCGCAGCGGCCCTGTCCGTCGACTATCGCTACAATGCCGTCAACCAGCGCGCGCAGGCGCGGCGGGAGAATGCAACGGCGTGGGTCTACGGCTACGATTCCCGTGGCCAGGTCACCAGTGCTAGTCAGCGTCAGCTTCTTCCCGCGGAGGCGGAACCGGGTGACGTGATTGGCGGGCGGAGCTTTAGTTATTTGTTCGATGACCTCGGCAATCGTCTCTCCTCCACGGTGGGTGTCGGTTCGACTGCCCGGTCGACGACCTACACGTCAAACTCGCTCAACCAATACACCGAGCGCACGGTGCCACGCTTTGCCGAGGTCGCAGGTGGCGCTGCGCCGGGCACCACGGTGACGCTCACCGCCGCCAGTGGAACCATCTATCCGGTCGAGCGGGCCGGAGAGTATTTCTCCGGACGGATTCCGGTCGACAATTCGACCGCGGCCCAGTTCCCCGCGCTTGCGGTGACCGCCGTAAAACGCAACGGCGGTCCAAGCGCGGCTGACGTTGTGGCAACGCAGAGCCGCGCGGTCTTCGTTTCCAAGACTCCCGAGATCTTCGCGCACGACGCGGATGGAAACCTCATCTCCGACTCACGCTGGAGCTACACTTGGGACGCGGAGAACCGGCTCGTGACGATGGTCACCGCTGATGCTGCGGCTGCCGCAGGGGTGCCGAAGCGGAAGCTCGAATTCGGCTACGACGGTCAGTCGCGACGCGTGAGCAAGAAAGTCTACGCGTGGACGGGCGACGCCTGGCAACTCGCCGAGTCGCTTCGTTTCGTCTACAATGGCTGGACTCTTATCGCCGAGGTCAACGCGGCCAACTCGGCGGTTCGCACCCACATCTGGGGACTCGACCTGAGTGGCACGCCACAGGGCGCCGGCGGAGTTGGCGGGCTCCTTGGTTCGACCATCGGTGGTGAAAGTCACCTCGCCGAATTCGACGGCAACGGCAATGTCCTCGGCTACGTCGACGCTGTCACCGGCGCGCGCAGCGCCACCCTCGACTACGCCGCCTTCGGCGAGCCACTCGTGGCTGACGGCGCCGCCGTCAGCGACCTCCCGTTCCGCTTCAGCACGAAATACACCGACCGCGAGTCCGGCACGCTCTACTACGGTCTAAGATATTACAGTCCGGGGACCGGGAGGTGGCTCAGCAGGGATCCGATTGGGGAAGCGGGTGGGCTGAATCTTTACGGAATGGTCGGGAACAACCCGATCAATCTGTTCGATCCGTTTGGGCTAAATGCAGCCTGCGCCGCACTTGCGGCCGACATCGCGGTTCAGGCCGGCAAGCTTGCAGCAGAGTTCCTCAAATATGATCCGGTGGCAGACGCGCGCGGTGGTCATATCCGAGGCGGCACGCGTCAGGTTGGTGGGCGCTCTTATCCGAACCGGACCAAGCCAGGCGGTCATTACAAGGAGATGATGGATTTGAAGCGCGGCCTTTGGAATCGCCTGAACGAGTTTAAGGAAAAGTGCTGGGATGATGACGATTGCGACGACCCGCCGAAAATCCCGGTTTGGGTTTGGGATGTTGCAAAGCGTCCGATCCCTGCGCCCGTTGCGCCGCTAAATCCGCTCCAGCAATGGGCGGTTAATGTGCCGGAAGAATCCATACCAACGCCGGGAGCGGCGTTTGTTTACGGAGCTGGCGGTGCCGCAATTGGGATCGGCGTAGCGGTCGGCGCTCCGTTGGTCGTTGCCGGTGGTGGACTGCTCGGGCTGACGCCCGCTTACCAATGAGCCTAAAAGCCGACATCGAGGCTGCTTTTCCTAAGCTCAATCCTGACTCGGCCGGCTTTTTTCCGGACGAGGCCAGCGATGATGAAATGCGCCAACTCGCGGGCGATATCAGCAGCTTTTACATTGATGATGTTCCGCCTTTCCTTGGCGCGTTGCTCTACTGGTCGGCGCGAAATCCTCCAAACGAAGCGTGGTCTCTTGAGCGGTTGATTTACTATCTGAACGCAAATCTTGAGGCACCATTTTTTGCGGGCGTTGGAATGGGGCGTGGCGCTGACGAAGTAGAAAACGAGCGTCGGCAGCGAATGGAGAGGCAGCGCGAGTTTGAGCGTTTAACGCCTGCGCAAATCACGGCTGTTCGTGACTGGTTGGCCGAGGCTCAAACTTGGCCTTCAATGAAGCCGCTTGCGCATGAAGTTGCTGATGCGCGCGGTTATTGGAACCAGTTAGCCGCTCGCGTGCGCTTGTCGAAATGAAAGGGAACGCATGGCATCGAGCCATGCGGCACAGATCGCGCCAGCGGAGCTGTCACGATCTCTGCTTCCTCCTCCGCTTGCGCTCCGTCCGGTGGAGTGCAACCCCGCCGGGGGCGGCCTGGGCGGTGCAGTGGCCCGCCCGAAGCGGCGCTCCTCCGGCCCGCGCCGTCAGGACCGGTCGAACACGTCAGGTCGTGACTCTTGACAAATTGCTGAGCCTGCGGCCGGCTCGATGACATGCCGAGGCCATGGCGAGTGGAGTATGCAGGGGCTTGTTACCACGTGATCAACCGTGGGAACTACCGCCGGAATTTGTTCGAGGGGAAAGGCGCGGCGGAGGCTTTTGTCCGGGTGCTGGGAGAGGCGGCGGAGCGCTACGGGTGGCGTGTGCACGCGTTCGTGGTCATGAGCAATCACTTCCATCTGGCACTGGAATTAACAGAGCCGAATTTAAGCGAAGGGATGAAGTGGCTGCAGGGCACCTGGATTCGCCGCCACAACGCGCTGCGCCGACTCATCGGCCGGCCTTTCCAAGGGCGCTACAAGGCGCTGCACGTCGAGCCCGGGCACGCGCTCGCGCGAGTCTGCCACTATATCCACCTCAACCCGGTGCGTGCGGGACTGCGATCGGCCGCGCGGATCACGGACTACCCGTGGAGCAGCCTTCCCCGGTTTGCAACGAAGGGACGACAGGCATGGTTGGAGGCATCGACTGTGCTCGCTGAGGCTGGCGGGCTGCCGGACACACCGGCGGGCTGGCGAAAATATGCCAGCTATCTCGAATTCCTCGCTGGGGACGAGCCGTCGAAAGTTGCGCTCGTGTCCGAGACGATGAGCCGAGGCTGGTGTGTCGGTGCGGAGAAATTTCGCAACGAGCTGCGCCGCCAGATCGCGGAGCGTGGCGCAGAGCTGGATCGGTTCGGCGGGCTCGAACCGGAGGCTGTCCGGCGCGAGCGTGAAGCGGTGTGGGAGGAGACGCTGCGGAAATTTGCCCGCGCGGCGAAGATCGATCTGGCGGCCTTGCCCGCGCAGAAGTCCGCGCCCCAAAAAGTGTTGCTGGCAGCCGTGCTGAAACGCCGCACCTCCGTTGCGAACGGCTGGCTGGCGCGACGCCTCGGCATGGGCGAGCCTGCGAGCGCGAGTCAGTTCGTGCGCCGACTGTTGCTGTCGGACGACGGCCGAGCCGCAGTTTCGGAACTCACGGCACATGCGGGAGGGCGGAGATGAGGGTGCTGCTGCAACATCCGCATGCGCCGGGGGAGATCAGCGGCGTTGTAACGTATTGCGAGCGGCTGGCCGCTGCGTTGCGCCGACAAGGAGTGGAAGTGATGGTGTTTTCCACCCACGGAGTATCGGGGCGTGCGCTGTGGCGCGCGGTGGAGCAGGTGGACGTGGTGCACGTGAACTCGCATCACCTTTGGCTCGTCCTGTTCGCACGGCTGCGAGGCAAACGAGTCGTGCTGAAGTATCACTATCCCTATTGGGACTCCGTTCTGCAGGGGCCGTTTGTGGCCCGAGGCTTTGGAGGGCGATGCGCTGAAGAACTGCGATTTCTGGTGCGTCTGACTTCGGGGCAGGGGGCGGGAGGGATCAAACACGTCGTGGTGAGGTTTGCCCGGGTCGTGATGCGCGTGGCGCTTGCCTTCGCGGTGCACCGTCGCCTCGCATGCAGCGAGTTCATCGCGCGCTCGTGCGAACTACCCCTCGATGTGGCGGTGGACTATTATCCGATGGATCTTCTCAGCGAAGTCGCTCCGTGCCCACGCGTCGAACCGGCACGGCCGAGGTTCGTCTTTGCGGGAAGACTGGAGCGGCGAAAGGGAGGGGAAGTGCTCTTGCGGGCGATCGCGCACTTGCGCAAGAGCGCGGCAGATTTCGAACTCGTCATCATTGGAGACGGCCCGGAACGAGAGAGGTTGGAGCAGATCGTGGAAAGCGAGAATCTGCGCGATATGGTGATCTTTCACGGGAAACTCGAACGCGCTGCCGTTCTGGCGGCGATGGCACAGGCGACGGCAGTGGTGGTGCCTTCGCGCGACAACGACGCGCTGCCTTTTGTCGTAATCGAGGCCGCGGCGCTCTCTCGTTGTGTCGTGGGAAGCTCATCGGGCGGAATCCCAGAGCTGCTCGGACCGGACGGGTTGCTGTTCGCGCCAGATGACCATGAAGGTTTGGCCGGGCATTTGAGGACGCTGCTACAGCGGCTTTCTGAAACCGAAGCGCGAGGGCGCGCTTTGCATCGGCGCGTCAGCACGCTTTGCGATCCCGCAGTCGCTGCAAGGCGCGCCCTTGAGTTTTACACCGCCAGTTGAAACAACCGGAGTGGCTGTGCCGGTCCAGATCCGCGTCGTAGGATTAGACGTGACTAGCGGCGCAGAGTTTTCCGGCTTTTTGCCACGATAACCGTTTGGCGGGCGAGATGTTGAAGCCCGGAAACCGACGGTCCGATTGCCTAGTCGTGCCTTCGCTGGTTTCGAGCCCGGTTCAACGCCGGCAACAACACAGTGTGGCCGGCTAAGAAGGTGCCCTCGGTGTCAGAGCCTATTGGACCTCGCTCAGGCCGTAGCCTGCGGGGTTTCCGTTTTTGATTCTTCGAACGAGGTCAAAACAAGCCCGAAAACAGAAAGCAATTTAGTGAAGCGAACGGCGTTCGGGCTTAGCGGGTTGTGGAGTGAGCGTTGCCCATCGAGTCGCCCTGCACGTCGCGGGTGTTATCGTTGAATTCGAAGTCTTCGACTACGCCATCTTTCGAGACGTATACCTGTAGGCTCTGCGTGCGGGTCGTGCCGGCAGTCTTTCCCATCGAGCCCGGCTTGAGGGGGAACATGGCCGCCAAGGGGTTCACCTTCACGTTCATGTTCGTGGCGCTGTAGTTGTATGCGAGGGATCGGCGACCATCAGAGAGCATTGCGGTTGCGTCGGGTTTGCCGAAGAAGGCTGCGACCTCGGCCGTGTGGTGTTGCCCTTAACGATCTGAACCACTTTCGCGGGGTCGATGAGATTGCCTGAAGAGCGAGGGCTTGGCTGCCAGCAAGGCGCAGATCGAAGAACTGTGCCCACGGCTGCGGGTGATTCAGTAGCAGATTGGCGACCTCAATTCGGCCTTCTTGGACGGCAAAATGCAGCTCCCTGAGCTTCGTGAGTTGAAGAATCCGCTGGTCGAGAAGAAGGTCGAATTAGAGGCCAAACTGGCCTCTCTGGAAGGGACTAAAGCGGTGCGGCTCGAACCGCTGCGAAATTGGATAAATTCCGCTAACGCCGTTGGAAATACGGTGTTTCTGGAAGACTGGCCCGAAATGCGCCGAGTTCTCGAAAAAACCGGCTCGAACCCGGTTTTGCGCGCTCAAACCTTAACCGTTTCTTTCCTAAAACCGTGGGGTTCATTGGCCCAAACGGTCGGAGCGGGTTTTGCCGATAACGAGTTAGCTCACGCTCGTGAGAAATGGTGGAGGTGAGGGGAGTTGAACCCCTGTGCCCCGGGCCTTCGCGCGCCGCATCTACCGGTGTAGGCTCAGATTTGAATCTCGCCTCGGGCGCGCGTTGAGCCGCGCTCGTCCCTCAGCCAGCCGTGGGTCGAAGATACGGCGGGTCCGTCACGACGGCCAAACCCGCTATTCCTGCTGTCGACGTTCCTATCCCTTAGCAGGAGTCAGAGTAGGAACGAGGCGGCCATTAGGCCGCCAGGGGCATTTCTTCGTAGGTGCCGTTTGTTTTTTTCGAAGGGAGATTTGCGAGAGGCCTTCGGCTCTCGACCGGCAGCTGCGCACTCCAACCAAGGGTCGAATCCGGAACACCCCCAAAATTGGGAATGACGGGCGACTGGTATCGATGCGCCGTCAAAGAACAGAACCGATTACCGAATCATACGCCGGCCGAAACGCAAGCGGCGGCTCAAATCCGAGTCGCCAAAGACGTCGCCGAAATTCGCTTTTTCTGAAAGAAGCACGCTGCCGCCCCCGTTTCGCGCCTTGGCCGGGAATGACGCCCTTTCGAATTCTCCCGGCAAAACCCTCCCAACCCTCCCATGAAAAAGAACCCACGCCCCGCGAAGAAATCCGGTGGTGCGGCAGCCGCTGCGCCGGCCGTCGCCGCCCCGCTTGCCGACCCTGAATTCCCGAACGAAGCCCAGTATCAGGAGTGCGGCAAACCGCCGCTCGGCTACAACCGGTGTTCCACCCACACCCTCCATGTCACCATGGCGGGCTGGGAAAACATCGTGTGGGAGTGCTACACTCCCGAGCAAAACCGCCGGCCCGTCTCGCGGCGCCACGTCTGGCAGGTCGGCACCATTCCCGGCGCCGGCAAATACGACTTGCACGACATCGGCGCCCAGCACCGCGTGAAGTTCCTCTGGTTGCGCGTCTGCTGCGACGACGCCAACGCGACTATCACCGAAATAGCCGCCGCCGGCCCGGTCGCGCCGAAGCAGGCCAACGGATTCTATCTCATCCGGCCGTCCAATCCCCACAAGAACCCGAAGACCGGCCTGATCGAGTTCGATCATCTCTACGAACTGGAGTTCGCTGCCGCCGAGTGCCGCCTCGAAGTGTTTTACGACCTCTATCCGCCAGGCCTCAAAGCCCAGCTCGAGGACGGCGGCCCGCCTCCGAATCCGCCGGTCGGCATGGAGAACTAAGACGCGTCTTCCCAATGCCTTGTCATCGCGAGGCCCGCAGAGCGGCCCGTGGCGATCCAGCTGGATGTCATGCTGTCGCTCCGCTCGGTAGCTTCGGCGTCCCGCTCGGCGGGACGCCTCGCCATGACCATTTGAAGACGCGCGCTAATCTCCGCGCGGCGCGTGCCAGAGCCGGATTGAGCCATCCTCGAGATAGCCGGCGAGATGCTGGCCGTCGCGACTGATCGCAACCCGCGCCAGCGTGGCGGCCGTTTCCTGGCCTGAGCCGGCGCGCAACTCCACGAGTTCCAACGCGCGCTCCAAGTCGACGACGTGGAGCGCGCCATCGCGGCCGCCGAGCAGCAAACGCGGCTCGCGCGGATGGAACGCCACCCCCTGCAACACGCCGCTGCTCGTGAGCAATGTCCGCGCCGGCGCCTGCCCGCGCACATCCTGCCACTCGGCCACGCCCGATTCCTCCACCAGCGCCAGCAATTTTCCGTCCGGCGAAAACGCGCCGTTCACCGCCGCGTTCGCCGGCCGCAACTCGCGCACCAACTCGCCGCTCTCGGCCGACCACAGCCGCGTGACGCCGTCGCGTCCGCCGGTGGCGACGAGGTCGCCCTGCGGGGAAATGGCCACCCACCACGGGTAGCCGTGGCGCGCGGAAAAAGCGCGCACCGCCGCCGGGTTGTCGAGGGGCCCGAGCGCGAGCCGCGCTTCCTTGTCCACCGCCGCGAAGCGCTTCCCGTCGGCGGAAATCGCCGCGGCGATCGGCACGAACGGCAGCGCCACGCTCCGCCGCCCGGCGTCGCTCCCGGCGACCACCGGCTCCAATTCCAGCGTGCCGCGCCGCGTCGCCAACCAGCAGGATTTTCCGTCGGCGGAAAAGGCGAGCGGGGCGACGACACCTTCCACCTCGCGATCGCCTCCGCTGCCGTCGAGCGCCACCAGCCGCGCGCGCGCGCCGGGCGCGGTCGCGGCCAGCCAGCGGCCGTCCGGCGAGAGACAAAGCGCGCGCCCGCCGCCGGCCGGCGCCGCGAAACCCGCCAGCGTGCGGCCCGGCCGACCCGGTTGATCCGACCACCAACGGACGTCCCCGCCGCTCCCGGTGGTGAGCAACGTGCGGTTGATCGGATGGAACGCCGCGCTGCGCACGTCGCTCTCGTGTCCGCGCCGCGTCGCGACGACTTTGCCGGTGCCGGCGTCGATCAGGCACACGCTCGAACGGCGCCCGCCGACGGCCAGCCTTCCCGCGCCGTCGAGCGCCAGCGCCTCCGGTTGCGCGAAGGGCATGCGGAATTCCCACTCGGGCGCGCTCCCGTCCGGCGCATCGACCGCGAACGCGGAGACCGTCCGGCTGTTGCCCAGCGCCAGGAACAGGTGCGCGCCATCCGGCGAGAGCGCCAACGCCAGCGGACGATCCTCAAGCGCGCGTTTCCAGCGCACGCGCAGGTCCGGCAGCGCCAGCACCAACACGTGCCAGCGCGCGTCGCTCGCGCGGCCGCTCAACAGCGCCAACGCGCAGTGGCGTCCGTCCGCGGTCAGGGTCGCGCCATAAAAGTCCCCGCCGGTGCCGTCGTCCGTGAGCGGCACCGCGCCTTCCCACGCAACCTTGCCCGCCGCGAAATCCCAGCAGCGCAACATGTGCGGCCGTTGCTGCGGACGTTGGACGAGCGCGACGGCGCGCGCGCCGTCCGTCCACCCGATCGGCCAGTGCGTGCCGACGCTGGCGGCCGACTCGATCCGCCCGTCGCCCACGCGCCAACGGCTCAGCCGCGAGCGGTCGTCGATGCCGAGCGCCCATTCTTCGTCCGCGGAGAAACCGCTGAACAGCTGGACGCCCGCGATCTTCTTCCGCTCCTCTCCGGTGCCGGCGTCCCACAACAACAAGCTCGGCTCCCGCGTGCTGACGCCCCACCACCGGCCGCGCGGCGAGCTGCGCGCAGTCAGGCCCGCCGCGCCGCCGCTGCGGAGCAGCCGCGCCTCGTCGCCCAGCGCGTCGTGGTCGAGCGCGCGCCATTCGAAGCCGCGGAGATCCGGCCCGGCGTTTTGCGGGCGGCTCGTGGCGAGGAAACGTCGCGCTTGTCCGTAGTAATCCTGTTCCAGCGCACGCTGGGCGCGCGCGAGGGTGGCTGCGTAGACCGTGCGGCGGGCGAGCGCGTCGCGCTCGGCCTCGGCCGCGGCGCGGCGCATCGTCTCCACGTTGGCGCGCCGGCGCTCGACCCACGCGCCGGTGCCGGCGAACGCGGCGATGACGGCGAGCGCGGCGGCGACGCGCAGCGCGCGGGAGAGGCGCCGCTCGGCGCGCCGGAGCCGGCGCACGGATTTGCCGGCCTGCAACAGCAGCAACTCGTCGAGCAGCGCGCCCGCATCGGTGAAACGCCGGCGCGCATCGCCTTCGCAGGCGCGCAGCAGCACTTCGTTGAGCTCGAGAAATTCGCGGCGGTCCGTCCACTCGCCCAGCTCCGCCGGCAGGCGCGGGAAATCGTTCCGATCGAGACCGGTCGAGAGTTCGTAGAGGAGCTTGCCGAGGCTGTAGACGTCGGCGGCCGGCGCGCCGGGTCCTTCCGGCGGGACGAAGCCCTCGGTGCCGACGAAGGTGATCTGCTCGGTGCTCGCGGCGGTGACGAGTCCGACGTCCGCGAGTTTCGGCACGCCGCCGACGAAGATCACGTTCGACGGTTTCACGTCGCGATGGACGAGCCCGGCGGCGTGCAGGCTCGCGAGGGCGCGGGCGAGCGCGACGCCGAGACCGACGACCTCCGCGGCGGGCAGGCGGCCGCGTTGGGCGAAGACCTCGCGCAGCGTCAGCGGCCGGTAGCGGGCGGGATCGACGGCGCGACCCTGCTCGGTGTCGTCCGCCAGCTCCATGACGTAGTAGAACATCCCGGCGGAGTCGTCGCGGCCGGCGTGGAGCAGCGCGAGTTGGGACGGCTCGCGCAACGACACGGCGGCGAAGCGCGTGATGCCCTCGAACTCGCGCGCGAACGGTCGCAGGTCGGGGAAGCGGTCGCGCCACACGATCTTCACGGCGCGAAACGCGCCGGTGATGCCGCGCGCCAGCCAGACGTCGCCGTAGCTCCCGCCGCCGATGAGCCGGATCAGCTCATAGTCGGGAATGCGCGGCGTGGGCGTGGCAGCGGGGGACATTGCCGGGAGCGCTTTTGCCGGGTTGGAGAGGCGGAGTCCATCCCCGGCTTGCATCAGCGCGGGCGCCGCGCTCAGGCGAGGCGCGCCTTGAGCGTCTCGACCTCGAGCTTCAGCTGCTTGGTGAGACGGTGGCTGATGAGGTAGACGGCCGCGACGTTGACGCCGAGTTCGCGCGCGACCTTCAACACGGGCCAATCCTGGCGCTTGTAGAGGTCGAAGATCTGGAAATGTTTTGCGGGCACGCGGCGCGCGAGCCGCGCCAGCGCGGCGTCGAAGACGTGGCGTTGCCATTCCTCGTCCCACGCGCGCTGCACGTCGGCGCCGTCGGGCACGCGCTCGATGGTGGCGGTGCGGTCGGACTCGTCGAAGAGCGGCGCGCCGGGCTGGCGCTCGTGCGGCTTGCGGGCGCGGAATTTGTCGGTGATGCGCCAGCGGGTGAGATTGAGCAGCCAGCCGCGGAACGAGCCGCGCGCGGGATCGGCCTCGAATTCGTGCACCGTCTCGGCGACGCGTTTGAAGACATCCTGCGCGACCTCCTCGGCGTCGGCGTGCGAGAGGCCGGCGCGGCGCGCGAAGCCGAAGACGAACTGGTAGTAGAGGCGGTAGAATTCGGTCCAGCTCGCCTCGTCGTGCCAGTCGCGCAGGCGGAACAGCAGCGTCGGGCGCGTGCGCAGCGTGGAAGGCGGGTTGGATTCGGGCTCCATGGGACGGCGGCGGAAGATAGCTACGGTAACGCGCTCGCCCACGCCAATCTTTCGCTTAAAGAACGTCGCGACGCTGAAAGATCGATCTGTGCGGCGCCGTTACCCTCCCATGAATCGCCCCTCCGTTTCCCCGTCTTCGCGGCCGCCGCAGCGCCGAGCCTTGCTGATTGGCGTGTCCAAGTATGCCGGTCCCGGGATCGGCGACCTGCCGGGCGCAGACGTCAATCCCGTGCTGTTGGCGCCGGAGCTGGTGCGCCGCGGATTCACCTGCACGTGCCTGCTGAATCAGCAGGCGACGCGCTGCGCGATCACCACCGCGATTGCCCGGTTGATTCTAGACGCGGAACCCGGCGACGTGTGCCTGATCGCTTACAGCGGGCACGGCGATTCGGTCGCAGATCCGGACACGGACGAACCGGACGGGGCGAACGAGTTCATCTATCCCCACGACGCCGGTCCGCTCGCGGCGGCGATCCGCGACGACGAACTCGCCACCTGGCTCAAGCAGGCTCGCGCGGGCGTGTCGATCTACTGCGTGTTCGATGCCTGCCACTCCGGCACCATGCCCGACGGCTTCCTGCCACTGGCGAGGCGTTGGTGGTGGCGAACGCGGCGTTTTTTCCGACGCGTCTCGTTCTGGTTTCGCCGGCGTGTCGCGGGTAGGCGCACGATGGTTTTCAGCGCCTGCCGGGACGGCGAACAGGCCGACTACTCGCTAAACAATCGCGGCCTGTTCACCGCCCGGCTGGTCGAGGCCTTGGCGCAGAATGCGGTCACCAGCAATGAGGCGCTGGGCCAGCACCTCGCGCAATTGTTCGAGGCGCCCGGCTCCCGGCAGCATCCCGAATTTCGCGGACCGCCGCGGGCCTTGCGCGCGGGGATTTTCAAACCCTACTGACGCCGGCCTGCGATCCACCGGCGGTTCGGAACGAGCCGGAACCCGGACGGCGCTTTGTTGAAAGAAACGGCGGCGCGGAGCCGTGAGAGATCATGTCCCTCGACATGATCCGCCCCGTGCACTCCGCGCTCTGTCTCTTCCTCGTTTCCCTGCTGCTGGCCGGTTGCCAAACGCGTGACGGCGTCTCGACCGCGGGCGCCGTCGTGCCGCAGTCGCGGGAGCGCTACCTGATCATCGGCTTCGGCGTCGTCACGGTGCGCGCGCCGGACGCGGCCCGCGCCCGCGTGGTGCGCGAGCGCGGCGTGGGCGTGAGCCTCGCGACGCAACCGACGCTGCGCGCCGGCGTGGGCTACGTCGACTACCGCATCACATCCGTGCCAGCGGATGCCGAGGGGCGCTTCGAGATCAAGGAGGACAAGGACGGAAAGCTGACCATCTCCGTCGATCCGTCCACGTCGCGCGATTTGCCACACCCACCATGAAAACCATCCCCTCCTCCCTCCGCGGACTGTTCCGCGTGCTTCCCCTCGCGACCGCCGGCGCGTTTCTTGCCGGCTGCGTCCACAACGAGAACCAAGTCGTCGCCGGCTCGGGCACCCTGATCGGACTCCAAATCGGCCAGGCTCCCGCCGACACCACGCCCCAACTGAAATTCGGCTACAGCCGCGCCGAGATCGCGTTCGTGCCGACAAATCGCGGCGCGAGCGAAAAGACGGGCGGCGCGCAGGACACGACCGACGTGCTGATGGAGCTCAACTACAGTCGCGGTGGAGCCAAGGACGCGATCGGCGGCATCTATCAGCGCCTCGCCGTCGGCCGGACGGCCGTGCAGCAGGGCGGCGCGGCGGTGCTGTTTGCGAAGAAGCCCGACGGCTCGATCGATGAGAATGCCGCGAAGGCGGTGCAGGGCGCGCTGGGGACCATTCCCAAGTTCGACGCGGGGCAGGCGAAGGACGCGCTGCCCCTGCACAAGGCCTACAACCAGATGAAGCCGAGCGGCAAAACCGAGACATTCGACCAAGCGGCGAAATCGCTGGGCTTCGACAGTTACCAGGACTTCGTGCGCGCCGAACCCACCGCGGCGCAAGTGGCGAACATGCGCGCGGCGCTCGAAAAGGACGCCGAGATCAAGAAGCGGCTCGAGTCGTTCAACTAACCTCTTCCCACCATGAATACCCACGTCACCCAAATCACGTTCGACGGAAACTTCGTCACCAACTTCGAGGCGTGCGTCCAAACGCAGGCGGCCGCCGGCCGTCGTCTCGCCTCCGCCTTCATCGCCCCCGGCACAATCCAGCTGGTGCTCCTGTTCGTCTCGTAGGAGCCCGCCACACGCACCGCCCGGAGTTTACAGCAACTCCGGCGAAACCAGCCAGCGGACGGTCCACCCGCCGCTGCTGCGATCGAGGCGCAGCGCCGCGGCTTTCTTCATGCGGAAGCGCGGCGGCTCGGCCCTGCCCACCACCAACAGCGAGGCGAGCGCGCTGAGATGCGGGTCGTGGCCGACGACGACGACCGGCTTGCGCGCGTCGCCGAGCTTGCGCGCGGTGAGAGTCGGGTCGTCATCCGGTTTCAGTCCGCTGACTTCCGTGCGGGGCGCGGCGTGCCCGAGTTGTTTCGCGAGCAGCGCCGCCGTGTCGCGCGCGCGCACGAGCGGGCTGTGCCACCACTCCGCCGCCTCGATCGCTCCGGCCGCGCGCAGCAGGCGCGCGAGCTTGCGGATCTGCTTCCGGCCCTTGGCGCTCAACGGACGCGCGGCGTCGGGTTTGCCGTCCTCGGCGTGGGCGTGGCGAATCAGGTAGACGTGCATGAATTCATTGCTGGGGAAAATCCACGGCGAGCGCGAGTGCGTCGGCGACCTGGCGGTCGGAGCGACAGCGCGGCGTCTTGTGCTGACCGCCCCATTTCCCGGCGCGCTTCAGCCAGCGCTCGAAGCCGCCCGCAGAGACGGGGCGGACGCGCGGCGTGTCGAGTCCGCCGCCGTGGCGCTTGCCGGCGTAGTCGTCGTTGAGGGCCAGGAGCTCGCGATCGAGCGCAGCGGCGAAGCGCTCCAGCTCCACCGCTTCGGGCGCCGGGCCGCGAAACTCGATCCACCATTCGTGGCGGCCGACGGCGCGCGTGCCCGCCGCGGGGAAGAGCGGGGCGACGTGGAAATTTTCCACCGACACGCCGTGCGCGCGGCAGGCGGCCGCCAGCGCGTCGGTGATTTCCTTTTCGATGACGTGCTCGCCGAACGCGCTGAGCTGGAGCTTGGTCCGGCCGACGTAGACGAGGCGCGGCGGCTCGAGGCTGACGAAGCGCACGAGGTCGCCGATCGCGTAGCGCACGAGGCCGGCGGGCGTCGTCATGAGCAGCACGTAGTCCACGCCGGGCCGCACGCCCGCCAGCGGCACCGCGCGCGCGGCGGTGCGCACCGGGTCGCTCTCGTCGTAGTCGGCGAAGGGGACGAACTCGTAGAAAATCCCGTGGTCCGCGAGCAGGCGCAGGCCGCTGCTCTCGGTATCCTGCGCGGCGATGAAACCCTCGGACGCCGGGTAGACTTCGTGGCGGCGGACGCCGTCGCCGAAGGCGCGGCGCAGTTCCTCCGCGAACGGCTCCACTGGCACGCCGCCGTGGATGAGGCATTCGAGATTGGGCCAGAGTTCCGCGAGCGTCTCGGGCCGGCGGCCGCCGCGGCGCGCGGCGGTTTCGCGCACGGCGGTGGCGAGCACGAGCAGCCAGCTCGGGATGCCGGCGACGAGAGTGATGTCGCGGTTCCACGTGCGCTCGGCGATGGCGCGGACCTTTTCCGGCCAGTTTTCCAGCCGCGCGATCTCGCGGCCCGGTTCGTAGAGCTGGTGTTCGGCCCACCACGGCAGGTTCAGCGCCGTGATGCCGCTGAGGTCGCCGGAATGGATCGGCGGCGTGACGCCGGGCACCGGCATCAGCCCCGTGCTGCCGCCGAGGAACAGGTGGCGGCCGCGGAAGACGCTGCCGCGGCCCGTGCGCAAGGCGTAGAAGAACAGCGAGTCGAGCCCGGCATCGCGAAAGTGCGCGAGCATGGCGGCGTTGACCGGCAGCCATTTCGAGGGACCCGCGGTCGTGCCCGACGACACCGCGAAGTGCGCGCAGCGGCCCGGGTGCAGGATGTCGGCCTCTCCTCGCTTCATCCGCTCGATGTAGGGCGCGAATCCTTCGTAGCCGCGCGGCTCGATGCGGGCGCGGAAATGCTCGTAGGGCAGGCCGGCCTCAAGGCCGTGTTCGCGGCCGAACGCCGTCGGCGCCAGCGCGGGCACGAGCCGTGCAAAGACGGATTCCTGCGCGGCGGTGCCGTCGCCTTGCGCCGCGAGCCGGTGCGCGGTGCGCACGGCGAGGCGGCGGCCGATGGCGCCGGCGAGTTTGCCGGAAAGGGAGGAAACGGGGCGGGAGAGCGCGGTGGTCATGGTCACGCGGCGTGGGCGGGGCGTTGGCGGATGGTCCGGTAGAGTTGCGCGAGGTGCGGCTCGAAGTTGCGCGAGTGGAAGATGAGCGACGCGTGCTGCACCGGATGGTCGGCGTGATTGGTCACGACGACGCAGCGTCCCTGCGGCAGCCACGCGGTGGTGCGCTGGCTGAGCTCGAGCCACGTCGGCGCGTTTTCCTGGAGCACGGAACTCTCCTTTTCGGCGTAGAGCACGAGGGCGGGGCCGGCGAAGAGGACGCGCGGCGCGGCGGGCGCCGGCAACTGGTTGAGCGCGCGCACGCGCTCGAACGCCCCGGCGGCGTCGATCGCGTTGATCGTGCCGACGACCGCATCGCGCAGGCGCTGCGTCTCGACGCGCGTGAGCAGGAAGCGCAGCGCGGAGCGGTTTTGCGCGCCGGACTCGAACATGCGCAGGAAAACGGTGCGGGATTTTTCCACGATCGCGCCGTCGGGCGCGGCCGTCCCGCGCAGATACGGCAGCAGCACGCGGCCGAGCAGCGTCGTGGGCTTCGGCGCGCCGATATCGATCAAGTCGGCGGTGCAGGCGACGGGGCTGACGAGGGTGAGCCCGGCGAGCGGCGGCGGCTCGCCCCGCTCGGCGGCGCGGCGCAGCAGCTCGAGGACGAGGCCGGCGCCGAAGCTGACGGCGATCAAGGCCGGGCGGACGCCGCGCGTGGCGACGATCTCCGCGATCAGATCCTCGAGTTGCGCGATGAAGAGGTCGGTCGAAAAGGCGCGGCGCGGATAGTTGAGATAGAACACGCTGCCGAATTTCAGCAGCCCGCCGCGCAGGAGATAGAACGCCTCGGTCGCGTCCGGCACGAAGCCGCCGACGACGATGGTGGGCAACGAACCGCTCCGCTCCTCGACGCGGATTTGCGCGCAGGCTTGCGGGCCGACGACGCCCGAGGCGAGCAGGCGCGCTTGCCGCGTGGTGACACGCGGGGTGTGTTCCACGGCGCGGGGCGGACGCAGGCGGTAGCCGGTCGTGCGCACGAGAGCCTGGAAAGGGGCGGTGGTTTGTTGCGACAGACGCGCGAGGGTGGGGAACGTCGGGAAAAAACGGGAGGCGTTCATGGGCCGCGAGCAGCCTACGGACGGCGGCGCCGCGCCGCGCAAAGCCAAAGCGTGCGCGTCACCGCGGTTTCACGCGGCCGTCACCGAATCGCCGCAATTCCGGCAAAAATGCGCCGCACGCGTCCCTTCAGCGCGTCGCGGTGAGGGCGGCCGCCGCGAGCGTGGGACGGTCGAGTTGCGCGAGCAGCGCGCGCGCCTCGTCGTGCGGTTCGTCGTTCTCCGTGGGCGTGAGCTGGAGGCAGCGTTCGAGGGCCGCGCGCCCTTCGTCGCGATGCCGGCCCGAGGCGACGGCGAGGCGGCCGAGCAGGAAATTGGCCGCGTAGTGGGCGGGTTTTTTCGCGAGGAGTTGCTGGAGCGTCGCGCGCGCCGCGTCGAAATTCTGTTGATGAAAGGCGAGCAACGCGCGGGCGTGCGCGCCGGCGACGGGATCGAGGCGATCGATTTCCGCGGCCTGCGCGCAGGCGCGGTTCAGGCCGCCGCCCAGCAGCGCGGGCACGTGGCGGTAGAAATTCATCAGGCTGAAGCGCGCGGGCACGCTGGAGGGATCGAGTTCGACCGCGCGGCGGTAGTGCGCGAGCGCCTGGCGGCCGTGGCTCACGCGCGGACCGAGGCTCTCGGCGACGGAGGCGGACCACGCGTGGGCGTTGCCAAGCCAGAGCGCGATCGCCGCGTCGTTGGGCGCAGCCTGCGCGGCGCGCGCGAGCAGCTCGACTGCGCGCGGGTAGTCGCGGCGGTGGAGGACGAGTTTGCCGAGATGGTAGAGCACCGCGGGGGCGGCGGGCTCGTGCCGCGCGATTTCCTCGAACGAGGCGGTCGCCTCGGCGTAGCGGCCGGCCGCGTAGAGGGCGGTGGCGTGGGCGAGTGCGGCGGGCTCGGCGGCGTGCAGCGCGGCGGCGAGGAGAAAGGGGAGCGCGAGTCGCTTCATCGGCGCAACCAGCCGAAACGGCGGGCCGGCGCCGAGTCGAGCGCGGCGGGGTGACGTTTGCGTGACGGGCGGCGGAGCCTCAGCCGGCGAGCGCGGCCTCGAGCTGCTTCGCGGCGGTGCTGAGCACCTCGATGCGGGCGAAGCGCTTGTCGTCGGCGGGAATAATGTGCCACGGCGCCGTGCGGCGGTCGGTGAGCGCGAGCATGTCGCCGACGGCGATCTCGTAGGCGTCGCGCTGGCGGCGGTTGCGCCAGTCCTCGGCGTTCATCTTGTGGCGCTTGTGCGGCGTGGCCTCGCGTTCGCGGAAACGGCGGAGCTGCTCGGCGTGCGAGATGTGCAGCCAGAATTTGATCACGATCACGCCGTGGTCGGTGAGTTCCTTTTCGAAGGCGTTGATCTCGGCGAAGGCGCGGCGCCACTCGTCCTCGCGGCAGAAGCCCTCGATGCGCTCGACGAGCACGCGGCCATACCACGAGCGGTCGAACACGGCGCAGCGTCCGTCGCGCGGGACGTCGCGCCAGAAGCGCCAGAGGTAGTGCGCGTGTTTTTCCTCGGCGGTAGGTTTGGCGACCGGGATGACGCGGTAGTCGCGCGGATCGGCGGCGCTGGTGAGGCGGCGGATCGCGCCGCCCTTGCCGGCGGCGTCCCAGCCTTCGAACACGAAGACCACGGCGCGGCGGGCCGCGAAGGCGGAGCGCAGGGCGAGACCGAGGCGCGCGAGCCACTTGTCGCGCAGGCCGTCGTAGCCCGACTCGGACATTTCCTGATCGAGCCGGAGCTTTTGCAGGCGACGCAGGCCGGCGGGGCGAACCGGGTGCAGTTTTTTCGGCGCGCTGGCGGGCGGCAGCGCCGCGATGGCGCGCTGGTGGGCGGCGACGCGTTCGAGCAGCAGCTGGCCGACGTCGAGGTCGCGCTGGCGTTCGTCCTCCGCGTCGATCGTCGTCCAGCGGGCGCCGGGCTGGTTGGTTTTGCGGCGGATGAGCGCGGCGGTTTTTTCCAGCCGGCGGTAGATGCGGTGATGGTGCCAGTCCTCGTCCGTCACGCGCCACGCGGTGAGGGGATCGGCGCGCAGGGTGCGGAGGCGGCGGCCTTGGGCGTCCTCGGAGAGATGGAGCCAGACCTTGACGATGAGGGTGCCGCCGTCGACGAGGAGTTTTTCGAAATCGCGGATGCGTTCGGCTTCGGCGGCGACGTGGGCGAGCGCGCGTTTGTTGCGCGCTTCCTCGCGCAGCGTCTCCGTATACCAGGAGCCCGCGTAGAGTCCGATGCGGCCCATCGCGGGGAGGTCGCGCCAGAGGCGCCATTGGTGCGGATGGGCTTCCTCGTTGGCGGTCGGCGGGTGCCACGAGAACGTCTCGACGCCGCGGGGGTCGAGCCATTCGGCGAGGGTTTGGAGCAACGTGCCGCGGCCGGCGCCTTCGGGACCGGCCACGATGAGGAGGACCTTGAACGGAACGTGCTTGATCGTCAGCTGGAGCTGCACGAGCTGCTCGCGCAGCGCGGAGGCGCGAGCCTTGTATTGGCTGCGGTTGAGTTTCTGCTTCCGGCCGGATGACGCCATGTCATCCCTTAGTTGGCGGGCGGCGCGGAAGGAGCAACGCTGGACTCGGGAATCACGGGCGTCTCCGGTGCCGCGGCGGCGGGCGGCGGTGCGACGGGCGGGGCGGGTTTCGCGGCGGCGGCCTTGGTGGGCTTGCGCTTGGCGGGGCGGCGGGTGCGCTGCGTGCGCCACTCGAGGCGGAGGGCCTTCAGGGATTTCTTCGCCGCCTTGGCGGCTTTTTTTGCCTGCTTGTATTGTTTGCGCGCGGCTTTGGCGGCGGCCTTCGCGTCACTGGCGGCTTGCTTGGCGGCGGCGGCTTGTTTTTCCGCGGCGGCGATCTTCGCCGAGAGCTTGGCTTCGGCGGGGCGGGGAGATTGGGCGGGCATGGGAAGCGGGTGGCGTCCCCCAGCGTGGCGTCTGCCCGACGAGTCGCAACGGCGCCAATGTTACATTTGCAGGTGCGCTGGCTCTAGCCGCGCGCGACGCGACGATAGAGTGCTTCGTAGCGCGGGACGATCGCGGCGGCGGAGAATTTTTCGCGGGCGCGGATGCGGCCGGCGGCGCCGAGCGCGGCGCGTTGCGCGGGGCCGCGGAGGAGAGCCTCGATTTTCGCGGCGAGGGCGACGGTGTCGCCGAACGGCGCGAGCGCGCCGGTCTCGCCGTCGCGTGTCACTTCGGGGATGCCGCCCACGGCGAACGCCGCGCTGGGCACGCCGACGGTCATCAGCTCGAGGATGCTGAGGCAGAAACTTTCCATCTCCGAGGTGAACAGGCCGAGGTCGGCGGCTTGCAGGTAGTCCTCGATGGCGTTGACGCGTTCGCGGATCACGACGCGATCGCGCAAGCCCCGGCGGCGCACTTCGTCGGCGAGCCGCGTGCTGTCGGCGCCAGCAAGGATCACGAGCTTGAAGGGCAGGCGCGGGGCGAGCAGCGCGACGGTGTCGAGCATCAGGTCGATGCGCTTGAGCGGGCGGAGATTCGAAAGGTGCAGCAACATCGCCTCGTCGGGTGCGAGGCCGAGTTCGCGGCGAACTTCGTCGCGGCGGTGCGAGCAAGCGTGCGGCTCGAAGAAATTGTGGATGACTTCGATCGGGCGCTGGACGCCGAGGAGCCGCACCGTCTCGGTGCGCATGAACTCGGAGACGGTGGTGATCGCGTCCGAGTTTTCGAGGGCGTGCTTGATCGCCGGACCGTAGCCGGGATCGCGGCCGAGCAGCGTCGTGTCGGTGCCGTGCAGCGTCGTGATGATGCGCAGCCGGTGCTCCTCGTGCAGCATGGCGCGCGCGAGCACGGCGGCGGTGGCGTGCGGCACCGCGTAGTGGACGTGCAGGAGGTCGAGCGCGTGCGAGCGGGCGACCTCGGCCATCTTGACCGAGAGCGGCAGCGTGTAGTCGGGGTATTTGAAGAGGTCGTAGCTGTTGACCGCGACCGGGTGGAAAAATACCCGCGGCCCCGTCGGCATGCGGAACGGCTGCTCGTAGCTGATGAAATGGATTTCGTGGCCGCGCGCCGCGAGTTCCTCGCCGAGCTCGGAGGCGAGGATGCCGCTCCCGCCGACGGACGGGTAGCAGGTGATCGCGAGTTTCAGCGGGCGGTTAGGCATGCAGGTTTTTAACCACGAATGGACACGAATTCACACGAATAGAAAACCCCACGAACCACGAGTGAACACGGGTTCGCGCAGAGACCGCCGCGTCGCGTCCGTTTCCTGTCTCGGCTCATCGGTGGTCCCTCACGCACGCTTGGGTTGGTTTCATTCGTGTCTATTCGTGTCCATTCGTGGTTCCAACTCTGGGATCAGAACCGCCGCGCGCCGCGCGAGATGTCGGTGAGCGAGTGGAACACGAGTGGGTCGTTGGGCCACAGCAGCTGGGCGTGCGCGACGCCGGCGTTGAGGCCGTGGACGCGCGCGCGGGCGAGTTGCAACTCGACGTAGTTGCGCGTTTTCATCTGCGAGGCGTGCGCCTCCATGGCTTTGGTCCACGCGGTCATGATCGGCTTGTCGGAGATATCGATCACGACCGGCGAAACGTCGCGCGGCTCGGCGCTGGGGCCGAGCGCGTAGAAGAAAAGTTGCCCGACCGCGTGCGGCGTCTGGCTCTTCAACTCGGCGACGCCGCCGTAGCGCGCGATGCGCGTGGCGTCGCGCACGAGTTGGCCGAGGCGCCAGTGGTCCGGGTGCTGATTCTGCTCGGGCGTGGGCGCGAGGACGATGCCGGGGCGGACCGTGCGGATGATGGCGGCGAGTTTCAGGGCGTGGGCGTTGCGCACGTCGAGGTGCGAGTCGCCGTCGAGGTCGATGAACTCGGCCTTCGCGCCGAGGAGCTTCGCGGCTTTCTCCGCCTCCTTGGTGCGCTCGGCGGGCGTGCCGTTCGTGCCGGCCTCGCCACGCGAGCAGACGACGAAATGCGCGGGGCGTCCCGCCTGCGTCTCGCGGGCAATGATGCCGCCGGCGCCGAACTCGATGTCATCTGGGTGCGCGCCGAAGGCGAGGAGGGGAGCGGTGGTGAGGTTCATGGGGCAGGAATGTGGACTGTCATCGCGAGGCCCGCAACGCGGGGCGCGGCGATCCATCGAGCTGGATTGCCGCGTCGCCTGCGGCTCCTCGCAATGACAATCATGGGGAGGGAAATTCGGGCCAGGCCTCGTCGGAGCGGTCGATCGGGTCGCGGGGGACGAAGGTGATCTCGGGCGCGTCGGCGACGTTGAGGTAGGCCTGTTCGCCGGCGCCGCAGATGTAGTGCGTGCAGTGAATGACGCTTTGCATCCAGCGGAGGCGGGAGTCGCGCGTGGGGCTGATTTGGGCTTTCGCGAAGGGCTGCGCGGGGAGCGTGACGTAGCTGTTGCCGCCTTCGTGGAGCTTCAGCGCGCCGTCGAGCAGGCGCGCGCGGACGGTTTCGCCTTGGTGCGGCACGTCCACGAAACACTCCGTGATGTCGCACGCCGCCTCGCGCACGGCGCGGTCGCCGGAGCGGACGACGCGCACGCCGTCGAGCAGGCCCTGCGCGCGATACATCTCGAGGCAGAAGTCAGCGACGTTGTCGGCGCGCACGGCGCGGAAGGCTTCGAGCGCGCGCGGCGTTACGTAGGCGCCGAGTTCGCGCGCGGTGTTGGCCGGCCAGTTTTCCGGGATGCGTTTGAGGAAGAGCGGGGAAAACTTGCGCTGGAGCTTGTTTGTGAACGCGAAGTTCACCGTGTGCGGCGCGTCGGTCTTGTGGTGGCGCAGCGTCGTCTGGGTCTCGCGCGGGTCGTGGTCGCTGTCGTGGTAGAAGAACACGATCTCGCCGCCGATCTCCTGCTGGAGGCGGCGCGCGGTGACGAATTTCGCGTGGAGGAAGCGCCGCGGGAAAATGCCGCAGGGTTGCTGGCCGAAGCAGATGACGGGAGCGCTCATCAGGAAATCACAGGGTGGTTCAAGTCTTCCGAGTCGCGGGGAGCACGGTTTGGAAGAAGAGACTGAAGAGCACACAGGCAGCGCAGCCAATAGGGTTTAGCCAGAGATAGCCGATTTCGTGGGCTGGCCAGATTTTGCCCGCGAAATAGAGGCCGAAGATGGCGAGCTGCGCAGCGACCATGCCCCAGAAAGCAGCGGAGCCCTTGACCCACTTGACGAAGAAGGCGACGAGGAAAACGCCGAGCAACGCGGGATAAAAGATGGAAGCGACGATGTTCAGACTCTCGATGAGGTCCTCTTGGAAGCTGACGAAGAGGGCGAAACCGATGGCGACGACGCCCCAGAGGGCGGTGAATCGTTTCGCGTTGCGCACATTGCGTGACTCATCGTGTTCGGCGAGCGGCCGGAAGTAGCGCCAGACGTCGATGGTGGTTGTGGTGCCGAGCGCGTTCAGTTCGCTGGCCTTCGAAGAGAGCGCGGAGGCGAACATGACCGCGAGGAGCAGACCGATGACTCCGTGCGGGAGCTGGGTGAGGATAAAGGTGATGAAGACGAAATCGGAGTCCTTCGTGCGCTTCGCCGCGGGGTCGGCGGCTTGGAGGGTGGCGCGGGCCTCGTTGCGGGCGGCGACGGTGGCGCGCTGCGCAGCGATGAGCTCGGCGCGCGCCGCGGTCTCGGCGCGGGCGTTGCCGGACTCGCGGACGGTGGCCCAAGCGCGGATCTTCGCCTGCTGCTCGGCGTGGAGCGCGGAGTGTTTCTCCTCAAGTGCGCGGAAGCGGGCGCCTTCGGATCCAGCGACCTGGCGCTGCCATTGCGTCTGGTTGAAGACGGCGGGGGTGTCCGGTTGGAATTGGTAGAAGACAAAGAGCAACGCGCCGAGCAGCACGATGAAGAACTGCATCGGGATCTTCAGGACGGCGTTGAACATCAGTCCGAGCCGACCTTCGCGCACGCTCGCACCTGCGAGGTAGCGCTGGACCTGCGATTGGTCGGTGCCGAAATAAGAGAGCGACAGGAAGAATCCGCCGAGCAGGCCGCTCCAGATTGTATAGCGGAGCTTCAGGTCGGGCGTGTAGTTCACGGCGTCGAGCTTGCCCATGGCGCCGGCGATCGGGAGCGCGTCGGCGGGGAGTTTGACGAGGAGCACGATGAAGGCCGTGACCATGCCGCCGAAGATGACTGCCATCTGGAGCTTTTGGGTGAGGTTCACCGCAGCGCTGCCGCCCGTGACGGTATAGATGATCGCGACGAGGCCGGTGAAAACGATGGTGAGGTCGAGCCGCCAGCCGAGCACGGTGGCGAGGATGATGGCGGGCGCGTAGATCGTGATGCCGGCCTGGATGCCGCGTTGGAGGAGGAATAGGCCCGCGCCAAGCAGACGTGTTTTCTGGTCGAAGCGTTTACCGAGGTATTCGTAGGCGGTGTAGACGCCGAGCTTGCGGTAGATCGGCAGGAAGACCGCGCAGACGAGGATGAGGGCGAGCGGGAGGCCGAAATAATTTTGGATGAAGGCGATGCCGTTCTCGTAAGCCTGGCCTGGTAGCGAGAGGTAGGTGATGGTGCTGGCTTGGGTGGCGGCGACCGAGAGACCGATGGTGAACCAGCCGGTGGCACGGCTGCCTTTGAGATAGGTGTCGAGGTGGTCGGTGTGGCGCGTGCGCCAGGTGCCGTAAGCAGCGATGCCGAGGATGGCGCCGAGCAGGACGATCCAGTCGAGGGCGTTCATGCGAAGGCGTGCGAAAAAACCGTGAGCGCGACGACGATCGCGATGAACACGACGAACACAAAAAGATACACGCTACGCCACGTGCGCAGGCCCGGCAGGCCGGTGTCGCGGTCGGCATCGGGCGTGGGAGTTTTTTCAGGTGCGGGGCGCATGGCGAGGGCGAGAGTTCTATTTGACCACGGATTTCACGGATTGGAACGGATCACGCTGCGCGGATCGCGCCGAAGTTGTTCGTCGAATCCGTTTTCATCCGTGTGATCCGTGGTCAAAAAAACAGGCGTTCGCGGCATAGGTGTCACTCGCTCTTCAGTGAAACCAGGTTGGCGAACAGGCGCCACGCGCCGGGGACGCCGGCGGGGAGTTGACGGAAGAACGCGAGGCCGGTGTAGACGTAGTGGCCCTTGCCGTGGCGCGCGACGAGCAGGCTGCTCTTCAACGGCGGTTCGCCCGGGTCGCTCATCGCGAGCAGCGGCGTGAAGTGCGTCTCGTCCCACTTCGAGGGGAAATACGCGCCGCGCTCCTGCACCCAGCCGTCCCAATCGGCGGCGGTGATCAGGTTCGGACGCGTGAGTGCGGGATGCTCGGCGAGTGCGGTGATGGGGGCGCGTTCGTCGGTCACGCGGAGCGCGGGGGCCGGGCCTTCGATGGAGAGCGCGTAGGGCGCGAGCGTGGGCGCGGCGAGACCGTTGGGGCGGTTGTATTGCGCGATGACGGTGCCGCCTTGCTCGACCCAAGCGAAGAGTCCGGCGAGGTGGTCCTTCAGGTCGGCGCGCTCGTTGAACGCGCGGACGCCGATCACGACGGCGTCGAGGCCGGCGAGTTTTTCCGGGGTGAGATCGGAGCCGGTGAGGCGGCGCACGGTGCAGCCCATCTGCTCGAGGCACTCGGCGACATAATCGCCCGCGCCGGGCAGGTAACCGATGTTCTTGCCGCGGAGCGCGAGGTCGAAGCTCGCCACGCGCACGCTGGCGGGAGGCTGCAGGAGGAGAGGCGGCAAGTGCTCGTAGCGGAGTTCCTCGCGCTTGCTCGAGTAGACGTGGCCGTCGATCTCGGTTTCGGCGGTGATGCGACCAGCGCCGCCGGTCGCGGGCGCGGTGAGGGTGAAGGTGAATGCGGCTTTCGCTCCCGGTTGGTCAAAAGCGAAGGCTTGCTCGGCCGGCGCGACGCGCCAGCCCGCGGGCGCGCGGAGGCGTAGCGTGCCGCGGCCGGAGCGGGCGGCGGTAACGGTGATGCTGACCGGCTTCGCAATGCTTGGCCCGACGAAGAAAATTTCGGATCCAAATGCGAGCGAAACAGGTGCGACGATGTCGAGGCGACGGCGATGCTCACCTTTTTCGTCGCGGGTGACGAAGACGGGTTCATCCGAAAAATAGAACTCTTCACCACCGATCTCGAAAACATAGGCGATTGAGATGGCGGGAGGATTCTCCGGCAGGCCAATCAGCAACGGGTCTGTAACTGAGGCGATACCGGCTTTACCCGATTCCCGTAGCCAGTAGGGCTGAGACATCGACGCCGTTTCGAGAAGCGTTACCGAAAGTTGGTCGTTGAACGGAACTCCGGCCTGAAGATGGGGCATCGAATCAACTGCGCGGAGAAAGTGACGTCCTCCAGTGCCCCGCCATCCTCGGTAGCTCACTGAGATACTATCGGAGGCAACTTGAAACTGTGCTGTCAGCTCGAGGTTCTCTCCCGGAGTGAACTCCGGGCGGGAGGCTGTGGTTCTTACGCGCAGCCCGACGCACGAAAAAACGAGTCGGTTAAGCTGTGAGAGCTTGTCCTCGACGACTGGATTCCATGGGAGCTGCTCTATTTGTCGCTTAAGTTTCACGAGCGCCGGCAGCGATGTCGCGGGCGCGTCGGTTTTGAAGTCGGCGATGATCTTTTCCAGTGCGGCGTCGATGGCTGCGCCGCCGGGGTAGCGTTTCCAGGTCGTGTCGACGCCGTCCATCAGGTCGCTCGTGGCGGGTTCGCCGGCGAGGAGGAGAAAGCTCTGGCCGTTCGGGCCGGTGCGCGGGCGGAGCGCGAAGCCGCCGAGGCCCTGCGTCTTGTGCTGCGAGCGGGAGAGCGCGGCGATTTGACCGAACTCCCGGCCGCTGGCGGCGTCGGTGCCGGCGATGTCCTCGCTGAACGGCGTGCCGGGGAGCGGGAGCGGTGCGCTGGCGTTGCCACCGAAGCGGAAGACGTTCCAGAGCACGCGGCGCGGCTGCCACGGCGCGAGGCCTTGCGCGAGTTGCTCAGGGTAGGCGGACGGATCGCCGGCGAGCTTGAAGGCTTCGACGGCGAGCATCGCGGAGGCGGTGTGGTGACCGTGGCCGCCGCTGCCGGGCGGCACGGGAAAGCGCGTGACGATGACGTCGGGGCGGAATTGGCGGATGACGCGCACGACGTCGCCGAGGACCTCCTGCTTGTCCCAGAAGGCGAGAGTTTCCTCGGGCGTCTTCGAGTAGCCGAAGTCGATGGCGCGGGTGAAAAACTGGCGGCCGGTGTCGATGCGGCGGGCGGCGAGGAGTTCGTGGGTGCGGAGGACGCCGAGTTTCTCGTCGAAGTCGCGGCCGAGTTCGTTTTGTCCGCCGTCGCCGCGCGTGAGGGAGAGATACGCGGTGCGGAAACCGCGGCCGCGCGCGAGGTAGGTGATGAGTTCGGTGTTCTCGTCGTCGGGGTGCGCGCCGACGTGCAGCACGGTGCCGACGGTGCGCAGCGCGCGGAGTTCCTGCGCGATGGCGGCGGGGGCGAGCGGCTCGGGCGCGGGGTCGGCGAGAGCGGTGACGGGCAGGACGAGGCTGGCGAGGGCGAGCGGGAGGCGACGGGAGAGCATTACGGCAGCGGGAGCAGGAACGGGCGGCGAAAGGAGGATGGTAGGGGCGCTTGCCCTCAAGCGCCCTCGCGCGCAGGGCCGTTGAGGGCAACGGCCCCTACCGAAAACGCCGCGTTCGTGGGCGAACGCGGCGCGCGGGTGAGCGCGTTACTTGACGCGTTCGAGCAGCGCCTTGTTCAGGCGGAGGTATTCCTCGCGGAGTTCACCCGGCTTTTCCTTCTCGGTGATGGCGAGGGACTCCTCGGCGGCGGCCTTGGCGGCGGCTTTGTCGCCCATTTTTTCGAGAATGAGGCCCTTGCGATAGATCATCCACATCTGGCCGGGGCGGGCGGCGGTGGCGGCGTTCATCCACTCGAGCGCTTGCGGCAGGTTGTGGTTGTTCTCGTAGAAGAACATGGCGGAGGTGAACAGCAGCATCGCGTTCGGCTTCTCCTGCGCCTTGATGGCGGCTTCGATCTTCGGCGCGAGCATGCCGACGGTGTCGATCGTGATCGGGATGGAAACGTTGGTGTTTTCCCAAGTGAGGTTCAGGTCGGCGGAGGTGTCGCGGAGATCGTTGAGCCAGATGGAGAATGTCTCGACGGCCCACGTGGTCTTGGTGGCCTTGGCGGTGACGCGCGCGACGTCGTTCTTCGCGTCGTAGGCGTAGGAGCCCCATTGGGACATGTTCTTGTGGACGATGACGGTCCACTCGTGTTCGCCGGGAATGGTGAAGAGCTCGTAGGTGCCGGCGGGGACGTCGGCGCCGCCGAACTTCACCGGCGTGCTGAAGGTGATCTTCGTCGCGGTGTTCGCGCCGGTGCGCCAGATCTCGCCGAAGGGGACGAGGCCGCCGAAGATTTTCCGGCCCTTCATGCTCGGACGGTTGTAGCTGATCTCGATGTCGGTGACGCCGACCTGCTGCTTGAGCGTGGCGGGCGGGCTGGCCTGCGGGAGGGTGAGCTTGGGCGCCGCGGGCGTCTGGGCGTGGAGACAGCCGGCGAGCGCGAGACCGACGGCGAGGAGCGGGAGGATTTTGGATTTCATGGGGTGAAAAAATCTACGGACGGGCACGCTAAGCAACGTTGGGAAAAGAACAAGCGCCCGGCACGGGGAAGAGCCGCGAGGCGGCTCCGGTATTCCCGCGATTAAGAATGCTCACACCACCCCTCGGCCAAGTGTTACCCGGTCAAGCGGGCACCCGGCCGGTTGACTGGCGGTTTTTCCGGGTCGTAGTTGGACCCAAACGAACCCCCCACGCCGCCCTCGCGCGGCGCCGTCCGATGTCCACTCCCACGCAGGAAGCTGTCCCCAAATCCGAAGATCCGCGCTCCGTCATCGACATGTCGAAGATGAACGAGGGCCAGCGCGCCGCGCTCCAAGTCACCGAGGCCGCGCGCGAAACCCACGACGACCTGAGCTTCGTCGCGCACCTGTTCATGGGCCGCTGGCGGCCGGCGAAAATTTTCCCGGTCACCGAGGTCGACGCCGACGAGAAGGCGCGCGCGGACCAGTTCCTCGCCGAGCTCGCGGCGTTCCTCCGCGCGCACGTCGACCCCGACGCCATCGACCGCACCGGCGAAATCCCCGACGACGTCCTCGCCGGCCTCGCGCGCCTCGGCGCCTACGGCATCAAGGTCCCGCAGCGCTACGGCGGCCTCGGCTTCTCGCAGACGACCTACTGCCGCGCCTGCCAGCTCATCGCGAGCCACTGCGTGAACACCTTCGCGCACCTCTCGATCCACCAGAGCGTCGGCGTGGCGCAGCCCGTCGTGCTGTTCGGCACCGAGGAACAAAAACAGAAATTCCTCCCGCGTGTCGCGCGCGGCGAGATTTCGGCCTTCGCGTTGACTGAGGGCGGCGTCGGGTCCGATCCGGCGCGCATGACCACCAAGGCCACGCCCACCGACGACGGCGAGGCGTTCCTGCTCAACGGCGAAAAACTCTGGTGCTCGAACGGCACGCGCGCCGGCCTGCTCATCGTCGCCGCGCAGACGCCGCCGAAGCTCGTCGACGGCAAGCCGCGCACGCAGATCACGACCTTCGTCGTCGAGGCCAACGCGCCCGGCGTCGAGGTCGTGCACCGCAGCCAGTTCATGGGGCACCGCGCGATCTACAACGGCGTGTTGCGCTTCACCAACGTCCGCGTGCCGCGCGCCAACATCGTCGGCGGCGAGGGCCGCGGCCTGAAGGTCGCGCTCACCACGCTCAACGCCGGCCGGCTCTCCATTCCCGCGGCCAGCATCGGCACCGCCAAGCGTTGCCTCCAGATCGCGCGCGAGTGGGGCCGCACGCGCATTCAGTGGGGCGTGCCGATCGGGCAGCACGCGGCCGTCGCGGAAAAAATCCGCCGCATCGCCGCGCACGCGTTCGCGATGGAGGCGATGCTCGTGACGACCTCGCGCATCGTCGACCGCGACAAGAAGGCCGACATCCGCCTCGAGGCCGCGATGTGCAAGATGTGGGGCACGGAAAAAGCCTGGGCCTGCGTCGACGACCTCATGCAGGTGCGTGGCGGCCGCGGCTACGAGACGGTCGAGTCGCTCCTCGCGCGTGGCGAAATGCCGTATCCCGTCGAGCGCATGATGCGCGACACGCGCGTCACGACGATCTTCGAGGGCTCCTCGGAAATTCTCCGCCTCTTCATCATGCGCGAAGCGCTCGATCCGCACCTGAAGATCGCCGGCGTCGCGCTCAACTCCGAGCGTCCGTGGAGCGAGCGGCTCGCGAGCGCGGCGAAGGCCGCGGGATTCTACGCGTGGTGGTATCCGCGCCAGTGGCTGCCGTTCGACGGCGGCGCGCCGGACGGCATGCATCCGCGGCTCGCGGCGCATTTCGGCGAAATGGCCGGAATCTCGCGGCGGCTGGCGCGCACGCTCTTCCACCAGATGGTGAAGTTCGGCGCGAAGCTCGAGAAGCGGCAGGTGTTGCTCGGGCGGCTGGCCGACGTCGGCGCGGACGCGTTCGCCATCGCGGCGACGTGCACCTACGCGCAAAAACTCCTCGGCGACGGCGAGCCCGCGGAAAAAATCCTGCCGCTGGTCGACGACTTCGTCGCGCAGGCGCGCGTGCGCATCCGCCAGAATTTCGACGGCATCGCGCACAACGCCGACCAGCACGGCTACGAGCTGACGCAACAGATCCTCGCCGGCGAACACCTCTGGGCCGAGCGCGGCATCCTCTGAGGCGCGGCGGGCAGCGCGGCGGATCGCGGGCGGAGTTTTCACCTGATGACGATATCCCGAAGAAGTGACGAGGGCGGCAGAACAGGTAGGGCGCGACCGCCGGGCGCGCCGCGAGCGCGTTTCGGCGGGCCCAGCGGTCCCGCCCTACCGCACGCTTCGTCACTGTTTCAGGAAATTCTCAATACTAGGTAACAACTTCGGCCGTCGGCGCTCACTCCAGATCCTCGATGAAGTCCGAGTAGCGCGACGCGTGGTCGTGATACGCGCGGTTCCAGAACTGGCAGGCCGCGCCGTAGGTTTCGCGTCCGTGCGTGGCGCGGACGAAGTAGGCGAGCCGGTTGAGAAACATCCGCTCCTCGCGCGCGTTCGCGGGAGAGTTCTCGAGCACCCGGTTGTCCCACGCCTCCTTCAAGGCTGCGAGCGACTCGCGCCGGTCGTCCGCGGTTCGCGTGCGCACGTTCGGCAGCTCGATGGCGCGCTCCGCGGGGCGGAACGCGACGGAACTGACGACCACCGCGAGCACCAGGACGCCGCTCACGAAAACCTTGGACTTCAACGTCGCATACACGTCCGGACTTTCCGGAACCCGTGCGGGAATTTCCAGCGGGGCCCGCGGCCAAGCCCGAAATTTACGGGCTGCTTACAACGCAGCGCCGCACCCTGAGGGCGCGACCTCAGGGCTTCTTGGGCTCTTCCTGCTTCGGTGGGTCGAAGGTCACGCTGCGCGTCGCTTCCTCGATGTCCTTCAGGCCCTGCTGCAACGCGGCTTGGTCGGCCGCCGTGTCCTTCACGATCGGTTTGCCGCTGGAGAAATCGATGGTCTTCGCGTCGTGCTTTGCGAGGTCGACCGGCGGGTTCGGCGCGGCGACCGGTCCGACGAATTTCTCCGCGGCGGGCTTGCTCTTCAACTCGGCGCGGCGCGCGCGGACGAACCACAGCACGAACGCCATCACGCCCACGAGCAGGACGAGCAACACGACGATTTCCTTGGAGCGGCGCACGGCGGAAAGTTACGCGCGGCTCACCCGAGCGCCAGAGCAATCACGCCCGCGACCATGCCGCCCGCGGCGATGAGGCGCCGCCGGGCGTCGCCCTCCTTCAGCACGTGCGCGCCGAGGAAGGCGCCGATGACGATGCTGATCTCGCGCGCCGGCGCGACGTAGCTGACGGGCGTGAACGTCATCGCGAACAGCACGAGCACGTAGGCGGCGGGCGCGAGGAACGCGACCGTCAGCGCTTCGCGGCGATGTTCGCGCCAACCCGCCGCGACCTCGGGCAGCCGGCGCAGTGCGAACGGCGCGAGCACCACACACATGACGAGTTGCGTGCCGCCGTCGTAGAGCGGCGGCGCGAGGTGCAGATGCGCGACGGCGCGCTGGTCCCAGATCGTGTAGCTCGCGATGCAGCAGCCGCAGACGAAGCCGTAGAGCAGGCCCTGCCGCAGGTGCGCGCGGTCGGAGTGCAGCAGTTTGGCGCCGCCGGTGAGGTAGAACACGCTCGCGACGATCAGCGCACCGCCGCCGAGCGCGAGGGCGCTGGGGCGTTCGCCGAAAAACACGATGGCGGCGCACGTCGAGAACAGCGGCCCGGTGCCGCGCGCGAGCGGATACACGAGCGAGAAATCGCCGTGCCGGTAGGCGTGTTGCAGCATCAGCGCGTAGATCGTCTTGATGAGTCCGCTGCCGAGGATGACGAGCCACGCGCCGGCGGGCAGCGTGAGCGGACGCCATTGCGCGTAGGCGAAGATGGCGGGCGCGTAGAACGCGAACGACAGCAGGCCGGCTCCCCACACGAACGGCAGCCCGCCACCCGAGCGCTTCGCCGCCAGGTTCCACGTCGCGTGCGCGGTGGCGGCGGCGAGGATGAGGGCGAGAGCGAGCGCGGACACGGGGCGAGATTCAGACACGGCACAGCGCGCCGACGATAACAAAACGCCTTGCGGCGCGGCGGGCGCGGCCAACTCTCCGCGGTTCTCCATGACAACGCCGGCCGACATCTTTCGCGAACTGCGTGCGACGCTCGCGTTGGCGTTCCCGATCGTCGTGGGGCAGGTGAGCCAGATGCTGATCGGCGTCACGGACAATGCGTTCATCGGACGCCTCGGTCCGGTGGAGCTGGCGGCGGCGGCGTTCACGCACGGCGCGTTCAGCATTTTCTACGTGGTGGGCATTGGCCTGTTGCTCGGTGCGGGCGTGTTCGCGGCGCGCGATCACGGCGCGGGCCACGAGGCGGGCTGCGCGGCGTGGCTGCGGCACGGGCGCGCGCTGGCGTTCGCGGTCGGGAGCGGGGCGTTTGTGCTGATGTTGGTCTTGTCGACACAGCTGCACCGTTTCGGCCAGCCGCCCGAGGTGATCGCGATCGTGCGGCCGTATTTTTTGCTTATCGGGGCGTCGTTCCTGCCCGCGCTGGTTTTTCAGGTGCAGCGGCAATTCTGCGAGTCGCTCAATCAGCCGTGGGTGCCGATGGGGCTCATGCTCGCCGACGTCGGGTTGAACGCGCTGTTGAATTGGATGCTGGTGTTCGGGCATCTCGGCGCGCCCGCGCTCGGCTTGGTCGGCTCGGGAGTGGCGACCTTGCTCGCACGCGTCGTCGCGGCGATTGCGATCTACGCGTGGATGGAACGCGCGGCGGTTTTCGCGAGTGTGCGCGCGGCGGCGGGCGGCGGTTGGGAGCGCGGGCGTTTCGGGGAGTTGCTGAAGCTCGGCGTGCCGGCGGGCGGGATGCTGCTGTTCGAGGGCAGCGCGTTTGCGATGGCGGCGTTGATGATGGGCTGGCTCGGCACGGTGCCGCTCGCGGCGCATCAAGTCGCGCTCGGGTGCGCGGCGCTGACGTTCATGTTTCCGCTCGGTCTCTCGACGGCGACGAGCCTGCGCATCAGCCAGGCGCGCGGCGAGGGACGGCAGGGCGCGGTGCGGGCGATCGGCTTCGGGTCGCTGGCCACGGGCGCGGTCGTGATGGGCACATTTGCCCTGATCTTCGCGCTGGCCGGACCGTGGATCGCCGCGGCGTTCACGACCGCGACGGACGTGGCGGAGCTCGCGGCCCGGTTGCTCATCGTGGCGGCGATCTTCCAGCTGTTCGACGGCGCGCAGGTCATCGGCGCCGGTGCGCTGCGCGGTCTCACGGATGTGCGCGTGCCCACGGCGCTGACGTTCGTCGCGTATTGGGTGGTCGCGCTGCCGCTCGGCTACGGACTGGCGTTCCACACGACGCTGGGGCCGATCGGCGTGTGGATGGGGCTGGCGTTCGGGCTGGCCTGCGCGGCGGTGGCGCTCGGCGGGCGCTTCCACCGGCTCACGACGCGTTGACTTCGGGTTCGAGCGCCTCGGCGAGCGCGGCGCACTCGCTCAGCAGTTGGAAATAGTAGCGAATCGCGGCGCCGAGCTGGGCGGTGAGGACGGTGAGGTTGTCGGTCTCGGTCGTGGCATTGCGCAGGCGGTCGGCGACGGTGCGCGGCGTGTCCTTTTCCGCCAGCGGATCGTCGATGTTCGCGGCGAGCGCCAGTGCGTCGGCGAGCGCTTTGCGGGCTTCGGTGCAGACGCCGTCGTAGGCGATGACGAAGCGAGTGTCCTTCGCGAGCGCGGCTTGGTTCACGGCGAAAAGCCGGACGATCGACTGGAGCTGGAGGAGCTGCGGGAGCTTGGTGTAGAGCGGCGAGAGGCTGGCGAACGTTTCGAGCAGGACGCGGAGGCGCTCCGCCTCGGGCCGCGGGGCGTGCTCGTGCGCGAGGCGGCCGAAGGTGCACAGGCGCTGGCGCACGCGGTTGGCGGCCTCGGTCAGGAGTCCGTCGTGCTCGAGGCGGATGCGGAGGGTTTCGGCCTGCGCTTCGTCGAGCGCGATTTGCGTCGAAGCCCTCAGGCGGAAGGTGGCGGGTTTCACGCCGATGCCGCAATCGATGAAGCGGCGCGCGCCGGCGAGTTCGTGGAGACGCTCGTAGGCTTGGGCGTCGGCCTCGAGCGCGCGGCGCAGACGCTCGGCTTCGTCGGCGAACCATTTCGCGTGTTCCGCGCGGGTCGGGTGGGGGCCGGCGGCGCCGGGGGCGATCTCGGCGAGCGTGAGCAGGACGGGACGATCGAGCGCGATCGCGCTGCCGGTGAGGCGATGCAGAGCGGCGGCGCGCGCATCGTCGCCCGCGATGCGTTGCGCGATCTCGTCGTCCGAGAGCGGCGTGGCCTTGTCCAGTTGATCGCCGACGGAGTGGCGGTAGAGCGCGGCGGTCACTTCGCGGCTGCTCGCGGCGAAATCGCGGAACAGCTCCGTTGCCGCGCCGTCGTGCTCGAGGACGCCGGCGGTGCCGAGCGTGCGGGCACGGGCGATGCGGTCGCGCATGCACGGGTGCGTGTCGTGCCAGCGGGTTTTTTCCTCGGTTTGGGCTTTCGCGAAGGCGGCTTCGAGTTCCGTCGGCAGGCCGGAGCGGCGCAGGCTGACGACTCGCGCGAAATCGGTGACGGCTCGTTTGTCGCGCCACCAGACGTTGATGTCCTCGTTGGCGCGTTGCTCCGCGATGGCGAGCAGCGAGATGGCGTTGGCGGTGGTCGCGAACGATTCGGCGCCTTGGAGGTGCGCGGCGTAGTAGTCGGCGTCGAACTCCATCTGGCGCGAGAGCCAGCAGCTCAGCGCGTGCGCGACGTAGAGCAGGCCGTGGAGGATCTTTCGGCTGCCCCAGACGCCGCCGCGCGCGCACCACAACGGCGCGGCGACGCGCCAGTCGTTGTTCTCGGAGTTTTCGATCAGCCAAGCGTCCCAGCGGTCGCGGCCGAACACGACGTGCGCAAACCAGTCGTTGATCGTGCGGATCAGGAATTGGGAAAACATGCCCGTGCGCTGGGCGAAATGCCCGAACTCGTGCGCGATGACGCCGCCCAGCTGACGCACGGTGAGTCCGCGAATCAGTGGCGTGCCGAGCGTGAGCGCGAGGTCGCGCCGTCCGAGGCTGAGCCAGCCGCGACGGAACGATGCGGAGGCGTTGACGGTGGCGTTGAGGTGGACCGACGCCGGCATCGCCACGCCGGTGCGCCGGCAAATTTGCGCGAGGAACTCGCGGAGCACAGGCTCCTGCGCGAGGTCGACCGCGACCGGTTCGCTCGACTTCTCGCGCGGTGCGAAGAACGGCTTGAAGAGAAAAACGACCGTGATGCCGCCGGTGATCGCGGGCGTGAGGTAGAGCAGGAGGCTCCAGATGCTGGTGCTGTGTTTGAAGACTTCCAGGCCCGCGCCGAGCCACCACCACACGCCCCACGCCGCGCCGGCGGCGACGGCCAGATAGACGAGCGGCAGCAACACCATCGCGGCGGCGGTGGCGACGAGCGCGACGCGATACGCGAGGGAGAGCCGGGCGGGCGGAAACTCGCCGGTGAAATGTTGACCGATCGATGTGGCGGGCGGCAGCGCCTCGCCCGTCGGAGAAAAGACGGTGACAGGAGACATGCATGCGCTGGCCCAAGCGCGCGGACAGCCAAGACGAGCGCGGCGCGAGGTTCAAGCGCGAGGTCCGGCGCGGTGAACGCTTCAGCTGCGTTTGGCCGCGAAATTGTCATAACCGCGCGCCGCGATTTGTTTTTTCGGCGAAGTTGGGCATTTAGTTCGCCATGCAACTATTTTCCCCGCTCCGCCTCGGTGACGTCACCGTCCCGAACCGCATCTTCATGGCGCCGCTCACGCGCGTGCGCGCCGACGAGAACCACGTCGCATCCGACCTCATCGTCGAACACTACCGCCAGCGCGCCGCCGGCGGCCTGCTCATCGCGGAGGCCACGATGGTCGATCCCAACGCGCGCGCCTTCGGCCTCGAGCCGGGCATCTACAGCGACGCGCATGCGGCGGGTTGGAAGAAAGTGACCGACGCGGTGCATGCGGCCGGCGGGCGCATGGCGTTGCAGCTCTGGCATCCGGGCCGCGCGACGCACCAGGATTTGAACCACGGGCAGCAGCCCGTCTCGTCGTCGAACAAGCCGATCCGCGACGACGTGATCCACACGCCCAGCGGCAAGCAGGCGTATCCCGCGCCGCGCGCGCTGCGCACGGACGAGATCGCGCACTACGTCGAGCTGTTCCGCCAGGGCGCGGTGCGCGCGCAGGCGGCGGGGTTCGACTTCGTGGAAATCCACGGCGCGCACGGCTACCTGATCGACCAATTCCTGCGCGATGGCGTGAACGACCGCACCGATCGCTACGGCGGCTCGCTAGAGAATCGCGCGCGTTTCCTCTTCGAAATCGTCGACGCCGCGATCGGCGTGCTCGGCGCGGCGCGCGTCGGCGTGCGCATTTCGCCGCTCGTGGGTTTCAACGACATGGCGGACAGCAATGCGCCGGCGCTCGTCGAATACGTCGCACGCGGCCTGCAGCAGCGCGGCGTGGCGTTCCTGCACTTGCGCGCGGCGAAACACGACGCGCCCGCCGAGGTCGAGCTCGCGCGCATCGCGCGGAAGCACTACTCCGGCGTGCTCATTCGCAACGGCGGTTACACGCGCGATGCGGCGGAGGCGGACGTGAAGGCCGGTCTCGCGGACGCGGTGGCGTTCGGCATGCCGTTCATCGCGAACCCGGATCTGCCCGCGCGTTTCGCCGCGAGCGCGCCGCTCAACTCCGTCGACATGGCGACGCTCTACGCTCCGGGTTCGAAGGGCTACAACGACTATCCCGCGCTGGCGCTCGCGCGCTGAAATCGCGCCGCTACGGAGTGTCGACCCGCGCCCGGAGGTCGCGGGCTACCTTGCGTGGATGCTGGCGCCTCAAAGTCGACGCGTTCGGCGGGGCGCGCCGGTTCAAACGTGGAGCCGGCGCTTCGTTTCGGCGAGGTCGAGGCCGTCGATGCGCACGACCTTCTGGCGCGACTTGTCGCCGCGCAGGAGCGTCACGGCGCGTCGCGGCACTTGCAGCGTGTCGGCGAGGAATTCGCAGAGTTCCTCGTTGGCGCGGCCTTCGAGGGCGGGCGCGTGGACTTTCACCTTGAGCGCGTCGCCGAGCCAGCCGACGACGGCGCTGCGTGGCGCGTTGGGCACGGCTTTGATTTCGAGCGTGCAGCTCGGTGGCGAAGGGCGGGGCGCGGGAGCGGCCATCGCGTTCGAGTCGTGGAGCGCGTCAGCGCTGGCCGCAAGCTCCGCTTCGCGCCGCGAGGCGGCGGGTGCGCAACGAGACTAAGTCCGCGCGCAGTGGGGGTTTCCCCGAATTGAGGCGAAAAAATGTCATAGTGAACGCGCGAAATTTCGCAGTGACGTGAGACCCTTTCGTCACCTGGGGTTGGCACGGCGGCTGCATTTAGGCGGGCAGTTCTTTGGCAGTCAGTCGAGGAGTCAGAGTCATGGTGTTATCACTACCCCGCGTCCCCAAAACGCGGCTTTCGCGCACGAGCGGCCGGAGCGGCTGGCGTGGCGCAAACACCCGGCGCCGCCGGGTGCAGTTGAACAGAGAAAAAACAAAACAACGAAAGACACCCTACCATGAAAAACGTGATCAAACTGATCCTCGTTAGCAGCCTGCTCGCCGGTTTCGCTTGGGCGAAGTCGAACGAACAGGCTTACGTCGAGTCCTACGTGGGACGCGCCGATGTGCCCGTGCCGATCTCGGTTGTGAAACCGGTGATCGACCCGAGCTTCGAAGGCGCTGCCGTGCGTTTGAGCTTCATCATCGAAGCGGACGGCACGCCGAAGGAGATTTATGCTCCTGCGGATGCCGATCGCGATTTGGTGAAGCAGCTCGCGAGCGCCGTGGCGCAGTGGAAGTTCAAGCCGCTGACGCGTGACGGTGCCGTGGTGCGCACTCGCGTGATCCTGCCGATCCGCGTCGAAAGCGCGGACGCTGCGTCTTCGGTTGCGCAGCGCTGATACCCTTCCCCCAGGCCGCCTCCCTCACCGGAGGCGGCCTGTTTGTTTTTGGGGCCCGGAAGATCGGCCGCGCGGCGCGGCGGCGGAATTATTTCTTCGGCTCCGGTGCGGGCGCAGGGACGTTTTCCTCGACGACGCGCAGCTCGCCGGGCGTGACCTTGGCGTCGCGGTCGAGGAAGCGCGCCTTGCCCGGCAGCGTCTCGCCGAAATATGGCGCGGCCTTCGCGATCATCTGCGCGGCGATGGCGGAAAATTTCGCGTGCCCGCGCTGAGGCACGGCGATGAACGTGGTCCACGCGCGCGGTGCGCTGTTGCCCTTCGCCTTCAGGGTCGCGACTTCGAACGCATCGACCACGACGAGGAAGTAGTCGTCGGTCGGCATGCCGCCGATGAGGCGGTCGGCCATGCCCTCGGCATCGCCGTTGGGATACATTTCGGTCAGCGTCTGCTCGGTCTGGCGCAACGCGCCCTCGTCGCCTCCGGCGCGATCATCCCACGCGGTCGCGGCGGCGAGCGAGCTGCCGCGTTTGCGCGGGACGAGGCCGTGTTTCCACTCGAGATTTCCTTCGCGCACGAACGGATCGCGCCAGCGGCGGCCGCCGAAGCTGAGGCGGAGCACGAGATCGACCTTTGTCAGGTCGAAGGTGTTGCGGAGGTTCTTGGTCGCGAGCGCGGGGACGAGGAGCTTGCAGACTTCCTCGTAGCTGAGGTCGGCCTCGAACACCTCACCGCGGAGAAACTGGTAGTGTTGCAGCGGGCGCTCGCCTGCGGGCGGCGGCGGCGCCTCGGTGAGGTCGGCGGGCCGGCGGAACATTTTTTCCAGCACGTCGGGCGGGGTGTGCGCGTAGTTGGCGGCGGAAACGGTGATCTCGTTCGGCGGCTGGGCCGCGAACAGCGCGGGCGCGGCCAGCGCGAACACGACGAGGGCGGGGAGCAGGCGGCGAGGAGGCATCGTGGATGAATCCGAGAACACGGGCGGCGGCGGCACAGTTACCGGATTTTTCCGCGGGGGCAGCCGAAAAACCGCGCCGCGCGGCGGGAAACGGTTTGCGCGGCGCGCGACGGTCGCGAGCCTAGCGGCATGAAATTGCTTTCTTGGAACGTGAACGGCGTGCGTGCGGCCATGAAGAAGGGGTTGTTGGAGTGGATGGAAGCGTCGCGGGCCGACATCATTTGTCTTCAGGAAACCAAGGCGCATCCCGGCGATGTGCAGCACGTCGCCTGGCCGGCCGGTTACCAGGCGCACTGGAACTCGGCGCTGAAAAAGGGCTACTCGGGCACGGTGGTCTTCTCGCGCGAGGCGCCGCTGAAGATCAGCGAGGGCATCGGCCTCGACGAGCACGACCAGGAGGGGCGCGTGATCACGGCGGAGTATGCGGACTTTTTCCTCGTCAATGTCTACCAGCCGAATTCGCAGCGCGGGCTCACGCGGCTCGACTACCGCACCAAGGAGTGGGATCCGGCGTTCCTGAAATTTCTCAAGAAGCTCGAGAAGAAAAAGCCCGTCGTGTTCTGCGGCGACCTCAACGTCGCGCACCAGGAGATCGACCTGAAGAACCCGAAGAGCAACCGTCGCAACGCCGGCTTCACCGACGAGGAGCGGACGAACTTCACCGCGCTGCTCGCTTCGGGCTTCGTGGACACGTTCCGCGAGTTCGAGCAGGGGCCCGATCACTACACGTGGTGGAGCCAGATGATGAACTGCCGCGCGCGGAACATCGGGTGGCGCGTCGACTACTTCGTCGCCTCGACCCAGCTGCAAAAGCGCCTGAAGCGCGCGTGGATCGAGCCGCTCGTGCTGGGCAGCGACCATTGTCCGGTGGGGTTGGAGCTGGCGTGAAGTCGCGGGGCGGAAAGAGCGCGCCGCGCGCAAAACTGCCGGCGGCGCTCCGGTTCGAACGCTCGGCGCTGCACGGCGTCGGCGTGTTCGCGCGCGATTTCATCCCGCAGGGCGAGCGGTTGCTCGAATACGTCGGCGAGCGCATCACGAAAGCCGAGGCGGCGCGCCGCGAGGAACGCCGTCGCGCCCGCGCCGAGGCCGGGGCGGCGGATGCGTGCGTCTATATTTTCGAGCTCAACCGCGTCTTCGATCTCGACGGCGACGTGCCGGGCAATCCCGCGCGGCGCATCAACCACTCGTGCGCGCCGAATTGCGAGGCGCAGTCCGACGGCCGCCGCATCTGGATCGTGGCGCGCCGCGATCTCGCGCCCGGCGAGGAGCTGACCTACGACTACGGTTTCGCGCTCGCCGAAGCGCGGCGGCACCCGTGTCGCTGTGGCGCCGCGGAGTGCGCGGGCTTCATCGTCTCGCGAGCGCAGCGCTGGCGGCTGCGGCGGGCGCCAAAGGCTTGAAGCGCGCGGTTGCGTCGCGGTGCGGCGATGCCACCGTGAAGCGCATGAACATCGCTCGTGCGGAACAGCTGAAGAAATTGCTCGCGAAGAAGCCCCGCCTGAAGCTCGCGGCGGCGGAGAGCCTCACCGGCGGCAACGTGCAGGCGCTGATCACGAGCGTGAGCGGGGCGTCGGATTATTTCGTGGGCGGCATCACGGCCTACACGCTGGACGAGAAAGTGCGGCAGCTGGGCGTGACGCGTCGGCACGCGAAGGCCGTTAACTGCGTTTCGCAACAGGTCGCCGTGGAGATGGCGATCGGGGCGTGCCAGTTGTTCGATGCCGACCTCGCGGTGGCGACGACCGGCTACGCCGAGCCGTCGGCCAAGCACCGGATCAAGCATCCGATGGCGTGGTGGGCGCTCGTGCACGTGAAGCGGGGCGGCAAGGTGGCGGCGGTGTCCGGCACGGTGGAGTTGATCGGCGCGTCGCGCGTGGAGGCGCAGCAGAAGATCGCCGAGTCGGTCGTCGGCATGCTCGTGGCCTACTTGGAGTCGCTCGACGCGGCGAAGTAACCGGGCGAGAGATGATTGCGCCGATCGCACCTCCCGGGACGCACCCAACAAAAAACCCGCCGGTGGTCCGGCGGGTTTGAAATTGTTCGGGATGCTCGCGGCGCTCAGCGGCTCGTGAGGCGCGCCACGTAGTCCATGATGAACCGCGTCTCGGCCGGCGGCGTGGTCCAGTCGGAGAAGAGCAGCTCGGGCAGGCGATTGTTCGTGTTGTAGAAAATCCGGTTCGCCTCGTCGTTGGGCTGCATAAAGCCGGTCTTCACGGCCGCGCCGAGGTAGTAGCCTTCTTGGAGCGAGTAAACGAGGACGTTGGCGCCCTCGACCAGCTGCTTGTTCACCGCCTCGCGCTCGCCGCCGCGGACGCCGGCCATGGCCTTGGCCTCGGCACCGAAGTTGAAGCGGCTCTTGAGGAGCAGGCGAGCGGTAGCGTCATCGAGGAGCACCATGACGGTGTTGACGGCCTTCACGCCGGCCTGGAAGCCGAACGAGGCTTCGCCCGCGCGGAGGAAAACGGGGATCGACCACTTGCCATTCGGGCGGCGCACGAGGGCGACCGCGTAGCCGTCCTTGATGCCGAGGAGCAGGCCGGCCTGCACTTGGTTGACGATCACGATGCCTTGCGCGCGACGCAGGATGTCGGCCGGGATGGCGGTCTTCGTGCTCGATTGCAGGTCTTGGAGGATGGCCTCGCACGTATCGAGGCGCTCGATGAGCGTCTCGCGCTTGATCGTGACGGCGTGGGCGCCGACGGCGGCGGCGAGCGTGGCCAGGAGGACAAAGGCGTTGAGGAGCTTCTTCATGTTGCTTGGTCGGGGCGGCCTATGCGGCCGGACGACGGAGGGTTAAACATAATCGCAGAAGGAATGAAAGCGAAGATTGGGCGGTGTTCCCGAGTGAAAGCACTATTCCAGGCCGCGCTGCGCGACCTCCTCCTCGTCCCAGCCCAAATAGTGCCCCAGTTCGTGCAGGTAGGTCAGGCGCACCTCGTCGCGAAAGATACCGGTGTCGCCCTCGGCATAGTCCCAGAGATTTTCGAGAAAGAGCAGGATTTGCGGCGGCAGGGGCGCATGGTCGTCGCGCAACTCCCCGCCGTGCTCGTGGCCAACGAAAAGCCCCAGGATATCCGGCTCCCAACCCTCGGCGAGGATGGCGTCGTTCGGCACGGTTTCGTAGCACACCGGCACCGCAGCCGCGACGTTCCGCACCTCGGCCGGCAGCCGGCGCTGCGCGGCGGCCACGGTCTCTTGGGCGATGCGGACGAGGGCGGGAAATTGCACCCCGACAATGAAGCGTCGAACGCTCGCCGGCGCAATGGTGGAGGGCGGGCTACGCTGGGCGGGCGCGTGCGGTTACGCGGACAGCGCGAATTTTCCGGCCGAAAAAATGCCGGCTGCTGAAACGACTCGGCGCCGCGCGCGTCTTTGCCGCTGTAGCCCAATTCAACGAACCCAAACTCATGAAACGTTCCACCGAAGTTCTGTTATTCGCCGCGGCTCTCGCGGTCGCCACCCTCGTTCCCAGCCTCAACGCGCAAGACGGCACGAAACGTCCCCGCGGAGATCGCCCGCCGCGCGGCGAAATGTTCGGCGCGCGGATGGCCAAGGAACTCGGTCTCTCGGAAGACCAGGAGAAGCAGATCAAAGCCATCAACGAGTCGTATCGCCCGCAGCTTGAAGCGGTCCGCGAAGACCAAAATCTCTCCCGCGACCAGAAGCACGAGAAGGCGCAGGCGCTGAACAAGGAGCGCGAAGCCAAGGTCGATGCCGTCCTCACGCCCGAACAGCGCACCAAGGCGCAGGCCATGCGCGAGAAAATGAAGGAGCGCATGAAGGATCGCAAAGGTCACGGTGGCCCCGACCACGACGGCCCGCCGCCGCCGCCCGAGGGCAAGTAAGTTTTTCCCGCTTCCTACCAACACGCGAAACATGCGGTAGGTTTGCTAGTGTGTGCAGTGGGCGCCGCGATCCAGGGGTGGGTCGCGGCGCCTCTTTTTTTTTCGCCTTGGACAACCCGGCCGGCGCTCCGCACGCTGCCGGCCCCATGAACGAGCGGCAGGTCAGCGTGGTCGGCGGCGGCGCAGCCGGGTTCTTCGGCGCCATCGCGTGCGCCGAGGCGAATCCTGCTTGCCGCGTCACGCTCTACGAGGCCACGGCGCACACGCTCGCCAAGGTGAAGATTTCCGGCGGCGGCCGCTGCAACGTCACGCACCACTGCTTCGAGCCACGCGAACTCGCGAAGCGCTACCCGCGTGGCGGCCGCGAGCTGACCGGCGCCTTCAGCCGCTTCCAGCCGCGCGATACCGTCGAGTGGTTCGCCGCGCGCGGCGTCACGCTGAAGGCCGAGGACGACGGCCGCATGTTTCCGGTCACGGACAACTCGCAGACGATCATCGACGCGCTGCTCGGCGCCGCGCGCAAGGCGGGTGTCGTCGTGCGCACGCAATGCGGAGTGAAGAGCGCGCTGCGCGTGCCGACCAGCGGCGGATTTCACCTCGAGCTGACCACGGGCGAAGAGATGACGACCGATCGCCTGCTGCTCGCCACCGGCGGCAACAAATCAAACGCCGGCTTCGCGATCGCGCAGTCGTTCGGTCACCACCTCGAGACGCCCGTGCCATCGCTGTTCACGTTCCACATCGACGATCCGCGCCTGAAGGATCTCGCCGGCGTGTCGGTCGAGGACGCCGCCACCGCGGTCGCAGGCACGGCGCTGAAGGAACGCGGGCCGATGCTCGTGACGCATTGGGGCCTGAGCGGTCCGGCGGTGCTGAAGGTTTCCGCTTGGGGCGCGCGGCTGCTCGCGGAGCGCGAATACCAGTTCGCGTTGCGCGTGAACTGGGCGCCGAAGTTCAACGCCGAGACCGCACGCGCCGAGCTCGAGCGCGCGCGCGGCGCCGAGCCGCGCAAGCAGGTCACGACGTGGAGCCCGCTCGGCGTGCCGCTGCGCCTGTGGGAACGGCTCGTCGTTGCGGCTGGCATCGCGGCCAACGCGCCGTGGACCACCGTCGGCAATCCCGCGCTGCGCGCGCTCGCGGCGCAGGTCACCGAGGCGGAATTCGCGGTGAAGGGGAAAAGTTTGTTCAAGGACGAGTTCGTCACCTGCGGCGGCGTGAAGTTGAGCGAGGTGGATTTCAAGCGCATGGAGAGCCGCCTCGTGCCCGGCCTGCATTTCGCCGGCGAGATGCTCGACATCGACGGCGTGACGGGCGGTTTTAATTTCCAAGCCGCGTGGACCACCGGCTGGCTCGCCGGCCGCGCGATGGCGGAGTGAATCGGAGGACGGAGGACCGAGAACTGAGGACGGAGCCCCGAGCACGGAGCGGCGTTGCGTGAGGTAGGGCGGGACCGCTGGGTCCGCCGAGAACGTGATGCCGCGCCCGCGGCGAGCCCAGCGGTCTCGCCTTACCGACGAACCGCTTTCGGCTACTGCACGCACAGCGCGATTGAATTCCCATCCCTCGTTCTCTGTCCTCCAGTATTCCGTCCTCAGTCCTCCGCCATGACCAGCTACGCCCAACTTTTCGCGACCGTGCTGCCGGTGTTCCTGGTCGTGTTGCTCGGCATCGGGCTGCGGCGCGCAGGGTGGGTGAAGGCGGAGGCGGAGGAGAGTTTGTTCAACCTCGTGATCAAGGTCGCGACGCCGTGCCTGATTTTCGATTCGGTCGTGGGCAACGCCGCGCTGCGCGAGCCGGGCAATCTCCTGCTCGCGCCGCTTGCGGGTTTTGCCCTGACGCTGGCGAGCTTCGGCCTCGCGCTGCTCGCAGCGCGGGCGATCGGCCTGCACGTCGGCACCGGATTGCGCACGTTCGCGATCACGGCGGGGCTGGCGAACTACGGTTACCTGCCGCTGCCGATCGTCGATGCGATGTGGGGCGGCGAAGCGCGCGGCTTGCTGCTGACGCACAACATGGGCGTGGAGGCCGCGATCTGGACGGGTGGCGTGCTGATCGTGAGCGGCCTCGGCTTGCGCGAGGGTTGGCGGCGGATTCTGAACGTGCCGCTGTTCGCGTTGCTCACGGCGCTCACGGTGAATCTCACGGGTCTCGGTCCGCTGATCCCGGGGCCGGTGATGAGCGCGGTGCACGCGGTCGGGTTGATCATGATTCCGCTCGGGTTGATCATGACCGGCGTCAGCATCCAGCCGCACGTGGGCGAGCTGGGGAAGCTCGTCGCGCCGCGCGTGCTGCTCGGCGCGGCGGCGGTGCGCTTGCTGGTCTTGCCGCTGTTGTTTTTCGCGGTGGCGAAGTTCGGGCCGTTTTCGCCGGAGCTGAAGCGCATCCTCGTCATCCAGGCGGCCATGCCCTCGGCGGTGATTCCGATCATCATTGCGCGGGTCTACGGCGGGCAGCCGCTCGTCGCGGTGCAGATCGTGCTCGGAACGACGGCGGTGGGGCTGTTCACGATTCCCTTCTGGATTCAGACCGGGCTGGCGTGGGTCGGCGTGCAATAGGACCACCTGAATTTAGGTGGTTTTTCTGCGAGTTTGATGATGAAAGCACGGATAGTTTCAGCCGGTGAAATTCGTGGTGCTCAAGCTCAGTCTGGTTGTCGCCTCGTTAGCCTTCACTGCGCAGTCCGTGGCGCAAGTGTCCGCGCAGCAAACAAACAACACAATGGGCGCCACGTTGATCGTGCAGGCCACCACGGGCGCAGACGGTGTAGTGCTCAATCACACCGTTAGCTTCACCGTCACGAACAATACGCAAACTCAACAATGGGTCTCCATCCGAGTGCAAGTCACACGCAGCGAAACCGGCCACACGGTGACTAGCGCGAGTTCTCAACAGGTAGCGCTGCAAGCTGGTCAGACAAAAACCATCCAAGAGACGGTCAAGACGACCCATTCGGATTCCGGCACGACCACGAATTCGGTGCGTGGCAGCCTTATGTCGAGCGGAACCGAAGTGGCACCAGCCCTGTGGGGATTTGTGCTAAATGTCGTCAGTAGCGGTGGCTCAGAGATCCCAATCCCTCCGGAATAGCCTCCCATTCTTTCCATATGAAAACGACCCATGCTGTGATTTGCACCGTCCTGACGATGGCGTTAGCCTCGGCACTTCAAGGCGTGCCGACGGATGCCCCGAGCAACGATCCCCGTGCCGCGGAAACCCTCGGTATGTTCGAAGAGAAAGATATCGCCGCGGCGGTCGGTCCGTTCCTTCGTTCGATCCGCGAGCATCGCAAGGCGGGTGAAGTCCGGTTGCTCTTCGTCTCGCTGTTGCGCGGCGAGAAGCCGTTTGTCGTGGTGCTGAAAACGTGGAGTGAGCAGCAGCTGGCAGCGGGGTTGGATCTTCAGGAAGAATCTGAGCTAGGCACCTTGGTGGTTCGTCTGACAGCTCAGCCGGTGGAAAACAATCCGAGTGCAGTGCGCTATGTGGGTCGGATTTCGCTGATCAAACCTTCGACGGAATCGGTGCTAGGGCTTCAGCTGGAAAACAATGTGGGACCGGTGGTGCGTCCGAGGCACTTTTTTGTGACTAATTTCAGCGGCTCGCGCACGGATTTCGGGCCGGCGATGGCGGCCGCTTTGGTGTTAGTGCGCGGATAGGTTGGGAGCGCGCTCATCCTGAAGGGACCATGCCCCTGCGTCGGGTGTGGTGCCGCGGCGCCTTGGTGTGTGGTCGGCTGGAACATGCAGTGTCCGGAGGGGGGCCGTGACTTCGGCCATGACTTTCGACACTGGTCGGGATGCGCGTGGCTGTGTAGGCTGAGGCACCATGAACGAAAGCGCTCCGACTTCCTCCTCCGGTGAAATCCGCCGCGGTCGCTTGGTGGCCGGCGGCGTGTTGCTCGCGGTGGCGCTGGCCGCGCTCGCGGCGCCGTATCTGCCGCCGGGTTTCGCGGGCCGCGCGTTCGTGCCGTTCCTCGGCGTGGCCTTCATCCTCTGGGCGGCTCTCTCGCGCAAATGCGGGCTGCTGGTCCCGGGCGGCGTGTTGCTGGGCGTGGGCATCGGCGCCTGGCTGCAGGCGAGCTACGGCCCGGCGGCATTCCTGTTCTCGCTCGCGGGCGGCTTCCTGCTGATTTCGCTGCTATCGGTGCTGATCTTCGGGCCGAAAACCCGCAACGGCTGGACCGTGTTCCCGGCCGGCGGCCTGATCTTCGCCGGCCTCGTCGTGGGCGGCGGCCCGGAGATGCGCGAATTCCTGCGGAACATGCAGCATTTCTGGCCCTACGCGCTCATCGTGGTCGCGCTGGCGCTGATCGTGTCGGCTCTGCGCGCGCCGAAAGCCTGAGGCCTCGCGGCGGCGGGCGCTGGCGCCGGCGGCGAACGAGTCGATCCTTCCGCCGGGTGTCGCGTTGACGCGCGGGGTGCCGTGCGGCTGACTCGCCGGCACTATGTTCGAATGGCTCAGCGACCCGCAGGCGTGGATCAGCCTGCTCACCTTGACCGGGCTCGAGATCGTGCTCGGTATCGACAACGTAATCTTCATCTCGATCCTCGCCGGCAAATTGCCGGTCGAGCAACAGCCGAAGGCGCGCAAGCTCGGCTTGAGCCTCGCGCTCCTCACCCGCATCGCCCTGCTCGCGAGCATCGCCTGGATCGCGAAGCTCACGAATCCGCTTTTCAGTCTGTTGGGACACGGCATTTCGGGCCGCGACCTGATTTTGATCATCGGCGGCCTGTTCCTGATTTTCAAAAGCACGCACGAGATCCATGAGAAGCTCGAGGGCGAGGAAGGCCACGCGTCCGCCAAGGTCGCGGCCTCATTCGCCAAGGTGATCGTGCAGATCATGCTGCTCGACGTCGTGTTCTCGCTCGACTCGGTCATCACGGCCGTGGGCATGGCGCAGCACCTCACGGTCATGATCGCGGCGGTCATTCTCGCGATGGGCGTGATGCTGCTCGCGGCGGGCTCGATCAGCGATTTCGTGAACAAGCATCCGACGCTGAAGATCCTCGCGCTGTCGTTCCTGCTGTTGATCGGCACGACGCTCATCGCCGAGGGCATGGGCTTCCACATCCCGAAGGGCTACGTCTATTTCGCCATGGCGTTCTCGTTCGGCGTGGAGATGTTGAACCTCAAGCTGCGCAAGAAGGCGCAGCCGGTCGCGCTGCATCAGCCGTATCGCTGAGGTGCGCGGCGAGTCTCACCGCTGGAGGCGTAGGCAGCCAGCCAAACAAAAAGCGCGGCCGTGGGCCGCGCTTCGTTTTTTCGGGCGAGCACCGCTCGCTGCGGTGCGCTCAGACCTTGCCGTGCAACACGTCGGGCGCCTGGCGGCCGGCGTCGTTGCGGACATGGACGCGCTTCGCGTGACGCTCGCGCAGGAGTTTGTCGAGCTTGTCGACGAGCAGGTCGACGGACTTGTAGCCGTCCTCGCTCGTGGCGGAGGCGACCAGATCCGGGCCGTCGATTTCCACCTGGGCCTTCGCGATGAAGCGTTGCTCGGGCGTCTTCGTATCGTGAAACTCGAGGTCGAGCCGGATGCGGATGATGTGCGAGTTGTGGCGAAGGAGACGCTCGGCCTTTTCGTGCATCGCCTGGGTGAGGGCGGGGGTGAGCGTGAGGTGGATTCCGCGAACGTGGATTTTGTCGTTCATGATTTTTGGGTTGGGGGGGAGTGAAGGGATTAGACACTACTCACGTTCGCACGGGCACGAAATTACAAGGTCGCCCGGTGATTCAAGGCTCGCTGATGCCGAAAAGCGGAGCCTCTGCTAGTCGGGGTTTGTGGCAAATTCGGGCTTAACTCGACGCTGGCGGAAACGGGCCGCTCGCGCATCTTGGCCGCATGATCCGCCCCCTGATCACCTGCCTGTTCCTCTCCGTGGCCGCGCTGCTCCGCGCCGAAACCGCTCCGTCGCCGCCGCTCGAGAAGGAAGTCGGCGAGATCGTGGCCGGGCCGCAGGTCACCGTCGTGCATTTTTGGGCCCCGTGGTGCCCGAATTGCCGCGCGGAGATGGTGCCGGATGGCTGGGCGAAATTCATCGGTGCGAACCCCAGCGTGAAGTTCGTCTTCCTCAACGTGTGGAGTCGCGGCAAAGACCCCGCGCCCGCGCTCGCCGCCGGCGGACTCGGCGCGCAGCCGAACCTCACGCTGCTCACTCATCCCAACGCGACGTCCAAATCCGGTCCGGAGCGCATGAACACCTTTCTCGGTTTGCCCGTCACGTGGCTGCCGACGACGTGGGTGTTCCGCGCCGGCAAGCTCCGTTACGCGCTCAACTACGGCGAAGTTCGCTTCGACGTGCTGCAGACGCTCGTGAACGACACGAACGAAAAATGGGACCGCTGAGCTATCCGAGCGTAGCGCGATGAAGGGACCACTCGCGGTTTCCGCCATTTACTTCGCTCGGCCTATCGTGACAATCCCGCGCCATGCTCCGGTCGCTCCGCATCGAGAATTTCAAGCGCTTCCGCTCACTCGATATCCCGCAACTCAAGCGGGTGAATCTCATTTCCGGCCGAAATAACACCGGCAAGACCGCGCTGCTCGAGGCGATCATGCTGCTGCTGGATGGGCAGAACAAGTTCAGCAATCTGCCGAATATTTTCCGCATGGGCGGTGAGTTGGGAAACGCCAACGAGAATTTCTGGCGGTGGTTGTTGCCGGACAAGAATCTCAGTTTGGGTGCAATCCTTGGAGGGCAACTGGACGGATTTTCTGAGCCATATGAGGTTGGGTTGCTCGGCTCCAAGTTTTTGTGGCCAGAGAGAGACACATTCAGAATTTTCGATCGCGCGAGCAGCAATGGTTCCATTGAATTTCAAATCGCGCAACAGGAGGTTTCCGGAGTCCCATCCTTTCATCTTCCCGACTCCGGCCACCGCGTTTCCGCCCTCTCCACCCGCCCGAGCGACCCGCAGCAAGACGCCGCCAACTACGACCGCGTCGTCCTGAAAAAAGGCGCCGAGGCCCGTCTCGAAAAGCTCCTCCGCAAACTCGAGCCGCGCCTGCTCTCCGTCCGCTCGATCAAGCCCCACGGCGCGTCGCTCATCTACGTCGATCTCGGTCTCGACGAGAAAATCCCCGCTGTGCACCTCGGCCAGGGCTTCAACCGCTTGCTCGCGATCTACTCCGAGATTCTCGCCTCCGGCAGCAACGTGCTGCTGATTGACGAGATCGAGAACGGCATTCACCACGAGATCCTGCCCGACGTGTGGAAGGGCATCCGCGAACTCGCCGAATCCGAAAACATCCAGGTGTTCGCCACGACACACAGTTGGGAATGCGTGGTCGCTGCGCACGAGACCTACGCCGAGACACTAGATTACGATTTTGCGCTGCACCGGATGGTCGAAGTCGAGGGCGATGTGTCCGTCCAGACCTTGGGCAAAGAAGCCTTGGAAGCGTCCATCAAGGGGCTCATCGACGTCCGTTGATCCTGCGCATGGCCGGTCTGCTCAAATCCATCGACCGCCCCTCCGTTTTGCTCGTAGAAGGGAAGACCGGCGAATGGTTCTTCCAGAGCCTGCTCGGACATCTCGGGCGCAATGGCACGCAAATCGTGGACTTCGGTGGTGTTTCCCAGCTCGCCGGCATGATCGTTCGTGTGGGCACCGATCCGCGCTTCCGTCAAACTGGTCGCCGACTCGCTGTCGTCCGCGATGCGGAGACAGATGCGACGGGCGCCTTTCAGAGCGTTGCTCACGCGTTGGAGAAATCGGGGCTCACTGCGCCGGCCGCGCCGGGCTCATGGACCGGGGGCGCGCTGTCCATCGGCGTCTTCATACTGCCCGACAATCTCGCTCCCGGTATGATCGAAACTCTGTGCCTTTCTGCGGAAACCGCCGCCCACCGTGGATGCGTCGGGCAATTTGCCGCCTGCATGGCCGCCCAAGGTGCACCAGCGGCGGGCGACAAGGAAACGATGCAGGCGCTGCTCGCCATCGCCGGGGTGGGCAACCCGCAAGTCGGTGCCGCTGCCCGCCAGAGCTACTTCGACTGGGCCTCGCCCACGTTCGCGTCGTTGCGGGCCTTTGTTTCCGAGCTGGAATGAGCCCGGCGGCGCCCACATCTGCACAGCCCGCGAAACTCCGCTGGGGACTCATCGCCACGGGCGGCATCGCCCGCAAATTCGCCGAGCAACTGCCCGCCTCGCGCACGGGCGAACTCGTCGCGGTCGGCAGTCGCACGCCGGCGGCGGCGGAGAAATTCGCCGCGGACTTCGGCGGCGTGCGCGCCCACGGCAGCTACGACGCGCTGCTCGCCGATCCGGAGGTGCAGGCCGTCTACATCAGTCCGCCGCACCCGGCGCATCTCGAGTGGGTCGAGCGCGCGGCGGCGACCGGCAAACACATCCTGTGCGAAAAACCGCTCACGCTGCGCCTCGCCGACACGCAGCGCGCGATCGCCGCGGCGCGCGCCGGCGGCGTGTGCCTGATGGAGGCGTTCATGTATCGCTGTCACCCGCAGACCGACCGGATCGCGGCGCTGCTCGCCGACGGAGCCATCGGCCGGTTGCGGCTCATTCGGGCGGCGTTCTGCTTCGACCGCGCGTTCGATCCGGCCCACCGGCTTTTCAATCGGGCGCTCGGCGGCGGCGGCATCCTCGACATCGGTTGCTACCCGGTTTCCTACTCGCGGCGCATGGCCGGCGCGGCGCTCGGCCGGCACTTCGCCGAACCGGAGCAATTCAAGGCCGTCGGCCACCGTCTCGCGGCGACCGGTGTGGACGACTACGCGACCGCGGTCGCGACTTTCCCGGGCGACGTCGTGGCGGAACTCTGCTGCGGCACGACGCTGCGCCGCGAAGTCGCCGTGCGCCTCCACGGCGAAGCCGGCTGGATCGACGTGCCGGCGCCGTATCATCCCGGCGGCTGGGAAGGCGCGGACACGTTCACGCTGCACCGCGCCGGGCGCGATCCGGAGGTCGTCCGCTCGGAGACGACGCAAAAACTCTACGCGCTCGAAGCCGATGCGGTGGCGGCCGCCATCGCCGCCGGCGCGCGGGAAGTGCCCGCCATGTCGCACGCCGACAGTCTCGGCAACGCCGCGGTGCTCGACGACTGGCTCGCGCAGGTCGGCGTGAGCTACGATTGAGGTTGGTCGACGCGCGCTTGCCGAGCGCGGCCCCGCGCGACACGGTCGCGGGATGCGAATCCCCACGATCCTCCTGGCCGCCGCGCTGACCGCCACGAGCGCGACCGCCGCCCCCACGCCCGAGCAGATCAAGGCCGAGTCGGCCAAGGCCAACGCGCTGTTCGAGCGCTTCTTCGACGAAGGCGTCGCGCGCAGCCCGATGATGGCCACGCAGCTCGGCCTCAAGACCAACTACGACCAGTGGGACGACCTCTCGGAGCAGAAGGCGCTGGAGGATTTCCTGCTCGGCGTGCAGCAGCTGGCGGAGCTGAAACGCTCGGTCGATTTCGAGTCGCTCGACGACCAAACGAAGACCAGCTACCGCCTCTACGTGCGGCAGGCGGAGGACGCGATCGAGGGCTGGCGCTGGCGTTACCACGGCTATCCGCTTAACCAAATGTCGGGCCTCCACTCGGGCGCGCCGGCGTTTCTGATCAATTTCCACCGCGTCGACTCGGTCGCCGACGCGCGCGCCTACATCGCGCGCCTGCGCGGCATGGCGAAACTCCTCGACCAGCTCGCTGCCAACGTCGAGACGCGCGCGGCCAAAGGCATCATGCCGCCGAAATTCGTCTTCGGTCTCGTCATCGAGTCCTGCCGCGAGGTGATCCACGGCGCGCCCTTCGATGGCTCGGCCCAGGCCAGCGCGCTGTGGGAAGACGCGCAGGCGAAGATCGGCGCGTTGAAGAACGCCGACACCGCGACCAAGGACCAGCTCGTCGCCGAGGCGCGCGCGGCGCTCCTCGAATCCGTTCAACCCGCCTACGCCAAGCTCATCGCGCTGCTCGAGCGACACGAGAAAATCGCCACGACCGACGACGGCGTGTGGAAGCTGCCCGACGGCGGCGAATACTACGCCTTCATGCTGCGGCAATCGACGACCACGCGCATGACGCCCGAGCAGGTGCACGAACTCGGCCTCCGCGAGGTGGCGCGCATCCACGGCGAGATGCGCGCGATCATGCAGCGCGTCGGCTTCCAAGGCGATTTGCAGGCCTTCTTCGCGCACCTCCGCAGCGACGACCAGTATTACTATCCGACCACGCCCGAGGGCAAAGCCGCCTACATGAAACGCGCCAACGAGATCATCGACGCCATGCGCGCGCGCCTCGACGAATTCTTCGGCGTGAAGCCGAAGGCTCCGCTCCTCGTGAAGGTCGTCGAGCCTTTCCGCGAAAAAGGCTCGGCCGGCGCCTTCTATGAGGAGCCCGCGCCCGACGGTTCGCGCCCCGGCGTCTATTACGTCAACACGATCGACATGCGCGGCGTGCCGATCTTCGAGATGGAGACGCTGGCGCACCACGAGGCGATTCCCGGCCACCACATGCAGATCGCCATCGCGCAGGAGCTGGACGGCATCCCGCGTTTCCGTCGCTTCGGCGGCAACACCGCCTACGCCGAGGGCTGGGCGCTCTACGCGGAATATTTTCCGAAGGAGTTCGGCTTCTACCAGGACCCGATGATGGACTTCGGCCGCCTCTACGACGAGCTGCTGCGCGCCGTGCGCCTCGTGGTCGACACCGGCCTGCACGCGAAGCACTGGACGCGCGAACAGGTGATGGACTACTTCCGGCAGAACACGCCGAATCCCGAGCGCGACATCTTCACCGAGACCAACCGCTACATCGTCTGGCCCGGCCAGGCCACTGCCTACAAGGTCGGCATGCTGAAGATCCTCGAGCTGCGCGAACTCGCGAAAAAGGAACTCGGTCCGAAATTCAGCCTGCGTGACTACCACGACCTCGTGCTGAAAGACGGCGCGCTGCCGATGGACCTCCTCGAGGAAAACGTCCGCGCCTGGATCGCACGCCAGAAGTAGGGTCGGCCGGCGCCGGCCCCAAAACGCCACGATGCGGCGCACAGTCTTGCTTTGAAATCGCAGGTAGCCCGACCTCTCCGAGGACGGGTTCAATGCACCCGCGCGCGCCCGGAGGTCGCGGGCTACCTGAAGCGTCAGAATGTGCGCATGGCTACGAGGCGCCGTGCTGCGGCCAGTGCGGGCACGCGCCGTCGTGCGCGCGAACCTCGACCTGCGCCGTGGTCGGCGGCAGCGGATCGAGCGGCACGCGGTAACTCGCGGCTGCCGGCGGCCGGTTGTGCAGCGGAATCTCGCCCGGCGTGAAGCCCGCGGCTTGCGTGCGCAGGATGCGTCCCGCGCCGTCGCGCAGCGTCACGTCGAGATGCGTGGCAGCGGTGGTGGTGGCGTCGAGTTTGCGGTGCACGTAGCCGCGCACGACGAGCGCGCCGGCGTCGCGTTCGAGCCAGATCTTGTCGATCAGCACGGACTCGGAATCGGCGCGTGCGAGTTTCAGGTGGGCGACGTCGGACGGCGCGCGGAACGGCGTGGCGCAGCCGGCCAGCAGCGCGAGTCCGAGCGAGAGCAGGGAGAGCCGAAGCGTTTTCATGCGGAGGGTTCTTGGGCCTGGTTGCGCTCGAGCCGCTCGTAGAGCGCAGGCAGGAGCACGAGGGTGAGGAAGGTGGCGCTGACGATTCCGCCGATGACGACCGTTGCCAGCGGGCGCTGCACTTCGGCGCCCGCGCCGCTGGCGAGTGCCATCGGCAGGAAGCCGAGCGAGGCAACGAGCGCGGTCATCAGCACCGGACGCAGCCGCGTCAGCGCGCCTTCGACGACGGCATCGTGGACGCTGTGGCCGGCTTCGCACAGCTGGTTGAACGTGCTGACGAGCATCAGGCCGTTGAGCACGGCCACACCGCTGAGCGCGATGAAGCCGATGCCGGCCGAGATCGAGAACGGTAGATCGCGCGCCCACAGCGCGAAGACGCCGCCCGTCACCGCGAGCGGGATGCCCGTGAAGATCAGCAGCGCCTGCCGCAGGCTGCCGAAGGCGGCAAAGATCAGCAGGAAGATCACCGCGAGTGCGGCCGGCACGATGACGGCGAGGCGCGCGCGGGCTTCCTGCAGGTTCTTGAACTGCCCGCCGAATTCGATCGTGTAGCCCGGCGGAAGCTTGATCTCCGCGGCGACCTTGGCCTTCGCCTCGTTCACGAAGCTCTCCACATCGCGCCCGCGCAGGTTGACCATGATCGCGGCGCGGCGCTGGCCGGACTCGCGCGAGATGGAGTTCACTTTCTCGGTGATCACGAAGTCCGCGACCTGACCGAGCGTGATCACACCCTCGGCGTGCAGCGAGCGCAGCGGCAGGTGCTTCAGCTCGTCGAAGGCCGCGCGCAAATGCTCGGGCAACCGCACGACGATCGGGTAACGGCGGTTGCCGTCGACGATCACGCCTGACTCGTGACCGGCGAGCGCGGCAGCGACCGTCGCGTTCACTTCGCTGGCGTGGACGTTGTAGCGCGTCATGGCGTCGCGGCGGAGTTTGATTTCCAGCATCGGCGCCTTGCCCAACGCATCGAACTCGACGTCGGCCGCGCCGGGCACGCGCTCGAGGATTTCGCGCGCTTCGGAGGCGATGCGTTCGATTTCGGTGTAGTCGTCGCCGAAGACCTTCACGGCGATGTCGGCGCGCGTGCCTTCGAGGATTTCGTTGAAGCGCATCTCGATCGGCTGGGAAAACAGGTAGGCCTGCGCCGGGAAGCGCTTGCCCAGTTCGAGCGCCATGCGCGTCGCGAGCTCGTCCTTCGTCGGGGTGTGACCGTGTTCGTCTTTCGGCCACTCGGCGAGCGGGCGGTAGAAGATGTAAGTGTCGGCGACGTTCACGCCCATCGGGTCGGTTGCGACTTCGGCGGTGCCGATGCGCGAGAACGTGTGCGTGATCTGGGGGAATTTCTCGCGCAGCACGCGCTCGGTTTGCTCCTGCATCGTGACGGCGGCATCGAGGCCGATGCTGGTCGTGCGGATCATGTGCGCGGCGAACGAGCCCTCGTCGAGTTGCGGCACAAACTCCGCGCCGAGGCGCGTGAAGACCACGACCGCGAGTGCGAACAGCGCCACGGCGCCGCCGGCGACGAACCAGCGCGCGCGCAACGCGAACGCCAGCACGGGACGATAGACGGCCTTGGCGCCGCGAATCGCGAAGTTGTCGTGCTCCGCGATGCGACCGCGCAGCAGGTAGGCGCAGAGCACGGGCATGAGCGTGAGTGCCAGAATGAGTGCGCCGACGAGGGCGAAGATCACCGTGAGCGCCATCGGCTGGAACATTTTCCCCTCGATGCCGGTGAGACTGAGGATCGGGACGTAGACGATGGTGATGATGAACACGCCGAAGAAGGTCGGCCGACCGACTTCCTTTGCCGCGGCGAGCACCGTCTCGAGTCGCTCGCTGAAACTCAGGAGCCGACCGGCGCCGTGCTGGCGCTCGCCGAGACGGCGCACGATGTTCTCCACCATCACCACGGCGCCGTCGATGATCAGGCCGAAGTCCACCGCGCCGAGGCTCATCAGATTGCCCGAAACGCCGAAGCGCACCATGCCGGTGATCGCGAAGAGGAACGACAGCGGGATCGCGAGCGACACGATCAGCGCCGCGCGCCAGTTGCCGAGCAGCGCGAGGAGCACGACGACGACGAAGATCGCGCCCTCGAAGAGGTTTTTCTCCACCGTGGCGATGGTGCGGTCGACGAGATCGGTGCGGTCATAGACCGTTTCGAGCGTCACGCCCGCGGGTAGGCGCGGTTTGATCTCGGCCAATTTCTCCGCGACGCGCCGGGCGACGATGCGGGAGTTCTCGCCGGAGAGCATGAGCGCCGCGCCGAGCACGGCCTCGCGGCCGTTGTGCGTGGCGGAGCCGGTGCGCAGGCTGGAGCCGATGCCGACTTCGGCGACATCGCGCACGAGCAACGGCGCCGCGGCGGCGCCGCGGAATTTCAGCGGGAGATTCGCGATTTCGTCCGCGGTTTGCACGCGGCTGTCGGCGCGGATCGCGATCTGCTCGCCACCGATCTGCACGGCGCCGCCGCCGGCGTTCTCGACGTTCTCCGCGATGACGTCGGCGAGATCGTTAAACGTGATGCCGGTGGCGAGCAGCGCGTCGGGACGCGGTAGCACGACGATCTGCTTTTCATAGCCGCCGGAGGCGTTGACCTCGGCGAGTCCGGGCACGGTGCGGAGCGCGGGCTTCACCACGAAGTCGTGGAGGAGCTTCAGCTCCATCAATTGCTCGGCGCGCGTCGCAGGTTTTGCTGCGGCGTCGGGAGCGTAGTCGATGACGTAGTAGAAAATCTCGCCGAGGCCGGTCGTGATCGGCGCGAGCTTGGGCGCGAGCCCGGCGGGCAGTTCCTCGGCGGCGTTTTGCAGGCGTTCGCTGACGAGCTGGCGCGCGCGGTAGATGTCGGTGCCGTCGGCGAAGACCAGCGTGAGCTGTGAGAGGCCGGTCTTCGAGAGCGAGCGCAGCTCGGTCATGCCGGGCACGCCGCTCATTTCCATCTCGAGCGGGAAGGTGACGAGTTTTTCGATTTCCTCGGGCGCGAGGCCTTTGACCTCGGTGTTCACTTGCACCTGCACGTTGGTGACGTCGGGCGTGGCGTCCACCGGCAGGTGGAACGCGGCCCAAAGACCCGCGCCGAGCAGCGCGAGCGCCCCGAGCAGCACGAACACGCGCTGCCGCAGGGAAAAATTCAGAATGCGGTCGATCATGGAGAAGGGTGAGAGGGTTTTAGTGGCTGTGCCCGCCGCCCTTGGTCAGGCGCAGTTCGGTGAGCCAGAGATGTTCGACGGCGGACGTCGCGATGGTGTCGCCGGCGCTGAGTCCGGCGGTGATGGCCGTGAAACCGTCCGCGTTGGCGCCCGTGGTCACCGCGGTGCGCGACCAGTGTTCGCCGCGCTGCACATAGACGAAGACGCCGGTGGCGGTGCGTAGGACGGCGCCGCTCGGCACGCACAGCGTGTCGCGCGGTGGCGCGCGCAGCGTGAGCTCCAGCGTCGCACCGGCGACAGCGTGGCCGGGAACACTCACGATGAGTTCGACTTGGCCGAGCGCGTTCAGCGTGTCGCGGCGAATCGCGAGCACTCGCGGATCGGACGCGAACGCGTCGGCGACCGCGACAGGCACGAGCGTGCTCGCCTTCGCGTCGGATCCGGCCTCGAAAACCGTGGCGGTGACGTTGGTCGTCGCGGAAAGCGCGCGCCGCTCCACCGGCGTGGTCGTCAGGCCGATGGCGGCGACGGTTTCCGATGCGAGCGTGAGTCCGTGTCCTTCCTCGAAGCGGGCGGCGGCATCGTCGTCGTGCTCGTGGTCGTGGTCATGGTCGTGCGCGTGGCCGGATTCGGCGGTTTCGGTGGCGCCGTGGTCTTTCTTTCCGCAGCCGGACAGCGTGAGAACGCCGGCCAGAGCGAGGAGCGGCAGGAGTCGCAGAGGCGCGTTCACGGGCGGGCCTCCGCGTCGACCAACGGCGTGCCGGTGAGCAATTCGAGCGCGCCGGCGGCTTCGAGCGCGTCGAGCCGCGTCTGGCAAAGCGCGTCGATCGCCTCGAGGTAGGAATTCTGCAGCTCGACATAGGTCGCGATCGGCACGGCGCCGAGCCGGTAGTGGCGATCAGCGAGATCGGCGGCGTCGCGAAATTTATTGGCGGCGTCGGGCGTCCAGTCGGCCGCCTCGGCGGTCTTGGCGGCGTAGCGTCGCGCGGCAGTGAGGACCTCGCGCTCAAGGTTGCGCTGCGCGACGAGCACGGCCGCTTCCGCCTGGCGGCGCCGCGCCTCGGCGGCGGCCACTCCGGCGGTGGCGCGGCGGCTCGCGGGCAACGGCAGCGAGAGGCCGATGCCCACGGTGCGCTCGCGGTCGCCGGCGCTTTCCTGCGTGATGTAGGGGCTGACGGTGAAGCTCGGGCGGCGCTCGTGGCGTGCGAGCGAGACGGCGAAGCCTTGCTGCTCCAGTTCGAGTTTGGCGGAGCGGAACTCGAAGTTGTTCTCCCGCGCGGCGGAGAGCAGAGCGTCTGTCTCCGGCGCGGCGGTGAAGTGTTGCGGGTTGGTCGCGATCGTGAGCGGGGCGTCGGCGGGTTGGCCGCGCAACTGGTTCAGTTCGGCGAGGGCCGCGTGGAGCGCCAGTTGCGCGTCTGTCGCGCGACGCTGCAGGGCAATCTCCTGCGCTTCGATGACGTGTGTTTCCAGGAGCGGAGTGATGCCGCCGGGATCGCGCGCGAGGAAGAGATCGCGCAGTGCCCGGTAACGCGCGGCGACTTCCGCCGTGGCGGCGGCGCGTTCCTGGGCGGCGTGGAGGGAGAACGTCAGCACGCGGGCGCGTTGCGCGAGGGCGGCGCGGAAACGCGCGAGGCCGAGCTCGGCGAGTGCGACGTGGCGGTTGGCGACGGCCTTGCGCAGCGCGAGGCGGCCGGGCCATTCGAAAGTTTGTGCGATGGACGCGGACCACACGGCGCCTTCGCCGGCGAGAAGGCCGGCGGAGTCGTGCACGCGCTTGCGTCCGGTTTCGAGGGAGAGGACGGGATTGTCCCGGGTGTCGGCCGCGGCGGCGGTGGCGCGCGCAGCGTCGATCTCGGCGGTGTAGATCGCGAGTTCGGGATTGCGGTCGAGAATCTCGGTCACGAGATCGCCGACCGTGCGCGGCGGAGTCGATTCGGCGCGCGCGACGGCGGACGCGACGAAGAGAGCGAACAGGAGAAAAGAGTTTTTCATGAAAGGAATGCAGGGACGTGAGGGATGGACCGCGGCATGCGGGCACGGCCCAGCCAAGCGGTGGAAGTGAAAGCCCGCAGCGCGGGCGCGAGGTTCAGCCTATCCGTTCGCGACGGAACGGATCAGGCGAGCCGCAGGGAAGGGGCGCGCGAGGGCGGGGCCATCCGGCGCGCGAAATGCCACACGGGCACCCAGCTCAGGTCGGAAACGACGGGCTCAGCCGTCGCGAAGCAAACCGTATCCTCGGCGCGCGGGGCGAGAAGCGCGAGGCAGAGGCAGCAGTCCGGGCCGACGGCCTCGGGCGCGGGGACGCAGATCGACGCCTCTGCGGTGCGATAGGCGCCGTTCTCGAGCGTGTCGCAGCCGTCGCCCGCGCAATGACCGCTTTCATCGGATTGGCACGGCGCCGTGAGGCCGACGCCGTCGAGGATGCCCGCGGCTTCGAGCGTGCAATGCTGCGTGCCCCACAGCCACAAGACGAGGGCGAGACAGGCGAGCGAGAATTGACGGACGCGGCGCACTGCCGCGGGAAGATTCGCGCGCGCCGGCGAAAGTCAAGGCGCGCAGCTTGGCGCTTTCGGCTCAGGCGCGGGCGCCGCGCCGCAGATTGTCGCACACGATGGCGGCGGCGACGGCGGCGTTGAGCGATTCGGCGCCGCCGAATTTCGGGATCGTCACGCGGCGCGTCACGCACGCCGCCACGGCCGGCGAAAGTCCACGGCCTTCGCTGCCGATCACCACGACGGCGTCGCGCAGCGGCGGCAACGCATGCACGTCGTCGCCCGCGAGGTCGCAGCCCAGCACGGGCGCAGCGCAGCCGGCGAGCGCGTCGGCGAGCGGAGCGGTGTGCGCCGCGACGCGCGCGAACGAGCCCATGCTGGCGTTGATGACCTTCTGCGAAAACAGGTCGGCGCAATCCGGCGAGAGCACGACGCGGTCGAACGCGAACCAGTCCGCGACGCGCAGCAGCGTGCCGACGTTGCCCGGGTCCTGAATGCCGTCGAGCGCGAGCGTGAGGCCGCGATCGAGGGCGCCCGGCGCGAGCGGCGCACGCGCGATCCTGCCGACGGCGAGCACCGCGGACGGGGTCGGGTAGTGGCTGATGCGCTCCATCTCGGCCGCGGAAATGGTGGTGATCGAAAGGTGGGGCGAACCGTCCTCGGTGAGCCGTGGCTCGTCGGGACGACTCGCCCTACCACGCCACGCGTCGGTTGCGTAGAGTTCGACGAAGGGGAATCTCGCCGCCAGCAATTCGCCGACGACCTTCTCTCCCTCGACGACGAACAAGCCGAGCGCCTCGCGGTGCTTCTTGTCCTGCAGCGAGCGGAGGCGGGCGATGTCGGCCTTGGTGAGCGGCATGGCGGGAGCAGAGCGGCTGCGTGCGCGGGGCGCAAATCCGCGTTTTCGGCGCGTTTTGTGACGGCGATGTGTCGCGCCGGTAACATCTCGGCAACGCGACCGGTCGCCCGTTGACCGCGCTGGGTGCGACCGCTCGGGTGCACGCGACCTCGCTCTCGCACGCCATGATCTCACGTCACCTTCTTCGCCTCCTCAGCGTTCTCTGCCTCGCCTGCGCAGCGCTTGTCGGCCTGCATGCCGGCACGATTTCCGGTCGCGTCACCGACGGCTACACGAAGCTCGCCCTCGGCGGCGCTCGCGTCACCGCCGGTGGGGTCGAGACCTATTCCGAAACCACCGGTGAGTTCACGCTGCCCGGCGTGCCGGCCGGCCAGCAGCTCGTCGAGATCAACTACGTCGGCTATGCGCCGCTCCAGCTTTCGATCGAAGTGGCTGCCGCGGGCACGACGCGGCTCGATCCCGTGTTCAATCGCGACGTGGTGAAGCTTTCGCAGTTCGTCATCACCGGCTCGACCGTCGGCACCGCGCGCTCGCTGAACGAGCAGCGCGCCGCCGAGACGCTCACGAACGTCGTCGCCGCGGACGAGATCGGCCGTTTTCCCGATCAGAACGCCGCGGAGTCCGCGCAGCGCATCCCCGGTGTCGCGCTCTACCGCGACCAGGGCGAAGGCCGCTTCCTCGTCGTGCGCGGCATCCGGCCCGACTTGAATGGCATGCAACTCAACGGTGTCGCGATGACCTCGCCCGATCGCGGCGCGCGGACCGTGCCGCTCGACGTCATTCCGTCCGACGCGCTCGGTGCGCTCGAGGTGACGAAGGTCCCGCGCCCCGACCTCGACATCGACGGCCTCGGCGGTCGCGTGAATCTGAAAACGCGCAGCCCGTTCGACGCGGATGGCCGTCAGGCGCAACTCGTCGCGCAGGGTCAGTGGAACAACCTCCGCGAGCGCCTGAGCAGCAAGTTCAACGGCACCTACTCCGACATCCTCAACGACGGCAAACTCGGCTTCATCTTTTCGCCCACCTGGCAGGAGCGCCGCTTCGGCTCCGACAACATCGAGACTTCCGGCAACTGGACTGTTCCGTCGGGCAACACCGCGCTCGCGCTCCCCGACATCAATTACCGCGAATACGAGATCACCCGCACGCGCTACGGCGCCAACGCCGGCCTCGAGTTCCGCCCCGATCCGTCGACGATCTTCTACCTGCGCGGGCTCTACTCGTATTTCACCGATCGCGAGAATCGCTACGTGACGACGATCCCGTTTTCCGAGGCGTCGAGCGCCGTCGTGACGAACGAAACTTCCGCGTCCTTCACCGGCGTCCGCCGCGAAAACAAACAGCTCCGCAACCGCGAAAAGCAGCAGGACCTCACGTCGTATTCGGCCGGTTTTGAGAAGACCGTCGCCGACTGGCGCCTCGACGGCCGCGCCGCCTTCAGCCGCGGCAACGAAAACCGTCGCGAGGACACCGTCATCTTCCGCAAGAGCGCTCGCGGCACGAACTGGACCTACGCGTTTCCCGGCCTCTACTCGCCGGTCGTCACGCAGACCGCCGGCACCGATATCAGCGATCCGACGCAGTTCAATGAACTCAACCGCCTTCGCTCCGCGCCCGCGTGGGGCTCCGACCGCGAGCAGAACTACGCGTTCAACGCCCGCCGTGATTTCGCCACCGGCGCCGGCAACCGCGCGTTCGCGAAGTTCGGCGCCCAGCTCCGCCAGAAGACCAAGGCGCAGAACCGCGAGCAGTCGAACTTCGCCGCGCCCGCGACCTTCACGTTCGCTTCGCTCGCCGAGACACAGGGCGAGGGCGACTACGCCTTCTTCCGCGGCCCGCGCGTCAACGCCGAGGCCTTCACGCAGCAGTTCGTGAACAACAAGGGCGCGTTCACCGAGACGCGCGACGTCGTGTCGAGCGAGCAGGAGGATTGGTCCTCCGACGAGGATGTGCTCGCCGGCTACGCGATGGGCGGCGTGACCTACGGCGCGCTCAACCTCTCCGGCGGCGCGCGCTACGAGCGCACGGAGTTCGCCGCCAGCGGCAACGAGCAACGCGTCGTCGGCGGCGTCACGAGCTTCACGCGCGCGACGCGCGAGCGCAGCTACAACAATTTTCTCCCCGGCGCCTACGTCCGCTACGACCTCGACAAGCAGACCGTGCTGCGCGCCTCGTGGACGAACAGCGTCGCCCGCCCGGCATTTTCCGAGAGCGCGCTCATCCGCTCCGTCAACGACGACGCGAAGACCGTCACCGAGAGCAATCCCAGCCTGAAGGCGCTCGAGTCCGTCAACTGGGACGCCTCGGCCGAGCACTACTTCAAGGGCCTCGGCGTTGTCTCGCTCGCCGGTTTCTACAAGAAAATCTCCAACTTCACCTATCGCACCTCGGTGCCCAACGGCGATCCGGCGAATCCCGGCTACCTGCTCACGACCTACGTGAACGGCAACGACGGCGACGTCAGCGGGCTCGAGTTCGCCTTCACGCGCCGCCTCGATTTCCTGCCCGGCGAACTCGGCAACGTGACGTTCCTCACCAACTACACGCTCACGCACAGCAGCGCGACCTATTGGCGGACCGCGACGAACACGTTCGAGAAGGCGCCGTTCATCGGCCAGTCGCCGCGCAACGCCAACGCCGCGCTCAGCTACGAGGCGCACGGCTTGTTCCTGCGCCTGTCGTTCAACTACCGCAGCTCGCACCTGCGCGAAGACGAGGCGATCGGCGACATCGCGGCGAACGACATCTACATCGACAACTTCAAGCAGTGGGACCTCAACGCCAGCTACCGGCTGAACCACAACTGGGAGCTGTTCGGCGAGGTTCTGAATCTCACCAACGAGCCGTTCCGCGTCGCCTTCACGTCGGCGCGCGCCCGGTTCCGCCAGTTCGAGGAATACGGCTGGAGCGCGAACTTCGGCGTCCGCTGGAAGCTCTGAGCCGCCGCGCGACTGAACCAATTGTGTCTGTAAAGTGAGCTGACGCCAGGCTGCCCCGAGTGGGGCAGCCTGGTCCTTTCACCGATGAAAATCACCATTCTCCGTCTCCTGTTCGTCGCGTTGGGCATTGGCGCCGCCGCGCACGCCGCGACGACCTATGCGCCGTTCCGCGCCGACATGCAGGCGGGCGACGCACTCACCGTCGACGCGCGCGCGCTGCACCCGACGCAATTCGCGCTCGGCTGGCGCGAGGTGCTTTTCAAGCGCGCGAAGATCGACGCCATGACCCCCGCCGCGCTCGCCGCCTACCTGCAGGACAAGGACGTGCCTGTCGTCATCGGACCCGGCGGCGTGCCGTTCATGACCGACGGTCATCACACGATCCGCGCGCTGCTCGAGTCGAAGCACGCCGACAAGACCGTCTACGGGCACGTCTTCGCCAACTGGTCCGCGCTCGCGCCCGCCGAATTTTGGGCGCGCATGTCGGCGAGCAATTATGCCTACCTGAAGGACGCCGCCGGCCAGCCCGCCGCACCCGCGCAGCTGCCCGCCACGCTCGCAGAGATGCAACTCGATCCCTGCCGCGGCCTCGCCTGGGCGCTGATGAACGCCGGCGCGTTCACCGAACTGAAAGGCGTGTTCTTCCAGGAGTTCAGCTGGGCCGACTTCCTGCGCGATCGCGTGAAATGGAACGACGCCGCCGAGGCCGACTTCGCCCGCGCGCTCGCCGAGGCCAAGCAACTCGCCGCCACGCCGGCGGCTGCCGCGCTGCCCGGTTGGAAGGCCGGCGTGCTCCAGCCGCGCGTCGTCACCGAGCCCGTCAAGCACGACACCGACGACCCCGCGATCTGGATCAATCCCGCAGATCCCGCCCAAAGCCTCATCGTCGGCACCGACAAGGATACCGACGGCGCGCTCTACGTCTTCGATCTGCACGGCAAGATCGTGCGCACCGTCCCCGGCTTGAAACGACCCAACAACGTCGACATCGCCACGGGCTTTCGCCTCGGCGGCCGCGACGTCGCGATCGCGGTCACGACCGAGCGCGAGGAGAAACGCCTGCGCGTGTTCACGCTGCCCGAGATGATCTGCGTCGATAAGGGCGACCTCGTGGTCTTCGACGGCGACCCGAACCGCGCTCCGATGGGCGTCGCGCTCTATCGCCGTCCGCGCGATGGCGCGCTCTTCGCTTTCGTCGGCGGCAAGTCGGGCCCCGCGCAAGGCTACATCGGCCAATACCGGCTGGAGGACGACGGCACCGGCCACGTGAAGATGACGCTCGTGCGGCAGTTCGGCGCCTACAGCGGCAAGAAGGAGATCGAGGCCATCGCCGTCGATGCCGAGCTCGGCTACGTCTACTATTCCGACGAGCAATTCGGCGTCCGCAAATACGCCGCCGACTCCGACGCGCCCGACGCCGACCGCGAGCTCGCGTGTTTTGCGAAGAGCGGATTCGCCGGCGACCACGAAGGCATCTCGATCTGGAAACGCCCTGATGGCACCGGCTACTTGCTCGTGTCGGATCAGCAGGCGAACAAGTTCTGGCTCTTCCCGCGCGAGGGCGCGCCCGGCCATCCGCACGAGCACCGCGTGGTGAAGATCGTCGACGTCGCCACGATCGAAAGCGACGGCAGCGACGTGACCGCGCAACCGCTCGGCGAGCAATTTCCCCACGGCCTCTTCGTCGCGATGTCCAACGGCCAAGTGTTCCATCTCTACGGCTGGGAGCAGATAGCCGGCGCGGATTTAAGGTAGGGCGGTCCCGCTGGGCCCGCCGCGAAGGCGGCAACACGCTCCCGGCGGGCCCAGCGGTCCCGCCCTACCACGTGCATCTGCGGGCTTTTCATGCGGGTGGCAGCGGGTATGTTGCCCGCACCATGAAACGTTTCGCCCCTCTCGTTGCGTTGGTGTGCGTGCTGTGCGTTTTTGCCGTGCCACTCTGGGCGGCTTCGAACTCCGCGCCGAAGGGCAAGGACGGCGACGTGCCGAGCGCCGGCCTCGAGTTGGCGAAGACCGCCACGCAGATCACCGGCGTCGCCATTTCACCGCTGCTGGGCGTGAGCGCGATCGGTGCCTACGACTGGTTCCGCGCGAGCACGCCGGCCGAGAAGGCGGCGCTGCCGTGGTTCGCGAACCCGCTGGTGTGGGTTTGCGGCTTCCTGCTCGTGGGCGGTTGCGCGGCCAAGGACGCCTTTGGCGCCGCCGTGCCGCCGGGCATGAAGAAGCCTCTCGATGTGCTTGAGACCGTGGAGAACAAGGTCAGCGGCCTCGTCGCCACCGGTGCGGTCGTGCCGGTGCTCGTGGCCGCCGCTTCGAAAGTCATGGCCGCGCGCGGCACGCCGACGGCCGGGCTCGACCTGCATCTCGGCAACCTCGCGATGGTGCACCTCGGCGCGATGGATTTCTCGTGGCTGCTCACGATCCTCATGGTGCCGCTCGCGATCGCAGTGCACGCGGTGGTGTGGATCGCGTCGCACGCGATCAATGTTCTCATTCTCCTCAGCCCGTGGGGCGCGGTCGACGCGGCGCTGAAGGGCGCGCGCACGGCGCTGCTCGGGCTCGTGACGGGGCTGGCGTTCATCGATCCAGTCGTGGGCGCGACGCTGTCGGTCGCGATCATCATCCTCGCGTATTTCCTCTCCGGCTGGGCGTTCCGGCTGACGACCTTCGGCACGATTTTCTGCTGGGATTTCTTCACCGGGCGTCGCAAGCGCTTCGAGCTGCTCGCGGACGGCAACAAGCTCTTCCTCGGGCGCAAGCTTGAGGGCGTGCCGCTGCGCACCTACGGCCGGCTCTATCAGGCGAAGGACGGCGCGCTGACCTTCAAGTTCAAGCCGTGGCTCGTGCTCGCGGAGCGCGAGATCGCGGTTCCGCGCGACGGCATGGTGGTCGGGCGCGGCGTGTTTTACTCCGAGGTGCTCGGCCATAATCCGGCGACCGACAAAAACGAAACCTTGCTGCTGCTCCCTCCGCGTTACCTCGGCCACGAGGAACTTTTCGCCCGCACGTATCACATCAACGGCACCTGCGAAGTCGGCCTGCGCAAGGCCTGGAGCTGGCTGAAGGAGGCGCTGGGTTTCGGTCGTAAGAACGCGGCCGTTGTGGCGACGTGAAGCCGTTTCGCGACGGCGACCCGCGGGAAATTTTGACCGCCTTGATGGCGGTGATTGGCGCGCTGGCGGTGGTTTTTGTCCCGATCGTCCTCGCTGCGGTGAAATTGGCTCTTACCTACGAGACAACGGAACGGGAAGTATTCGGCACACCTGAAGCGCTGACGGATCTGGCTGCGTTCTACTCAAAGATCGAAGCCGCCCCGCATGACGACGCTCTCCGCGCCGTGACGCATTTTCCGCCGGTCCGTGGGAAATCCCGCCGCATTCCTCGCGCGTGGCTTCCGCCACGTTTTGCCAAAGATTGGGGCACCGACTCATCAGAGCTGATGGTGCGGCCGCCCGATGTATTCGCCTATTACGATGCCGAGGATCGATTGATCGGCGTGCAGTTCGGAAGCACGCGCTCCGGATGTTTCCTCTCGCGAGAGCCGATGGCTTGTCCGCGTTCGTTTGGATCGCTGCATCGGCTCCAGGGCGAACCGCTCTACGTGACGCTGTGGATCGAGTAAGGATTGCGCTAAGGAGGAGAATCCCACTGTGAACTCATTCTCGCTAAATCGCATCGCGAATCACGTCCGGCTCGGCGCGTTTCCGGTCGCCTATGGGCTGAGCGGCGTGCTCATCGGCGGGACGTTGAACCGCGTGATGATCGCGGAGCTGAAGCTCCCCGCGACGCTCGTGGCGCTGCTGTTCGCCCTGCCGTTGCTCGTCTCGCCGCTGCGGCTGTGGTTCGGCTACCGCTCGGACGGTTTTCCGATCTTCAGGCGGCGGCGCGAACCTTACCTGATCCTCGGCGCGCTGTTGATCGGCGGCGGCGTGGCAGCGATCGCCAACTGGACGGTGCGCGCGGCGGCGACTCCGGCGGTGTTCGTGCCGGGAGCAGTGCTGGCGTTCCTGCTCTACGGCGTCGGGCGCAATCTCGCGCACAACAGTTATCAGGCACTGCTCGCGGAGAAGTTCAGCGGCACGACGCGGGCGCGCGCGGTGACGCTCTACGAAGTCGTGACGCTGCTCGGCTCTGTGATGGGCGCGGGCGCGCTCGGCAAGGCGTTGGAACACTACGATCCGGCGCGACTCGTGACGGTGGCGAACGCGGTCGCGCTCATTGTCGTGGCGCTCGCGTGCGTCGCGGTGCCCGGACAGGAGGCGCACGCGACTGGAGCAGCGAACGCCGAGACGGCGCGCGGCAAGCCGTTCGGCGAAGTCGTGCGCGACTACGTCTGGGCTGATCCGCAGGTGCGGCGACTGTTCGTCGTGGTGATTTGCACGTTCATCGGGACGCTCGCGCAGGATGTGTTGCTCGAGCCTTACGGGGCGCTCGTGCTGGGAATGAGCGTCGGTGCGACGACGCGGCTGACGATGTTCTGGGGACTCGGCGTGCTCGCGGCGATGTTGCTGTCGGGGCTGTGGCTGTTGCGCGTGCTCGGGGCGTTGCGGCTGATGCGCATCGGGCTCGGCGTGAGCATCGTGGTGTTCAGCGCGGTGGCGGCGGTCGGATTAGCCGGTGCGCCCGAGGCGTTTCGCTGGCTCGTGCTCGTGATGGGTTTCGGCACGGGACTCGCGGGCGCGGGCATGTTGGGCAGCGTGGTGGAATTCACGACGCCGGTGCGCGCGGGGCTGCTCATGGGCGTGTGGGGCGTGGCCAACATGCTCGGCCATGCCGCGGGCAGCTTGATGGGCGGTATCGTGGTCGACGCGATGCGGCTCGCCACGGGCAGCGCGCTCGCGGCGTATTCGGCGTTGTTCGCCTTCGAGGTCGCGATGCTGTCGGCGGCGTTCGGGCTCACGCTTCGCCTGCAATCGTCCGCGACGCGCGCTACCGGGGAACTCTCCGCGCCAGCGCCCAGTTGATCGCGGCGATCGCCGCCACGAGCGCGATGGCCCACACGTGGCCGAGCTCCATGCCGCTGGCCATCACGACGCAGAGCAGCATGCCGAGGCCGGCGATGAGATTGCCGGCGGGCAGGCGCAGCGCGGAGATCTCGGGCCGCAGCCGGCGGAGATTGATCAGCGCGGCGCAGGACAGCCCGTAGGTCAGCAGGCGCGCAGCGCCGGACAGGCCGACGTTCCACGCGAAGTTGCCGTAGAGCGCCAACGCGAACGTCAGCACGCCCCAAGCGAGAATCGAGAAATGCGGCGTGCGGAAACGCGCGTGCACGGCGCCGAACGCCGCCGGGAAATCGCCGCGTTGCGCCAGCGCGAAGGTCAATCGTGGCACGCCGATGAGTTGCGCGCTGAGATAGCCGGACGTGGACACCATCGCGCCGATGGCGATGAGCGAGGCGCCGATCGGGCCGACGAGCGACCGCGCGGCATCGGCGAGCGGGCGCGCGCTGTCGGGGAGATTGGGCACGGTGCGCATCGCGACGAGTTGCAGCAGCACGTAGATGGTCGTGATGACCGCGAGGCCGGTGAAGAGCGCGAACGGCAGGTCGCGGCGCGTGTCTCGGCATTCGCCAGCGGGAATCAGCGCCATGTCGAAGCCGCCGTAGGTGAACAGCAGGATGATGAACGCGCTCATCCATTTCGTCTCGGCGAGCGGCGGCAGTGGCGCGGGTGCCGGGACAATGCGCGAGAAGGCGAAGCCGACGAGGATGAGCAGCGCGAGCGGCAGGAGCTTGGCGACGGTGAAGAGATTCGAGAGCCGCGCGGCGCCGGTGACGCCGAGATAGTTGATGAACGTGAGCGTGCCGATCAGGCCGGCGAGCAGCAGCGTGCGCGGGAGCGGTTGCGTGGCCTCGGGCCAGAATTCGCCGAGGTAGATGACGAAGAGGTTGGCGTTCGCCGCGGCGGCGGTGAGTCGCACGAGCCAGGTGAACCAGCCCATCTCGACGCCCCAGAAACGGCCGAACGCCTCGCGCGCGTAAAGGTAGGGGCCGCCGGGCTCGGTGAATTGCGAGCTGAGTTCGGCGAACACCGCGATGAAGACGAGCATCGCGGCTGCGGCGAGCAGGTAGGCGAGCGGCGCGGCGTCGCCGACGAGGCGCACAATGTCGTCGGGCAGGCCGAAGATCGCGGAGCCGATCACGCCGTTGACGACGAGCGCCGTCATGGTCCAGCGGCCGAGCGCGCGGACGAGCGGGGGCGACGCGGGGTTCGTCATGCGGGCGCGAAGTTGCGCGGCGCACGCGCCGGAGTCAACGGGGCGCGCTGGTGCGCGCGCGCGACGGGAAAGGCTGCTTCGGTTTCCGTTGCCCGTCTCCGTCGCGAAGCGTGGGTCTATCGTTTCGCGGGGCGCAGCAGGCGGCTGGACACGAGGGCGGCGGTGAGGACGAGAAAATAGAGTGAGGGTGCGCCGCCGCCGCCACCGCCACCGCCGCCACCGGAGCCGGGTGTCGGGGCGGGATTGTTCGGCGGAGGATTGCTGGGCGGTGGCGTGCCGCCGTTGGATTGCACGCTGATGGTGGCGCTGTTGCTGGTCGCAGAACCGTGGCGGTTGCTGACGATCACGGAATACGCGCCGGCATCGGCGGTGCTCAGTTCGCGAGTGTAGGTGTCGGAGGTGGCATGCCGGATCGGAGTGCCGTCCTTGAGCCATTGATAGGAGCCACCTGCGTTTACCGCGACGGTGAGGGTCATCGATTGGCCGGCGGCGAAGGAGCCGCCGGTGGGATGTCTGATGATGGTGGGCGCGACTTGGATCTCAGGGTGGTTGTCGGACAGCACGGGGCCGTTTTCGCGCAGCAATCGGGCGTTGTTGGCGGCGGCGGGATCGCTGACGGGCACGCCGAGCGCCCGGCGTCCAATGTTTCTGGCGTTGTGTGGGTGGCCGGTCGTCAGGGTGGTCGCGTCGACGTCGATCACGAGGTCCGGATTGCTGAAATACGGCAGGATGTCCGCCCCATAGGCCATGATCGTGATCGCCGTCCAATAGTTGTGGGTGGTGGCCGTGCGGGTGCCATCGGCGTTGGTGACGATGACGGACGGGTCCGCGTAGGGCGCATAGCGCCAATAGGTCAGAACGGTCTTTCCGTCGGGTTGGGTCCAGACCGTGGCACCGTTGAAGAAATCTTCCCGCTTGGAATTCGCCGCGATGGTGACGGTCTCCGCAAACGGTGTCGGGTCACGCCAGAACATGCCGTAACCGTAGCCGTCTCCTTCGAGTTTCTGGGCCGTCGCGCGGTCGTGGTTCGCCCCGATCACGTGGGCCAATTCATGGATGGTCACCGTCCACGCGGCGTTCACCACGCTGACAGATCGCGCGGTGCCGACGGGTTGAGGCCTTCCGGCGCCCCACGCGAGGCCGCCCCAGGTGTCCTGGGTGCCATGGCGCGAACCGATGTAGAGGTGCACGGCATCGGCTCCGGCTTCCGCCGCACGCCTCGCGGTCCACGCGCCGAGGACGCCTTGGGGTCCGATGGCGGTGAGCGGTCCGTTGCCCGATGTGCCGGGGGAGAACTGAAAATCCGGGCACTGGATCAATCCCACGTGCCGCCACTGCAAATCGAGCACGCCGCTGTTGGCGAGGACGACGTTGCCCATTTCGATTTGGTTGTGCGACATGCCGTCGAGGAAAACCGGGATGTCGGCCGGCACGCCGCGGTTGCGGAACAGCAGCGAGGTTTGCAGCTCGTTCGGGTCGAGCGACTGCGGGTCGTAGAGAAACAGCACGTCGACGTAGCGGCCCGCGAAAGCGTTCTTGGGTGGCTCCGGCTGGGCAGCGGTGGTGGGGCTGGCGTCTGGACTCGCGGGAGCGGCACCGGAATCGGGCGCGGCGTAGGGGGCGGACGCCAGCGCGGCCTTGGACGCGAGCGGGAGCGGGCGATGTGCGAGTGTGGCCAGCGCGTGGGTCGAGGCGGCGGGGTCGCTCCCGCAGTCCACGCCGGTGAGTTCGCTTTCGCGGATGAAGGTTTGTCCCGCGCGGTCAGTGTGCACGGTGAACTCGCCGGTGCCGGGCAGATTGACGAGCACGTCGTAGGTGCCGTGCGGAGTGGCGGTGGCGATGGCGGTGGCGTCGCGCCAACCGGGCACGCGGCCGACCCAGGTCGCATAGCCGCCGTCTTCCTTGAGATATTCCCGTTGGAAGGTCAGCGACAGATCGGGGTGGACGGCGACCGTGAGGGAGTTTTCGCGGCGATTGAACTCGTGCCAATCGGCGGGCCGCCCCTGAAGAGTCGGGAAGACCGCGGCAAAGGAGGCGCCGGCAACCGCCACGTCAGCGGGATCGATGTCGGGGCGCGAGGGCGGACGGGGCGCTGGCGGCCGATGCGCTGCAGCCGGCGGCGGGTGGACGGCGGGTGGTTCAGGTGCCGCGGAGGGGAACTTGGAGACGACCTGCGGAGCGCGAAGCCGGAGCCCGGCCAAAACAACAAGAGCGAGCGCTGCCGCGCCGCCGACAAAGAAGAGTTTTGTCCTCATGGAACGTGGAAATAGGACGCTGCGGAGACATGCGAACGGACGCAGCAGACCGGGTCTTGGCGACGGCTATGCGACAAGCTGCGTTCCCGCGAGTGGACATGCGCGGCATCAGGCAGCAGTCGGAACCGGTGGCGTGAGTCCGGCCGATCGCCCGATTCCTTCGGCGCACAACGACGGTGGGCTTGTGCGGTGCGCCGCGACCATGCCGCGCGAATCGCGCCTTCGCGAAGGCCCGGAGCGAGAAACCCGCTTGGCGCGCCTGGACCGCGCTACTCGATGGCGGGAACGTGCGCCTCGTGCTCGTGCGCGTTGCGCTGGAGCAGTGCGGCGACGACAATTTCGGCGGCGGCGCGGGCGCTGAGGCGGTCGGTGTTGAGCACCAAGTCGTAGGCGTGCGGATCGTCGAGATCGGCGTCGAAGTTGGCGCGGACAAACCGACGGCGCGCCTCGTCCTGCTGATCCACGTGGCGCGCGGCGTCGGCGTGATTGCAATGCAGGCTCTGCGCGGTGCGGGCGATGCGGACGTCGCGCGAGGCCACGAGACGCACGTGCACGCCGCCGGGAAGCGCGCGGGTGATGAGATGAGCCGCACGGCCGGCGAGAATCACGTGGCCGACATGCGCGAGTTGAAGGACCGCCTCCGCGACCTTCTGCTCGAGTTGCCAGAGTGACGGGTGCAGACCGACGAGTTCGCCGATGGTGGCGCGGATTTCGGAGACGCGATCCTCGGGCAGGAATTCCGCGAGCGTGGCGGGCAGGCTGTGGTGCTTGAGGGCTTGGTCGAGCAAATCGCGGTCGAGCAGAACCCAGCGCGTGCCGTCGTTCGCGGCTTCGCGATCGAGCAGCGTCACGAGTTCCCGGCCGAGCGTGGTGGAGCCGGCACCGCTCTCGCGCGAGAGCGTGACGAACGGACGGACGCCGGCGCGCGAGCCGGGTTGGCCGGGTTGGCGCGGCGTGCGCAGGCGTGCGTGGAGGACGGAGAGGCCGTGTTCGAGGTAGGTGTGCGGGGTCATGGCACGAGGGGGAGAAACGGTTGACGTTGCGCGACGGGCGACGCGCTCCGCCGCAAGCGTAGTTTACGCGCGCGAGAACCCGCGGCCAGAGCGGGGATTGGAATGCGCGCGCTCGGAACGAGTAACCTAATAGGTTACTCAGCTCGGTAGCCGACGCGGTATGGTGGGCGGGGAATTTTGTGCGCTTTGCGCGCGGGCGGGTGCTAGAGGAAAACCGCGATGGAAGATGCCGATCTGCTCCGCCGTTATGCCCAGTCCGCCGATCAGGCGGCATTCGCCGAGTTGGTCGCGCGGCGGCTGCCGCTGGTTTACTCGGCGGCGCTCCGGCAGGTCGGCGGCGATGTCCATCTCGCGCGCGACGTGGCGCAAGGAGTGTTCGCCGATCTCGCGCGCAAGGCCGCGGTGCTCGCCGGGCGCGAGTCGCTCAGCGGCTGGCTCTACACGAGCGCGGGCTACGCGGCGGCCAAGGCGGTGCGCGGGGAGCAACGCCGGCGATGGCGCGAGCAGGAGGCGCATGCGATGGACGAGCTGACGCGGAATGACGAGCCGGCGGCCGACTGGACGGTGCTGCGGCCCGTCATCGACGACGCGATGCGGGATCTGGCGGAACGGGATCGCGAGGCGGTTTTGCTCCGGTTTTTTGAAAACCGCGGCTTCGCGGAGATCGGTGCCCGGTTGCGGATCGGCGAAAACGGCGCGCGGATGCGCGTGGAGCGCGCGCTCGACAAGCTGCATGCCGCACTCGCGCGGCGCGGTGTCGGCTCCAGCGCGACGGCGCTCGGCGCGGCATTGGCGGCGAATGCGGTCGGCGCGGCGCCGAGCGGGCTCGCGGGCGCGATCGCGGCCGGCGCTCCGGCGGCGGCAATCGGAGTGAGCGGATTTTTTATGGCTGTGACGAAACTTCAGTGGACGGTGGGCGCGGCGGTGTTGGCGGCCGGCGCGTTGACCGGCGTGGTGCAATACCGCGCCAACGCGGCGCTGGCGCAAGATGTCGCGCAGCTGCGAACGATGGCCGACGACGTCGCGGCCGAGCAGCGGCGGCTGCACGCGCCGCCGGCCGGAAGCGACGAACTGGAGCGGTTGCGCGCGGCGGCCGCGGAGTTGCCGGGATTGCAGGCACGCGTGCGCGAGCGGTTCGACGAGCTGCAGAAAAGGCAGGCGTCTCGCGCGGCGACGGTGCCGGTGCGGCCGCGCAAGGCGGCGCCCGCCGGTCCGGTGCTGCCGTTGGCGGAGCTGGACTTGAAGCCGCGTCCTCTGAAACAGGTGCCGCCGACGTATCCGGCGGTGATGCTCGAGTTCGGCATCACGGGGCACGCCGTGGTGAGTTTTGTCATCGGGTCCGACGGGGCGGTCGCGGATGCGAAGGTGCTGTCGTCGACGCACGGCGCGTTCGACGAGCCGGCGCTGGCGGCGTTGGCGGAGTGGAAGTTCGCGCCGGGCCAGAAGGCGGGCATGCCGGTGAACACGCGGGCGGAGATGGCGCTCGTCTTCACGGTGCAGCGCGACACCGACGACTGGTTTTGAAGCGATGAATCCGCGCGCATTCATGTGGCTTTGCCTGGCTGGCAGCATCGGCGTGTTCGGCGCGCTGGGGATGTGGCAGCACTCGCGTGCGGTCGCGCTGCGCGCCGAACGCGACCGGCTCATCGCGCGGCAACTCGCACGGTCGCGCGCGACACCGGCGCTGCGTTCGTCCGCGACCGCGGACGAGCTCGCGCAGCTGCGCCGGCAACAGGAGGAATGGCTGCGAGCGCGGGAGGATCTCGCGAAAATCGAGCGGGCGCTCGCGAGCGAAAGCGGCGAGTTGATCGCATCCGCGCCCGGGAAATCGCCCGCGAAGGAGAACCTGCCGCCGCTCCGCGGGCCGATGGTGAAGAGCGCGGACTGGCGCGATGCGGGTGCGGCGGCGCCGGAGGCGGCGCTGGAGAGTTTCGTGTGGGCGGCGACGCGGGGGGAGACGGAAAAGCTCGCGACGCTGCTGGCGATCGACGCGGCGGGGCGGAAGGAGCTGGCGGCGGCGTTCGCGCAGCTGTCGGACGAGGCGCGCGCGAGCTACGGTTCGCCGGAAAACATGCTGGCGACGCTCATCGCGGTGCAGGTGCCGCAGGATTTGAGCGCGATCGGGCCGGTGGCGGCGCTGACGTTGAACAACGGCGACGTCGCGTTGCGCACGCGCACGGAGCGCGGCGGCGGGCTGGCGCGGGACGCGGTGCTGGCGTTCCGACGGGTGGAGGGGAGCTGGCGGCTGGTCGTGCCGCGCGAGATCGCGGTGGGCGCGGTGGCGGCGGCGTTGAAAACGGCGCCGCGAGCGCAGCCTTGAGCGGGCTTACGGCTTTGCGGGAAATTCGCGCGCGGGCGAGGCGAGCGGACCGGGGAAGGGGACGCCCCAGAGGACGGCTCCGTCGGCGGGCCGCGGCTCGATGCCGGGCGCGAGGTGCTTGAACACGTCGGCGAAACGCAGCGAGCACTGGAGGCGGCGCTGGCGCGCGTCGATCTTCGGGTTCACCTGGATCACGGCGGTGGTGAACGGCGGCGAGGCTTTCGTTTTGAGGGCGAGTTTGCGGATCTCTTCGATCGGGCGCGCGGGGTCCTTGATCAGGTCGTCGAGTTTGAGGAGGTCGGCGTAGGTGACGTCGCCCCAGAGCGATTTCCATTTTTCCGGATCGATGCGGGGCGCGACGATGTTGACGAAGCGCTTCTCGTCGCCGTCCTGTTCCCAAAAGCCGAGGACGAGGATGAACGGCTCGTTGATCTCGTATTGGCGGAACGCGTCGCCGAGGTCGACGGGCGTGCCGAATTTCACGGCCTTCGGGTTCACGGGGATGCCGCCGTGGTCCTTGTTCGCGTCGGCGGGGATGTCCCAGCGCTGCGTGTAGCTGGCGGGCTTGTAGCCGTCGAAAAACGTGTCGCGCACCCAGCGTTCGAAGGCGAGTCCGTGGGCCTGCACTTCCTGCGCGTGAACGACGACGGGGAGGAGCAGCGCCGCGAGAGCGGCGACGAGGATGCGGTGCCTGAGACGCATCCTTTTACTGCGCCGCGTCGACGCGGGGCCAGCAAGCGGGAAAACGCGCCGCGGCGCGCGAGGTTTCCGCGCAAGCGCGAGGGCGCGTCAGGCTTTTTGCTCGAGGAACGCGCAGAGCGCGTCGAGTTGCACGGTCCAGTAGGTCTTCATGCGCTCGGCGGTGGCGGCGTCGGGGAGCTTGCTGTGCTCGGGCACGACTTGGCACTTGAGCGGGCCTTTCGGCCAGAAGTTCACGGAGAGCGTCGTCTCGTCGGGCCAGAGGATGCGGATGGATTTGTGCGGCGTGGCCTTGCGGACGGAGAGGGGAGTGCGCGGGAGCCAGCGCTCGCGGATGGCGGCGTCCTTCCATGCTTCGAAGGCGACGGCGACGGGCGCGGCGATGGTCTTGCTGACGCTGATCTCGAAGCCGTCGTTCTTCTGGTTCTTCACGCGGCGGCCGGTGGTTTGCTCGTAGCCGACCGTGACCATCTGCGACCACCAGTCGTTGACCAGGTGTTTTTTCTGCAACCACTGCGCGATCTCGGCGTGCGGCCAGGATTTCGCGCCGGCCTTGTCGAGCAACTCGATCCATCCCACCCACGAACGTCCCGTCGCCTTCTCCACCGCGAGAGTGGTGATGCCGGCGATCTTAGCGGGCAGCTTTTTCATGAGGCAGGGGTAGTCTCGTCGCCAAACCGGCGCCGCGTCGCAGCAAGTGCGGGCAGCGCTCGGCGAGTTCCGATATGAACACTTCCCGGGCGTCTGGCGAGACGAGGATGAAGCCATCTGCAAAATCCAGCCGCACGCGCCGGAGCGACCAAGCCGGCCCCGGCAGCGGCACCCAGGTCGGTGTCGCGCCCCGGATGGCCCGGTATGGCACGGTCCACTTCAGCGCGCCGCTGCGCACCTCGATGCCATCCGCGCCGAACGTGTAGCCGCAGGGAAACCCCAGCCACGCCGTCAAGATCACCATCGCCACCCCCCACGCAGCGAGCAGCGCCACTCCCGAGAACCGACCCTGCGCCGCCAGCCAGCCCGCGCCGACGAGTGGGGCCGCGGCGGCCGCGAACACGAGGCCGGCATACCACCGATCCACACGCGAAGGAAAATGCGGCCCGGTCGCCATGGCCCCAGCCAACGAAGTTCAGCGGATTTTGTCACGCTCCCGGAAATCTTTTGTGTTTCGCCGGCAGGCAAAATCGTTAACCCCAACGGTGATGAGCGAAGAAAACGCCCCGAAGCTCCGCCTGAAGCCGCGTCTGGCCGGCGAAACTCCGGCGGCACCCGCAGCGGGGACTCCGCCGCCCGAGGCCTCGGAACCGCCGCCTGCGTCCGCAGCATCGCAAGCCACCGAGGCGGCTCCCGTTCGACTCAAGCCCCGACTGACGGTGACCTCGGCGGAAGCGACGCCCGTCAGCACCGAATCTTCTGCACCTGCACCCGCCTCCGCATCGGCGCCGTCGCCGATCGACGCCCCGGCGGAGCCGCCCGCCGCTCCGCCGCTGGCCGAAAATCCACCGCTGATCGCGCCGCCGCCGGAGCCGACGGCACCGGCTCCCGTTGCGCCCGCCGCAGAACCGACGCGCCCCAAAATCGCCTTCAAGCCGCGCGAGCCTGTCTCCGCGCCCTCGACTCCGTCGGTCGCCGATGCCGCCGCGCCTGCCGCCGCGTTGCCGGACACGCCACCGCCCTTGCCGTCGATCGAGCCACCGGTCGCGCCTCCCGCGTCCGCCGCGCCCGTGCCTCCGGTCGCCGCGTTTCCGCCGCCGCCGGGCGTTGCCAAGTTTCCGCCCCCGCCGGGACTCAAAAAATCGGCCCCTCCCATCGAGCCGCCGAGCGACGCCGAAGCCAAGGAGCTGAAAGCCGCCGCCACGGCGACCAACCCGCGCAAAAAAATCTTCCTCCTCGCCGGCATCGGTGGCGGCGTGCTCGCGCTCGGCGCGGTCGCGTTCTTCTTCCTCACCCGGCCGGAGCCACCGCCGCCGCCCAAGCCCCGCCCGGTCGCCACGCCGGCGAAGCCCGCCGCAGCGACCCCGAAAGCCGACGCGCCGCCGCAGCCGAAGCCCGCGGAGCCGACCACCGGTTACGGCAAGGCCGTCGCGAAGGCGAAGAGTGTCTCCGCGGCAGTCGCCGCCGGCCAAACCGCCGCGACGAATGAAGTTCTGGACGCCGACCAGCCGTCCGCCGCCGCGACGAAAACTCCGACGAACACCGCGTCGCCGACTCCCGCGAACGCCGTCTCCGCTGCGCCCGCGCCGGCGTCCGTTTCCCCCGCCAACACTTCTGTTGACCCGACGCCTGCCGCGCCCCGGCCCGCGCTCGTGGCGAGCGCGATGTTCCGTTCGTGGGTGCAGAATCTCAAGATCAGTGGCGTGCGCGGCGGCGCGAGTCCCCGCGTGTTCATCGATCGCACGGCCTACGCGCCGGGCGACCTCGTGAATCCGCAGCTCGGCATCCGGTTCGAGAATTACAACGCCGACACGCGCATGCTCGTGTTCAAGGACGCGACCGGCGCCATCGTCGAGCGTCGCAACTGATGTAGCCCGCGGAGCGGACCGGCGTTTTCACGCGCCGCGCCGCACCTCGCCGCGCTGGCGCCCGGGCGGCTTTTTCAGCGTCCCGGCGCGACCTCATGCGGGCCGGTCGTGCTCGTTTTGCGACGGAGCGGCAGCTGCGGCTTCGATGCGCGCAAGCCCGGGGCCTGAACCACCGCTGGGCGAACCAGGCGGCATCTCGCCGCTGCATTCGACACGCAAACCATGAACCACCCACACACGTCCTCGCGGCGGGCGCTGGCGCGCGCCGGCGCGCTGCTCGTCCTGCCTTGCCTGCTCGGCCTCCCGGCCGCCGCCCAATCCCCCTCGTCGACCGGCGCCGCCGCCGACGAAGCGGTCAAACTCGAGAAATACGTCGTCACTGGCTCCTACATCCCCGCCGCGGCCGACGAGGCGAACGCCTCGCCCGTCGTCGTCGTCACCGCCAAGGACATCGAGGCGTCCGGCCTCAAGTCCAGCGTCCTCGACGTCCTCCGCAAATCCGTGCCGCAGATCGTCGGCGGCAACAACATCGGCATCGAGAACGGCAACATCAACGGCGGCGCCACCAACGGCGGCTCGCAGCTCGCGTTGCGCAACACCGCGACGCTCGTGCTGATCGACGGCATGCGCGTGGCCTTCTCGCCCGTCGCCAGCTCGGGCGGCTTCCAGTTCGTCGACCTCAACGTCGTGCCCGTCTCCGCCATCGAGCGCATCGAAGTCCTCACCGACGGCGCGTCCGCCATCTACGGCTCCGACGCCGTGTCGGGCGTGATCAACATCATCCTGAAAAAGAACTACCAGGGCTTCGAGATCGGCGGCTACTTCGGCTTCTCCAAAGCCGACAAAACCGGCGCCTACTACCGCGACCGATCCCTGCGGCTCGTCGGCGGCGCCGCGACCGACAAGACCAGCCTCACGCTCTCCGCCGAGTGGACGAAGACCGACCCGCTCTACGAGCGCGACTACAACTACACGTCGCCGGTCTTCCTCACCGCGAGCTACGCCGGCATCGTCAACGATGCGGCGGGCAACTTCTACAAACTCAAGCCCGGCCTGAACGCCGCGCCCGCCGGTCCCGCGCAGACCCTCGCGCAATGGGCCGCGCAAGGTGTCTACGTTCCCGTCAGCGCCAACGACGTGCCGCTCGGCTTCGACCTGTCGTCGCGCCCGACGTTCTCCGCCGCGCTGAGCAAGCAGATCGCGACGCTCGCGTTGCAGCACAAGTTCTCCGACGCCCTCGATCTGCAGACCACGATCCTCTACGCGCGCACGCGCAGCCAGTATAACCTCAACCCGCAGCCGATCGTCTTCCGCATCAACTCCACCGCCGGCAACACCGGCCTGCCCGGCATCCCGTTCACCGACGTCCGCGCGCAGGTGCGCAACCGTTTCGTCGACGCCGGCAACCGCGTCTACATCACCGACGGCCACTCGATCCGCGGCACGCTCGCGCTCAACGGCAAGCTCAACGCCGACTGGGGCTGGACCGTCGATGCGCTCTTCAACCGCGCGCAGCAGGACTCGATCGCGTCGAACCAGATCCTCGATTCCGCGCTGCAAGCCGGCATCGCCTCCGGCCTCATCAACCTCACCGCGATCAAGCAGGACGCGGCAAAAATCGCCGAAGCGAACATCTTCGGCGACTCGCTCGGCCTCTTCGAGAGCAAGCTGATCTCCTACAACGCCCGCGTGAACGGCCGGCTCTTCGACCTGCCCGGCGGCAGCGTCTACACTGCGTTCGGCGTCGGCTACCGCCACGAGGCGCTCAACGCCCGCGCCGACAAGAACAGCATCATCGATCCCGCCACCGGCGGCTCGGCGTGGAACAACGGCGTCACGCTGAATCCCTTCGACGCCACGCGCTCCGTGACGTCGCAGTTCGCCGAGGTGAAAATTCCCCTCACGCAGCCGAGCAACAATCTCCCGGGCCTGCACACCGCCGATCTCGACGTCGCGTTCCGTCACGAGATCTACAAGTCGAGCGAGGAGAAGCCGACCGTGCCGAAGGTCGCGCTGCGCTGGTTGCCGTTCAACGACGAGTTCGTGATCCGCTCGACCTACTCGAAGTCCTTCGCCGCGCCGACGCTCTACGGCCTTTACGGTCCCACCAACTCCGGCGCCACGCCGACGCTCGCCGGGCTCACCGCCTACAACTCCGCCGGCCAGCCCATCGGTCCGTTCGTGAACATCCAAGGCAACCAACAGGGCGGCTCGAATCCCAACCTCTCGCCCTCGCGCTCGAAGAACTACACCGTCGGTTTCGTCTACTCGCCCAAGGCGGTGAAGGGTCTCTCCCTCTCCGTCGACTATGTGAACATCAAGGAAACCGACATCGTCGGCACGCTCGCCGCCACGACGGTGATGATCCAGGACGTTGAGCAGTTCGGCGCCGCGTCGATCTACTCGCCCTACGTTCACCTCGGCAACTTCGGCCAGCTCGGCGGCACGCAGGTCACCGCGCCCGGCCAGCTGCATCCGAACCCATCGAACGTCTACGTCGATCAGTTCGCCGTGAACATCGGCAAACAAAACCAAAGCGGCATCGACGTCATGGTCCGCTACGACTGGACCGACACGCTCGGTGCGTGGAGCGCGACCACCTCGTGGAATTACCTCAAGAGCTTCGTGATCGTCGCCTCGCCCGACATCGACCCCGTGGAATACTCCGCGACCAACGGCTTCGGCACGCTCCCGAAGTGGCACGGACGGACAACGCTCACATGGCAGAAGGGCGCTTACAACGCCATGCTTGCGAACACCTACATTCGCGGCGTCACGAGCGCCGGCGACGGCTCGCACATTCCCGGCTACGTTTCCTTCGACGCGCAATTCGGCGTCGATCTCGCCGCCGTGTGGCCGCGCCTCGCCGGGCTCAAGGTCACGGTCGGCGTGAACAACATCCTCGACCGCTACCCGCCGACCGATCCGAACGTCTTCACCGATCCGCCGGCCGACACCGGTCTCTACGGCGCGTTCGGACGCTTCTTCTTCATCGACGCGACCTACAAGTTCTGAGTCGCCACTCCCGGACCCGTCATCGCGAAGAGCCCCGGGTTGCGGAGCGCCGAAGCGATCCAGCGGAGTTTCGGCTGGATCGCCACGGTGCGCTCGCGCGCCCCTCGCGATGACGGACCAGGTGGAGGAAACGGAATTGGAAGGGCAATCCGGCGGCCGCGGCGACGCGGCCGCTTTTTCGTGTCACCGGCCGAAAAGCGACCAACGTCTAGTCGCGTCCGACCAGGGGTGAAGTGGTTTCGATGGCCCGGTGGCGGGGTGCGATTGGCAGTGGTCGGCGCTCGACGCCCGGGCTTGCATTTTCCGCCCGGTCGAACACGCCCATTTCGTGCCCGCGCGCGCCACAATTCGAATGCTCCCCCTGTTCGCCATTTGGACGGCGATCGGCGCGATTCTGGCGGTGCAGACCATGGCGACCCACCCGCAGACCGGGGATGATGCCGACGTCTCGAACTACTATCAGGCCTGGCTGGTCTACTCCCAAATGGCGCGGGCCTGGCTTTGGGCGTTGCTCACGCCACTCGTGTTCGAACTACGTCGCCGCATTCCCGCGCGCGGGGTCTGGCTCCCGGCGGGGATCGTGCTGCACCTCGCGTTTTGCGGGGCACTTCTCGCCTGGGTGATATTGGTTCGCTCGTGGATCTGGGCGCTGTTGCCGCTGCCGGAGCCGTGGAGCCTGCCGTTCATGGGCCACGAGCAGGTTTTTCAGCGCATCGCCCCGCGTCTGCTCATCGACGTCGCGCTCTACTTTGGCACGCTGGGGGGCGGATACATCTTCGATCTCTACCATGAGAGGACGGAGGTGATGCGGCGCGAGGTCGAGTTGCGCGCGCAACTCGCCGTGACCGAACTCCAGCGCGAGCAACTGCGCGCGGCTGTGACGCAGGCGGAGCTGAAGGCGCTGAAGCAGCAGCTCCATCCTCATTTCCTGTTCAACGCGCTCAATGCCGTGGCGGGGCTCGTGCGCATCGGCGAGAACACGCAGGCGGTCGAGGCGCTGGCCCGCGTCTCCTCGTTGCTGCGCGCGCTGATCGGCAGTTCGGGCCGGCCGGTCGTCCTCCTGGGGGAGGAGCTGGGCTATTGCCGCACCTATCTCGAGATTGAGAAACTGCGCTTCGATCAGCGGCTGCATTTCTCCATCGACGCCGCCCCGGAGACGCTGGCCGCCGAGGTGCCGACCCTGCTGCTCCAGCCCGTGGTCGAGAACGCCATCAAGCATGGCATAGCGCGGCGCCGGAATCCCGGCTGGGTGCGCGTCGAGGCGACGCTCCGCGACGATCGGCTCGTAGTCGTCGTGAGCAACGATCCCGCGGAGGGCGCCGCCGGCACCGCCGCCCCGGAGAGCCACGGCGTCGGACTCACCACCACGCGCGAGCGGATGCTCCGAACCTACGGCACCGACTTCCGCCTCGATTTCGAGGTGCGCGCGCCGGCCGCCACCGTCGTGCGCTTCGAGCTTCCCTTCCAGCGCCAGCCGCTGCCACCGGCACCCACCCCATGATTCTCCCATGAACAAGATCAGAACCCTCGTGGTCGACGATGAAACCATCGCACGACGCACCGTGCGCGATCTTCTCGCCCTCGACCCGGAAATCGAAGTGGTTGGCGAAGCCAGCGACGGCGAACTCGCGCTCCAGCAGATCGAACTCCTTCGCCCCGCGCTTGTGTTCCTCGACGTGCACATGCCGATCATGTCCGGCTTCGAGGCGCTGCAGCGGCTCAAGCCCGCCGAGCGCCCCGAGGTGGTTTTCGTCACCGCCTACGACGAGCACGCGATCAGCGCCTTCGATCTCTACGCCGTGGACTACGTCGTGAAGCCCTTCTCCGACTCGCGCTTCGCGCAGGCGCTCGAGCGCGCCAAACGCCGCCTGCAGGGCGACCTCCTGCAATCCGCCCAACGCGCCGTCGCCACGCTGCTCGATCATTTCGACCAAGCCATGACGCGCGCCCGATCGCCGGCCGCCAAGGACGCCATGTTTGTGCTCAAGGTCGACGGCGAGCACCACTTTGTCGCCCACCACGACATCCGCTGGATCGAGGCGCAGGGCGACTACATCCTCGTGCACACCACGCAGCGCAAGCTGCTCTCCCGCATGACGCTCGTCCACGCCCTCGCGCAGCTGTCCTCCGACCAGTTCGTCCGCATCCATAAATCCTGCATCGTCAACCTCAGCTTCGTCCGGCGCCTGTGGCCGACGACCGCGTGGGGACGTCCGCTCGAACTCGACGACGGCACCAAGCTCAACATCAGCCGCAGTTACCGCGGCGCCATGGAACGCTTGCTGTAGGCCGCACCCGTCTCGCGGCGGGCGGCTGGTTGTTCGCCCGATCCGGCTAGACGTGCGTCGCCGCGCTTTTGCCGCCGCGGCTGGACTCACGTTGCTGGTGCCGCGCCCCGGCTGCCCACGCCGAGGTGCCCACCCACAGCAACCCATGCACAACACCCACACGCCCGCGCGGCGGGGACTGCGGCTCGCCTTGGCGTTGCTCGGTCTGCCCGGCCTGCTCAACCACGCCGTCCGGCTGGCCGGCGCAGGCTAGAAGCTTGGCGCGCGCGACTAGGAAGACGTCGCCGCTCCCTTGTCGCGCCCCCCCCTTTCGTCCTGCTCGCGCGATTCCGATACGCTGGCGGCCGCGCCACGCATCACACCAGACAAACCCAAGATCACCCATGATCCCTCAATCCACCAGCACCCCGCAAGCGGATCGCCCGCGCCGTTGGACCGGCGCGCTCGCCGCCCTGCTCGCCCTCCCCGGACTGCTCCTCGCTCAAAACACCTCCGGCGACGACTCAGCCGCCAAAAAAGAGGAGACCCTCAAGCTCGATAAATTCGTCGTCACCGGTTCTTTCATCCCGCAGGCCAGCTCCGAACCGGTCGGCCCCGTGGCCGTCTTCACCGAAGCCGAGATTCGCGCGACCGGCGCCTTCACGCCCATTCAAGCGCTCCGTAGTTTGCCGTCTTTCGTCGGCAATCCAGGCTCGAACGAGAACGACTCCAACGGCGGCACCGGCGCGACCGCAGTCAGCCTCCGCGGCCTCGGCAACGGCCAGACGCTCGTGCTCATCAACGGCCGCGTCACGCTCCAGTTCGCCAACATCCAGCTGCTTCCCATCGAGGCCGTTGAGCGCATCGAGGTGCTCCGCGATGGCGCGGGCGTCATCTACGGCTCCGCGGCCATCGGCGGCGCCGTGAACGTGATCCTGAAGAAGAACTACACCGGCTCGGTGCTCAACGCTACCTTCGGCGGCGCCACCCGCACGCCCGGCTCCCGTGAGACCTATCAGGTTTCCTTCGCCACCGGTGCTGCCACGGAGAAGACGAGCATCATCGCCACCGGCTCGATCTTCAAGAACCGCACCATCTACTCCTCCCAGCGCCCCAACAGCGCCGTGTCGGACAACCGCGTCCGTGGCGGCACCAACGGAGGCTCGCCCACCTTCGCCGGCGCGGTCGCGATCAACGGCGGCGGCACGCCGCGCGTGTTGCGGCCGGATTTTCCCGCCGGAGGCCTGGCCACGGCGGCGGACTTCATTCCGTTCGACACGAATACCTTCAGCTCGAACCAGCTGTTCAATTTCCGGCAATTCTCGCCCTCCGCTCCGGGCCAGTCCCGCGAATCTTTCATGGTCAACATCGAGCACGATATCATGGGCGACAAGCTGAAGCTCTTCGGCGGCTTCCTCTACTCGCGCCTGCGCACGGAGAACGGCCTCGCCCCGTCACCCTTCGCGCTCTCCGCCGATCCGGCCGGCGCCGCCGCCGGTGCCGTCACGACCTTTGGCCCTTTCAATCAAGGGATCCTCGATGCGGCGGCCGGAGACTTCTTCCGCTACCGTTCCGTCGAGCTGGGCAACCGCACCAACGAGCAGGTTTACACCGACTACCGGTGGCAGGTCGGCCTGCGCGGCGCGATTACCAGCAAGTGGTCTTGGGAAGCCGCGATGACCGTCGAGCGCGAGGACTACGTCCAGACCGACGCCGGCGTGCCGTCGCTCCCGATCCTCGACGCCGAGATCCAGGCCGGGCGCTTCAATCCCTTCGCCTCCGCCTTTTCCAAGGGCACCGCCACCATCGGCGGCACCACCTACGCTTGGGACAACGCCACGGCGCTCAAGCTCGCCGAGACCCACGCCCGTCTCTACGCGCCCGTGCGCAATCGCTTCTACGATTTCCGCGTCACCGGTTCGCTCGCGGAGCTGCCGGCGGGAGATCTCGGCATCGCCGCGGGCTACGAGGTCTACACCAACAAGAACACCAGCGACTACGACGACCTCTACGCCTCCGGTAGCGCGCTCGGCCTGAATTCCCTCACGGACAGCTACAACCAGCTCACCAGCAAGTCGGAGTTTGTCGAAGTGAAGGTTCCGATTTTCGGCGACAGCAACCGCCGCGATTGGCTCCACAGCCTCTCGCTCGGCGCCATCGCCCGCCGCGAAGATCAGGAGGCCGGCAACGGCACCAGCTTCCGCACCTACAAGAAGGTGAACCCCAGCGTGAACCTGCACTGGGCGCCAACGGCCGATTACCTCGTGCGCGCCAGCTGGAGCAAGGGCTTCCTCGCTCCCAATCCGAACTCTGCCTTCGGTTCGCCCGCCCAGAACAACCCGACGCTGGTGGACCCGCTCGGCTTCCCCTACAGCGCCCAGACGACCGTCGTCGTGCGTGCGAATCCCGACCTGCAGCCCGCCACCTCCAAGGCCTTCTCTGTCGGCCTGGTTGGCACGCCCAAGGGACTCGTGAAGAACTTCAGCTTCTCGGCGGACTTCTACGCCATCGACGTCTCCGGCATCGTGGCGAACAACGCCCGAGCCATCCTCGCAGCCAATGCCGCCGGCCAAGGGCCCGGCTTCGTGCCCGGCAATGCCGCCACCATCAACCCGAATGCGCCCTTCGCCAGCCTGATCCGCCGCAACGGTGCCGGCGGCCTCAACAGCAACGGCTCGTTCTCCTCCGCCTTCGGTATCTCGCAGCGCGGCGCCGTCCTGTCCGACTTCCTCAATATCGGCTCCCGCAAGGTCCAGGGCATGGAATACACCGCCACCTACGCCTACAACGCGCAGAACTGGGGTCGCTTTAAGTTCACCGCCGCAGCCAACCAGTTCCTCAAGTTCGACCAGAACGCCGGCCCCGGCCTCCCGACCGAGAGCTACCTCGGCAAGTTCGTCAGCACCGTCGGCGACCCGCTCTCCCCCGGCTCGATTCCGCGCTGGAAAGGCAATTTCTCCACCAACTGGCAGTGGCACAACTGGACGACCAACGTCACGTTCAACTACATCCAGTCCTACCAAGATGATCCGCTCTTCGTGCTCACCCCGAAGATGCAGGCCTTCTTCAACGCCGGAGCCAACCGCTTCACCGATCCCATCTATCAAGCCTTCCTTAGCGCGCCCGCTTCGGTCGAGCCCAAGGTCGGCGGCTACCGCCGCATCGGCTCGTTCAACACCGTGGACATGCAGACGAGCTACGCCTTCAAGAGCGACAACCTCGTGCTCAAAGGCCTGACCGTCACCCTCGGCGCCACGAACGTGTTCGACAAACTCGCCCCATTCGCCGCGGGCGCGTTCAACGACAGCTACGACACGCGCACCCACAATAACATCGGGCGCTTCGTGTATCTCCAGCTCCGCAAGGAATTCTGATCTCCTGACGGAAACCTGAACCGTTTCACGGCCCTGCCACTTTCCCGGCAGGGCCGTTTTGTTGTAGGCAGGGCAAGTCATCCCCTCGGCACCGTGGAAGCCTGAGTCCCAGCTCGATCAAGGCGAAGGGTGGCGAGCCACGCGGGTGTGTCGGCGAAGGCGCATCTGAAAAACAGCGTGGAGCAAAGCGACGAGCCGAGGCGCAAGATCCCGCTGAGAGCCGCGAAATCCCGACCGGTGCGCCCGACCGGGCGGGATCAAGTAGCGGGCTAGAAGCTCGGCGCGCGCGACTAGGAAGACGTCGCCGCTCCCTTGCCGCGCCCGTCCCTTCCGGCCTGCTCGCGCGACTCCGATGCGCCGGCGACCGCGCCGCGCATCACACCAGACAAACCTAAGATCACCCATGATCCCTCAATCCACCAGCACCTCGCATGCGGATCGCCCGCGCCGTTGGACCCGCGCGCTCGCCGCCCTGCTCGCCCTTCCCGGGCTCCTCCTCGCCCAAAACAACTCCGCCCCCGAGGAAGAAACCTTCAAGCTCGATAAATTCGTCGTCACCGGTTCCGCCATTCCCACGGCCGAGGGCGAGACCTTTTCCCCCGTCACCATCTATGCGCCAGCCGAGATGGCCCGCCTCGGTGCTGCCACCCCCATCGAAGTCGTGCGTCACCTGCCCGGCTACACCGGCTCCGTCGCCACCGAGCAGCGCACCAACGGCGGCACCGGCTCCTCCGGCGTCAATCTCCGCGGCCTCGCCGGCACCCTCACTCTCCTCGACGGCAAAAAGACGCAGAGCTACCAGAACTTCAATCTCATCCCCCAGATCGCCATCAAGCGCATCGAGGTCGTGAAGGACGGTGCCGGCTCCATCTACGGTTCCGACGCCCTCTCCGGTGTGTTCAACGTCATGCTCACCGACCGCTACGAGGGCGCCAAAGCCGACTTCTACTACGGCAACACGACCGACAAGGACGCCGGCGTCATTCGTGCCAGCGCCATCGCCGGCTACACGCTCGGCAAGACCAACGTCGTCGTCGCCGTCGAATCCTACTCGCGCAACGCCCTCCACGGCATCGATCGCGAGCCCTCCGACCAGGCCGACCAGCGTTTCCGCGGCGGCGTCAACGGCGGCAGCCCCTCCTTCTCCGGTCGCGCCACCGCCCGTGTCGGCAGCGCCACCGCCCCCGTGCAGGACCTCGTCCTCGCCCCCGGCAAGACCATCGGCCTCAGCGCCGCCGACTTCATCCCCATGGACACGAACTCGGCCACGTCGAACCAGATGCTGAATTTCCGCCGCTTCACGCCCTCCATCCCCGAGCAGAAACGCCGCAACCTCTACGCGCGCCTCAACCAGAAGCTCTTCAACGAGCAGGTCGAATTCTACGCCTACCTGCTCTACGCCCACGACGAGTTCCTCAACGGTCTCGCGCCCTCGCCCATGCCCACCGGCGGCTCCGCCGGCACCGCGCTGCGCACCGCCGCCCGCCTCAGCCCGCACATCCCGGTCGGCTTCTTCATCGCGGACAACGCCACCTCGCCCGGCGCGCTCACCAACGGCACCGTGCCCTTCCGCACCATCACCCTCGGACCCAGACTCCAGACCAACATCCGCGACTCCTACGAAGCCCACGGCGGCTTCAACGGCCACTTCGGCCAGGATTGGAACTGGAGCCTCAACTACATCTACGACGCCTTCGCCCGCGATGTTGACCAGAGCGGCGCCCCCAGCCGCGCCGCCCTCGTGCAGCGCATCCTCAGCGGTGCCTACAACCCCTGGGCGCTCGACGACGTCGCCGGAGTCGGTCCGACCGGAGTCGCCTTCGACAACCGCAAGGCCCTCGCCGAATCCGCCGCCAAAGGCCGCACCGATATCAACAGCCAGAATCGCGGCTTCGATTTCTCCGCCAACGGCTCCGCCTTTTCCCTCCCCAGCGGCGACGTGAAACTCGGCTTCGGCGCCGACTACTATCGCGTGGACCTCGCCAACCTTCCCGAGCCCATCTTCTTCACCGGCGACCTGCTCGGCCTGAACGGCTCCAACCCCTCCATCTCCCGCGCCTACGGCACCGGCGCCTTCGCCGCGCTGCACGTTCCCATCGTGGGCGAGCACCAGAAAATCCCCCTCGTGCGCTCGCTCAAGCTCCAGCTCGAAGGCCGCTACGACTACCAGACCGTCGAGGGCTTCCAGAACGGCACCACCGGCGCCCAGATCGGCCGCAGCTTCACCGCGCACAATCCCAAGCTCGGCCTCCAATGGCAGCCCACCGACGAGTTGCTCGTTCGCGGCACCTGGGGCACCGGCTTCCGCCTGCCGAGTCTCAGCCAGCTCTTCGGCGCGCCCGGCACTTCGTTCCCCTCGCTCGTCGATCCTCTCGGCTTCGCCATCCCGAACCAGACGCAGATCACCACCGGCGGCAACGCCCAGCTCTCCCCCGAGGAATCCACCACCTACTCCGCCGGCTTCGTCTGGTCGCCGAAGAAGATCCACGGCCTCAGCGTGACCGTCGACTACTACTACGGCACCATCAACGGCCTCGTCGGCGAGGGCTCGCAGTTCATCCTCAACGTCAATGCCGCCGGCCAGGGCTCCGGCTTCGTCCGCGGCAACGCCGCCACGATCAACCCGAACGCGCCCTTCGCCAACCTCATCGTGCGCGATCCCGTCACCGGCAGCGTCACCACCATCAACTCCACCCAGTTCAACATCTCTGCGCGCGAGACCACCGGCGTGGAGTGGGCCGTCACCTACGTCTGGCCCCGCGGCGATTGGGGCAAGTTCACCACCAAAGCCGAATGGAACACCGCGCTCACCTGGACGCTCACGCCCAATCCGGGCGCTCCGAAGCAGAGCTTCCTCGGCACCTTCATCGACGTCCAACAGAACGCCATCTCCCCCGGCTCCATCCCGCGCCACAAAGGCTACTTCTCGCTGCTCTGGGAAAAAGGCTCCTGGGCCGCGGTCGTCACGGCCAACCACATCAGCAAACTCCAGGACAACCCCGCCTTCACTCAGGGCAACGCCATCCGCTACATCGAGCCTTGGACCACCCTCGACGTCCAGGTGCAGCACGATTTCACCGGTGGCGCTGGTTGGAGAAAGTGGCTGGCCGATACCACGCTCCGCCTCGGCGCCGCCAACGTCACCGACGAGTCCGCGCCCTTCGCCGCGGGCGCCTTCAACGACAGCTATGACGTCACGACGCACAGCAACCGCGGCCGCTTCGTCTACGCCCAGCTCACAAAAAAATTCTGACCGCCGGCGCGCCTTGCGCCTCCTCCTCCTTCAAGCCCCGGCCGCACGCCGGGGCTTTTCTTTTGCGCACCGCGCGCGTCGTTCGCCGGCGCGCTTCAGTGCGACAGCGTATGCTTGATCCCGCGCAACACTTCCGGATCCGTCGCGATGCCAAGGATGCCGTTCACCACGAATTGCACGCCGATGCACATGATCAGGAAACCCATGATCTTCGTCATCGCGTTCACGCCGACGACGCCGATGAACGTCACGATCTTGCCCGAAAGCCGCAGCGTCACCCACGTGATGAACGCCACCACACCGATGCCGGCGATGATCGCCACGTAGTCGATCGGATGCGTCGCGAGCGACGTGAACCCGAGCGTCACCGCGATCGAGCCCGGGCCCGCGAGCATGGGCATCGCCAGTGGCGAGAAGGACACGTCCATTTTCTTGCGGGCGGCTTCCCGCTCCTCCTTCTCGTCGTCGGTCGTGCGGTGCGTCGCCAGCATGTTCATGCCGATGCCGGTCAGCATGATCCCGCCCGCGATGCGCAGGCCCGGGATCGAGATGCCGAAGAAATTCATGATGAACGTGCCACCCACGAGGAAGCTCACGAGGATGCCCACCATGTAGAGGCAGCCCTTGAACGCCTGCTCGCGGCGCCGTTGCTCCGTGTCGCCTTCGGTGATCGCGAGGAATGTCGGCGCCGCCGCCAGCGGATTGATCAGCGGCAGCAGGCCGACGACGGTGCCGAGGAAGATGCCCCAAAGATGGATGAGGTTGGACATGCGGGAAGCGGACGGAGGTTGCGGTCGGGCGCGGCGTGACGCGAGCCTGCATCACCAGGTGTCCACCGGACCCTTGGGCACGGGAATCGATTCGCGGCGCGTGACGGCCGGATCGTCCTCCTCGCGCATGAACGACGCCACCATCGGGTCGGGTTGGAAGCGCGGGAGCAATTCGCCGCGCTCGTCGCAGAACTGCGCGCGCCACTTCTCGTAGCGCGCCAGAATCTCGTCGAACTCCGCGCGCGTGCGCAGGCCCACGACGGATTTCTTGAACTCCTTCGCCGGACCGAGCCGCTTCGCATACCACGCCGCCGGCTTGCGAAACAGCCGGCAGCCCAACTCCTCGCCGAAGACCTCACACGCCAGCTCGAGGTGTCGTCGCATCACCTGCACGCGCTCGGCGTAACTCGCCTCCGGTGGCATCGCGCCGGTGCGGATGAAGTCGAGCGTGTGCCGGAAAATCCACGGATTGTAGAACGCGCCGCGACCGATGCTCACGCCCGCGCAGCCGGTTTCGTCGAACATCTTCTTCGCGGCGTCGGGCGTCGTGACGTCGCCGTTGCCGATCACCGGAACTGTCTTCACCGCCTGCACCACGCTGCGGATGCCCGCGAGGTTGACCGTGCCGGAAAACCCCTGCGCCCGCGTGCGGCCGTGCACGAAGATCGCGGCGACGCCCACGTCCTCGAGCGCGCGCGCGAGGTCGGGCGCGGTGAGATTGTTCTCGTCCCAGCCGAGCCGCATCTTGGCGGTGATCGGAATTTTCACCGCCTCGACCATGCCGCGGACCAGCGCTTGGGTTTTCTTGAGTTCGGTCATCATCGCCGAGCCGCCGCCCACGCCCACGACCTTGCGGACGGGGCAACCCATGTTGATGTCGACGGCGGCGATGCCCATCGCCTCGACCATCGCCGCCGCGTCGCGCATCTCCTCCGGCACCGAGCCGAAGAGCTGGACGGAGAGGAGTTTCTCGGCCGGTGCAGTCTGAGCGAGCTGGAGCGCCTTGTGGTTTCGCTCGAGCAGCGAGCGGGCGTTGATCAGGTCGGTCGTGACCCAGTCGAGCCCGCCGATCTCGCGCACGACGAGCCGGAACGGCAGGTTCGTGTAACCCGCCAGCGGCGAGAGACACAGATTCGACGGAAATTCATACGGCCCGATGCGCACGCCGCGATGGTTGGCCGGTCGAGCCCGAGCGCAAATCAGAACGCCGCGCTCGCCCCCATCGCTTCCATCGCCACCACCTCGGATTCGAGTAACCTAATAGGTTACACGAATCCGACTTCCTGCTCTCCGTTTCCTCGGAAACTCCGCGCCCGAGTAACCTATTAGGTTACTCAGAGGGAAAGGTCGCGACCGCCGCGCTTCTCGGCCAACCAGTGGAGCAGCCGCAGCGTCAACTCCGCGTCGGGCATGCGATCTCCGCCCTTCAGAAAATTGTGCAAGCGCTGCTTCGGGACCCCGAGGTAACGTGCGAGTCGCACTTTCGCGCCGATGGGGTGCAGCTCCCGGCGGAGATGCTCTGCGAGCAAGTTCCACAACGGAGTGGCCGGCCCGGGCCGGACCGTCGAATAGGAGGCGGTGCGTCGGCGTCGGGCGTGCTTGCGCGCTTCGTCAACCAGTTGCTCGCCCAGCTCGAACATTTCGCCTCCGATATCGAGCCAGATTCTGAGTCGTGGATGATTTGGGATACTCATGAGTAACCCAATAGGTGACCCAGCGCGCGGAGGCACTGAGTCTGTGTCCTCTAAAAAGATGAGAAGGAAGTCACCTATTAGGTGACCGTGCCGGGAGGCGAAAAGGGGCGGAGCGACCGGTGCTGCGGGGGCCGAGCGTCTTAGCGTGGGGCGGCACCGACGGCGCGGGTGAGGCGGGTGAGGGCTTCGCGGAGCGTGGCGCGGGTGCAGCCGAAGTTCAGGCGGACGTGCGTGTTCGGGGCGGCGCCGAAAGGGGCGCCGTCGGAGAAGCCGAGGCCGTGTTGCTCGAAGAACGCGTGCGCGTTAGGCAGGCGCAGCGCGGAGATGTCCAGCCACGCGAGGTAGGTCGCCTCCACGTGCGTCATCGTCACGCCGGGCAACTGGCCGCTGGCGACGGTCTGCTCGATCAGGTCTCGGTTGCCGCGGAGATAGGCGAGCAATTCCTGGCGCCACGGTTCGCCATGGCGGAAGGCCGCCTCGCACGCGACGAGGCCGAGGACGTTGGCGTCGGGCACGATGCCGCTGGCGGCGCGCGTGAAGGCGGCGCGGAGCGCGGGGTCGGGGATGATCGCGAGCGAAGTGCCGAGGCCGGGCACGTTGTAAGTTTTGCTCGGCGCCATCAGCGTGATGCTGCGCGCGGCGATTTCGGGCGAGAGCGTCGCCGTGGGGATGTGCGCGACGTCGTCGAGGATCAGGTCGCAATGGATCTCGTCGGAGACGAGCGTGAGATTGTGCCGCACGCAAAAGTCGGCGAGTTGCGCCAGCTCCGCGCGCGTGAAGGTGCGGCCGACGGGGTTGTGCGGGCTGCAGAGGAAGAACGCGCGGCTGCGCGGTGTGATTGCCCGCTCGAGCGCGGCGAAGTCCATTTCCCAGCGCGCGCCGTTCTTCGTCATCGGCACGGCCACGGTGCGTCGGCGCTGGTTGGCCGGCGAACTCATGAACGGCGGATAGACCGGCGTGGTGCAGAGGATTTCGTCGCCTTCTTCACCGAGCGTGCGAGCGGCGACGTTCAGGCCGGTGACGAGGCCGGGCAACCAGACGAGCCACGCCGGGTCGACCTGCCAGCCGTAGCGGCGCGCGCAATAGGCGACCGTCGCCTCCGCGAGCGCGGGCAACGGCTTTGCGTAACCGAGCACGCCGTGCGCGACGCGTGCGTGCAGCGCATCGACGACGACCGGCGGCGCGGCGAAGTCCATATCTGCGACCCAGAGCGGCAGGATGTCCTTGCCGGCGTATTTTTGCCATTTCTGGCTGTCGCTGCGGGCGCGGTCGATCGGAGTGTCGAAGTCGAAGCTCATCGGAAAATCGCAGGGTGAGGCAGGCGGTGCGGCGCTGGCCACGGGAAAATTGACGGCGTGTCACAACGTGCGTGCACTGTGCCGGTGACGTTGCCGCCCACCTTTTCGATTCGACGCGCCGTGCCAGCCGAGGTCGGCGAGTTGACCGAACTGTGTCGCGCGGCGAAGGCGCACTGGGGCTATCCTCCCGAGTGGATCGAGGCGTGGGCGGATTCGTTGCGGATCACATCGGGGACGCTGGCGCGCGAAGAGGTTTTCGTCGCGGTGCGCGTGGAGGACGCCGTGCGCGTCGGCTTTTTCAGCCTGCGGCGGGACGGCGATCTTTGGTGGCTGGAGCATTTTTGGATCGCGCCGGCCCACATGGGACAGGGCAGCGGGCGCGAGTTGTTTCGCGCCGCGGTGGCTATCGCGCGCAAACTTGGCGTTCGGCGGCTGGAGATTAAATCCGACCCGAACGCGGAAGGCTTTTATCTCCGCATGGGCGCGCGCCGGGTGGGGGAGGAGCGCTATCTCCTCCTTGGAAAACACCCGCGCGAACTGCCGCTGTTGGTGTTCGATGTGATGGCGGCGGGGTAAGCGCGACGGAGTTGCGCAGGTGGGGCGTCACAGGGTGGGGCGGAATTTCCCAATGGATTTCGCGCGCGGAAAACAAGTGGCGGCGCGGTCGCGATTTGCGCGCGGCGAAGGGGCGGCACGTGGGATGCACTGCGGTGGCACAACCCAGTTTTAAAAGGAGAACCACCACCATGTATCGCATCGTTCGTTATGCCCATCCCCGCGCGACCCTCTTTCGTGGGTCCGCGTTTCAGAATCCCTGGACCGGTCTGGAGTCGGAAATCGATCGTCTCTTCGCGACCGCTCTGGCGGACGCCGCGACGCCGGCGGCGCCGCGCTTCGCGGTCGATCTCTACGAGGACAAGGACAACACCTACGTCCGCGCGGAGCTCCCGGGCGTGAAGCGCGAGGATATCGCCGTCGAGATGATCGAGGACTACCTGACGATCAACGCCACGCGCAAGGAGGGCGAGCAGTCGTTCAACTTCAGCCGCTCGATCTCGATCCCCGAGAGCGTGCAGGCCGACAAGGTCAGCGCCGCGCTCGAGAACGGCGTGCTCACCGTCACGCTCCCGAAGCAGGAGCAGGCGAAGCCGCGCAAGATCGCCATCAACGTCAACTGATCACCTTTCAGCACGGAGAAAAACCCACCATGACTCTCTTCAATCAAATCGTTCCGCGTCTCTCGCGCGCTCTCGCGCGCCGCGAGGCAAACGACAGCACCGCCAGCTCCGAATCGGAATTCACCCTGAAGCCCGTCTACGAGCTGAAGGAGACCGACGAGGCGTGGGGCCTGACGGTGCAGCTCCCCGGCGTCGCGAAGGACGGCCTCGAGCTGTCGGCCGAGGACGGCGTGCTCAGCATCCACGGCCGCCGCGCCTGGCAGAAGCCGGAAGGCTGGACGCAGCTCTATCGCGAAACGGTCGACGCGCCCTACGCGCTGTCGTTCGAGCACGACAACTCGGTCGACGTGGACAAGATCCACGCGGAGCTGAAGGACGGCGTGCTCCGCGTCTCGCTGCCGAAGGCCGAGGCCGTGAAGCCGCGCAAGATCGCGGTGAACTGAACCACCTTTTAGGGGTAACGCTCGGCACGTGCGTGTGTGCGCGTCCGAGTTGCCGCCGGAGTCCGCTTAGCGGGCCCGGCGGCTTTATTTTTCGGGGGAGAGAGGAACGGGTTCGCGCTCGCGCGGCGGGAGGCGCGGGGATTTGCTGCCGGCATGGAAGCGCTCGTGATCGTCGTTCTCGGCCTTGGCGTAATGGCGGGTTTCATCATGCTGAGCATTCGCGCGCACCGGCAGGGACTGGCGAATCTCGCTGCGCTCGCCGATCGCATCGGTCTGCAGGTGGTGCGGGGCAAGCGCGTGCTCGGCTGGGAGCAGCACCGGCTCGAGGGCCGCCTGCAAGGTCGACAGGTGCGCGTCTGGACCTACACCACCGGCACAGGCAAGAGCCGGAAGCAATGGATCGCCGCGGGCGTCGCGACACCGGCTGCGAGCGACGTGGTGTTCGAGCTCCGCGCGCAGGGCGTGCTGACGAAGCTCAGCGAGCTGTTCGGTGCGAAGGAAATCCGGATCGGCGAGCCGCGCTTCGATGCCGAGTGGTTCATCGTGACGAACCGGCCGGTCGAATTCGCGGCCGCGTTGCTGCCGGAAATCCAACTGAAGCTCAACGCCGCGCGCGCGGCCGGAGCACATGGCGTGTTTGCCCGGAAAGACGGCTGGGTTACCTTCGTGGAGCCGGGTTCGTTTTCGCGCTCGATGGCGGTCGCCCATCTGGAATCGGCGCTGCCGGTCCTGATCGACTTGGCCGACGTGGCGGACGTTTGCGCGGCCCGGACGCCGCGCTGATCAGTCCTCCTTGCGCGCCTGCGGGATGAGCACCGAGGCGAGGATCGAGGCGGCCAGCACGGTGCCGATGATGCCGAGCGAGAGTTGGATCGAGACGTCGACGTAGTGCGACGCGAGCATCTTCAGGCCGACGAAGACGAGGATGACCGCGAGGCCGATGTTCAGGTAGCGGAAGAGCTGCATCACGCCTGACACCGCGAAATAGAGCGAGCGCAGGCCAAGGATCGCGAAGATGTTCGACGTGAAAACGATGAACTCATTGCGCGTGATCGCGATGACCGCGGGGATCGAATCGAGCGCGAACATCACGTCGGTCGTCTCGACCACGAGCAGCACGAGAAACATCGGCGTGGCGTAGCGCCGGTGGTTGATGCGCGCGAAGAAGTGACCCTCGTGGTAGTTCGGCGTGACGGGCAGGAAGCGCCGCGCGAGTTTCACGGCGGGATTTTTCTCGGGCTCGAGCCCCTCCTCGTTCTTGGGCATCGCCAGCTTGACGCCCGTGTAGACGAGGAACGCGCCGAAGACGTAGATGACCCAGTGGAAGGCGTTGATCAGGCTGATGCCGGCGAAGATGAACAGCGCGCGCATGATCACGGCGCCGAGGATGCCCCAGAAGAGCACGCGATGCTGGTAGCGCGGCTCGACCTTGAAGTATTGGAAAATGACGATGAAGACGAAGACGTTGTCGACGCTCAGGCACAGCTCGACGATGTAGCCGGTCAGGAACTCCAGCCCCTCTTTCCGGCCGAGACCGTTGCCGAGGGTGCCGGTCGCGATCAGGCCGTAGAAACCCATCGCGAGCGCGAACCACACGACGCACCACACAAGCGCCTCCTTGAGCGTGACCTCGTGGCTCTTGCGGTTGAACACGCCGAGATCCAGCGCGAGCATCGCGGCAACAAAGCCGAGAAAGCCGGTCCAGGCCCACCAAGGCATCGAATCGAAAAGCGCGAGCGGCAGTGACATTGGGCCGCAAAGTGTGGGACAGACCCCCGGCTCGGCAAGCGGCGAAACATGCCGCGCGCGCCCGGGCTTCCGCTTTGACAAGAGCCGGCGCGGGGCTTTCTAGGGAACCCCACCATGAATTTCTCCCGCAAACTTCTCGCTGGCCTCGCTCCGTTCGCCGCGCCCGTGCTGGCGCTCGCCCAAGCCGCCGCCAACCCCGACGCCGCGCAAAAGACCGCGGCCGCCGCGACGACCGCTGTCGTCGTCGCCCCCGCCGAGCGTGCCCCCGATCTCCTCGAACATCTCGTCGACGTGATTCTGCACGCGCTCCATGTGCCGAGCGACGGATCCAACACGCTCACGCACTACGGCATCGCGGCGGCGTTCCTCGTTTGCGGCGTGCTCCTCCGCCACGTCGTCACGAACATCATCTTCCACTACCTGAAGAAGCTGGCCTCGAAGACCGAGACGACGCTCGACGACAAACTCTTCCCGGCCATGGAGCAGCCGACGGCGACGTTCGTCATGCTGCTCGGCATTTTCGCTTCGTTGAAGGTGCTGAAGCTCTCCGAGAACACCGACCACTACATCGCGATGGGGTCGACGATCGCGTTCTCCGCCGCGATCTTCTGGGGCCTCTATCGCGCCTTCGACGCCGTGCTGGAGCACGCGCATGAAGTCGCGCGCGAAAAGCAGATGGGCGTCGCGGCGTTCATGCCGTGGATCAAGAAATTCCTGATCACGATCTTCGTGCTGATCGGCATCCTCGTGACGATCCAGAGCCTCGGCTACGACGTGAAGGCTGCTCTCGGCGCCCTCGGCATCGGTGGCTTGGCCTTCGCCCTCGCCGCGCAGGACACCATCGCCAACATCTTCGGCTCCGTCGTCGTCGCGACCGATCAACCGTTCCGCATTGGCGAAACGGTCACCGTCGGCGCGCACACCGGCACGGTCGAGGACATCGGCCTGCGTTCGACGAAGATCCGCAAGGTCGACCGCTCGCTCGTCACCGTCCCGAACCGCACCGTCGCGAACGAATCCATCGTCAACCTCTCGCGCTTCACCGCCCGCCGCGTCGAGCAGATCATCGGCGTCGCCTACGAAGCGCACCCGGAGCAGCTCGAGGGCGTCGTCGCCGACATCCGCCGCCTCATCGAGAGTGACCCGGCGGTCAACGCACCCGATACGCACGTCTACTTCCGCGACTACGGCGCGTCATCGCTCGACGTCTGGATCGTCTACGTGATCAAGGACGCTGACTTCGCGAAACACATGCAGGTGCGCCAGCGAATCAACTTCGGCATCATGCGCGTCGTCGAGGCGCGCGGTCTCTCCTTTGCGTTCCCGACGCAGACCGTGCACGTCGCCTCGCTGCCCATCCCGTCGGTCAAAGCCTGACGCCTGCGCAACGTTCGCGCCCCGACGCGCGTTGCGCATTGCCAGTCGGGGCATGGCACGTAGGTTGCCGCCGTGCCGTCGCACGCCAGCCAACTCCGCACCGAGATTTCGGCGCTGATCGACAACAAGAACTTCGCCGGATTGAAGGCGAAGCTCGCGCCGTGGCTGCCAGCCGACCTCGCGCCGATCCTGTCGGAGCTGCCCGTCGAGCAGATCGGCATCCTCTTCCGCCACTGCACGCCGCAGCTCGCGGGCGCGACCTTCGCCTACCTCGAGCACCCGGCGAAATACAAGTTGCTGAAGACGCTCACGCAGCCGCAGGCCGCCGCGCTCTTGAACGAGCTGCCGCCGGACGACCGCACCGCGTTTCTCCACGAGCTGCCGCTCGACCTCGCCATGCAGATGCTCTGCTGGCTCTCGCCCGAGGAGCGCAAGATCGCGCAGGATCTCCTCGCGTATCCCGAGCACAGCGTCGGCCGCATGATGACGCTCGATTTTGTCGCCGTGCGACCCGAGTGGACCGTGCGCGAGGCGCTCGAATACATCCGCGAGCACGGCTACGACCGCGAGACGCTCAACATGGTCTACGTGACCGACGAGGGCGGCATCCTGCTCGACGACATCCGCGTCCGCCGCTTCCTGCTCGCCGGACCCGACACGAAGGTCAGCGCGCTGATGGACGGCAATTACGCGACGCTCCACCCCGAGGACGACCGTGAGCGCGCGCTGCAGATTTTCCGGCAATACGACCGCGTCGCGCTGCCCGTCACCAACGGCGACGGCAAACTCATCGGCATCGTCACGGCCGACGACATGCTCGACGTCGCCGCTGAGGAGGCCACCGAGGACATCCAGAAGCTCGGTGGTAGCGAAGCGCTCGACGAACCCTACACCACCATCGCGCTCACCAAGATGGTGAAGAAACGCGCCGGCTGGCTCGTCGTGCTCTTCCTCGGCGAAATGCTCACCGCGACCGCGATGAGCTATTTCGAGGACGAGATCGCGAAGGCCGTCGTGCTCGCGCTCTTCGTGCCGCTCATCATCAGCTCGGGCGGCAACGCTGGCTCGCAGGCCGCCACGCTCGTCATCCGCGCGCTCGCGCTCGGCGAGTTTCGTCTGCGCGATTGGTGGCGCGTGATGCGGCGCGAACTCGCGGCGGGTCTCATGCTCGGCGTGATCCTCGGAGCGATCGGCTTCCTGCGCATCCTGATCTGGGCGCAATTCAGCGACATCTACGGTCCGCACTACCTGCTCGTCGCGTCCACGGTCGGCGCGTCGCTCGTCGGCATCGTGCTGTGGGGCTCGCTGATGGGTTCGATGCTGCCGCTGATCCTGAAAAAGATCGGCTTCGATCCCGCGACTTCGAGCGCGCCCTTCGTGGCCACGCTGGTCGACGTCACGGGCCTCGTGATCTACTTCACCGTGGCGTTCCTCATCCTACGCGGGACGCTGCTCTAGAATCTGCATGGACGCGAACGACGAGAGCGCACCGATGCCCGTGCTGTTGTTCGATGGCGAATGCGGCCTGTGTCAGGCCTGCGTGCGCGCGTTGCTACACGCGGATCGCGCCGCGGCGTTGCGCTATGCGCCGTTGCAGGGCGCGGTCGCGCAGGCGTTCCTGCGGGCGCAAGGCCTGCCGACGGCGGATTTCGACACGTTGATCTTCGTGCCCGATTGGCGACGCCAGCAGCCGGGGCGGTTTCTGGTCCGCACGGATGCGGTGCTCGCCGCGTGCGCGACGGTCGGCGGCGGGATGGGCGCGCTCGCGGAATTGCGCGTCGTGCCGCGCGGTCTGCGGGATGGCGTTTACCGCCTGGTCGCGCGCTGGCGTTACCGGTTGTTCGGCGAGTATCGGCCGCGGCCGCTCGCCCGCGCCGAATGGCGGGAGCGTTTCCTCTAGGCGAGGTTCTTGTGAAAGCGCCGCACGGCGAAGGTCATCACGGCCACGCCGAGCGCGAGCAGCGCGGCGAGCTGCGGCCAAAGCACGTCGAAGCCCACGCCCTTGAGGAACACGCCGCGGATGATCACGAGCATGTAGCGCAGCGGGTCGAGCAGGCTGAGCCACTGGAAGAACGCGGGCATGTTCGCGATCGGGAAGATGAAACCCGAGAACAGCATCGCCGGGAAAAAGAAGAAGAACGTCGTCATCATCGCCTGTTGCTGCGTGTGGCTGACCGTCGAGATGAACAGCCCGATGCCGAGCGTGCTGAGCAGGAACAGCGCGACGCCGAGCAAGAGCAGCAGGAAGCTCCCGCGGAACGGAATCCCGAACCACAGCAGCGCGATGGCGGTGACCATCGCGGTGTTCACGAAGCCGACGACGGCGAATGGCGCGCACTTGCCGAGGATGAACTCCACCGGGCGGATCGGCGTGACCATGACCTGCTCGATCGTGCCGACCTCCTTCTCGCGCACGATGGCCATGCTGGTGAGCATCAGGCCCACGAGCATGACGAGCATGGCGATGATGCCCGGGACGTAGAAGTTGCGGCTCTCGAGGTCGGCGTTGAACCACGCGCGCGGCTGCAGGTCGACCTTGCCGGTCGTCAGCGTGCGGCCGGTGAGGCGGCGGGCTTGGTCGAGGACGACCTCGGTGTTCGCGGCCGCGGCGATCTGCGTCGCGTAGTTCACGACGAAGCGCGCGGTGTTGGAATCCGAGCCGTCGACGATCAACTGCACGGGCGCGAGCCGGCCACCGCGGAGATTTTCCTGGTAGCCGGCGTTGATTTGCAGGATCGCGGACGCGTCGGCGGCGTCGATCAAGGCGCGGCCTTCGTTCTCGTCGAGCGTGTGCCGGATCGCATCGAAGTAGGCTGAGCCGGTGAAGCGCGCCACGAGTTCGCGGCTCGCCGGCGTCGCATCACGGTCGATGACCACGAGTTTCACGTGCCGGACGTCGAGCGACACGGCGTAGCCGAAGATCAGTGTCTGAATCAACGGCACGCCGATGATGACGAGCCGCATCCTGGGATCGCGGAGCACGGAGCGGAACTCCTTGCGAAGGATGGTGAGGATGCGTTCCCACATATCAGCCGAGGACCTTGCGCGTCTTGCGGATCGAGACGCCGATGACGACCGCCGCGAACACGATCAGGAAAACCGCGTCGGCCCAGAGGATTTCCAGCCCGACGCCGCGGAGGAAAATGCCTTTCACGAGCGCCACGAAATACCGGGCGGGCACGATGTAAGTGATGCCCTGCACCGGCAGCGGCATGTTCGCGATGGCGAAGGCGAAACCCGAGAGCAGGAACGCCGGCAGGAACGTCGAGATCATCGCCATCTGGCTGGCGAGCAGCTGCTGACGCGCGATCGTGCTGATGAGCACGCCCTGCGCGAGCGTGCCGACGACGAACACCATGCCGACGCTGAACAACAGCACGACGCTGCCGCGCAGCGGCACGTGGAAGAGGAACACCGCCATCACGACCGAGATGGCGAGATTGGCCAGGCCGATGGCGGAGTAGGGCAGGAGTTTGCCGAGGATCAGCTCCGCGGGCTTCACCGGCGTGGAGATGAGTTGCTCCATCGTGCCGCGCTCCCACTCGCGCGCGATGGTCAGGGACGTGAGCAGCGCGGCGATCAAGCCCATGATCACGGCCATGATGCCGGGCACGATGAAATTGCGGCTCTCGAGGTCGGCGTTGAACCAGACGCGCGGGCGCAGATCGAGCGCGGCGGTCGGCGCGAGGCCGGTGCTGCGCCGGATCTGGTCGAGTGCGACCTGCTGGTTGTAGGTCGTCGTGATCGCGGAGGTGTAGCCGAGCACGATGCCCGCCGTGTTCGAATCGGAGCCGTCGACGATGGCCTGCACGCCCGCGGCGCGGCCGGCGGCAATTTTCTGGCCGAAATCCGGCGGCAGCACGAGCGCGAGCATCGCTTCGCGGGTGTCGATCGCGCGTTCGACTTCCGCGTAGCTGCTCACCGTGCCGCGGAAATCGAAGTAGCGCGTCGCGGTGAAACGCACGGTGAACTCCCGGCTCTCCACGCTGCGTCCTTGGTCCCAAACGACGAACGGCACGCGGTCTACGTCGAGGGTCAGCGCGTAGCCGAACATGAGCAGCATCAGCATCGGGATGCCGACGGCGAGGATGAGGCTGCGCGGATCGCGGCGGATGTGCAGCGTTTCCTTCCGCGCGACGGCCCAGAGACGACGCAGGTTCATCGGGCGACCTCCTGTTGACGGCCCGCCTCGGCGTCGCGCGCCTCGATGAGCGAGACGAACACGTCCTCCAGCGTCGGCACGATGCGCTCCAGTCGGCCGAGACGGAAGCCGTGCGTCGCGAGCGCCTCGCGGATGGCGGCTTCGGCGGCGAGCGGGTCGGGCGCGACGGCGTGCAGGCCTTTGCCGAAGAGCGCGACTTCCTTCACCGCCGGCAGACGCTCGAGCACGAGCATGGCGTCGTTTGGCCGGTCGCAATCGAGCTCGAGCACGGCTTCGGGCATGTGTCGCGTCTTCAGTTCGCGCGGCGTGCCGAGCGCGATGAGTTCGCCGCGGTAGATGACGCCGAGCCGGTCGCAATACTCCGATTCCTCCATGTAATGCGTCGTCACGAACACGGTGACGCCTTGCTCCGAGAGCGCGTAGATCAGGTCCCAGAACGCGCGGCGGCTGTTCGGATCGACGCCGGAGGTCGGTTCGTCGAGGAACAGGATCGGCGGCTCGTGCAACACGGCGCAGCCGAGCGCGAGGCGTTGTTTCCAGCCGCCGGACAACTCGGCGGTGCGCGCGTGGCGGTGCTCGCGCAGGCCGGCCATCGCGAGCACCCAGTCCTTGCGCGCGGCCTTCTTCTCGCGCGGCAGACGATAGATGCCGCTGTAGAAGTCGATGTTCTCCTCGACGGTGAGTTCGTCGTAGAGGGAAAACTTCTGACTCATGTAGCCGATGCGCGTGCGGATTTTCTCCGTGTCGCGCACGATGTCGAAGCCTGCGACCGTGCCCGTGCCCTTCGTCGGCGTGAGCAGGCCGCAGAGCAGGCGGATGGTGGTGGATTTGCCCGCACCGTTGGGCCCGAGGAAGCCGAAGATCTCGCCGCGACGGACCGAGAAGCTCACGCCCGCGACCGCCTTGAACGCGCCGAAGTGCTTCTCGAGATTCTGGACCTCGACGATCGGCTCGGAAACGTTGGAGGGAGCGGTGCGCATGCGGATCAATCGGCGTCGGACTCGGTCGCGACGAGCAGGGTGAGCAGGAGAATGATGATGAGAGCGGCGGTCATGGCTTCGCGGCGGCGGTGCGCTGGGCCAGAACGGCGACGAACACGTCTTCGAGCGACGGCTCGATCGGGCGGATCGATTCCACCGCGAGGCCGGCGGCGGCGAGCAACTCCCGGCTGTGCGCCTCGGTCGCGGTGGCATCGCGGGCGGCCACATGCACGCGGTCGCCGAAGAGGCCGACGGAGGCCTCGCGCAATTGCTCGCGCAGCACCGCGGCGGCGCGGCGCGGGACGGCGGTGCGGATTTCCAGCAGCGCGCCGGGCATCATCGCCTTGATCTCGTCCGGCGTGCCGAGCCCGAGCAGGCGACCCTCGTGGAGGAGCGCGAGCCGGTTGCACCGCTCCGCCTCGTCGAGGTAGGCGGTGGAGACGAAGATCGTCACGCCGTCGCGCACGAGCTGGTAAAGGATGCGCCAGAAATCGCGGCGCGAGACCGGATCGACGCCGTTGGTCGGCTCGTCGAGGAACAGCACGCGCGGCGTGTGGATGAGCGCGCAGGCGAGCCCGAGTTTTTGCTTCATGCCGCCGGAGAGATTGCCGGCGAGGCGGTGCTTGAACGGCGTGAGATTGCTGAAGGCCAGCAGCCGCTCCGTGCGCTCGGCGCGCGCGGCCTGTGGCACGGTGTAAATGTCGGCGTAGAAATCGATGTTCTCGGCCACCGTCAGGTCCGGGTAGAGCCCGAAGCGCTGGCTCATGTAACCGATGTGCTCCTTGAGCGGTTCGCGTTCGCGCACGACGTCGCAGCCGGCGACCGTCGCTCCGCCCGCGCTGGGCGCGAGGATGCCGGTGAGCATGCGCATCGTCGTGGTCTTGCCTGCGCCGTCGGGGCCGACGAGGCCGAAGATCTCGCCTTCGGCGACCTCGAGATCGAGGGCGTCGACGGCCACGAGCTCGCCGAACGTGCGGCGCAGGCCTTGGGCGTGGATGGCGGCGGTGGACATGCGGCGACGAGACAGCGGATCAGCTGGCGGGCGGCAGGATGACGTCCGCGGGCATGCCGGGCTTGAGTTCGTCCTTGGGATTCGCGACGTCGACCTTGAGGCGGAACACGAGCTTCACGCGCTCCTTCGGCGTCTGCACGGTCTTCGGAGTGAATTCGGCTTCGGAGGCGATGAAACCGACAACGCCTTCGAAGTCGCGGCCCGGAAAACTGTCGGTGCGCACGACGACTTTTTGACCGTGGCGGACGCGGCCGAGGTCGGGCTGATTCACGTAGGCGCGAACCCAGAGGTGCGCGGTCTCGGCGACGGTGACGACCGGCGTGCCGGCGGAAACGAACTCGCCCGGCTCGATGTTGTGCGAGAGCACCACGCCGGCGAGCGGCGAGACGAGGCGCGTGTTCTCGAGTTGCGTCGTGGCGAGCGCGACGGCGGCGCGGGCCTGATCGGCGCGGGCGCGCGCCTGGCGGATCGTCTCGGCGCGGGGGCCTTCCTGGATGAGCTTGAGGCGTTCGGCGGCTTCGGCGGCCTTGGCCTCGGCGACTTTCAGCTGCGCCTGTGCGGCTTCGAAATCGCGATCGGAGATCACCTGCTTCTTGCGCAGTTCATCCTGGCGCGCGAAGTCGAGGCGCACGCGGTCGCGGTCAGCTTCGGCGCTGCGCACGGTGGCGGCGGCGGCGGCGATTTCCTGCGGACGCGAGCCGGCTTCGAGTTCGGCCAGCTGCGCTTCGGCGGCGGCGAGTTCGGCGCGGCGGAGGGCGAGCTGGGATTGCTGCTCGGCGTCGTCGAGGCGTGCGATCGGCTGACCGGCGGTGACGCGGTCGCCTTCGCGCACGGAGCGCTCGATGACGCGGCCCGGCGTCTTGAAGCCGAGCTGGGCGTCGTCGACCTCGAAGTTGCCGGACAACACGAGTTCGCCGGAGCGGCCGGAACCCGAGCGGGAGCAGGCGCCGAGCAGGAGCGCGCCGAGGGCGAGGACGGCGAGTTTAGCGGGAAAACGATTTTTCATAGTCTTTGCGGCCGGCGGGCGTGAGGAGGCCGCCGAAGTAGAGGCTCATGGCTTTCTCGAACGCCTGGTGGGGTGCGAGGTGAAGATGCTCGAGCGTGGCGGGGTGCATGATGCCCTGCATCGCGTGGAGGAGAAATTCGGCGGCGAAGGGCGCGTCGAGTTCGGGGCGCACCTTGCCGGTGAGCTGCCCTTGCTCGAGGAGGCGGCCGAAGATGTAGGGCACGTTTTTGCGGCGCATCTCGAAGGTGAACTCGTGCAGCGCCGGCGCGGAGCGTTGCAGGTCGCGCATGATGTGCGGCGTGAGCTGCGAAAGCCGCTGGTGCATGCCGCCGGTGAAGCCGCGGAGCTTTTCCGCGAAGGTAAGGTTGCGGTCGGCGATGATGGCGTCGGCCTCGGCGCGGACCTCGGCGGCGAACTGCTCGAGCGCGGCGCGCCCGAGGTCCTCCTTGGCGGGGAAATGCTGGTAGAGCGTCTTCTTGCTCATGCCGAGTTCGGCGGCGAGGTCGTCCATCGTCCAGGTGCTGTAGCCGTGGGCGAAGAGGTGCGCGCGGGCCGTGCGCACGATGCGGGCGCGCGCTTCGGAGGCGTTGGCGACGGGGGCGGCGGGAGGCTCGGGGAGACGGGGAGGCATTGGAATCTGCGGAAACTCGAAACGTATCGGGAGTTTCCACGCAAGCTTGGTTTTAGTTTTTCGGATTGGCCGACCGGCCCGTGCCGCCGCCGCCAGTCGGGGCGCGGGCCCGGACCGATGCGCAAAAAAGCCGAACCCCAGTGAGGTTCGGCTCGAAATCGTGGAGGCAGGTCGGAGCTTACTCGCGCTCGCGGAAACCGCCGCGGTCGCCCCCGCGTCCACCGCGAAAGCCGCCGCCACCACCACCGAAGCGGCGCGGGCCGCCGCGTCCGCCGCCGAAGCCACCGCGTCCACCGCCACCACCGCCGAAGCCGCCTTCACGCGGGGCGCGTTCCTCGCGCGGGCGGGCGATGTTCACGGCGAGTTTGCGACCGCCGAGATCGTAGTTGTTGAACTGGTCGACCGCCTTCTGGGCTTCCTCCGCGCTGCCCATGGTGACGAACGCGAAGCCGCGCGAGCGGCCAGTGAACTTATCGAAGACGATCTCGACCACGCTGACCGCGCCGGCTTGGCCGAGGAGGCCTTCGAGATCCTGCGCCGTGGTGGCGAACGGGATGTTCCCCACGTAGAGTTTGGTGTTTTCCATGTGTGCTGCGGGCTGTGCTGCTGGCTGCCGCTCGTTCCCGACGACCGGGATTCAAACCGTCACCGGAGCCCGCTGCGGGCGCGCGCGTGACGATTCTGCGTGGCGGGGGAGTCTCACAAACAACTGACCCAACGGCGGCGAAAGTGCCGCCTTCGCCGCAGCGCCGCAAGAGCGGAACTGGACGTCGGCGGGCGCCGGCTCAACCCGTCCCGAACGGTGCGGCGCTGCCGAGGCCCGGCCAATCGCGCCGGAGCACGCCGTAGAAGACCACGTCCTCGTAGCGGCCGTTCTTCAGCATCATCTTCGGGCTCGTGCCCTCGCGCCGCATGCCGATCTTGAGCAGCACGCGGCCGGACGCGGGATTGCTCGCGTAGTGGTGCGCCTGCACCCGATTGAGGCCGATCACGCGGAAGCCGAAATCCGCCAACGCGCTCGCCGCCTCGGTGGCGAAACCGTGATGCCAGAACGGCAGGCCGATCCAGTAGCCGAGTTCGGCGCGCGCGTGCGTCTCCACGAAGGTGAGGCCGATCGCGCCGATGAGTTCGCCAGTCGGCTTCAGCGTGAGAGCGAGCGAGAGTCCGCGATGCGCCGCCCATTCGGCGGTGTGGGTCGCGATCCACTGCTCCGCCACGCCGTCCGGATAGGGATGAGGAATGAGCGCGGTGGCGTTCGCGACCTCCTTCGCGCCGGCGAGACGCTGCACGTGCGGTGCGTCGGTCAGGTCGAACGGGCGCAGCGCGAGACGCGGCGTCTCGATGAACGGAAGCTCGGCGGGGAAGTGCATCGGCGCGCGAAATTGCCGGGCGCTTTGCCGGGCCGCCAGTCGAATTTCAAGCGGGTTCTCCTCTGAAAAAACTCAATTTCCCCTCTAGAAAATCATTGCATCGCCCCGCACGCGTTCTAATACGAGAGGCACTATGGCAAAGAAATCTGCTCGCAAACCCAACGCTAAGTTCATGGCCCCGGTCACTCCGGACGCCACCCTCGCCGCGGTCGTCGGCTCGAAGCCGCTTCCCCGCACCGAAATGACCAAGAAGCTCTGGGCCTACATCAAGAAGAACGGCCTCCAGGACAAGAAGAACAAGCGCATGATCAACGCTGACGACGCCCTCAAGGCGGTCTTCGGTGGCAAGGCGCAGGTCTCGATGTTCGACATGACCAAGCTCGTGTCGAAGCACGTCTCGTCCTAACCTCGAGCGAAACTCGCTTTCACGACCGCCGCGGAGCAATCCGCGGCGGTTTTGTTTTGCGAGCTCGGCGACGGCGAAGTTTGCTCCGCGCCGACCTCCCGTGCGCGTCACCCCGCCCAATTTCCGCGTCCTCGCCGCATGGCTGCTGATCGTGGTGCTCGGTCTTTGCGTGGCTTGGTGGGGCGCGGAACGCCGCCGCTCCGCGCTGCTTCAGCAAATGGTCGATCGCGCGCAGCACTGCGCCGTGGCGTTCGTTGCGGAGGACACGGCGGCGCTCTCCGGCACGCCGGCGGACTTGAACCACCCGGAGTATCGCGCCGTGAAGGACCGGCTGATGCGGTTGCGCGGAGTCAGTCCCGGCATCCGCTTCGTCTATCTCTTCCGTTCGACGGATCGTCCCGGCCGCGTCGTGTTCCTCGCCGATTCCGAGCCGGAGACCTCGCCGGAAATGTCCAAACCCGGCGACGACTATCCCGAGGCGCCGAATTCGCCGGGCCTGCAGGCAATCCTGCGCAACTACGAGCCAGCCACCGAGGGGCCGTTGCGCGATTCGTTCGGCGAATGGGTCACGGCCTACGCGCCCGTCGGCGATCGTCCGCCGCCCGGCGCACCGCGGACGATCCTCGGCATCGATGTCGATGCGTCGAGCTGGCAGCGCGAATTGTGGACGGCGCGGCTCTCCGCGTTCGGCTTGGTGGTGCTCGTGCTCGGCGTGCCTCTCGGCGGCTGGCTGTTCCGCGTGCGCGAGCGGAATTTCAACCGCGAGATCCGCCGCTTCTCGACGGCGATTCAGCAGAGCAGCTCCGCGGTGATCATCACGACCCCGGACCGAATCATCGAATACGCCAACGACGGCCTGCTCGCCATCACCGGTTACCAGCGCGAGGAACTGATCGGTCAGCCCTCGCGGCTGCTGTTGCCGAATGACGCCGACGAGCACCAGCGCGACGAACTGCTGCGACGCCTCCACGCCGGCGAACGCTGGCAGGGCGAAATGCTGATGCGCCGGCGCAATGGCGAGGTCTTCACCGTGCGCCTGGTGGTCTCTCCGGTCCGCGACGGCGAGCGAGGCGTGACGAACCTCGTGGCGGTCTTCGACGACATCAGCGATCGCAAGCGCGTGGAGGACGAGTTGCGCGTCGCTCGCGATCAAGCCGAGGCGGCGGATCGCGCCAAGGGCGAGTTCCTCGCCATGATGAGCCACGAGTTGCGCACGCCGCTGAACGGCATCATCGGTTTCGCCACGCTCCTCCAGGACACCTCGCTCACCACCGAGCAAAGCGACTACGTCGAGACCGTGCGCAAGAGCGGCGAGGCGCTCCTCGCCCTCACCAACGAGCTCCTCGACTACTCCCGCATTGACGCCGGCCGCATGCAGCTCGACCCGCAAGCCTGCGCGCCGCGGCAAATCGTCGAGGAGGCGGTCGAATTGCTTTCGACGCGCGCGGCAGACAAGCACCTCGAACTCCTCGTCGCCGTGTCGCCGCAAGTGCCGGCGCACGTGCTCGCCGATCCCGGTCGGCTGCGTCAGGTCCTCGTCAACCTCATTGGCAACGCCATCAAGTTCACGCCGGCCGGCGAAGTGGAAGTGGAGGTCGGCGCCGTGCCGCTGCCGGTCGCGGCGGGCGGCGACCAGCGCGTGCGCCTCGATTTTGCGGTGCGCGACACCGGCATCGGCATCGCGGTGGAGAAGCAGGACCGCCTCTTCCAGCCGTTCAGTCAAGTGGACGCGTCCACCACGCGGAAACACGGCGGCGCGGGCCTCGGCCTCGCCATCAGCCGCAGTTTGGTGCGTCTGATGGACGGCGACATCGAGGTCTCGAGCGCCGCCGGCGCCGGGTCGGAGTTTCGCTTCCACATCGAGGTGCGCGTGCTCGAAAAGACCGAGGGGCTGCCCAAGTTGCCCTCGCGACGCATCACGGTGATCTCGGCGAACTCCCGCGCCCGCGCGCATTACGCGGCGTTGCTGGAGGGTTGGGGGCTCAAGGTCACCTCATTCGAGAATCTCACGAAACTCCCCGCCGAACGTGCGCACGACGTGTTGTTGATCGACGTGCTCGCGCGCGACGCCTCGCTCTGGCCCGCGCTGCTCGAGGCGCACCCGGGCCTGGCCGATGCGCCGATCATCGGGCTCATCTCCGTGAGCGTGCCGGCCGCCGTGCGCGACGGGTTGCGGACGAGTTTCCGCGCACTGTTGAAGAAGCCGCTGCGCGATCCGCTCTTCCACGCGGTGCTCCAGAGCGTGTTGAAAGCCTGAGCGCGGCTTTGCGCTTGGAGTGCCGGTGACCGCGCCTACGCTCCGCGGCTCCGCTCGATGAACGCCCGTGCCACGCATACGACCGCGCTGTTGATGCTGCTCCTCACGAATTTTCTGTGGGGCTTCAGCTTTCCGCTGCTCAAGGCGATCGCGTTCCAACACGAGCAACTCCTGCCCGGCAGCGGCAACTGGTTCATCACCGGCATGTCGCTCGCCCCGCGCTTCCTGCTCGGGGCGGTGTTCATGGTGCTGATCTCGTGGAGCCAGCTGCGCACGCTGACCGCGCGCGAGCGCGCGCAGGGCCTGCGACTCGGGGTCGCCGCGTCGCTCGGGATGTTCTTCCAGATCGACGGCCTGCAATTCATCAGTGCGTCCACGTCGGCGTTCCTCACGCAATTCTACGCGATCATGATTCCGGTGCTGCTCGCCGTCCGTTCGCGGCGCTCGCCGGGCGCGAGCGTGTGGGCGGCGTGCGCGCTCGTGCTCGCGGGCGTGGCGGTGCTGGCGCAGTTCAACCTGCGCGAATTCCACCTCGGGCGTGGCGAGGCGGAGACGCTGCTCTCGTCGGTGTTCTTCATGTGGCAGATCCTGCTGCTCGAGGACAAGCGCTACGCGGGCAACCGCGTGCGGCCGGTCACGACGCTGATGTTCGCGACCCAAGCCGTCGCCCTCGGCATTTTCACGGCGGCCACCGCGCCGTCCGCCGGGGCGCTGCTCGTGCCGTGGACCTCGGGCGCGTGGCTGACGTTCACCGTGATTCTCACGGCGCTGTGCACGATTGCGGCGTTCCTCCTGATGAACCGCTTCCAGCCCGCGATCACGGCGACGGAGGCCGGGCTGATCTACTGCACGGAACCGATCTTCACGTCGGTTCTGGCCCTGTTTCTCCCCGCGCTGTTCGCGCGGTGGGGCGGCTTCGACTATCCGAACGAGACGCTCACGTGGCGCCTGCTGCTCGGTGGCGGCCTGATCACGGCGGCGAACCTGCTCCTCCAATTCCGCCCGCCGGCGAAAACGGAAGTGTAACCTAATAGGTTACACTTCTCTCAGGCTGCGCGCGTTCCACGCTTTGGAGACCGAGGAAACTGTCACCTATTAGGTGACAGTTTGTCCGTCGGCGGCGACTGGAACCGGCCGGCTTGGAGGAAGGCCACGACGTCGTCGATGACGGCGCGCCGCCAGAGCATGCCGGTGTGCGAATACGGCACGGCGCGAAAGTCCCGCATGCCTTCGAGCTTGGCCGATTCGACCGTGACCACGCCGTCGTGCGGACGCGGCATCACGCCGCGGAAAAGTGGGTTGATCAGCCGCGTGCCGGCGATGATGCCGACTTCGTAGTCGGCCGGACCGAGCGTGCGCACGACGCCGTCGGGCCCCGTGCCGAGGCGCGGCATGTTCACGCCCATGACCGCGCGCGCCGAGCGACTACCGCCCGCGCGGTCCGCCGCGGGGCTGCCGTGGTTCGGCGGGCCGAGCATGACGACGCGCCCGAGATTGCCCGGGCGTCGATCGCGCAAATAGAGCCGCGTGACGATGCTGCCCATCGAGTGCGTGACGAAGTGCAGTCGTGGCGCGGCGAGCGCGCCGTGTCGTTCCAACTCCGCCGGCAGGAACCCGCCCGCGATCTGCTCGAGCGGCATGCTTCGCGAGGGATAGCTGAGGTTGATGACGCGATAACCGGCTTTCGTGAGCGCGCGCTCGAGCGGACGCATCACCCAGCCCGACAGGCCGACGCCGTGAAGCAACACGACGCACTCGCGTTCCTTTTCCATGCCGGACGACGAGGTGGCCATGGCGAGCAGCAACAGAATGAGGATGCCGCGCGGCATGTTCACTCAACCCGGCAGCACCGCCGGCGGCGGCTGCCGGATCGAATACACCGCGCGCCACGTCACGGCGCCGATCACGATCGCGCCGCCGAACAGGGCGAGAGCGCTGGGTTTTTCGCCGAGCACGAGCATGACCCAGATGGGATTGAGGATCGGTTCGATCACGGGAATGAGGACGGCTTCGAGCGCGGTGACGTGCTTGATGGCCTTCGTGTAGATGAGGTAGGCGACGCCGAGTTGCACGACGCCGAGGAGCAGCAGCGCGATCCAGCTCTGCGTGTCGGGCAACGGCGCCCCGAGAATGCTGGGCAAGCCGCAGAGGAAGGCGAAGAAGTTGCCGAGGATGATCGAGCCGATCGGCGAGCCGTCCTTTTGCAGCCGCAGCAGCACGATCATCACCGAGAAGGCCACGCCGCTCCCGATCGCGAGCAGGATGCCGGCCACGTCGTTCAGGCGCAGGCCATCGTAGAGGAAGATCGCCAGCCCGACGAACACGACGGCGATCGTCAGCCAATCGTAGCGCGTCGGCCGTTCCTTGAGCAGCCATGCACCGAGCAACGCGACGTAGGCCGGCGCGGTATATTGGATCAGGATAGCGTTCGCGGCGGTGGTGAGCTTGGTCGCGGCGGCGAACAGCAGGGTGCAGGCGGTATAGGCGACGGCGGTGACGAGCGGCAGCCAGCCCCAACGAAACGGTTTCCGGTGGCCAACCACGAGGAGCAGGAAGACCGCCGCGACGAGCCCGCGCCCGCCGCCGACCGCGAGCGGCGGCCAGTTGACGGACTTCAGCAGCACGCCGCCGAGGCTCCAGCAGAGCGCGGCGAGCAGCAGCAACATGACGGATCGGGTGTGCGCAGGGTCTCTCACGGACCATCAGCGATGAAGGATTCCGGCGGCGTTGTGAACTGCGAACCCGCGGAAAAATTCTCGCCGCGCGCGCGTGCCGCTGTTGGTGTCGCGCGCCGTGGACGAGCGCGAATTCCAACGCTGTTGCGCCCTGCTGGGCGTGGGCGCCGACGCGACGCTCTCCGCGCTGGAGAAAGCGCACCTGCAGCGCTCGTTCGCGCTGATCAAATCCGGCACGCCGGAACAGAAAGCGGAGTTGCGCGCGGCCTATGAGGCGGTCGCGACCGAGTTGCGCCGGCGCGCCGCTGCCGCCTCTCCGGCCCCGAACGCGGAGCCTCCCGCGACTCGCGCGCCTGTGGGACCGGTTTATGTTCCTCCGCCGCCCGACGAACGCGCCGCGCTGTTCAACCCCCTCTCGTTCGACTCGTGGGTCGTCAACGTCGGCGCGCTGCCGCTGATCGTCGCGCTGGCTTGGACGGTCAACGCGAGCCCGCTCGGCTTTTTCCTGCGCGGGTTCCACGTGTGGGTGCATGAATTCGGGCATGCGACGGTCGCGTGGCTGAGCGGTCATCGCGCGCTGCCGCTGCCGATAGGTTGGACGAATTACGGCGAGGAGCGCTCGGCGTTCGTCTACTTCGGCGTGTTGTTCCTGCTCGGCGTTCTCGCGTGGGCGGGCTGGCGCGAGCGGAAGATCTGGCCGGTGCTCCTCGCGGTCGCGCTCGTGTCGTTGCAGGCGTGGCTGACGTGGCGGTTGCCCGAGCATCGTCGGGAGCTGTGGCTGGCGTTCGGTGGCGTCGGCGGGGAATTCTATCTCAGCGCGGCGATGCTGGGGTTGTTCTTCGTGCAGTTGCCCGAAAAGTTCCGCTGGGGCGTGTGCCGCTATGTCTGCGCGTTTCTCGGCGCGAGCACGTTTCTGAACGTCTGGCTGCTCTGGCGGAAGATCGCGCGCTTCGAGGAGACGATTCCCTACGGCTCGATGGTCAACGGCGAGGAGGACGCGGGCGGCGACATGAACATCCTGCGCGAACACGGCTGGCGCGAGACGCAGATCACGCACGTCTACACCTCGCTCGGTTTTTGGTGCATCGTGGGCGTCGCGGTCGTCTGGCTCGTGTTCGCCACGCGACTCGACCGCGTGATCGGCAACTTCATCGCCCGCCTGTGGCCGGAAAATTGGCGCGCGGACTGAACACACTCCGCGTTTGCGCCCGGCCGCGTCGTGGCAACGCTGGCAGGTCCACGCCATGCCTCCGACTGCCGAATCATCGCCGCCGACGCTCGGCCCCTCGCTGAGCAGCGGGCGCGTTGTGCGACGCCTGTTCGGCCTCGCGTGGCACTATCGCACGCCGTGGCTCGGCGTCGTGGCTATCCAGCTGGTGTTGCTGACGCTCGGCGTGTCGGGCCTCAGTCTGACTGGCGTCGGCATCGACTACATCCGCCACGTGCTGCAAGGCACGCCGGTGCCGAGCCTGCCGTTTGGGCTGCCGCTGCCGCCGTGGGAACCGATGGCGGTGCTCGCGCTCATCGCCGGCGCGATCCTCGTGCTCGCCGGACTTCGCTCGCTGCTCAACTACACCTACGCCCTGCGCGTGAACCATCTCACGCAGCAGGAGATCGTCCCGTGGCTGCGCGGCCGCGTCTACGACAAGCTCCAGCAGCTCAGCTTCCGTTTCTTCGACGAGAATTCCACCGGCTCGATCATCAATCGCGTCACGGGCGACGTGCAGGCGGTGCGCATGTTCCTCGATCAGGTGTTGGTGCAAAGCGTGATCATGCTCGTGTCGCTCGGCGTCTACATCGTCTACATGGCGAATCTCGCGCCGGGTCTCACGCTCGCGTGCCTCGCGACCACGCCGCTGCTCTGGACGCTCTCGGCCGTGTTCACGCGCCGCATGCTGCCGCTCTACGCGAAGAACCGCGACCTCGCCGACGACATGGTGCGCGCGCTCGCCGAAAGCGTGCAGGGCGCGCCGGTGGTGAAAGCCTTCGGCCGCGAAGCGGAAAACCGTGCGGACTTCCTGCGACGCAACACCGCCGTGCTCGACCAGCAGCGCGCGATCTTCTGGCGCGTGAGCCTCTTCTCGCCGGCGGTCGGTTTCCTGACGCGCGTGAACATCGCCGTCCTGCTCGGCTACGGCGGCTGGCTCGTCATCCGCGGCGATCTCGCGTTCGGCACCGGCCTCGTCGTGTTCGCCGGCTTGCTCGAACAGTTTTCCGGTCAGGTGAACAACGTCGCGGGCATCGTGAACTCGATGCAGAACTCGCTCATCGGCGCGCGCCGCGTGTTCGAGATCCTCGACGCGCCGGTGGAAATCAAGTCGCCCGCCGACGCCGTGAAACCCACGCGCGTGCGCGGCCACGTGCGTTTCGAGGACGTCTATTTCGGCTACGAGCCCGGCCGCCTCGTGCTGCACGGCATCGAACTCGACGTGCAGCCGGGCCAATGCGTCGCGATCCTCGGTGCCACCGGCGCAGGCAAGAGCGTGCTGATGAGCCTGCTCCCGCGCTTCTACGATCCGACCGCCGGACGCGTCACGATCGACGGCACCGACGTGCGCCGCTTCGACGTGCAGGAACTGCGGCGCAACATCGGCCTCGTTTTCCAGGAGAGCTTTCTCTTCAGCCACACCGTGGCCGCCAACATCGCCTTCGGCCAGCCGCAGGCGACGCGCGAGCAGATCGAGCGTGCGGCGCGCATCGCGTCGGCGCACGACTTCATCAGCGCCTTGCCCCAAGGCTACGACACCGTGCTCGGCGAGAGCGGCAACACGCTCTCCGGCGGCCAGCGCCAGCGGCTCGCGCTCGCGCGCGCGATCCTGCTTGAGCCGGCGATCCTGTTGCTCGACGACCCGACAGCCGCGATCGACCCGGAGACGGAGCACGAGATCTTCGCCGCGCTCGACCGCGCCATCGCGGGGCGCACGACGTTCATCGTGGCGCACCGGCTCAGCACGCTGCGGCGCGCGGACTTCATCATCGTGCTCGAGAATGGCCGCATCGTGCAGCGAGGCACGCACGAGGAGTTGATGCGCCAGCCTGGCCCGTATGTGCGCGTGGCCGACCTGCAACTGGTCGACTCGCGCGCGTTGCACGACGGCGAGGCGAAGGGAGGCGGAAAATGAAACCGCCGAAGCCCGCGCCCGCCGCCGACTTCCTCGTGCTCCGGCGCCAGGATGACGACGAGAACGACGAGCAATTCAAGCCGCTCGAGTGGGGACTCATTCGCCGCCTCTGGACCTACACGCGCGTCCAGCGGGCCAAGCGCAACTGGCTCGTCGCCCTCACGCTCGCTCGCTCCGCGCAGCTCTCGCTGCTGACTTGGACGATGGCCGTGATCATCGGCGGACCGATCGCCCGGCACGAGAGCGGCACGCTGCTGTGGGCGGTCGCGGGCTACGTGCTGCTCGCGCTGGTGACCGACCTGATGTTCCACTACCGGCAACGCTTCGCGCTCGAACTCGGCGAGGCGGTCGTGAATCAGCTGCGCGCGGAGATTTTCCAACGCGTGATGTCGATGCCGCTGAGCTTCTTCACGCGCGTGAAGGCCGGCCGCATCATCGGTCGCGTGACGTCGGACGTCGAAGCGGTGCGCGTCGGCATTCAGGACGTGTTGTTCGTCTCCGCCGTGCAGGCCGGCCAGATGCTCGTCGCGGCGGCGCTGATGATTTGGACCGACTGGAAGATGTTCCTCGTCGTCCTCGCGCTCGCGCCGGTGATTTGGATCATCAACCGGCATTTCCGCACGAAGCTTTCGCTGCTCAGCCGCGCGGCGTCGGAGAGTTTCAGCCGCGTGACCGCGACGCTGGCCGAGTCGGTCAACGGCATCCGCGTCACGCAGGGCTTCGCGCGACAGGAGACGAACGCCGGCCTCTTTCGCGGCCTGCTCGCCGACCATGCGCGCTACAACATCGCGCTCGCCCGCACCTCGGCGATCCTCACGCCGCTGCTCGAGCTGAACTCGCAGTTCTTCATCTCGGCGCTGCTCCTGCTTGGCGGCTGGCGGGCGCTGCACGGCGACCTCGCGATGGACACGCTCATCAAGTTCTTCCTGCTCGCGAACACGTTCTTCGCGCCGATCCAGATCATCGGCAACCAATACAACCAGGCGCTCGTGTCGATGGCCGGCGCGGAGCGCGTCTTCCGGCTGATCGACGCGAAGCCGGATTGGGAGGACGCGCCGGAGGCGACGGCGCTGCCCGACCCGCGGGCGAGAAAGTTCAAAGTAGCAAGTGACAAGTATCAAGGGGAAGGCCCCGCCACGGCGGACGGTGGTTCGGATTCCTGTCACTTGTCCCTTGGCCCTTCTCCCTTGCCGGCGCCCAGCGCCGGTTTGCGCGTGGAGTTTCGCGACGTGGTCTTCGGTTACGACCCGGCGCGGCCTGTCGTGCAGGGTTTGAATTTCATCGCCGAACCCGGACAGGCCGTGGCGCTGGTCGGCCACACGGGCAGCGGCAAGAGCACGATCATCAACCTCGCGGCGAAATTCTACCTCCCGACCGCGGGCGAGGTGCTCCTCGACGGCCGCGAGGTTCGCACGCTCACCAGCCACTCGCTGCACCAGCAAATGGGCCTTGTGCAGCAGCAGAATTTTCTCTTCAGCGGCACCGTCGCCGAGAACATCCGCCTCGGCAAACCCGACGCCGGCGATGCCGAAGTGACCGAAGCGCTGCGCCGGCTCGATTGCCTCGATCTCATCGAAGCTTTGCCCGGTGGCATCCACGCGCAGGTCGGCGAAAAAGGCTCCGCGCTCTCACTTGGACAGCGCCAACTGGTGTGCTTCGCCCGCGCGCTGCTGGCCGACCCGCGCATGCTGATCTTCGACGAAGCGACGAGCGCGATCGATACGCTCACCGAGGCGCGGCTGCAAAAGGCGCTCGTCACGCTGTTGCGCGGGCGGACGAGTTTCATCGTGGCGCATCGGCTCAGCACGATCCGGCAGGCCGATCTCATCCTCGTGCTAGACCGCGGGCGCATCGTGGAGCGCGGCACGCACGCGGAGTTGCTCCAGCGCGGCGGCGTCTACGCGAAGCTGCACGCGCAGTTCGTGCAGACAGACGACGCGGGGTGAATCCCATTCGAGCTGACGGAACCACGAATGGACACGAATGAACACGAATGGGCCAAGACCCTGACCCGCGAAGATTCGTGTTCGTTCGGGGGCCCATTTCCGACTGACTGGGGCGCGTCTTCAACCTGTCATTGCGAGGAGTCCCGCCCTGCGGGACGACGAAACAATCCAGCTGGATCGCCACGGCCCGCTCTGCGGGCCTCGCGATGACAAGGCATTTTGAAAGCGCGCTTCAGCGCGCGGCTTCGGCGAGTTTGCCGAGGACGATCGAGGGCGTGAGCAACTCCGGCAGCACGACCGGCTCAGACTTGCCCGGCGCGTAGATCAGGTTGAACGGCACGGCGGAGCGGCTCCAGCGAGCGAGTTCGGCGGTGATGAGCGGGTCCTTGTTCGTCCAGTCGCCGCGGAGCAGCACGACGTTCTTCTTGCCGAATTCGGCGAGCACCTCGTCGTTGTGGAAAACCGTGGCCTTGTTCGTCTGGCACGTGGCGCACCAACGGGCGGTGAAGTCGACGTAGACGAACTTGCCCGCCTTCTGCGCGGCGGCGATCGCCTCGGGGCTCCATTTTTCCCAAGTGACGGCATAAGCCGGCTTGCCGTCGGCACCCGCGGCGGGCGCGGCACTCGCGTCCTTCGGCCAGCCGAGCCACATGCCGCCGACAAACAGCGCGACGGCGGCGAGCTTGCCGAGGAATTGGCGCGTCGGCTTGCCGTAGGTCTGGCCAAAGCGACCGTAGGCCCACGCGGCCATCGCGACGAGCACGAAGCCGAACGCGATGTTCAGCAGCGCGTAGTCGTCGCCGGCGGTCTGGCCCGCGAGCACCCAGAGCAGCCAACCGACCGTCGCGTAGAGCGGGAAGGCCATGAACTGCTTGAAGGTTTCCATCCACGCGCCGGGCTTCGGCAGGACCTTGATGGCCTGCGGGAAAATCGAGAGCAGCAGATACGGCAGCGCGAGACCGACGGCGATGGCGGTGAACACGGCGAGCGACTCGATGGCGGAGAGCGTGAGCGCGGCGCCGAGGGCGGGCGCGAGGAACGGGGCGCTGCAGGGCGTGGCGACGAGCGTGGCGAGCGCGCCGGTGAAGAACGAGCCGGCGAGGCCGTCCTTCGATTGGAGATTCGCGCCGGCGCCGGTGGCGGAGAGGCCGACCTCGAACAGCCCGCTCATGTTGAGGGCGAAAATCAGGAGGAACGCCGCCATGCCGAAGACGAACGCGGGCGATTGGAGCTGGAAGCCCCAGCCGAGTTGCGCGCCGCCGGAGCGGAGCGCGAGCAGCACGCCGGCGAGCGTCCAGAAGGAGACGAGCACGCCGAGCGCGAAGACGACGCCGTGTTGCACGACCTTGCGCTTGTCGCTGCCGGACTGGTTGACGAAGCCCATGATCTTGATGCCGAGCACGGGGAACACGCAGGGCATGAGGTTGAGGATCAGGCCGCCGACGAAGGCGAGGAAGAGCGTGCCGAGGAGCGAGGCGGGCGCGGAAGCGGCGCCTGCGGAGCCGGCGGGCGGCGTGGGGCTGCCACCCGATTTCGGACCGGTCGCGGCGGCGGTGTCGGTCTTGGCGGTGGCTTTGATCGGTTCCTTAACGACGAACGGCTCGTCGATGAGCGCGCCATGCGAGGCGTAGGTGCCGCCGAAGCCGTTGGTGGCGGTGAGCACGCCTTTCAGGCCGGGCGCGTCAGCGGCGGCGTCGGACGACGCGGCCATCTCGAGGACGAAGGTGCGGCCTTCCTTCTTCACGGTCTGCGGGACGGCGTAGTCGACCACGCCGGCCTCGTCGAAGTAGTGAAGTTCGGAAAACGCGTGTGTGTTGCCGTCGGCGCGCGGAGTGATGCGCAAGGTGATCTTCGCGCCGTCGCGCTGGGCGGTAAACGCCCACTCGCTTGCCTTAGCGGGGACGGTGGCGAGCGCGTTGTTGAAGGCGCGCGCGATCGTCATGTCGGGTTCGGGCTTCGCGGCCTTCACCGGGCGCGCGAGTTCGACCTGGGCATCGCCGGGCATGCAGGAGTCCTTGCACATGAGCCACTCGGCGGCGGCCTTGAGCGAGACGGTGGTGTCCGGCGCGAGATTGGCGGGCGGAGTGATCTGCGTGAACAGGAAGATCGTGCCCTCGTAGCCATTGCCGGTGATCTTGCCGGCGGTGTCCTTCACGGTGTGCGGCGTCGGCCAGACGATCGGGCCGGCGGTGAATCCGGCGGGCAGCGTCCAGGTGATCGAGGTCGGGTAGCCGGTGCCGGCGTTGATCCAGTAGCTGTGCCAGTGCTCGTCGTGCGTGAGCTTCAGCGCCACCCAGAACGGCTGGCCGGGCTGGATCGAGGCGTCGGGCGACACGAGTTCGGCGACCACGGCGCCGTTGCGGACGGGCTTGGCCTCCACGGGGGCGAGGACGGCGAAGGCGAGGCAGGCGCCGAGCGCGGCGGACAGAAAACGGCGGAGGGTCATCATGGTGAGAGTAGGCGGGGCGGAGAATATTTCAAACGGCGGGAGGCGTCGTTCCCTTAGACGGACGGCGCGGCGGTTTCCGCGAAGAGTTTCGTGGAGTAGTAGCGCTCGGCGCGGTCGCAGAGGATCGTGACCACTTGGGCGCCGGGGCCGAGCTTTTGGGCGGTGCGGAGCGCGGCGACGACGTTGGCGCCGGACGAGGTGCCGACGAGGAAGCCGAAATCGCGGGCCAGCCGGCGGGTCATCGCCAGTGCATCGGGGCTCGAGACTTTTTCCGGCCAGTCGACCTGGACATCCTTCAGGAGCGGCGGGAGGTAGCCGCCGGCGACGCCTTCGATGCTGTGGCAGCAGGGCGACTCGCCGCTGAGCATGGCGGCCTCGGCCGGTTCCATCGCGACGACCTTGAGTTGCGGGTGCGCGGCACGGAGGGCGCGGCTGCAGCCGTTGAGCGTGCCGCCGGTGCCGTAGCCGCTGACGAAGGCGTCGATGCGGCCGGGCAATTGCGCGAGGATTTCGCGGCCGGTGTGGTCGACGTGGTCCTGGGCGTTGAGCGGGTTGGCGAACTGGCGCGGCAGGAAGATGCGCGGATCGTTTTTCGCCATTTCCTCGGAGATCTCGATGCCGGTGATGTAGCCGCGGTCGGCCTTGAAGAGCTGCAGCTCCGCGCCGAAATGCCGCATCAAGTGGCGGCGTTCGACGGACGCGGTTTCGCTCATGAGGATTTTCACGCGATAGCCGAGCGCGGTGCCGACCATCGCGAGCGCGATGCCGGTGTTGCCGCTGGTGCATTCGAGGATGACCGAGTCGGGGCGGAGCAGGCCGCGCGCGCGGGCGTCGAGGATGATGTGGGCGGCGAGGCGGTCCTTGATCGAGCCGCTGGGGTTCAGGAACTCCGCCTTGGCGTGAAGCGTGACACCCGCTTCCGGAAAATGCAGGGGCACGAGCGGCGTGCGGCCAATGAGGGCGAACAGCGGTGGCAGAGTCGCGTTCGGAGCGGAAAGGGCAGGGGAGTTCATCGCGCGAGGCGCCAAGCTAACACATTGGCCGGCGCCGGACCATAGGCCGTTGGGGCCAAGCGTCGAGTCAAGGGGCGCGGTCGCGCACGGTCATCAGGGAGAACAGGATAACCCAGAAGCAGTTCAACAGCGAGTTGACTGGAATCTGCAGCGCCAGCGGCAATGCGTAGATGCAGCACACGCCCGGCACCCACACCGCCCACACCGCGATCATCACCGGCAGCACGCGGCGGTAATACCAGCGCGGTTGCCTGAAATCCGCCAGCGGCTCCGTCCAGCGAAACCCGGCGTCTTTCCACGCGTAGATGAGCACGGCGAGCGGCGCCGCCCAGAGGCCGTTGTAGATCAGTTGATCGACCAGCATCTTCGGCAGCACGCAGCTGAGCGCCGGGCTATCGCCGAACACCGCCGCCTGCAACCGGTAGAGCGCGTCGACCTCGATCCCCTTGTAGGCCCAGAACGACACGAAGAACACGACGTGCCGCGCCGGATGCGCCGCGCGCGTCGCCGGATGGAAATGCAGGTAGAGAAACGGGATCAGCCCGCCGAAAGTGGCCTGCGCCGCCGCCGAAAACCACCAGCCGCAGTCCATGCGGAAGGCCGCCACGCGCTCGAGTGCGGCCCGGACCGATTCCACGTGGTAGTAGCTCGTGACCAGCGCCGCCGCGGCGGAGACCAGCACCAAGCCGGGCAGGACGAGCCGGCGTGCGCTCTCGAGACCGATGCGCCACGGCGGCTCCGGCGAAGTGTGTGGCGCGGAAGCGGACATGAATCTCGCAGCGAATCGCCCGCCGCGCCGCGCCGCGAGCGCGAAAGCGTGCGCCTTTCGGTCAATCGCGTGCGTCCGCCCGGCGGCGACGCGTCGTCTCCCTCTCCGCGCAACGACGAACGGGCGGCCAATTTCCATTAGCGGGTGCGCGGAAAAGTTTCCGGCCACGTTTCAAGGCTCGACTCGCCCGCACCAGCGGAGTGGGGTCCCGGCCGTCACTTCGTTCGTCCGTTGAGCCACGATCCACAGGAGCTTTCGCGTTGGTTCGCCGCCGAGGTGCAGCCGCACGAGGCTGCGCTGCGGGCTTGGTTGCGCAGCCAGTTCCCCGCGCTGCCGGACGTCGACGACCTCGTGCAGGAGTCCTTCGCTCGCGTCCTCCGCGCCCGGTCGCGCGGCGAGGTGCGGACGCCCCGCGCGCTGCTCTTCACCACGGCGCGGCACCTCGCGATCGATTGGGCGCGCCGTCGCCAGATCGTTTCGTTCGAGCCGATAACGGAACTGGGCGCCTCGCCCGTCTACGACGATGGACCCGGTGTCGCCGAAAGCGCCGCCCACCGCCAGGAACTCGAAATTTTGACGCATGCCATCCAATCGCTGCCCGACCGCTGCCGCCAGGTGCTGACCTTGCGGAAGATCTACGGCTTGTCCCAAAAGGACATCGCGGCGCAGCTGGGGATCTCCGAGCACACGGTCGAGGTGCAGGTGGCCAACGGCATGCGTCGCTGCACCGAGTTTCTCGCCCGCCACGGTCTGCCCTGAGCCCATGCGTTCGCCTGCTGAAAATCCCACCCCTTCACCCCTGCCGGAAGCCATCGTGGCCGCCGCCTCGACGTGGCTCGCGCAGCGCGACCGCGGCTTCACCCCCGAGGAACAGGACGCCTACTTGCAATGGCTCCGCGAGGACGAGCGGCACGGCGCCGCCGTCGCCCGGCTCGAAAAAGCCTGGAGCGCGCTCGATGCGTTGGCGGAGTGGAAACCCGAACACAGCCAGAAGCCGAATCCCGACCTGCTCGCCGTGCCGCGCCGTCGATTCTGGCGCTGGGCTGGTGCCGCGCTCGCGGTCGCTGCCGTCGTGACGTTCGCCTTGGTGCTCGTGCGGCCGTTCGACACGGCGTCGAAGACCGTGAGCGTCCTCCGTTCGTCGGAATTGCGCACGCTCGCCGACGGCTCGGTCGTCGAACTGAACAAGGATGCCGAGATCGCCGTCGACTACACCGCGACCGAGCGCCGCATCAAACTCGTGCGCGGCGAGGCCTATTTCACCGTGGCAAAGAATCCCGACCGGCCGTTCATCGTCACCGCCGGCGGTGTGCGCGTGCGCGCGGTCGGCACGGTTTTCAACGTCCGCCTCGACGGCAGCGCCGTCGACGTGCTCGTGACCGAGGGCAAGGTCCGCATCGATCCGCCCAAGCCCGAGGAACCCGAGCTTCAAGGCGCGCTCAACGCCGCCATGGTCGGCGCGCGCGAACGCACGAGCGTCAACGCCGCCGTGCCCACGCCGCTCGCGCCCGTGGTGATCGAGGCTACGAGCGACGAGATCGAGTCGGCGCTGTCGTGGCAGGGCATGCGCCTCAATTTCAAGGACACGCCGCTCGACGAGGCCGTGAAAGAGTTCAACCGCTACAATCAGGAGACGCGCATCGTGGTCGCCGACCGCCGCATCGCGAAGCTCCCGCTCGGCGGCAAATTTCGCGCGGACAACGCCGACGCCTTCGTGCGCCTGCTCGAACTCACCTCGGGCGTGCACGCCGAATACGAGGATGGCCGCTACGTGCTCCGCTCCGCGCCGCCGCGCTGAGTCATAAGGGTGTCGCGCCGCGCGGAATCTGCGCGCGGCGATAATGGAAACGACGTCGCGGGTCGTCGTCCCTTTTGCCGGGTGCCCCTCTCTCCACCTCCCCGGCCACCTCTCACACACCATGAACACACCGAGCCCGTTCCTCTGGCTGCGCCGATTCCGCGGTGCGGCTGTTTTCGTCGCGTTGACGATGCTGACGCTGGGCGCTTTCGCCGAGCCGACCAAGAAAACCTATTCCATCTCCGCCGGCGCCGCTTCGGCGACGCTGGCCGCCTTCACCGAGCAATCGGGCGAGCAGATCGTGTATCCCGTCGAGATCGTTCGCGGCGTGCGGACCAACGCCGTGAAGGGCGAGCTCTCCGCCCGCGCTGCGCTCGAGCAGCTCGTGGCCGGCACCGACCTCGTCGTCGTGCAGGATGCCAGCACCGGAGCGCTCGGCCTCCGTCGGGCGAGCGACCAGCCGGCGATGAAGCCCGCGACCGACCTGCAAAAGGCCGTGAAGCTCGACGATTACCGCGTGCTCGGCAGCCGTATTCGCCAAACGGACGTCGCCGGACCGTCGCCTGTGAACGCTTACGATGCGGAATACATCCGCTCGACCGGCGCGTTCACGCTCGCGGATTTCCTCAATTCCATCCCGCAGACCTACTCGGGCATCTCGTCCGGTCGCGGCTCTGCGCCGAACGAACTCAATCCCGAGTTCGGCCAGCGCACGGAGACGAGCACGCCGCCATTCAATCTCATCCTCGGCTCTTCCGCGGCTCCGCCGGCGCAGACCGGCGTTTCCGGCGTCAGCCTTCGCGGCCTCGGCTCCGGTTCCACGCTCGTGCTCGTCGACGGCCGCCGTGTCGCGCAGTCCGGCTCCGGCAACCGCTCGACCGACACGCGCCAGGGTTTCGTGAATTTGAACACCATCCCGCTCGGCATGATCGATCGCGTGGAGGTGATCACTGACGGATCGTCCGCGATCTACGGCGCCGATGCGGTCGCCGGCGTGATCAATGTGGTGTTGAAAAAGGATTTTGTGGGCGGCGAAGCCACGGGCGCGACCCGTATTTCCGAGCACGGCGGCGGCCGCGAACGAGCCGGCACGCTGATGCAGGGCTTCAACCTCGGCAAACTCAGCGGCACGGTCGCGGTCGACTATTTCGACCGGCAGAACCTCAAGGCCAACCACCGCAATTTCTCCAAGAACCAGAATCACACCGGCATTCCGACCGGCACGCTGCTCACCACGGGCGCGACCAACAACGGCCGCGATTTCCGCCTGCTCTGGGGTTACCCCGCCGTCGTGCAGGCTTCCGGCGGCGTCGTGTCCGGCACGTTTGACGCCATCCCCGGCATCCGCGTCGTGCTCACGCCCGAAGGCAGCACCGGCACGCCGACGATCGCGCAATTCATCCCGACCACGAACATCGTCTCGCCGGCCAGCGTGGTGAACGGCTCCGGTCAGCGCCGCCTCAACACCGCCGAGTTCCTCGACCTCATCCCCGAGAAGGAAACCATCGGCCTCAACGCGAACTTCACCTACAAGTTCAACGACCGCGTCGAGGGCTTCGGCAGTTTCCGCACGACGAAAAACACGACCACGACCAACGCGCAAATCTCCGCCAGCTCGATCACCGGCGGCTTCGGTTCGGCGGCGGTCCTGCCAGCGGCCTTCAATCCCTTCAACCAGAACGTCAGCATCGGCATGATGCTCGTCGAATTCGGACCTGAGTCGCAGGTGGTGCGCACGCTCGACGACGCCGTCAGCGGCGGCTTGCGCGGCAAGTTCGCGCAAACCTGGCAATGGGAACTCGTGGGCACCTGGCAAAACCAGAAGGACCGCCAGATCAGCCGCAACTACAACGGCGGCGGTTTCGTCGCCTTGATGACGGCCGCCGATCCGGCGCAGCGTTTCAATCCCTTCATCGACGCCCGCGCGGCGGGCGCGCCTTCGCAGGCCGCGTTGCTTGAGCGCCTCGCCGTTTATCCGTCCGTTTTCTCGGAGTCGACCGCCAGCGGCATCGACCTCGATCTCGACGGCGATTTGATGAACTTCTGGGGCGGCCCCATCAAGATGGCCGTCGGCGGCAGCCACAGCGTTTCCAAGGTCAACAGCGTCACGACGACCTTCAGCACGAACAGCCCGACTCCGGTCGCCACCCGCACCGAAGTGTCGGGCGAGCAGGACCGCAGCGCCGTCTACGCCGAGCTCGCCGTGCCGGTCTTCGGCAAGCCGAACGCCCGGACGTTCCTTAAGCGCTTCGACCTCCAGCTCGCCGGCCGCCACGAAAAGGCCGGCGGCTTCACCAAGACCACGCCGAAGATCGGCTTCTCGTTCGTGCCGTTCGATTCGCTCCTGTTCCGCGCCAGCTGGAGCCAGGGCTTCCGCGCGCCCGGAGTCACCGAGTATCTCGTCGTTTCGCCGAACACCACCGCGACGATCACCGACCCGCGCCGCACGCCCGCGAGCACGACCGGCGTCATCGTCTCGCGCGGCTCCAACCTGGATCCCCAGGCGGAGGCCTCCGAAAACATGTTCTACGGCATCGTCTACGAGCCGCCCTTCTTAAAGGGGCTCAAGCTCCAGCTCGACATCTACGAGACGAAGCAGTCCGACGCGCTCCAGATCATCAGCGCGCAGAACATCGTGAACAACGAGGCGCTCTTCCCCGGCCGCGTCACCCGCGCCACGCCCAGCCCGACCGACGTCTCGCTCAATCAGCCCGGCGTGATCACGAACGTCGACCAGACCTTCGTAAACTTCGGCCACATCGTGAACCGCTCGCTCGATCTCTCCGCCGACTACACGCTGCCGTGGCAGCAGCTCGGCCGGTTCCGCGCGACGGTCTTCGCCAGCCACACGCTCGAGGCGACACGCCAAGTCGCGCCCGGCCAGCCGGCCGTGGTGCTCGAGGAAGACACCGCCGCTCCGCCGAAGTGGAAATACAACGTCGGCCTCAACTGGAACAATGACCGCTGGAGCGTCGCCGCATTCATCTGGCACCTCGACGGCTTCGGTTCGAACAGCGCCGGCAACAACCTCGTGGCCAACAGCGCCTCCGTGGTCTATTACCCGACGCCCTCCGTCACGAAGGTCGACGCGCGCATCGCCTATGAATTCAAGAACGGCGTCTGGCGCGGCTACGGCAAGCGCCTGCGCGTCGGTTTTGGCGTGAACAACATCTTCGACAAGGAGCCGCCGTTCTCGGACACGATCTGGGGCTTCAACGCCGCGCTCCATTACCAGTTGATCCTCGGTCGCGCCTACGAACTTTCGTTCCTGCTGCCGTTCTAACTCCTCACCGTTCCCATTCCCGCCCGCGGCGCCATGCGCCGCGGGCCTCCTTTTCCCATGAAGAAACTCGTTCTGCTGTTCCTCGGTCTCGCCGCCGCCCCGCTTTTCCTCCTCGCCGAGGATCCGGTGACTGCGCCCGCCACCGTCACTCCGTCCGCTCCCTCGACCCACATCGGCCCGAAACCGGGCGAGCTCGCGCCCGACTTCACCGTCGTCGGCCCGGACAATCGGGAGATCAAGCTCTCCGACTTCCGCGGCAAACTCGTGCTCGTCGACATCTGGGCCACGTGGTGCGGCCCGTGCGTCGCCTCCATGCCGCACAACAGCGAGTTCGCGGAAAAATACGCCGCCAACGATCTCGTCGTCCTCGCCGTCTGCGCCGATGACTCGCGCGCCAACTACGACGGCTGGGTCAAACGCAACGGCGACAAATACAAGTTCCGCACCGCGCACGACCCGGCGGGCAAGGACAACTGGGCGACGTCCGTCTTCAACACGCAGTATGGCGTTTCCGGTTTCCCGACGCTCTTCCTCATCGGCAAGGACGGCAAACTCATCGGCACCACCGGCGGCGGCGGCCCGACCGTGAATCCGCACGTGCTGCGCCTGCTTGCCAAGGGCGGCCTGCCCGTCGACCTCAGCGGCCTGCCGCCGGAGGAGACCAACCGCCCGAAATCGATCCCGATGATCGCGAAGACCGCCGCGATGCCGACCGCCGCGAATCCCACGCTGCGCTTCGCCAACATGGCCGCCGGCGAGACCGTGCCGGACTTCTCCACCACCGACGTGAACGGCAAGACCGTGAAGCTCTCCGATTTTCGCGGAAAGACCGTGTTCATCAATTTCTGGACCGGCGCGCGCAACCCGCCGGACGACGTCGCCAAGATCGCCTCGGCGTATCAGGCGCAAGGCCTCGCCGTCTGGGCGATCAACACCACGACCGAGCGCGCCGACTTTGAGAAATGGGCCAAGGAAACCGCGGCCCCCGGCTACACCGTGTCCTGGGATCCCGCCGGCAAGGCGATGATGGAAGCGATCTCCTACATGATCTTCGGCGCCGGCATGTATCCCGCGTATTGCGTGGTCGGCCCCGACGGCAAACTCGTCGGCGGCGTCATCGGCATGGGACCGCGGGTCAGCGGCCTGTTGCGCGAGATCCTCCAGCGCGCCGAGGTGAAACTCAACGACGCCGACAAGGGACTCATCGAGCAAGCCCTCGCTGCCGCGCGCGCCAATCCGCCCGCGTCCGCTCCGATGGGCGGCGGCATGCTGCCCGCCGCCAAAGCCGCCGCACCCGCCACGGTGGCCGCGGCGACGATTCAGGCGAAGCCCTCCGAGCCCGCCACCGCGGTCAAGCGCCCCGCCACCCTCGGCGCTGGCGCGGTCGCACCGGATTTTCCGATGCAGACCGTCGACGGCCGCACCGTGAAATTGTCCGACTTCAAGGACAAGGTCGTCATCCTCGACTTCTGGGCGACGTGGTGCGGACCGTGCATCGCCTCGTTCCCGCACACGCAAAAGCTCGCCGCCAAATACAAGGATCAGGACGTCGTGGTCGTCGCCTCCGGCACCAGTGACAAGATCGCGAGCTTCAAGGCGTGGATTCCCAAGAACCAGCCGAAGTATCCCGACCTGCAGTTTTTCTTCGACCCGAACGAGCAGGGCAGCGCCACCTTCGAGGAGCGCGCCTCGAACAAGTTCTACCACGTCGTCGGCATCCCCACGCAGTTCATCATCGGACGCGACGGCAAGATCGCCGCCACCATCCTCGGCAACGGCGGCGAAGATGACGCCCGCGCCGAAGCCACGCTCGCCACGCTCGGCGTGAAGGTCGACGCCGCCATCGTCGCCAAGGGCAAGGAACAGCTCGCCAAATCCGCCGAAGAGGAGAAAGCCCGCGCCGCCGCCGCGGCCGACGCCGAGAAGAATCCGCCGCCGCCTTTCCGCGAGAATTTCGCCGAGTTGAAAGCTGGCGCCTCCGCGCCTGATGTCGAACTGCTGCAACTCGACGGTTCGCGCGCGAAGCTCTCCGCATTGCTGGAGGGCCACGTCACCGTCGTCGGCGTCTGGAGCGGCGCTCACGGCCCGGGCGAGCCGTTCCTCGCTGCGTGGAAATCGTGGAGCGAGAAATACCCGGACGTGAAGTTCGTCGGTGTCGCCGGCTACGCCGCGCTCGATGTCGTGCAAAAGTGGCAGGCGGAGAACAGCGCCAAGGTCGTGGGCACCTTGGTGGCAGACCCCGCCGGCCCATCGCCGCGCCCGGACAAGGACATGGCCGAACTCAACGACGAGGAGCGCGCCGCCTTCCGCAAGGCGTCCGGTGAGCACATGAGATCGATCTTCACCTTCAAGCTCGGCGGCGTGATGTCGCCCATCCCGACGACCCTCGTCTTCGACGCCGCCGGCAAACTCGCCGGCTGGAGCGCCGGCTTCGGTCCGCGCTACGGGGAGACCATGGGCAACCTGCTCCTCCGCTCGGGCGTGAAGCTCGCGCCGGCCGACATGCCCGCGAAAGTCTGGACCGCCGCCGACATCGCTGCGGCCACGCCCAAGCCCGAGCCGCGCGTCGAGATGCTCAAGATCGGCGCCGTCGCGCCGGACTTCGTTTCGCAGACCGTCGACGGCAAGGACGTGAAGCTCTCCGACTTCCGCGGCAAGGTCGTCATCCTCGATTTCTGGGCGACGTGGTGCGGGCCGTGCATGGCCTCGATGCCGCACACCCAGGAAGTCGCCGCCCACTACAAGGACCAGGGCGTCGTCGTCCTCGCCAACTGCACGAGCGATGCCCGCGCCAAGTTCGAGCAATGGGTCAAAGCCAACCAGGCGAAATATCCCGACATGGTCTGGACGCACGACGCCGCCGAGAAAAAGCCCGAGCGCGTGTCGCGCGCCCGCTACGGCGTCGGCGGCATCCCGTGCCAGTTCATCATCGATCGCGAAGGCAAGATCGTGGACATCGTGATCGGTTACCTTCCGGGCGAGGCGATCCTCGAGGCCGCGCTCTCGAAGGCCGGCGTCAACGTCGACCCCGCGCTCGTCGCCAAAGGCGCCGCCGACCTCAAGCGCCGCGGCTGATCCGACGAACGGCTAGGGCCGCATGACACGTTATGGACCGAAAGGCCCATGGAGCGTGTCGCGCGGCCCTGCTATCTTGTCGTCGTTGTATGTGTGTGTGAAGCCCGCCGTCTGCTTAGCAGCGGCGGGTTTCTGATTTTTCGGCGACGACGTAGCCCGTTTCGGCCGGACGTTCGTCAAACAAGGTGACGGGACAACATCGATGTTTGTCTCCGTCCCTGTGCCCCGCACAGATTCCTCGCCTTCGTCCGCATGTCCGCCGATTCCCTCAAGCCGCCGTCCTCGCCCGCGTCCGTCGACGCGGGCTGGTTCGCGCGCGACGTGCAACCGCATGAGCCGTCGCTGCGCGCGTGGCTGCGCGGGAAATTTCCCTTTCTGCCCGATGTGGACGATGTCGTGCAGGAATCCTACCTGCGGCTGATCCGCGCCCGCCAGGCGGGCAAGGTCGGCTACGCCAAGGCGTATCTGTTCACCACCGCGCGCAACTTCGCGCTCGATCTCTTTCGCCGCCGCGAGGTCGTCGCGATCGAGTCCGTCGCCGACGTCGCGGCGCTGCCCGTGCTGGAGGAATCTCCCGGCATCGCCGACGCCCTCGGTCGCCAGCAGGAACTCGAGTTGCTCGCCGCCGCCGTGCAGGCGCTGCCGGATCGCTGCCGGCAAGCGATGACGCTGCGCCTCCTCTACGGCCTCTCGCACAAGGAAATCGCCGCGGAGCTCCGCATCTCCGAGCACACCGTGAAGGCGCAACTCGCCAAAGGCATGCGCCGGTGCGCCGACTATTTCGCCGCGCGGGGCATCGCGACCGCTCGCATCGCGCCGGAGGAAAACAAACCGTGAGCGCTCCCTTCGATTCCACCGGTTTCCCGCGCGACGAGGCCATCGAGGCCACCGCCGCCGCCTGGCTGGCCGAGCGCGACGAGGGTCTGTCCACCGAGGACGCCGCGGCGTTCGCCGCGTGGCGCGCGGCCGATCCGCGACACGAACAAGCCGTGCGTCGCCTCGAGCACGCCTGGAGCTCGTTGCAGGCGCTACGCGAATTCCGGCCCGAGGCGCGCGTGCATCCGGATCGCGACCTGCTCGCCCGACCGGCGGGCGCCAACGTCCTGCCTTTCCGCTCGCTCGCGGCGACCGCGGCGCTGGCGGCCTGCCTGACGCTCGCCGGTGCGTGGTTCTGGCTCCGGCCGGCCGCGCCCTCCGCCGGCGAGCCGCACGCCCACTACGCCACGACCGTTGGCGGTTACCAGCGCATGACGCTGCCCGACGGCTCCATCGTCGACCTCAACGCCGACACCGAGATTCGCGAGCAATTCACCGCCGGCGAGCGGCGCGTCGCGCTCGTGCGCGGCGAGGCCGCTTTCCAAGTCACGAAGAACCCGGTCCGCCCCTTCATCGTCCAGGCCGATGGCGTGGCGGTGCGCGCCGTCGGCACCGCCTTCAACGTCCGCCTGAAAACCGATTGCGTGCAGGTGCTCGTCACCGAGGGCCGCGTGCGCGTGGATCCGCCTGCGACGCTGCCGGTCGCGCGCGAGCCGATTCCGGAAATCGGCATCGGGCAACGCGTGAGCGTGCCCACCGTGGCGACCGCTGCGGTCGCGCCCGCCGTGGAGGACGTCACTCCGGCGGTCATCCGCGCGGAGCTGTCGTGGCGCGAGCCGCGTCTGCGCTTCCTCGAGACGCCGCTCGCCGAGGTGGTGCGCCAGTTCAACGCCCGCAATCGCGTCCAGATCGAGCTCGGCGACGCCGACCTCGCGCCGCTGCCGGTCGAGGCGACGTTCCGCGCGGAGGACGTCGAGGCGTTCGTGCGCTTGCTCACCAGCAGCGGCGAGATGATTGCCGTGCGCGCCGGCCCCGATCGGATCGTGATTCGGCGTGCCCGCTGACACGGAAAATTTCCGCGGCCACGTAGCCCGCTTTCGTTTTCGGTTCGTCACAACAAGTGGCCGGCCCTTCCGGCTCACCATGTCACCTCGTCATCTCTTCGCGTTGCGCCGGCTCGCCGGCTTTTTCCTCGTGCTTTTGTTCGCCGTCGGCCTGTCCGCCGCCGAGCCGGTTCGGAAGAACTTCGACGTGCCCGCCGGCGACGCCGCGGCCACGCTCCGGCAATTCGCCGAGCAATCCGGCGAACAGGTCGTTTTCCTCGTCAACAAAGTGCGCGGCGTCGCGACCAAGCCCGTGCGCGGCGAGTTCACCGCGCGCGAAGCGCTCGAGCGGATGATCGTCGGCACCGACCTCGCGCTCGTGCAGGACGAGCAGACCGGCGCCCTCACCGTCAACCGCTCCGCCCCCGACGAAAAAAACGACGCAAGCCGTCCGGCTGACAGCCGGGCGGCGCAGGTCAAGGACGGCGCCGTGGTGCTCGACCGCTACGAGGTCACCGGTGTGCGGGAGACCGGCATCGTCAACCAGGGCGTCGTGCCCCGCCGCGAGAACGAGGGCGTGCGCTACACCGTGATCGACCGCGCCGAGATCGACCGCTCCGGCGTGACGAACCTGCCGGAGTTCTTCCGCAGCCTGCCGAGCAACACCAGCTTCGGCACCGGCTCGCAGAACCTCGCCGCCGTGCAGCTCGGCCAGACGGGCGGCTTTCCGTTTTCCTCCGACGGCATCAATCTCCGCGGCTTCGGCGAGAACCAGACGCTGGTGATGATCAACGGCCGGCGCCTCTTCGGCGGCGAGTTCGGCGGCGCCGACGTCAGTCGCATTCCGCTCAGCGCCGTCGATCGCATCGAGATCCTCGCCACCTCCGGCTCCGCGATCTACGGCGCCAACGCCGTCGGCGGTGTGATCAACATCATTCTCCGCAAAGGCTTCTCCGGCTCCGAGGCCAGCCTGTATCTCGGCGCCGCGCGCGGTGGCGCGGAGGAGGTCCGCGGCAGCGTCTTCCACGGCCGCCAGTTCAACGACGGCCGCACCGCGCTCAATCTCTCCTTCGAATACAACCGCAAGAACGACCTCCATCTCAGCGACCGCCGCTATTGGGAAGTCGCGCTCGAGCGCGTGCCGCCCGGCGCGCCGACCTACCTGCGCGACGTCCTCCGCAACGCCCAATCGCCGCTGCCGCTCGTCACCGTTTCCAGTCCCGCCCTGCCGCCGCTCGGCATCCCCGGCGCGCCCACCGCCGCGTGGGCCTACGTGCCGACCGGCTCGAACGGCGTCGGGCTCACGCCCGCCTCCTTCGCCGCCAACGCCGGCCAGCCGATCCGCGACCTGCCCTCGATCGGCCGCGCCAAGCTCGTGGCGCCGAGCGAGTCCTACGCCGCCTTCGCCTCGCTCGAGCACACGTTCAAGAACGGACTCTCTTCCTACAGCGAACTCAGCTGGCGCTGGGCCGACACCAGCGTCGGCGCGTATCGCACGCTCACGGTCATCAACCTCGGGGCCAACTCCCCCGTGAATCCCTTCCGCACGAACGTCACCCCGGGCTTCGTCGGCAAATCCATCTCCGTGCTCGTCGATCCCATCGACCTGCCCGACAGCTACTCCGACAGTGACAAGCTCACCCTGCGCGCCGTCACCGGTCTCAAGGGCAAGTTCGAGCTCTTCGCGCGTCCGCTCAACTGGGCGGTGGATTTCTCGGGCGACCGCAACGACGCCCACTCGGACGCCACCACCTACCACCTGCTCCTCGCGCCGGCCGTCGCGGCCGGATACTACAACCCCTTCCGCGATCTGCGCAGCGCACCGCTCGCCTCGGAGTCCGAGCTGGCCAAGTTGCGCGGCCTCGATACGCGCAACGAGGTCACCGAAATCGCCGCCACCAACTGGCGCGTGAACGGCGAGCTGATGGAAATCGCCGGCGCGCTGACGAATTTCTCCCTCGGTTTCGAAGTGCGTTTCGAGCACCTGACTTCCGATACCCAGCTCCGCTACGGCGACTACGCGCTCCTGCCCGGCTCGGCCTACGCGGATGAGGACATCAACGGCAACTCCTCCCGCCGCGCCATCGCCGCCTACGGCGAAGTCCAGGTCCCGCTCGTCGGCGAGCGCAACCGTCGCCCCGGCCTGTGGTCGCTCGATTTCTCCGCCGCGATCCGCCTCGAGCGCTACGACGATTTCGGCGCCGCCGCGCCGCCGATGGTGGCGTTCAAATACGCGCCGCTGCCGGACGTGGCGCTGCGCGCCAGTTTCAGCGAGGGCTTCCAGCCGCCCCGCCAGTCCGATCTCTACGCTCCCGTGCAGGACATCGGCCCGATCACGTTCGGCATCGCCACCGATCCGCTCCGCGGCGACGAACCGGTCGAGCCCGAAGTCTACCTCGTCGGCGGCAATCCCCGCCTGCGGCCGGAAACCAGCAAGACCTGGGACCTCGGCGTGGTGTTCACGCCGCGCCAAATCCCCGGCCTGACCCTCAACGTCGCTTACTACCGCTACGACAAGAGCGACGTCATCACTTACCCGAACGAGCAGGACCTCGTCACCTACGTGCCCGACCGCATCGTGCGCGGCCCGCGCCTGCCCGGCGATCCCGCCGGCATGCCCGGCCCGATCATCGAGATGGACGCGCGCCCGGTGAACCTCTCGCGCCTCATCACCTCCGGCTGGGACGTCAAGGCCGACTACCGCCGCGAACTCTCCTCGACGCGCAGCTTCGGCGGATCGGTCGAAGGCACCTACGTGTTGGACTTCAAGCAACGCTCGGTCGACGAACAGCCGTTCGAGGATCGCGCGGGCGATGTCGACCTGCTCGGCGACGGCCCGGTGAAGCTCCGCGGCCGCGGCCGCGTCTGGTTCAACACCGGTCGCTTCACCGCGAGTTGGACGGCCCGCTACATCCATTCCTACGAAGGTGACACCAACACCTTGAAACCCTCGCGCCCGACCCGCACCGGCGTCGACGGCGACAAGATCCCCAGCTCCACCGAGCACGACGTCCAGTTCAGCTACTCGTTCCCCGCGCGCGTCGGCGAGCGCACCAGCTGGCGCGACTGGCTCGCGGGCACGAAGTTCACCCTCGGCGCCTTGAACGTCTTCGATCGCACGCCGCCGCTCCGCACTGCGCGCATCAACCTGTGGCACAGCCTGCTCAACGACCCGCGCCAGCGGTTCGTGTATTTCGAAGCCACCAAATCCTTCTGAACATGCGCCTCTCGCTGCTGTTCGTCTTGCTGGCCGCCGCTGTCAGCTGCCTCGCGGCCGAGCCGGCCGCCGATCGTGCGTGGGCGGAGTTCGAGAAAATTCGGGACGCTTCCATGCCCGCCAACGCCACCAAGGCGGAAAAGAACGCGTGGTGGGACCGCAAAGTCGCCGACCTCGAGCGCCTCGGCGCTGCGTTCCTCGACACCTATCCGCAGGATCCCCGGCGTTGGGCCGTGGCCGTGCACCTCCGCGAGGTTCGCCCGTGGCCGGTTCCGGACACCGTTCCGCCGGCCTTCAACGCGCGCGTGCGCCAGCTCGCTGCCGAAGCGGTCGACCGAAGCGACGTTCCGACCGAAATTCGCGGAACGGCCTCCGTGCTCCTCATCGACGAGGAAGCGGCCCGCTGCGGGGAGAGTCCCACCGCCGCCCAGCTGCTGGCGATCCAGCGGCGACTCGACGATCACGTCGCCCGGTTCGGGGCGAATCCGGAACTTCGTTTGATCCAACTGCGCACGCTCGAGCGCCTCGAGGGCTTGGACCCTGCCGCCGCCGGTGAGATCGTGGAGCGGCTCGCCGCGAGCCCGCACGCGTTGCTGCGCGAGGTGGCGACGCGGCGGCAATTCCTCCGCCTGATTGGCCGCGCGCCGTTCGAACTGCGCTTCATCGCGCTCGACGGCCGCGAGGTCGACTTCCAGCAGCTGCGCGGGAAAGTGGTGTTGCTCGATTTCTGGGCGACGTGGTGCCAGCCGTGCGTCGTCGAGCTGCCGCGGCTCAAACAGCTGCGCGACGAGCACGGCGCCGCCGGCCTCGAGATCGTCGGCGTTTCGCTCGACCGGCCCGGCACCCGCGGAAAACTGGAAACCTTCATCCGCCAGCACGGCCTGACGTGGCCGCAGCATTTTCTCCTCAACGGCGAGGGCCGGAACGAACTCGCCGAGCGTTTCGCGATCACGTCCATCCCCGCGGTGTTCCTCTTCGATCGCACCGGCCGTCTCGCCGTCGCCAACGTCCCGCCCGAGCGGCTCGATGCCGAAGTCGGGCGACTGTTGCGCGGAGATTGAGCGCGGCGCGAGCGCGCCTCACTCGAGCGCGGCGCCAAGTGCCGCGACGATGTCGCCTGCGGGCTCGGTGCCGACCGACAGACGCAACAGCTCCGGCGGCAGGCCGGCATCGCGCAGCGTCGTGCCGCCGCCGCGCTGCGGCAGCAGGTCGTAGTGCGCGAGGTAGACGTAAGGACAGATCAACGTCGTCGCCATGCCGAAGCTCGGCCCCTTGGGCAGCGTGAGGCGGTCGTAGAAATTCGCGAGCGACCCGCGGAGGGTGAACGACACGACTGCGCCGACCGACTGCGGCGTGCGGGCAATGCGCGCGTAGTTGTCCCGCGTGGCTCGTTGCTGCGACCACCAGACGCGTTCGACGCGCGGATGCCGCTCGAGGAACGAGGCGACGAGCGGCGTCGTGGCATTGATGCGGCGCACGACGTCGGGCGCGGTTTGGATTTCCGCCGCGAGCCGCGCCAGGTCGCGGGCGTAAGGCGGATCGAGTTCGTCGCCGAGCACCGCGCGCAGCGCGTCGGCGTCGGGACCGGCGGGATTGATGACCGCCGCACCCGCCATCACGTCGCCTTCGTGCGAGGAGTATTTTGTGAGGCTGAACGCGGCGATGTCCGCGTGCGGCAGGACGTCGACGTTGAAGGGCGAGGCGATCGCCGGGTCGGCAATAACCCGGGCGCCGTGGCGATGCGCCAGCGCCTTGATCGCCGCGAGGTCCGCGGTCTGGACCAAGGGATTCGTCGGCGCCTCGGTGACGATGCCGGCGATGCGCGGGCCGTGCTGCGCGAAGAGTTTTTCCAGCGCGGCGAGATCGGTGACGTCGTGCTGCACGAGGTGGTCGCGCGCCGGCTCGGGGGTGAATTTCTTCAGCAGCGCGATGGTGTCGAGATACAGCCAGCCGAGTTGCACCCAGGCCGTGCGGCCGCGCGCGCCCTGCACACGCGAGATGGCGCGGAACGCCGCGTGCATCGCCCCCATGCCGCTGCCAGCGAGAAACAGGTCGCTCGCCGCCGCGCCGCCAAAGAGCGGCAGCAACACGCCCTCGATCGCCGTGCGGGCATTGCCGGCGAACACCGGCTCGGCCACCACCGCGCGTCGACCGAGCCGCGCAAGCGCGTCCTCGGCGCCGCGCGAGCTGAGCAGCCCGCCTGTGTGCTGGAGCCAGAGCTTGGCGCGCGCCGCGAGGTCGGGCTCGGCGGCGTGTAATACCACCGCGACGCCGCCATGCGCCGTGGCGCGCGCGCGGTCCGCGCCGAGTTGCGCGACGAGCGCGGCGGCAGCGCGGGCGTTGAGGACGGGCCAGACTTGTTCGCCGGGTTTCGCCAAGTCCGTCGCGAGCAGGCGCGTGAGCTCCTGCACCAGCGGATGCACTGCGAAGCGCGGATAGCCCGCGCGCATCGCCTCGATCACGCGCGCGTCGCGCTCCTCGTAGCCGATCACGTCCGCCATCGTCGGCAGGCTGCACGAGACAGAGTGCAATGAGCCGGGAATGGGCGTGCCGAGCGGCAGAGGGCGAAAAACGGACATGCGGCGATTGGCGCGCAGCCCGCGCGACGCCGCAACACGCGGACCGGTCACCGGGGCTTGATTCCATGTCATATCGCGAATGAGCCGAAAGACGTAGGGCTATGACTTGGTGGGGCGTTGAGACGGGGCCTCGCGTTTGGTGCGCTCCTCCGCCATGGCCACTCGATGTCCTGCCGCAGCGCCGCAGCACTTCATCCTCGCGCTGCCGGATCTCCGGCTGGCGCGCGGCGGAGTCGTGCGCCGGCATCGCATCGCGGCGTGGTGGTGGAGCCGTGAGGGCGACACGCCGGCCGAGCCGCTGGCCGACGTGCCGACCGTGCTGCTCGTGCACGCTCTCACCGGCAGCGCCCAAGTCGGCGGCGAAGACGGCTGGTGGGAGCCCTTGATCGGCGAGGGCCGCGTGCTCGATCCCACGAAGCATCGCATCCTCTGTTTCAACAACCTCGGGTCGTTCTACGGCAGCAGCGCGCCGGGCATGCCGGGCTGGCCGAAGTCCCGCAAGACGCAGCTCACGAGCGTCGATCTCGCCGGCGCCATTCTGCAGGGACTCGACGCGCTCGGCCTGAAACGCGTCGAACTCGTCGCCGGCGGCTCGCTCGGCGGCATGGTCGTGCTCGCGCTCGGCGCACGCGATCCGCAGCGCTTTGCCCGGCTCATGCCGATCGCCACCAGCGCAACGGCGACGCCGTGGACGGTCGGCTGGAATCACGTCGCGCGTGCCGCGTTGCGCGTCGATCCCGGTTATCCGCATCACGCCGCGCGCGGCCTCGAGGTCGCACGCCAGATTGCGATGCTCACTTACCGCGCCGAGCCCGGCCTCGCGCAAAAACAGACGGCCCGCACCATCGGCAGCTACCTCGAGCACCACGGCAAGAAGCTCCACGGCCGCTTCACCGCGCAATGTTACGAGTCGCAGCTCGACGCGATGGATTGCCACGACCTCACCGCGCCGCTGCCCGGCACGCGCGGCCCGGCGCTCGCGCGCATCAAGGCGCCCGCGCTCGTCGTCGACGTCGACACCGACCAGCTCTTCACGCCCGCGCAATCCGAGCTGCTCGCGCAGCAGCTGCGCGCGAACGGCACGAAAGTCGCTCGCGCCACGTTGCGCAGCCCGCACGGCCACGACGCGTTTCTCCTCGAGTGGACGCAGTTGGAAAAACTCGTGCGCCGCGCGCTGACCCTTTGAACCCATGAGCTCCTGGCAGATCTACAAATTCGGCGGCTCGTCCGTCGGCACACTCGGCCGCCTGCCGCGCGTGTTGGATCTCATCGCCGCCGCGCCGAAACCGGTGGCGGTCGTCGTCTCCGCGCCCGGCGACACGACGGACTGGCTCATCCTCGCCGCGCGCTCCGCCGCCGACGGCGAGATCACGCAGGCCCGCAGCGAACTCGGCCGCGTGCGCGAACTCGCCACGACCATCGCGCGCCCGGTGCTCACCGCGCACGGCTTGCGCGCGTTCAAGGCCGACCTCGACGAAGTGCTCATGCCCGTCGAACGCACGCTCTCCGGCATCGAACTCACCCGCGAATGCTCGCCGCGTTCGCTCGACGCCGTGATCAGCGCCGGCGAGCGCATCTCGGTCGCCCTCGTCGCCCGTGCGCTGAGCGAGCGGAATTGCCCGGCCAAGGCCGTCGACGCTCGCGATTTCGTCGCGACCGACGCGACCTTCGGCAACGCCGCCGTCGACAAGGCCGCCACGGCGGAAAAGTTCAACGCGCTCCTGCCGACGTTCTCGGGAGTCGCGCCGATCGTGACCGGCTTCATCGGCCGCACGCGCGACGGCCACACCACGACGCTCGGCCGCAACGGCTCCGACTACACGGCTACGCTCCTCGCCTCGCTGTTCAAGGCCGAGGCCGTCACCGTCTGGACCGACGTGCTCGGCGTGATGACCGCTGACCCGAACCTCGTGCGCGAAGCCTCTCCGGTCGACCGGCTGTCCTACGACGAGGCGCTCGAGCTGGCGTATTTCGGCACGCGCATGTTCCACTCGCGGACGATCATCCCGCTGCGCGAATGCGGCGCGGCGCTCGTCATCCGCAGCACGACGCACCCCGATGCGCCCGGCACGCGCATCGATGCCACAGGCAATCCCGATCCGGCGCGCCCCACGTGCGTCACGAGCCTCGAAAACCTCTCGCTCATCGGCGTGCAGTCGCGCCGCACCGGCATCGGCCGGCCCGTCGTCAGCCGCGCCGTCGCGGCCCTCGACGCCGAGGGCGTGCGAGTGTGGCTGAGCACCGAGTCGACGCTCGGCCAGACCTTCACCGTCGTCGTGCCCGTCGCCGACGAGGTGCGCGCGAAGGAGATCCTCCAGCAGGCGCTCGCGGCCGACTTGATGCGCGGCGACCTCACGCTCGGCCCCGTGCTCTCGCCCGTATCGCTCGTCACGCTCGTGGCCGAGTCGATGGGCCGCCGGCCGAACGTCGCCGGCCGCATGCTGCACGCCATCGGCACCGTCGGCGTGTCCGTGCGCACGATGGCGCAGGGCGCGTCGGCGCGGAGCATTTCGGTCGTCGTCGACGCCAGCGACACCGCGCTCGCGGTGCGCACGGTGCACGCCGCCTTCAATCTCGCACACGCGGAGCTGAACGTGCTGCTCCTCGGCAAAGGCATCGTCGGCGGCAGCCTGTTGAAACAACTCGCCGCGCACGGCGACGCGCTGCGCTCGCAGCATGACGTGAACGTGCGCCTCGTCGGCCTCGCCGGCAGCCAGGGCGGCATTTTCCACGCGCCCGGCTACGCGGCCGGCACGGCGGCGAAGACGCTCGCCGAGGCGAAGTCGCGCCGCGCGGTCGCGGAGCTGTTGCCCGAACTCGCGCGCCTGCCGAATCCCGTGCTCGTCGATTGCTCGGCCTCTCCCGGCATGGAGCAGCTCTACGTCGCGGCCTTCAATCTCGGCATCAATGTCGTCTCGGCCAACAAGCAGCCGCTCGCGCTCCCGCGCGCCGAGCGCGAAGCGATGTTCGCGGCCGCGCGCCGCCATTACCGCGCTTATCACTACGAGACGACTGTCGGCGCGGCGCTGCCGGTCATCGAGACGCTGAAAAACCTCGTCCGCACCGGCGACGTCGTCGTGCGCATCGAAGGCGCGTTCTCCGGCACGCTCGGCTTCCTCTGCGAACAGCTCACGCAGGGCGTCCCGCTCTCCGCGGCCGTGCGGAAGGCGAAGGACCTCGGCTACACCGAACCGCATCCGCGCGACGACCTCTCGGGCCTCGACGTCGCCCGCAAGGCGCTGATCCTCGCGCGCGAGCTCGGCCTGCAGCTCGACCTCGCCGACGTGAAGCTCGAGCCGTTCGTGCCCGCAGAACACTTGCGCGAGGACGATCCGGAAAAGTTCATCGATAAGCTCGCAGCCGCCGACGCGGCGTTCGTCGAGCGCGTCGCGAAATTGAAGTCCGAGGGCAAGCTGCTGCGCTATCTCGCGCGCATCGAGCCCGGTGCGAATGGCTCGTCGGTCACGGTCGCGCCCGTCGGCGTCGACGCGGCGCATCCAGCGTCGGGCTTGCGCGGCGCGGAGGCGTTCGTGGCGTTCCACACCGAACGCTACAGCCAGTATCCGCTCGTCGTGCGCGGCGCGGGTGCCGGCGGAGATGTGACGGCGTCGGGCGTCCTATCCGACATTCTGCGTCTCGCCCAGAACCTCCGCACCGGCCGGGCGAACTGAGCACGGAAGACGGAGGACGGGCGACCGAGGACAGCGCACGGAGAACAGAGGACGGGTAGGGCGGGACCGCTGGGCCCGCCGCGAATTCCTCGGCGCGGAACGGAGTCCGCGCCCCTACCTTGGCACGCAGGCGGCGAGAGCGGCGCGTGCTGCGTCGGCACGTTTTCTTGGCCACGGATTGCACGGATGAAAACGGATGGCACGGATGCGCTTCGTGGGAGGCATCCGTTGAATCCGACTCAATCCGTGCTATCCGTAGTCGACGAAATCGGCGGATACGGCACGGCGCGCGGTGCGTGAAGGTGGTCGCCGCCATCCCCGGCGGCGACGAAAGCCGCGAGCGCGCCATGTGCCGCCTTCGCCGGCGTCGGCAGGGACGCCGACGCCCACCTTGCGTGTTCGGGTGACGAATCTCGCTCGGATCGAGGTGCCTTGGCGTCGGCGGGGTTTCGGACCTCCTACGCAGCGCTGCGTATGGCTCCCGCGGCGGTGGCGCGCTAGACTGCGGGGCATGGACGATGAAGTCACCGTAGCATCCGCGCCACTTCGGCGCGTCGGGACGGCCGAAGGGGCGTTGCATGTCGCGGCGTTCGCGGCGGCGTTCGTGCTGCTTGGGCGCGCGTTCGAATCCGACATCGCTTTCGCGGTGCCGCCGGCCGCGGGGGTTTTCTGGGCGGGTTGGTATGGCGCGTTGCGCGCGGCGCGCGTGCGCGACTGGTTCGGACGCTGGGATGCGGTGTCGTTCAGCTTCGTGGCGGGCTATGCCGTGACGCTGGCGCTCACGACGCAGGCGGTGACATGGCGTTGGCTGTAGCTGAGAGCTGAGAGCTGAGAGCTGAGAGCTGAGAGCTGAGAGCTGAGAGCTGAGAGCTGAGAGCTGAGAGCGCGCAAGTCGTGCGCGAACAAACTCCGAAAAAATTGGCCAGAACTTTTTCCGTTTTTCCGCGGAAAAAGCTGCGCAGAAATTTGCGCGTCACCTGCGCGATAAGCCAACCGATGGTTAGCGGCGCAGCGGTCGCGTTCGTATGATGCGCGTTTCCCCGCACGAACATGACTGCTGCAACTTTACTCGCTCGCTTCTCTTCCCGCCACGCCACCACGGCCATCGCCGCTGCTGATCGCCGCGTCGTCAAACGCGACGGCACCACGATGCCCTGGGACAACGCCAAGGTCACCCGCGCCGTCGCGCTGGCGTTTTTCGAGGTGAAAAACGGCGCCGCCGACAACCCCGCGCGCGCCAACGCCGACGCGCGCTACGGCCTCGATGCCGACACCTTCGCGCGCTGCCAGGCGATCGCCGCTCGCGTCGGCCGCATGATCGAACTCGTCTACCGCCAGGGCCGGCATCCGACGATCGAGGAGGTGCAGGACACCGTCGAGAAGGCCATCGCTGCCGACGGCGAGTGGGAGGTCGCGCGCAGCTACATCATCTACCGCGCGAAGAAGGACGCCAACCGCCTGAATCACTACGCGGAGAACGGCCTCAGCGACTACATCGCCACGGCGAAATACGCGCGCTATCGCCGCGATCTCGGCCGCCGCGAGTCGTTCCCCGAGGCCTCGCGCCGCGTGATGGGCATGCACCTCGAGCATTTCAAGGACCGCCTCACGCAGAAACTCCCGCCGCCGGACGACCGTTCGCCGGTGCAGCCGGGCGACCGTCGCTTCCTCGCGGAATGGCTCGCGGGCGGCACGCTGCAGGACGCGATCCATCGCGCGTTCGGCGCGGTGGCGATGAAGCGCGTGCTGCCGTCGATGCGCTCACTGCAGTTCGGCGGCGACGCGATCCTCAAGAACCACGCGCGGCTCTTCAATTGCTCGTTCAGCCCGGTCGACCGGCTCGAGTTTTTCCGCGAATACTTCTTCCTGCTCCTCGCGGGCACGGGTTGCGGCTTCTCGGTGCAACGCCACCACGTCGAGCTTCTGCCCACGCTGCCGGTGCGCGGTGAGGAAATGGAGCTGCGCGTCGAACACTACGCGATCGAGGACACCATCGAGGGCTGGTCGGATGCGCTGCACTTCCTCGTGCGGAGCCACTTCGAGCACTTCAAGGCCGAGTTCAACTTCTCCGCCATCCGCCCGCGCGGCGCGGCGCTTGTGACCGCCGGCGGCAAGGCGCCCGGCCATCTGCCGCTCAAGCAGGCGCTGATCGACGTCGAGGCGATCCTCACGGCCGCTTCGGGTCGCAAGCTCCGCCCGATCGAGGTCTACGACATCTGCATGTTCACCGCGCGCGCCGTGCTCAGCGGCGGCATCCGCCGCTCGGCCACGATCTGCCTCTTCTCGCCCGACGACGAGGAGATGATGTCCGCGAAGACCGGCAACTGGTTCGAGAAAAACCCGCAGCGCTCCGCCTCGAACAACTCGGCCGTGCTGCAACGTGGCGCGCAGGACGACACGCTCTTCCGCCGCCTCTTCGCCGCGCAGAAGGAGTTCGGCGAGCCCGGCTTCTATTTCGCCGATCATCCCGACTACGGCTGCAATCCGTGCTGCGAAATCGGCCTGCACCCCGTCGTGGGCGGCGCGCTCGACGACGAAGCGGAGGTCGCGAAGCTCCGCGCGCTCGGCTACACCGGCTCCGTCGAACCCGGCACGCGGCTCTCCGGCTGGCAGATGTGCAATCTCAGCACGATCAACGGCGCGGCGCTGCAGACCGTCGACGATTTCCTCGTCGCCTGCATCCAGGCCGCCGTGATCGGCACGTTGCAGGCGTCCTACACGCACATCCCGTATCTCGGGCCGGTGACGCGCTACCTCAATGAGCGCGACGCGCTGCTCGGCGTCTCGATCTGCGGGTTCATGGACAATCCGGAAATCCTCTTCAACCCCGAGGTGCTCGAGCGCGGCGCGCGCCTCTGTCGCGCGGCGAACCAGATCGTCGCCTCCGTCATCGGTATCCGTCCGGCGGCGCGCGTCACCTGCGTGAAACCCGAGGGCACCGCGTCGCTCCTGCTCGGCGCGGCGTCCGGCATCCATCCGCACCACGCGCGGCACTACTTCCGTCGCGTGCAGGCGAACCGCAAGGACCCGATCTACCGGCATTTCCATGCCAGCAACCCGCACATGACCGAGTCGTCGGTCTACCGTCCCGAGACGGATGACGTCATCACGTTCGCCGTCGAGGCGCCGGCGCACGCCATCCTGCGCGACGAGATCGGCGCGGTGGATTTCCTGCACTTCGTCCAGCTCGTGCAGCAGCACTGGGTGCTCAACGGCGAGGCGCCCAACTCGCGCTCGCCCGGCCTGCATCACAACGTCTCCAACACCTGCACGGTGAAGAACGAGGAATGGAACGCCGTCTCGGAATTCATCTGGAAGCACCGCGAACACTTCACCGGCGTGTCGCTGCTCGGACACGATGGCGACAAGCGCTACCCGCAGGCGCCGCGCGAGGCCGTGACCACCGAGGACGATTTCGCGAAGTGGAACCGGTTGAAATACAACCCGGTGAACTACACCGAACTTGTCGAGCAGACCGACGAGACGAAGCTCAAGGAAGTCGTCGCCTGCGCCGGCGGCGCGTGCGAGCTGACGTAAGCGCGTCGCAGTCGGGTGTCGATCGCCATGCGGTAGGGGCGCTTGCCCTCAAGCGCCCTCTCCGCGATCGCGGGGCGTATGCGAAGGGCCGTTGAGGGCAACGGCCCCCACCCAAGCTCCCGCTCCTCTACGCCTCGCCCAGGTTGTGCCGCAGCATCGCGGCCAACTTCGCGGCGTCGTGCACGGCGATGCTCTTCGCCGCGACGGTGATCAGCTTCTCGTCGCGCAGGCGCGCGAGCGTGCGGGAGAGTGTTTCGCTGCTCGTGCCGAGTTCGGCCGCGAGCACGCGCTTGGTGCCGCGCAGCGGGACGACACCGTCCTTCGCGTCGCGCGCGTGTTTCACCAGCCAGTGGAGCAGGCGCGTCTCGACGTCCTTGAGTGTCAGGTCGTCGAGCATGCCGACGAGCACGCGCAGGTGCGTGCTCATCGAGCCGAGCATGCGCAGCGCGAGGTCGGGGCGACGGCCGATCAGCTCCAGCAGCGGCGCCTTCGGGATCAGCAGGACGGTGCTCGGCTCGACCGCGCGGGCGTTGGCCGGATAGCCGGTCGGCGACGCGAGCGAGGCCTCGGCGAGCGACTCGCCCGCGCGGAAAACGTGGATCACCTGCTCCTTCCCGGCGGCGTTGACCTTGTGGACGTTGATCGCGCCGCTCTGCACGAGGTAGCAGCCGCGCGAACTTTCGCCCTCGTGGAAAAGATAGTCGTCCTTCGCGAGCGCCACGGTCTGCGTGAATCCGGCGATCATCGTCAGGTCCTCGCCGGAGAGTCCGCTGAACAGCTGCGCGCAGCGCAGCGTGCCGATGAGGCCGGTGAGTTTGAATTCGGCGGAGCGGGGAGGCGTGGGCATGGACGGCGGGGAGCGGCGCGGGCTTGACCTGTCGGGCGTGGGCCGCGCATCAATTTTCACGATGCGTGGCGAAGCTCTTCTGGCAACCTTGCGAAACGAGGCCCGATCCGGTCATCCGGTGGCAGCGGTGCTGCGGCATGCGGCGCGCGAGGAAATCGTTGATCCGACGCGGCCGGAGTTGCCTCTTCTCACCGCGGAGGGCCACGCGGCTGCGGAGGCGTTCGGCGCGTCGCTCGGGGATTTCGCGCGCGTGCGGCTGTTTTTCAGTCCGGTGCAGCGCTGCCAGCAAACGGCCGAGGGCATCGCGCGCGGCGTGCGCCGGCTCGGCGCCACGGCCGAGATCCACGGCGCGCACGAGGCGCTCGGAATCGGCTACACGCGCGACCGCGACGAGTTTGGCCGGCTCTTCGAGTTGCACGGCCCACATTTCGTGCGCCTCTGGTGTGGCGGCGAACTGCCTGCGAACGTCATCGATCCGGCGGATCGTTGCGCGAGCGAGATTCTGGCTCACATCCGCGAGCGGCTCGCCGAAGTGGCGTCGACGCCCCGCGCGCTCGATCTGCACGTGTCGCACGACATCAACATCATGGCCGTGCGCGAGCAGTTCGTCGGGTTGCGGCATGAGGACGTGGGCTGGTTGAACTTTCTCGACGGCGTCGCGTTCGGCTGGCGCGAGAGCGGCTTGCGCGCGATCTACCGCGAGCGGCACCGCGAACTCGCCTGAGCGCGGCGACTCACGCGCGCGCTGCGGGCGGCGTCGCTTGGATCACGAGCAGCGTGAGATCGCTGACCGCTTTCACGGCGTGCGGTGCGGACGGCGGCAAGTGCAGCAACTCACCCGGCTTGATCAGCCGCGGCTCGCCGGCGACCGAGAATTCGCATTCGCCGGCCACGACCTGCACCAGCACGCGCGCGGGGCTGGTGTGCTCGGAGAGTTCCTGTCCGGCGGCGAAACGGAAGAGCGTCGCGCGCAGGCCGGGCGCAGTGAGGAGCGCCTGTGAGACGATGCCATGATCGGGCGCGCGGTCGGGCAGGGTGAGCGGGGCGACGCCGGCGGCGTCGGTGGCGAGAATGGCTTTCATGGGTTTTGCCTCCAGAAATTGACGGCCCACGCGCCGTCGGCGCGGCGTTCCATCGTGGATTCGAAGCCTTCGCTCTTGAGCAACTCGATCAGCGGCGCGGGAAGAAACGGCGCGACGATGGTCAGACCGTGCGTGGCATCGAGCGCATCGACGCGTTCGCGGATCAACGGGAAGGGTTCCGCGCCTTGAGCCAGCAGCGGCCGGACGTCGAAGATTTTGAAGGATTTGGGTTTCATGCGGCGCCGGGGCGTGGAGGGAAAAATAGCGGGGAAAGCGGTCCGGCGCCTTGACGCAGGTCATGCTCGGGCCGCGAGGCGGAAGTTTCCCCCGAAACGCGCCGGCGTCAAAGCCGGTGACGCTCCATGTAGGGCACCGCCCAACGACGCAGCGTCCCCGCGAGTGTCGCAAGGCAGGCCCGGCGGGCGCGCGGCAAATGGCCCGTCCATACCGCGGCGAACTCCACGGCGTGCGTCGCACCGCGGCTCTCCTTGAACGCGCCCGCGCCCGCGCTGCAGTGGAGCAGCGTGCCGCGACGCTCCGCGTTCTGCCAAATGTGGAGTGAGGCGAGGCGATAGAGGCCGAGCTCCTGCGGTGCCGTGAGGTCGTAGCCGAGCAACGGCGTCGCGGACACGCCGCCGCGATGCACCATGCCCACCACGGCCTGCAACGGCCCGCCGCGCGCCGGACGCATTCCCGCCACCTCGATAAAACCGCTCGCCACGCCGCGGCGGAAAAACTCCACGGTGTAGTCGGGGTTGAACGTCGGGTAGCGCCGCCGATACAGCTGCTGATAGAGCGCGTGCGCCGTGGCAAAGTCGTCCGCGGAAAATGCCGCGCCATCAATCCACTGCCAGGCTTCCGCCGACTCGGCGGCGAGGCGCAGGTCGTTCGCCGGGTCGCGCCGCCGCCGCCATGCGCCGCTCGCGAGATCGGGCACGAGCCACACCTGCCGCGTCGGCAACAACAGGAAACCGGCCTCCGCGACACCCAGGAGCAACTCGCGGTGCAGAGCGGGCGTGAGCGAGCGGAGCACGATCGGCTCGCGCGGCGCGAGTCGCATCACCTCGTCCAGCGCGTGGAGCACGGCTGCGCTGGTCAATTGCGGTGCGTGCAGCTCCGTCGCGATCAGCCAGCTGTCGAGGTAGCAACCGCCCGAGAGTCCGCCGGCTGCGAGCAACGTCTCGCCGACGTGCGACGCGGCGACGCCGAGCCGGCGCGCGAAGGCGCTGAGATTCGCGGCGGCGGCTTCGGCGCGCGCATAAGGCCCGTAGGCGTTGCGCAAGCTCGCCACCCAGCTTGTTTCCGCGGCGCGACCGCGATTGATGACGACAGGTGCGCGCTCGCCGGCGAGTGCAACCTCGTGGACAGTGACATCCGCGTTGGCGACCAGCGGGGCGTCGCCGCGCAAGCCTGCTCCGAGGAACGTGCGCCACGCCGCGTCACTCACGCATCGCCTCCCCGTTCCATTCGAAATCAGCCGTCGACGCGCGCGCGAGGCTCGTGCGGTGGCGCAGCGCGAGCCACGTCATCTCCGTCAGAGCGAGCAGTTGTGCGTGCAGCGGCAAACCGGCGGCGCGGAGGGCGTCGCGTTCGCGGCATTCGCGCCAGCGGAGCCAAGCGGAGGGCTGGCTCAACAGCAACGGCACGCGCAGCAGGCGTGGCTCGGTCGGCAGCCTGTCGGCAGGCGCGGTCGTCTGGCCGAGCAGCGCGGTGGCGAGCACGGCCGGATGTTGCGCGGCGAGATGCGCGCCGCTCGTGCCGCGCGGATTGCATTCGAGCGCGACGAGCCGGCCGTCGTCGGTTTCCATGACATCGAAGCTGATTTGCCCGGTGAATCCGGTTGCGACGACGATGCGGGAGCAGAGTTCGCGCAGGCCGGCGTGTTCCACCGGACCGAAGCTGATGCTGGCGCCAACGCCGTGCCGCACGAGTGGCGCGTAGGCGATGTGCAGCAGGAGCCGGCCGTCGTGCGCGACATTGTAGGCGCAGAGTTCGTGGCCCGCGATCCGCGTTTGGGCGAGCCACGGCTCGACGGGCGTCGGCGCGAGGCGCGCGAGCTGGCGCGGAGTTGGAGCCAGTAGTGTGCGAGCGGCAAAGCGCGAGTAGACGGGCTTGAAGACGTAGCGCTCGGGCTCGCGCAGCGCGGCAATCTCGTCGCGCGAAGTAAGCACGTGGTTCGCTGCCGCGCCGTAGCCCAGGCTGGCCGCGAGCCGGGCAAACTCGCCCTTGTGGTGCAGCTGCGCTAGCACCGGCAGCGCACTCGTGCGCAAATCGACGCCCGGTGGCAGGCGATGGCGCGTGCCGGCGAGCCAGAAAACTTCCTCCGAGGTCGGCACGATGGCGTCGAGCGCGAGTCGTTCGCAGGCCCCGGCGAGCGCGGTGCAAAAACGGCCAAAATCCCGGCGCGGCGCCGGCAGTCGCACGTAGCCGGCAACGAACGGACTCGCGGCGCCGAGCGGCCAGCGGAGACTGTCGCTCACCCACACGCGATGGCCCGCGAGCGACAGCGCGCGCGCGAGGTCGGCGGCGATGGGCGCGCGGGCGCCGGTGACGAGCACGTTCATGGGTTGCCTGCGACGAACGCCTGCGTCTCGGGCGCATGGCATGCGAGCAGGGTGTGTGTCCCCGCTGCCTGCACGCCGCGCAGGCGGCGCACCGTTTCAACGTAGGCGCGACCGTCCCATTGGACGCGCAACACGGGCGGAATCAGGTCCACGCCGCCGGCAATCTGGGCCGCGTTCCAGTAGGCGTCGGTCGCGTAGAGCAGCGGGCGCTCGGCGCCGGGCAGGCGCACGCCGAGGTGTCCCGGCGCATGCCCGGGAAGGTCGAGCAGCTGGATTGTGCCGTCGCCGAACAAATCGTGCATCGGGAAGGGCAACTCGGTCCCCGCCAAAAAGGCCTCGGCCGCGATCGGGCGACTGCGCTGCGCCAGCCAATCGGGCACGAGCGCGGGCAGGAAGGCGGCGTGCAGTTGCTTGAACGGCGAGAGCGCGGCGAGCGTGCGCCACGCGTCGGCGTGATGATGGATGGTTGCGTGCGGGAAATCGGCGAGTCCGCCGATGTGATCGGCGTGGAAGTGCGTGACGACGACGTGCCGGATTTCCTCCGGCGCGATGCCGGCGGCGCGCAGCGTGTCGGCGGTCGAGCCCGCCATCGTCGCGGGCGTCGCGAGACGATAGAGGAAGAACGGCCAGCGTCGCGTCGCGGCGGGGAAACGCCCGCCGTAACCGGTGTCGATCAACACCCAGCCTTCGCGCGGATGGCGCACGGCGAGAAAAACGGCGTGGAAGCGCACCCAGCGCCAGCTGCGCCGGTCGACGAGCGCGAGCAGCTGGCCGCAGTGACCGCCGTTGAAGAAACGCGTTTCCATTTTCTCAGAGCGTGAAGATCGCCACGGCCTGCGAGTAACCGGCAGCGGTGCCGATGAGCATCACGCGCGTGCCCGCGGGCAACTCGGCGCGCGCGGCGTGCAGCACGAAGGGCAGGCCGGCGGCGACGAGATTGCCGTGATTTTGGACGGACGAGTGCAACCGCTCGGGATTCACGCCGAGCCGGCGCGCGAGCAGCTCGATGGCGGGGCCCGAGGCTTGGTGCGGGACGACGTGCAGGTCGCCGATGCTCGCGCGGGCTTCCGCGAGCGCGTCGCGGACCATCGGCGGCAGGTGCGTGCTGGCGAATTTGTGCACGCCCTTGCCGTCCATCTCGAATTGGTAGAGCGCGCGCTTCGACTCGGCGTAGTCGTAGGGCGGCAGGCGATGCCCGCCGCCCTGCACCTGGCAAAGGTTCGCGCCGGCGCCGAAGGTCTGGAAACGGAACACGAAGTCGTGCGTCGGCGCGCACGCTTCGAGCACGACCGCCGCGGCGCCGTCGCCCATGAGGTGTGAGCTTTCCGGGTCGTTCCAGTTGACGCCGCGCAGGTGCGTCTCGGCGCAAACGATGACCGCGCGACGATGCGCGCCGCTCGCGAACAAGCCGTTCGCCACTTGCAGCGCGACCGCGAAGCCGAGGCAGCTGGAGTGCACGTCCATCGTCGCGCCGCCCGCGGCTTCGGGGCCGAGCGCCTGTTGGAGCAGCGCGGAGTTGCTCGGGATCGGTTGCTGCACGCAGAGGCTGGCGTCGATCAGCAGCTCCATGTCGCGCAGACCGAGGCCGGCGGAAGCCAACGCCTCGCGCACGACCTGGCAGCCGAGCGTCGTGCCGTTCTCGGGCTCAACCGCTTCATAGCGGAAGCGCACGCCGGTGTGGCGCTCGGTCCAGCCGGCGGGCAAGCCGGCGCGGCGATCGAGTTCGTCGGCCGTGAGGCACTTGCTCGGCAGCGCGCGGGCGGAGCCGATGATCTTGAAGTGTTGCTTCATGGGGGCGAAAGAGGCGCGGAGCGGCGGGCGCGCTCGGCGGCGAGAAAACGGCGCAGGCCTTCCTCGAGGCTAACGGAAGGCGGACCGAGGTCGCGCAGCGTGCGGCGGGCGTCGAAGGTTTTGGACCAGGCGAACACGCTGACGCCGAAGCGCGTGACGGGCGGTTCGCCGAGGAAGGGCAGGCAACGGTAGATCGTCTCCACGAAGGCAGCGAGCCGGAGCGCGCGTGTGGCGCTCACGCGACGCGTGGGCGGCGGCAGGTTGAGACCTTCGCAAATGCGCCGGAGGAACGCGTAGATTTCCACCGGTTCGTTGTTCGTGACGTGATACACGCCGGTCGCGCGGCGCTCGGCGGCGCGCAGGATGTAGTCGGCAAGTGTGTCGACGAAGATGACGTCGCCGAAGACTGGTCGGTCGGACTCGATCAACGGCAAGCGGCCGCGCTCGAGCGCGCGCAGGATCCGCGGAAATACGACGGTATCGCCCGGTCCGAACACTGCGCGCGGCCGCAGGATGGCCCAGCTGCCGCCGTAGCCGCGCACGAGGCGCTCGGCCGCGAGCTTGGTGCGAGCATAGTCGTTGATCGGCTGCTCGGGCGGCGGAGTTTGTTCGTCGAGGTTGAGCTGGTGTTCGCGCCGATAGAGCACGGCGGCAGTGGAGATATGAACGAGATGCGGGCAGCCGTGCGTCGCGCAGAAATCCAGCACGTGGCGCGTGCCGTCGATGTTCTGCGCCGTGAACTCACGCTCACGTCCCCACGGCGATGACCGCGCGGCGGCGTGCACGACGACGTCCGGGCGGAAATCCAAGTCGAACGGTCGCGTGAGATCGATTGCGGCGTAACCGTCTTCCGCCAGCGCGCGGCGTCCGATGCCGCGCACTTCCCAGCCGCGGGCGCGCGCCGCGCGGACGACCGCGCCGCCGACGAAGCCTGAGGCGCCGGTGACGAGGAGTTTCATTCGGCCTTGGGCGCCGGCGCGCCACGCAGGCCCGGCCACCAGTTCCAGCGGCCAGCGAGTTTCATCGCGGCCGGCACCATGAGCGCGCGCACGACGAGTGCGTCGACCGCCACGGCGACGGCGAGGCCGAAGCCGAACATCTTCACGACCACGACGCCCGCGAGCGCGAAGGCGCCAAACACCACGACCATGATCGCAGCGGCACCGCTGATGATGCGGCCCGTTGCGACGAGCCCGCGGCGCACCGAGGCGTCGCCATCGGGCGAGCGAAGAAATTCCTCCCGGACGCGTGCAAGGATCATCACCTCGTAGTCCATGCTCAACCCGAACGTGAGGCAGAAAACCATGATGGGAATCACGAGCGGCACGGCGCCTGTCGGCCCGTCGAGTCCGAGCCACGCGGCGCCCCAGCCCCATTGGAAAACCGCGACCATCGCGCCGAAGGCGGCGGAGACGGACAGCGCGTTCAACACGAGCGCCTTCACGGGGACGAGCAGCGAGCGAAACGCGAATGCCAACACCGCGAACGTCGCGGCGATGACGGCGCCGAACGCGATCGGGTAGGCACGCAGCAACACCGCGTCGAAATCGAGCGCGCCCGGCCAGTGTCCGCCGACCGCGAGCGTAAGCCCGGGCACGCGTCGCTCACGCAGCCAACGGGAGTATTCCTGCGTGGCGCCGTAGGTGGCGTCGTCGTGCAGGACGATTTGCACGAGAGCGGAACGCCGGTCGCGGCTGAGGATCATTGCGGCGAGTTCCGGCTTCTCCGCGAAATGGCGTTCGAAGTCGCGATAGAATTCCCGCACGAGGAAGCGCGGCACCATCGGCGCGAGGTCCGCCGGTCCAAAGATGCGATTGGCGCGGCCGTCCTCCCATAATTCGTCCGACAGCGCGATCAAACCGTCGAGGTGACGCGGGAGCAGTTCGCCGCCGTCGGTGGCGCGGACGATCATGAGGAACGGCATCGCCTCCTGCGAGACGCCCATCTTCTGCAGGACGGCGAATCCCTCGGTGCTTTCCATTGTCGTCGGCAGCCACGGCCGGTCGGGGAATCCCGGGTGCAGTTTCAGGAGCGGCGCGCTCAGCGCGAGCAATCCCGCGAGGCCGACCAGCAGCGCCGCGATGGGGCGCCGGAGGACGAACGCGGTCCATTTTTCCCAACGCGTCTGGCTCTGGGCGGGAGCGATGCGGAGCGCGAGCCAGCGCGGCGAACCGAGCCAGCGGTCGCACGTGACCAACAGCGCGGGCAGCAACGTCAGCGACAGCGCGACGCTCAGCGCCACGACGACGAGTCCGCCGAGGCCGACGGAGCGCAGTTCGAAGAGCGGTGTGAGCAGCAAGCCGGCGAGTCCGATCAACACGGTCAGCCCGGAACACGTGATGGCGAAACCCGTGGTAGCGAGCGTAGTCGCGAGCGCGCTCTCGCGATCGTCGCCGGCGGCGCGCTGTTCTTGGTAGCGGTTGACGAGGAAGAGCGAGTAATCGATGCCGAGCGCGAGACCGAGGAGCGTGACGACGTTTTGGTAGAGGATGTTGAGCGGCGTGAACGAGGCCAGCGCCGGCACGGCCGCGAGCGCGGCTGTGGTCGAGGCGACGCCGAGGGCCAGCGGCAGCGCCGCGGCGCCGAGCGAGCCGAACACGAAGACGAGCACGATCAACGAGAGCGGCAGCGCGCGCAGCTCGGCGCGCTGCGAGTCGCGGGCGTTGAAGACGCCGAGGTCGTAGTTGATCGCGGAGCGACCGGTGACGCGAACGCTCCACTCCGGGAAGCGCGCGGCCGGCCACGCCGCGCGCACGGCGGCGCGGACGACGGGCACGGCGGCCTCGGCTTCGTCGAAGCGGCCGGCCTTCAACCCGAGCAGCACCGCGACGGAGTGTCCGTCGGCAGCGCGAAATTGCGCGGCGACCTGCTCGTCCGGCACCACGACGCGCGCCACGGCGGGACTCGTGCGCAGGGCGGAGGCGAAATCGGCGAGTGCGGCGCGGAACTCCGGCGCGTCGATGCGTGCGGTGGCGGAGTCGAACGTGATCGCGAGGCTGTGCGTGAACGGATGGTCGAAGTCGCGCGCGAGGGCGGTTTCCACTTCAGCCGAGTCGGCGCCGGGCAGTTGCCCGGAGCCGGCTTGCAGAAAATCCGGCGCGCGGCGGGCGGCGGGCAGGCACAGCAGCAGCGCGAGCGGCCACGCGATGACGACGGCGCGTCGGTGCCGGAACAGCCAGTGGGCGAGTCGCACATACGCAGGGCGCATCGGGGCAGATTGCGAAATGCGACCGGATGGCGCGAGCCAATGTTCCGGGGCGCGCGGCGGCGTGGAAAACGAAGAGGCGCGACTCGGTCGAGTCGCGCCTCTCGATCGGAACCAAACCAAATTTACGGTGTGCCGGCGGCGGTGGCGACGGCGGGAGCGGCCGGCTTCGTGTCGCGGGCGACGGCGAGTTCGCCTTGGCGGGCGTAGTCGATCGCCTCGGCGAGGATGCGCGCGGCTTCCTGCGGAGCGTGGAAGCCCATGGAGTTTTCCGCGGAGACGAAGTCGAGGCGCCACTGGGCCTGACGCTGGAACTCGCGCGCGGCTTTGAGTTGCGCATCCGTGGCGCCGGCTTTTTGCGCGGCGACGATGGCGTCGATCAGGCCGACGAGCGCTTTCTCGCCGCGGGTGAGGAGCGCGGCGTTGCGGTCCTGCACGGCGAGGGCGCGGGCCTTGATTTCCTGCTCGGGGACGCGGTGGCAGGTCTGGCAGGCCTGCGCGACGTTGAGGAGCGGCGAGCGGACGTGGTGGTTGCTGACCTTGACGGCGCCTTCGCGGACGTAGGGCATGTGGCAATCGGCGCAGGAGACGCCGGCGCGGGCGTGGATGCCCTGGCTCCACATTTCAAATTCGGGGTGCTGGGCCTTGAGCACGTTGGCGCCGGTTTCCTTGTGCACCCAATCCTTGTGACCGACCTCGTTGTAGTAGGTCTCGATCTGCTCGACCTTCAGGCCCTTGTCCCACGGGTAGGTGACGAGCTTGCCCTCGCCTTTGAAGTAATACTCCACGTGGCACTGGGCACAGACCATCGAGCGCATTTCCTGGCGCGTGGCGTCCTTGTTGGGTTCGTATTGGCCTTTGCGGCCTTCCTTGCGCCAGCGCTCGATGCTCGGCAGGTGCGGCGTCGGGTAGTCGGACTTGGCGAGCGCGCGGATGCCGTTGAGGAAGCCCGGGCGGTTCACGCGGAGCGCCATCGTCTCGGCGTCGTGGCAATCGATGCACGAGACCGGATGCTCGACGAGCTTGGTGGCTTCGGCGTAGGGCATCTTGCAGACGACCTCGAAGCCCTTCTGCATTTGCTCTTCCCAGTGCTCCTTGCCGGCGGGCGCGCCGGCCTTGAGGCCTTGCTCGAGGTAAAGGTTCACTGTGGAGGCGTGGCACTGGAGGCAGGCGCCGGGTTGCGGACGTTTGGTGACGCGCTCGGTCTCGCGCTGGTCCTGCAGCATGTAGGCGTGGCCGCGCTCCTCGCGGTAATCGATGCCGAAGGCGTAGCCGGCGAAGATGCGGCGCCACATGGGATCAGCGTCGAGGTGCTGGAACGCCTCGCTGCCGCCGAAGTTGGTGCGCTCGGTGTCGACGGTGCGCTTGTAGCTGTCGTATTGGCGCGGGTAGTTTTTGCCCCAGACGGCGGGGTCGATCGTCTTGTCGCTGACTTCGACGACGCGGAAGACATCCTTGGTCGCCTCGGCTTTGCGGGCGACGATGTTCTGGTAGAGCATCAGGACGCCGAAGGTGGCGACGGCGAAGAGGGCGAGCAGGCCGAGGTAGCCGGCGATGCTGAGGCCGCGTTGGCTGGAGAGGCGGGAGTTCATGGCGGGTGAGGGGCGGGGAAGGAGAAAGATTGAGAGAAAGAGGGAAGAGAAAGAGCGGTCAGCGGACGGGGCCGTGGCCGACGTCGCGGTGGCAGTGGAGGCAATCGAGCATCTTCTGCGGATCGCCCGGGTGGGTGTTGATGCCGTCGACGATCTGCTGGTGGCACGCGACGCAGTTTTCCTGGAGCACGGCCACGTTCTTCGAGCGGATCATGATCGGCTCATGAAAGTCCTGCAGCGTGAAACCCTTCGAGTGCCAGTAGCCGTTTTCCGCTTTCGTGAGGTATTTCCGGACGAAGTCGTGCGGCGTGTGGCAATCGTTGCAGGTGGCGACGGCGTGGTGCGGGGATTTCTGCCAGCCGTCGAACTGCTCGCGCATGATGTGGCAGTTCACGCACGCCTTCGGGTCGTTGGAAAAATACGAAAGGCCGTGGGCGAACGTGAACGTGTAGCTGCCGAGCCCGAGGAACAGGCCGATCACGCCGGTGAGCGTCAGCGCGAGGTAGAAACGGAGGCGGGGCGCCGGGGGTTTCATGGAAGGAGTTTAGCAGAAGCGCGACGAGGCGAAGTAGCGGGGAATCCCCGATGGAGGTTCACCACGCGTAGTCGAGTTGGAGCCAGACCTTGCGGACGTTGGCGTAGGCGAGGCTGTCGCGGCGGAACTCGGCGGCCTTCGCCGTCGCGGTGACGTATTTGCCGAACTTGCGCGAGAGCATCACGTCGGTCTCGGTGCCGAAATCCGCGCCGCCTTTCGCGGCTTCGAACCAGTGGTAGAACGCGGTGAGCGTGACAGCCGACGGGAAATTGGCAGTGCCTTTGACGTAGACGTCGCGCAGGCCGGCGGCGGGCGTCGCGAGGAAGAGGTCGGCCCAGCCGTTGAAGGCGTGCAGCGTCGCGAGCGGAGTCTTGAAGCCGACGTTGTTGTCGGAACCGAGCAGCTCGTGACCGAGCGTGAAGCTGACGGACTTCGCCGCGAGGCCGGCCTCCACGCTGTGATAGACGGTGGAGTAGCTCAGCGGGCTGGAGCCGTAGTCGGACTGCGTCGCGAGCTCGGCGCGGTAAGTGAACTTGAGGGCGTCGCTGATCTTCTGCGCGCCGACGAGGCTGACGCCGTAGGTGGCGCAGGAGTTGGCGGTGGAATTGTCGAAGTCGAGCAGGTAGGCGTAGCCGGTGACGGTGCCGAGCGGGTTGCCGGTGTAGGCGGCATTCAACACGTGCGACTCGGAATCCCAGCGGCCTTGCGCGTGGCGGCGCGAGAACACGCGGTTCACTTGGTCGAGGTAGGCGTAGGTGAGCGTCGTGTCCTTGAGCGATTTGTCCTGCACGACGAGCGCGTCGAACGTCTGCTGATTCTGCCGCCAGCCCACGTCGCCGACGAAACGGGCGTTGTCGAGAATGAGCTTCTGGCGGCCGAGCGTGGCGGTGGTTTTGCCGAAAGTGTAGGCGAGCCAGAGCTGGTTCAGCTCGGTGGTCTCGGGGTCGCCGACCACGGCGCGGCGGGCGGCGGCGGGATTGAGGCCGGACTGGCTGTAGGCGTCGCCGTCGTAGGCGGTGACGTTCTCGCCCTCAACGGAGAACTGCCAGCCGTGGAACTTCGCGGTCGTGAGGCCGAGGCGCGTGCGGAGCGTGAGCGCGTTGGCGTCGAGCAGATTGGTCTGCTGCACGCCTTCGTAGCGCAGGCGGGCGTTGAGTGAGACCTTGCCTTGCGCGACGGCGTCGGCGAACGAGGCGGGTTCGGCAGCGTGGGCGGCGAGCGCGAGCGTGGCGGCGAGAAGGAGAACGGCGAGGGATTTCATGAATACGGGCAGGTTGTCGGAGCGGCCCGTGGTTGCCGTTGACCCGGGAACGATACCCGGCCGTCGCGGCGAAAACCTTGATCTGCGTCAAGACGCGCCGCCTATAACGGCACGAACTGCGCGCGATAAGGAGCGACGCGGATGCGACGCGCGCGACCCACGCGGCGCAGTTTGGTCGTGCCAATTGCGCGTTACGTCGGGCGGGACTGCGAGTGGGCTCGCGGCGATTGTGCGGGAACCATCGGACGCGACTCTGATCGCGTTCTCTACCCCCTGGAAAAAATGAACCACGAATCAGCCTCGCCTCGCGGGTCGCGCTTCCGCGCGGGCCGGATTTCCACGCGTCTTCTGCTCGGCGTCGGACTTGCGTTTCTCCCCGCTGTCCTCGAGGGCGCGACGGAACCCCGGCAGACTCCGCCCCGCGTCGATGACGGCGTGGACATCGCCGTGCATCCGGGCGACGACTTTTTCGCCTACGCCAATGGTGCGTGGCTCAAGGCCACCGCTCTGCCCACCGGGCGCAACCGCTGGACGGCGCGCGATGAAATCGCCGCGCAGACAAAGCGACAGATGGCCGAGTTGCTTGCCAGCGCGGAGCAGGCCGCGCCCGGTTCGACGGCGCGAAAGATCGGCGACTATCGCGCGGCGTTCCTCGACACGGAGGCCATCGAGGCTCGCGGAACCGCCCCGCTCCAGCCGCTGTTGCAGCGCATCGATGCGCTCGGGGACAAAGGTGCGCTGGCCGACTGGCTCGGCGCCGAACTGCGGGCCGATTGTGACCCGCTGAACACCGGCGTCTTTTCCTCGCCGCACGTCTTCGGGTTTGCGGTGCAATTTGGCATTCGCGGCGACGGCCGGCACCACGCCTATCTCCTGCAAGGCGGGCTCGGACTCGGAGCGGCGGAGGCCTACACCGCCGAGACGGCGGAAGCCGTGGAAAGCCGCGCGCGCTACGCTTCCGGCATCGCCGCGACGCTGCGTCGCCTCGGCTGCGACCGCGCGGAGGAGCGCGCGCGCGCCGTGCTCGCGCTCGAAACGGAATTGGCGCACACGCACGTCTCCGACGAGAAATCGGCCAACGAGCGCAACGCCGACCAAGTGTGGCTCCGCAGCGATTTCCCCGCCCGCGCGCCGGGGCTCGATTGGGAAAAGTTCTTCCGCGCCGCCGGACTCGAGACCACGCTGGAGATCGCGGTCTGGCAGCCGGCCGCCGTGACCGGCATCGCGGCGCAGATCGACGCCCAGCCTTTGGCCGTGTGGCAGGACTATCTCCGTTTCCACCTCGTGCAACGCCATGCGGACGTGTTGCCGGCGGAGTTTGCCGCCGCCCGCGCGGAACCCGCTGGTGCGCGCCCACAGCTTGCGCTGGCCGAGCTCGAGCGGGCGCTGCCCGAGCTGCTGGGCCGGGCCTACGTGGAGAAATTTTTCCCGCCGGAGGTGAAGGCGCGCGTGCAGGCGGTCGCCGACGATATGCTCGCGCATTTCCAGCGCGGCGTGGCCACCGCTCGCTGGCTGAGCCCGGAGGGTCGCCGGCGCGCGCAGGAGATTTTGCGGGTCGCGCATTTCAGCGCGGGTCACCCGGAGACCTGGGTGGACGACTCCGCGTTGACGGTCGCGCGCGACGACGCCTTCGGCAATCGCCGCCGCGTGGCGGAATGGCGCCATCGCGCTGCGCTCGCCCGACTCGACCGGCCCGTCGATCTACGCGAGTGGACGATGTCGCCGCACCAATCCGGCGCGGTGATCAACCTCCTGCTCAACTCCTACAACTTCGCGGCCGCGCTGCTGCAGCCGCCCAAGTTCGACCCGGCGGCTTCGCGCGCGGCGCTCTATGGGTCGATCGGCGCGATCTTTGCCCACGAAATGTGCCACTTCGTGGACACGCTCGGCGCAGACTACGACGCGGGAGGCGCACTGCGTAACTGGTGGACCGACGCGGATCGCGCCGCTTACGCCGCCGCCACGCAGCCCCTCATCGCGCAGTTCGCCGCATGCCGGGCCGCGGATCTGCCGCTCGACGGACAGCGGACGCTGGTGGAAAATTTCGCCGACCTCGCGGGCTTGGAACTCGCCTTCGTGGCGCACCGGCACGCACTCGGCGCACGCGCCGCCGACGCGGAATACACGCGGGCGCAGAATCGCGAGTTCTTCATCGCCTTCGCTCGCGCGTGGCGGGCGAAGACCGACGAAGCGGGTCTGCGCCGACAAGTGCAGACCGACAACCATGCGCCGGAAGCGTTTCGCGCCGCGACGGCGCGCAATCTCGATGCGTGGTATGACGCCTTCGACGTCCGTCCCGGCGATTGGCTCTACCTCGCCCCGGACGCACGTGTGCGCCTGTGGTAGCGCCGCGGCGCGAAGGTGGTTTTAGAGGGCGGTGAGCGCGGCGACGGCGCCGTCGATGCCGCTTTGCAGGCCGATGCGCTGGTGGACGACTTCGCCTTCGCGGTTGAGGATCGTGAAGAGGTTCGAGTGGGCGAAGGAGCCGTCGGCTTCCTGCTTGTATTTCACGCCGAGGAGAGCGGCGAGTTCGCGGACGGACGCGTCGTCGCCGCGGAGGAGGATCCAGTTGTCGTCGAGCTGGCGCGCGGCGCGGTATTGCGCGAGCGCCTCGACGGTGTCGCGCTGGAGATCGAACGACACGAGGACGAACACGGTGTCCTTGCGCTGCGTGGGCGAGAGGCGCGCTTGCACGGCGAGCAGGTCGGTGACGGCGAGCGGGCAGGCGTAGCCGCAGGTGGCGAAGAACAGGTTCACCACGACGGGACGACCGCGCAGGGAGGCGAGGCGGAAGGATTTCCCCGAATCGTCGGTGAAGGAGCCGTCGGCTTGGTAGAGCGAGGTGCGCGTGAAGGGTGCAGCGGTGGTGTCGGCGGCTTCCGCGGGCTTGCAGCAATCGGCCTTCTTCGCGGAGGCGGGCTTTTCGGCCGCGGCGCAGCACGCGTCCTTGGGTTCCGGTTTCGGCTCGGGCTTGCAGCAAGAGCCGGCGCTAACCGCGACCGCGGCGGAAAGCGCAACCCCGACCGCGGCCAAACGGACGGAGTAACCTAATAGGTTACCGCCCCAGAGTGAGAGCGAGCGGGATGAGTAACCTATTGGGTTACTCGGTGCGGGGGGGCGGGAAGACGTTGGGGTGGGGAAGGACGTGGTGTTCATGGCGTGGCGCGGAGAAAGATTGGGAGAAAGAAGAAAGAGAAAGATCGTTCAGAGGTCCTGCGCGCAGCGGAAGCCGAGGGAGGACGTGGTGTTGTTGGCGCGGAGAGAGGAGCGGAGCGCTTGCCGCATGAACGCGGCGTAGTCGGTCGTGTCCTTGGCGCCGACCGAACCGGCACCGCAGAAGAGGTCGCGTTCGAGGCCGGAGTCGGCGCGCGACTCGCCGGTGACCATCGCGGTGTTGAAATCGCTGACCCATTCCCAGACGAGGCCGTGCAGACCGCGCACGCCGTGGAAATTCGGGCGCGCGGTCGCGGCGTCGGGGAGCACGGCCGGCACGGGGCGCGCGAGCCAGGCGTAGAGGTCGCGGTTGAGCTGCTCGTCGTTCTTGCCGTCGGCGCGCGTGTAGCCGGCGCTGGCGGCGAGCTCCCACTCGGCGGTGGTGGGCAGGCGCTTGCCGGCCCACGCAGCGTAAGCGCGCGCGGCGAACCACGAGACGCGCACGACCGGCGCGTTGGCGGGTGCGCGCGGGCCGGGCTCGAGGTCGCCGGCCCACGTTTCGAGATACGAGGCGTCGGCGAAGAGCGGGCTGACGCGCGAGCGTTGCCACTTGGGGTTGGCGCGGACGAAGGCGAGAAACTCGGCGTTGGTGACCGGCGTGACGTCCAAGCGGAACGCGGCGACGGGCACGCTCGCGAGGTCCTTCACGGAACGCTGGAGCGGAACATAGCTGCCGGCGGGGATGACGACGGCTGTGGACGCCGCGGCCGGGTTGAGGGAGCTAGTCCTCGGATCGCTTGGCGAGGCAGCGCCGAGCGCGGTCGAGAGCGGAACGGCGAGTGCCGCCGCAGCGAGCGAGCGCCAAGTGTAACCTAATAGGTTACAAACTCGCTGCCCGAGAGAGGGGAGTGTGGGGGAAGTGTAACCTAATAGGTTACACTTGGTCAGGACGGACTTCGGGGAAGATCCGGCCGCGGCGCTCGCGTGGAGTGCGAGCAGCGCACGAGGCGCCGCGGACGGAGTGCAGTTTACTGATACCCTGACGCTAACCGGGGACAAATTAGCCGCCGTGTCCGGGCCGCAACACGCCGCGCCTGCGCCGGTGCGGGCCGGGGCAGGAAGAGTGCGGCGGACGGTGACGGGAGTCGTGGACAAGGCGGGAAGATTTTTCGGACGGCGCGGATCGAGGTGGCAGCGGGAGTTTGTCGCCGCTGGGACAGCGGCGACCACCCTGGCCGCGCGCTCAGTTGCCGCGCGCTCAGTTGCCGCGCGCTTAGTTGCTGCGGGCCTCGTTGCGGATGGCTTTCACGTGGTCGGCTTTGAAGGCGTCGCCCTTGTTGCCCCACGAGTTGAAGACGTAGGTGAGGACGTCCGCGACCTGCGCGTCGGTGAGCGCGGCTTCCTGCGGCGGCATGGCGCTGTTGATCGACTGGCCGTTGACGGTGACGGGACCGGTGAGGCCCTTCAGCACGACGCGGACGGCGCGGTCGCGGTCGGCGAGCATGTAGTCGGACTGGGCGAGCGGCGGGAAGACCGCGGGCATGCCCTTGCCGTCGGGCTGGTGGCAGGCGAAGCAGAGACCCATGTAAACCTGTTTTCCTTTTTCGATCTGCGCTTCCTTGGTGAAGCCGGCGATGGCGGGATTGTTCGCGATCTCGGCGGCGATCTTGGCTTTTAGATCGGCGGCGCGCTTTGAGGCATCGGAATCGACGGCGGCGCCGAAGTAGACGGCGTCGATTTCCTTGCCGGAGTAAGTGACGCGGTCCTCGGGGCCGGTGACCTTGAGCATGCCGAGCGCGCCCTTGTTGAATGCGCGCGTGAGCGAGTGGTCGACGAGGACGAACGTGCCGGGGACATCGACCTTGAACTCCACGGCGCACGCGCCGCCGGAGGGGACGAGCGTGGTCTGGACGTTGGCGTTGGGCAGGCTGAGGCCGGCTTCCGGATAAACCTTGTCGAAGATTTCGCCGATGATGTGGAAGGATGACGTGACGTTCGGGCCGCCGACGCCGAAGTAGATGCGGACGTGCTCGCCGACGTTGGCGGTGATGGCCTTGTCGCCCGTGAGCGAGCCGACGGCGCCGTTGAACACGACGTAGGGCGGGCGTTCGTCGATGGCCTTCTGCATGTCGAAGGATTGCAGACCTTCCTCGCCGTATTTGCCGGTGGTGTAGAACTCGCCTTGCATCACGTAGTATTCCTTGTCGACAGGCGGCAGGCCGTCCTTCGGCTCGACGAGGATGAGGCCATACATGCCGTTGCCGATGTGCATCGGGACGGGCGCGGTGGCGCAGTGATAGACGTAGAGGCCCGGGTTGAGAGCCTTGAAGGTGAACTGCGAACTGTGACCCGGCGCGGTGAACGTTGATGCCGCGCCGCCGCCCGGGCCGGTGACGGCGTGGAGATCGATGTTGTGCGGGAGCTTCGACGACGGGTGGTTGTTCAGGTGGAATTCCACGACGTCGCCTTCGCGGATGCGGATGAACGAGCCGGGGACGCTGCCGCCGTAGGTCCAGAAAGTGTATTCGACGCCGTCGGCGAGACGGCCGACGACTTCGCGCACCTCGAGCTGCACGACGACGCGCGCCGCGTATTTGCGCGTGATGGCCGGCGGCACGTGCGGCGGCGCGGTGAGAATCGCCTGCTCGACCGGCATGGCCTGCACTTCGGACGGGAGGATGACGGGGCCCTTGGCGTCGGTGGGGCCTTCGTTGGCGTGGGCGAGCGAGGCGGTGCAGAGCGCGGCGGCCAAGGCGAGGCCGGCCGTCGCGAGGACGGTGATGCGTGGGTTTTTCATCGTGGAGGCGGCAGTATAGCCGATCGAGGAGCGCGGGAAATCGAGGGGTTTGCGGTTCATGGCGTGAGTTTGTCCGGGATTTACTCCCGAGAGCATAACGCCGGGCGCGCGATCGCGCCTTGATGCGGGTCAAGCGACCGCGAAAAATTCCGGACGCGCGCGGCGTGCGGTGGTCAGCGTGCGCCGTAGCCGAGCGCGAGTGCGGCGACGAAGACGGCACCCAGAATCGCTTCGGTGATGCCCGCGCGCCGCGCACTCCATGTCGGCGCGCGCGGCGAGAGCAGCCACGCGGTGCGCGCCGCGAGCAGCAGCGCAAGCACGACCGCGGTGCCGGGGACGAGGTCTCGCGTGGCCAGCGCCACGACGACGATCAGCGCGCCACCGGCGCACGCGAGCGCGGGCAGAGCGGTCGCGGGTTTGCCCTTCGCGAGACGCAGATACGTGCGCACGGTGAGCACGGTGGGCACGCTCCGCGCGAGCATGAGGCCAGCGAGCGACAGCGCGGGTGCCGCGCTCCATCCGGCGAGTGTGGCGAAAGCCGCGGGCACGAGCGCGAACGCGGCGCTGCCGGCGATCTCCGCTTCCGCCTCGCGCATTTCACCGCGCAAATCGAACCAGAGGAACGCCGCTCCGAGTGGCGTCGCGAGCAGCAGCGGCCAGAGCGCGGTCCAGGTTGGATGTGGCGTATTACGCCACAAACTCGGCGCGGTGCTGAGCAGGAGTCCGGCGAGCGCGGTGGTGGCGAAGAGGAGCATCCAGCCGAACGTGGCGCGGCGGCGCGGATCGGAGCGCGGCAACGTGACGGCGAGCTTCAGCGGACGCCGCGTGAAGAATCCCGCGATCACCGCCAGGGCGAGCCACGCGCCGCCGCGCGACGGCGCGACGAGCAGGCCGAGCGCGACCGGCTCGAGCGCGAGCGACCAACTGCCGTGCTCGCGCGGCAGCACGAGGGAGCGGAAGGAGGTTGGCGAGGCCGAGCCGGGAGCGACGTTGCGCATGGCGGTGAGTGTGCCCGAAGAGCGCGCACCCGTCCTTGAGGAAAGTCAAAGCCCGGCGTATCGCGTAGATTTTTCCTGTTCTGGACCGGTTTCTCTCCCGTATTGCGGTCGACTCCCCTGTGAAAATCGCAAGATCGGTGGCAGATAGATTTTTCTAACCCCACGTTTCCTGTTCGACGCGAAGTCCCTGCCGGCCCGGGACCTTTCGCGACCGACGGCCCCGCTCACCCCCCGCAAGGCCCATCATGATTTCGTTCGCAGCCAGTCTCAAAGGCGGCGGCCACACCTCGAACGACCTGTTCGCCCAAGTCTTCGGCCGGCAGATCGACGCGCTCGAGCGCAACCAGCTGCGTTACCACATCCCGCGCCAGCGCCGCCTCTACGAGCAGCACGGGCGGATGCCCTACCACTTCAAGCCGGAGCTGTTCATCCAGCTCGCGGGCGTGACGGAGTTCGAGTTTCCCGAGCAACGCGTGACGCTGCGCGCGGGCGAAGTCTGCATCGTGCCGAAGGGCATGCCTCACGGAGAAACGGTGCGGGCCGACGGCGAGCCGTTCGAAAACGTCGTGGTTTCCTACTACAACAACACCGTCGACGTGCACGTCGCGCACGAGGTTGCCCCCGGCGTGCCGCGCGCGGACGACGTGCACTTCTTCACCACGGATCTGTTTCAGGATCTGATCACGTATCTCGACCGCATCTGCGAATTCCACGACAGCAATCCCGTGGTGAACGCGCTCGCGATCAAGGGCCTCCTGCTCGCCGAGTTCTCGCTGTTGCGCACGCTCGTCGCCACTCCCGCCTCGCACCGGCCCGCGTCCACCGATCCGGTCGCGCTGTGCGAATGGCTGATCCAGCACAACATCCAGGTCGACACCCTCAGCGTGGAGTCGCTCGCGCGCGAGGTCGGGTGCTCGTCGAACCATCTCTCCAAGATTTTCCACCGCGCGACGAACGAGCGCATCGTCGAACGCATCAATCGCCTGCGCATCCAGAACGCGATCGACGCGCTGAGCCGCACGCGGCTCAGCGTGAAGACCATCGCGGCGAGCTGCGGGTTCGCCGACGCGAACTATTTTGCGCGCGTCTTCCGGCAGGCCACGGGCCGCTCGCCGCAGCAGTATCGCGTCGACGCGCGGCAATTGGAGGAAACGCTGCGCCAGCCCGCGCGCGCGCCGCGCAATGAGATGCACACCGTGCACGAGGTCGTGGAGTCGTGGTGCGATCGCGTGCCGAGCTCCGCTGCGCAATGAAACGCCGCCGCGTCGCGCCCGCTTTGAATTCTCCTAGCGTTTTCCGGAATCTCCTAGGCTCGGTGGTGGGCAACGCCGCGCCGCTCTCTTTCGTGATGCACTGCCGCGGCGCGCGCGGACGAATCCACTTTCGCGCGCGACGCCGGCCAACAGCAAACCCCACCAACCCTGCATCATGAACTGCTCCACCTGTTCAGTCGTGCGCCGAGACGCGTCCCGTTCGCTCCTCGGTCTCGCGATGTTCTTCGCCAGTGCCCCCGCACTGTTGCTCGCCCAGACGACCGCGCCCGCGCCGCAGCCGCCGGCTAGCGAGTCCGTCTTTCAGCTCGATGCCTTTGTCGTCACCGGCTCGATCAAACCGCAGTCGCGCCTCGACAGCCCGCTCGCCATCTCGACCGTCGACCGCTCGAAGATCGACGCCATGGCTCCGCGCAGCGTCGCCGAGTTGATGAAGGCGATCCCCGGTTTCTACTTCGAATCGAGCGGCGGCGAGGCAAATAACGTCCTCGCGGTCCGCGGCGTCGGCGCCGGCAACGGCTTCCGCTATTCCGTGATGCTCGAGGACGGTCTGCCCGTCGTCTCCGAGGAGGACACCTCGTTCTCCACCGCCGACAACTACACGCGTGTCGCCACGTGGATCGCCACTGTCGAGGGCTTGCGCGGCGGCAGCTCCGGCGTGTTCACGACCAACGCCCCGCTCGGCGCGATCAACTTCCTCGGTCGCGAAGGCACGCAGACGCTCGCCGGCGAATACAAGGTCGAGTTCGGCGACTTCGGCCTGATCCGCAACGACGCGTGGGTCGCCGGCCCGATCTCGCCGCAGACCACCTACGCCATCGGCGGTTTCTATCGCGCCGACGACGGCCAGCGTTCGCCCGGCTACAAGGCCAACAAGGGCGGCCAGCTCACGATGGCGCTCAATCACAAGTTCAAGAACGACGCCGGCTACTTCAAGGTCACGGGCAAGGCGCTCGACGACCGCACGGCGTTTCTGCTCCCGATCCCGCTCACCGGCAGCACGTCCGATCCGCAGACGATTCCCGGCGGCCCCGACCTGCATACCGGCGCCACCGCGTCGCCCGATTTGCGCCACTTCGTGTTCCCCGGCTCGCCCGTCGGTCCCATCGACCACGACCTCGCGGACGGCATTCAAGTCGACCTGAAATACATCGGCAGCGAACTGCAGGTGAAGCTGAACGAGAACCTCACCCTCGAGAACCGCAACCGCTACGCCACCGTCCAGAAATCCTGGAACTCGAATCCCTTCAGCACCGCCACGCCGCTCCAGACCATCGCCAACAATCTCGCGACCGGCGGCAACGTCCCGGCCTCCACGTGGGCCGCCGCGCTCGGCGGCGACGGCAACTACCGCTTCCGTCTCACCGCGCCCGGCCAGGGCGGCGCCGTCGTCGCGGCCAACGCCGCGGCCGCTGCCACGCTCAACGGCAACGGCCTCGGCAACCTCGTGAACCACTGGCGCTCCGACGCGAAGTTCACCGACTTCCAGGACGACGTCCGCCTCGTCGGCACCTTCAACGACGGCAACACCACCGTGCTCGCCGGCCTCTACGCCAAAACCACCGAGGAGACCAAGCTCTGGCAGTGGGAGACGATGCTCATCGATATCAGCCCCGAATACCACCGCCTCGATCTCGCCTACGTCAACGCCACCACCGGCGCCGTCCTCGGCCAATACACCTACAACGGCGTCACGCAGATCGGCAGCTACTACCGCCACGGCACCGCGCAGATCGACGAGGTCACGCCCTACGTCGACTTCACGCACAAGATCGGCGGCCTCGTCCTCGACGCCGGCGTCCGCTTCGCCAACCGCACTTACGACGGCAACTACGAGACCTTCCGCAAATACGATCTCAATTCCTATACGCAGACCGGCGCGAATCCCGCGCCCGCGCTGATGAACGCCACCTTCGGCAGCGGCAACTACCTCAACACGCACGCCAAGGAGAACAAGGCCGCCTACACGCTCGGCGCGAACTACGTGCTCAACAAGCGCCAGGCCTTCTTCGCGCGCTACTCCGCCGCGCCGCGCTTCTCGAATTCCGACGCCATCATCATGGACGGCGGCGGCACCGCCAACGGCGACGTCACGCCCGCGAAGATCGAGACGGTCAAGCAATTCGAAGCCGGCTACAAATACGGCGGCGATCACATCGCCGCGTTCCTCACGCTCTTCTACGCCCGCCAGCGCGACGTCCTCTCCGGCGGCTTCCAACTCGTGAACGGCGTCGCCGTGCCCACGCAGTTCACCATCGGCCTCGACAGCCCCGGCGTCGAACTCGACGTGACCTGGAATCCCATCCGCGCGCTCTCCATCGACGTGCGCGGCACCGTCCAGCGCCCGAAAATCGTCACGCCCGGCCTCGTCAACATCGGCGGCACGCTCACGTCGCTCGACGGCCTCACGCCCACGCGCACGCCGAAGGTCTACGGCTCCATCAGCGGCACCTACACGCTGCCCGAGACGAGCCTCGGCCGCCCGGCGTTCGACCTCTCGCTCACCTACACCGGCCGCCGCCCGACCAATCAGGAAGCCAACCCGAACGCGATTCCGCTCAGCGCCTTCACCGAGGTGAACGCGGGCTTCAGCCTCGCCTTCAAGCGCGACTTCACGTTCCGCCTTCAGGTTTCCAACCTGCTCGACAGCGCCGGCCTCACCGAGGGCGATCCGCGTCAGGCTTCCGGCTCGGGCCAAGGCGCCTACTTCAACGCCCGCCCGATCCTCCCGCGGTCGATCGTCTCCTCGATCACCTACCGCTTCTGATCCATGACGTCCCGCCGCGCGCCCCGCCGTTCCTTCGAGCCGTCGATCTTAGGGGGTCGACTCCTCGGGCGGCGCGGCGTGGCCGCGGCGACGTTCCTACTGGCCGGCGCTGCGCTTTCAGGTGCTGCGCCGGTCTCCGTGGCTCCTCCGCTGCGCTTCGCCGTGGCGGACGGGCTCACGCAAAATCATTTCCTGCGCGCCGGCCCGGTCGCTGCGCACCTCGTGCTCACGCCCGGCCCCGCGCCGCGCGTGATCGTCGCTTTTCCCGCCGGCAACACCGGAGCCGGTCTCTGGTTCGACGCCGGCTCCGCTGCGGCGTCGCTCACGCTCACGCCCGGCACGGAACTCGAGCCGACGCAACCGGCCGACGGACTCCGCGGCGTCATCGCTCACCTGCGCAGCGATGCCCCGCGCCTCGTCGTTCGTCACGTCCTGCTGGCGAACATCCGCTCGCTCCGCGAATTCATCTGGCGCGGCGCACGCGAGATTCCCGCCGAACTCGTCGCGCAACGCGCGCCCGGCGCCGAATTGCGTTATCAGCGCGCGAGCATCGACGGTCGCACGCATCAGCAACTCACCCTCGCCGGCGAGTCCGGCACGCGCGTCACGGTGACCGATGACGGCGTCGTGCTCGAAGCCGGCCCGGACGGCCGCATCGACCTGCGCCTCACCGCGCTCACCGACGAGCCGCCGCTCACGCCGTTCCGCCGCGAAGAACTTTTCCGTCCCGGCGTCGCGCCGCGCCCGCGCGATCAGGACGTGTTCGAATTCCTCGCCTTCCGCGAAAAATTCGCCGCGGGCTCGTGGCGCTTCCTCACCTATTTCGGGCGCGACACGCTCCTCACCACGCGCCTGCTGCTGCCCGTGCTCCAGCCCGAAGTCGTCGAATCGGCCTTCGCCTCCGTGCTCGACCGGCTCGGCCCGTCCGGCGAAGTCGCGCACGAGGAGGGCATCGGCGAATACGCCGCGCTCCACAACCGCACGCTCGCTGCGCCGCCGGCCGACACCCGCGCGCCCGAGCTCGACTACAAGATGGTCGATGGCGACTTCCTCCTCGCACCCACGCTCGCCGCCTACCTGCTCGACACGCCCGACGGCGTTCGACGCGCGCCGGATTTTCTCGCGCGCCGCTCGCCCGCTGGCGTGACCTACGCCGCGTTGCTCCGCCGCAATCTCGATGCCGTGCTGAGCGCCGCCGCGCCCTTCGCGGCCGATCCGCGTGCAACCCATCTCGTCGCGCTCAAGCCCGGCATCCCCGTCGGCAACTGGCGCGATTCCGACGACGGTCTCGGCGGCGGCCGCTACGCCTACGACATCAATGCCGCGCTCGTGCCCGCCGCGCTCCACGCCGCCGAGCGTTTCTACCGCAGCGGCTGGCTCGGCGAAGCCGCCGCACCCGCCGCGCAAGCCGCCGCCTCCGCCGCTGCATGGCGCAGCGCCGAGAAACTCTTCCGCTGCGTCGTCCCGCGCGACGCGGCCCGCGCCGCCGTGGCCGACTACGCCGCCGTGCAGGGACTCGACACGACGGCCGCGCTCGCGAGCGTCTCCGCGCCGGTGGAATACCACGCGCTCGCGCTCGACGCCGCCGGCGCGGCCGTGCCGGTGATGCACAGCGACGAGGGATTCGCGTGGCTCTTCGGCGAACCCGCGCCCGCGCAGGTCGCACAAACCGCCGAGCTGCTGCTGCGTCCGTTTCCCGCCGGCTTGTTGACGGACGTCGGCGTCGTGGTCGCGAATCCCGTGTGGGCCGCCGCGCCGCTGCGCGCGAAATTCACGCGCGACGCCTACCACGGCACCGTCGTGTGGTCGTGGCAGCAGGCGTTGCTCGCCGCCGGCCTGCGCCGGCAGCTGGCGCGCGGCGATTTGCCCGACGCCACGCGCCGCGCGCTGCTCGCCGCCGAGACGCGACTCTGGCGCGCCATCACGGCGATGCAGGCGCGCAGCACGGGCGAGTTGTGGAGTTGGGAGCCGCGCGACGGCCGCGCGGCGTTCGTGCCCTACGGACTCGCTCATTCGCACGCCGACGAATCCAACGCCGCGCAACTCTGGAGCACCGTTTACCTCGCTGTTCGCCCCTCGACCGACGCCGCTCCGACCCCATGAAGCATTTCCGCCTCAAGCTCTCGCTGTTCCTCAACTATTTTCTCTTCGCCAGCCTCCTGAACAGCGTGGGCACGGTGATTTTCCAGGTGCAGCGCAACTTCGGCGTCAGTCCGTCGAGCGCGAGCGTGCTCGAGGCGTGCAAGGACCTGAGCATCGCCGCGACCTCGTTCTTCGTCGCGGCGTGGCTGCTGCGCATCGGCTACAAGCGCGCGATGCTCGCCGCGCTCGTCGCCATCGGCGCGATGTGCGTCGCGATGCCGTTTCTCGCCAGCTTCTGGGCGACCAAGCTGCTGTTCGTGGCCACCGGCGTGTGCTTCGGCGTGATGAAGGTATCGGTCTTCGCCACGCTCGGCCTCGTGACCGACGACGCGAAGGAGCACGCGAGCCTGATGAGTTTCCTCGAGTCGTGCTTCATGCTCGGCGTGCTCGCGGCGTATTTCCTCTTCGGCGCGTTCGTGGACGACGCGGTGCCGGCCTCGACGGCGTGGTTCCGTGTTTACTTCGTGCTCGCGGCGGTCGCTTTCGCGGCGGCGGCGCTGCTCTGGACCGTGCCGGTGGACGAGTCGCGCGCCCACGCCGGCGCGGCGGCGGGCGGCGGCCTGCGCGACATGTTCGCCCTCGCGCTCTCGCCACTGGTGCTCGTGTTCGCGCTCAGCGTTTTCATCTACGTGCTCACCGAGCAGGCGATCATGAGCTGGTTGCCGACTTTCAACCACACGGTGCTGCATCTGCCGGCGGTGCTGAGCGTGCAGATGGCGGGCATCCTCGCCGGTTCGACGGCGCTCGGGCGCTTTGCCGCTGGCTGGCTTTTGTCGCGCGTGCCGTGGGGTTGGGTGCTCGCCGTATGCCTCGCTGGCGCGGCGGCGCTCGTGCTCGTCGCGCTGCCGCTGGCCGGTGCGACGCACGGTCCGATCGACGGCTGGCGCACGGCGCCGCTGGCGGCGTTCGTCTTCCCGCTCATTGGCGTGTTCCTCGCGCCGATTTATCCGACGCTGAATTCGCTCGTGCTCAGCTCGCTCCCGCCCGCGCGCCACGCGGCGATGGCGGGCGTGATCGTCATCGCTTCGGCGCTCGGCGGCACGAGCGGTTCGCTGGTGACGGGGCGCGTGTTTCAATCCTACGGCGGCCAGACGGCGTTCTATCTGTCGCTCGTGCCGCTCGGTTTGATGGCGGTGTGCCTCGGAGTGATCGGCTGGATGCGGCGCGCGAAAGCGGCGTGAGGCCATGGAGATTTTCGAACTAGATCCGCTCTTCCGCGACGTGCAGCTCGGCGCGGTCTTCGACGACGACAAGGTGTTCGTCGACAGCGTGCCGCTGCGGCCGTGGCGCGAGATCGCGGACGCCTATGCCGCGCGCGCAACCGGCGGGTCCGAGGTGGAACGCCTCCGGCGGTTCATCGGCGAAAATTTTCGCCTGCCGCCGGAAACGGCCGCCATCGCGGCCGCGGCCGCGCCCGGCGACATCCGCGACGCGATCCGCCAGCTCTGGACCGTGTTGCGTCGTGAAGGCGATGTGGCCGAGCGCGGCTCGACGCTGCTGCCGTTGCCCGAGCCCTACGTGGTGCCGGGCGGACGTTTTCGCGAAATCTATTATTGGGACAGCTACTTCACGATGCTGGGGCTGCGCGAGAGCGCGCCGGGCCGGGCGTTGATCCGGCACATGGTGGCGAACTTCGTCCACCTCATCGCGCGCCACGGCCACGTCCCGAACGGCAACCGCAGCTATTACCTCAGCCGCTCGCAGCCGCCGTTGCTGGCGATGATGGTGGAACTCGTGACGGCGGGTCAGCCGCCGTCCGCGCTCGTGCCGTATCGCGCGGCGCTGGCGGCGGAACACGACTATTGGATGGATCGCGCGGCGCCGACGCGCCACGTGGTCGAGCTGCCCGGCGGCGCGGTGCTCAATCGCTACTGGGACCAGCTCGAGCTGCCGCGTCCGGAGGCGTTCCGTCGCGACGAAGCGCTGGCGGCGCGGGCGAACCGGCCGCGCGAGGAGTTGTTCCGGGATCTCCGGTCGGCGGCGGAGAGCGGCTGGGACTTCAGCAGCCGCTGGCTGGCCGAGGGCGGCGGGCTCGAGACGATCCGCACGACGCGGATCGTGCCGGTCGATCTGAACTGCTTCCTGTGGAAATTGGAAACCACACTCGCGCGCGCCCACGCGGCGGCGGGCGACTGGGACGGGCATCGCCGTCTCGAGGCTGCGGCGCGCGCGCGGCATCAAGCGATCGTGCGGCACTGCTGGTCGGCCGAGGCGGAGTTTTTTTGCGATCACGATCTGGACACCGGCCGGCCCGGCACCTGTCTCTCGCTCGCCGGCGTGCTGCCGCTGTTCTGCGGACTCGCGACGCTCGGTCAGGCGGAGGCGGTGGCGCGTCGTTTGCGGACGGATTTTCTCCGCGCCGGCGGGCTCGTCACGACGTTGCGTCGCACGGGCGAGCAATGGGACTCGCCCAACGGCTGGGCGCCGCTGCAGTGGCTCGCGGTCCGCGGGCTCGAGCAGCACGGTCACACGGCGCTCGCCGCCGAGATCGCGCGCCGCTGGATCGACGTGAACGTCGCGACCTTCCGCCGCACGGGGCTGCTGCTGGAAAAATACGACGTGGTCGAGCCCGAGCGCCCGCCGTCGGGCGGCGAATACGTGTCGCAGCACGGCTTCGGCTGGACGAACGGCGTGCTGCTGGATCTATGGCGCGATTATCCGCCGGCGTGACGGTGGGTGCCCGCGCGGGTCGCGGGCGAAAGTTGCTTAATAGGAACATTCGCCGGCGCGCCGGCGCGGCGTCAGAGCAGGCCGCGCTCCTTCGACCAGCGGACGAATTCGTTTTCGAGCTGGTCGAACGAATCGATGACGAAGAGCGGATTCTGGAAATGCCAGATGTCGTAGGCCTGTTGCGCGAGGCGCTCGGGCGTGTAGGGGATTTTCGTCACCTTGTCGGTGAGGCAGTGTTGTGTCTCGCCCGACGAGGAGATGATGCCGTTGCCGTAGATGCGCAGGCCGGACGGGTTTTTGATCAGGCCGAACTCGACCGTGAACCAGTAGATGCGCGTGAGGCCTTCCTCGGTGGCGGCGTCTTTGCAGTTCAGCGCGGCTTGGCCGATTTTTTGATAAAAGTCCGCGAAGCGCGGATGCACGATCATCGGCGTGTGGCCGAAGATGTCGTGGAAACAGTCGGGTGCGGGCGTGTAGTCGAGCTCGCTCCGCGCGCGGATGTAGTCGGTGGAAGGGAAAACGCGGTTGGCGAGGTAAGTGAAGAAGTCGTGGGCGTCGAGCAGGCCCGGCGTGCGCGCGATGCGCCAGCCGGTGATTTTCTCGAGTTTGCGCGAGACGTCGGCGAGGGCGGGGATGCGGTCGTGCTCGAGGTCGAGCGCGCGGAGCCCGGTTAGGTATTCGTCGGCGGCGCGGCCCGGGAGCAGCGTCTCCATGCGCGCGTAGAGGGTGCGCCAGACGTCCTGTTCCTCGGTGGAGTAGTTCGGGTATTTGCACTCGGCGCCGATGGGGAGTGGCTTGACGAGTTTGTGCGGGATGCAGCGCGGATCGCTGCCGTCCTGCGTCGGGGTTTCGGGGTGATCGGTCGTGGAAGGCGTGGGGGTCATGGGGTGGTTTGGTTGCCACACCAGTTACTCACTATCGCTTTTGAGACCACCGGAAAGCGGTAGTCCGAAAGGAGGAAAGTGCGCCGGAAGACTGAGGACTGAGGACCGAGGACGGAAGACGGAGGATCGAAGATTGGCGACTGAGAGCGGCGAGCCGACGGGGAACGTGCGCGCCGCCGCGAGCGTTCCCGGTCCTCGGTTCTCAGTCCTCCGTATTCAGTCCTCCGAATCTCAGGCGACGGGCGCGCGGGGGCCGCGGCGGCGTTCCACGCCGTCCCACGGCTTGGGCTTGAGCTGGAGTTGCTCGAGCAGGCGGAGCGGGATCTTCGCGGCGAAGTAGAGGAGCGGGATGCCGGCGAAAACGGCGAGCGCGGAGGTGTTCGGAGTGAAGCTGCCGAAGAGCGCGGCGCCGATCGACATGAACAGGATCACGCCCCATGCGAGCGTGCTGGCGAGGAACGGGCAGAGCAGGAGCTTCAGCCAATGCCGGGCGGGGCGAGGCGAGGTCCACAGCGCCGCGGCGGCGACGGCGAACGTGAGGCAGAAGAGCAGGAAACTGACGTTCCCGGCTTCGTGGGTGCGGCGGAAAAGATGGATCGCGGCGTCGGGCGCACCGAGGATTTTCGTGACGAGGCGGCCGAGCCGCACGGTCGCGCCTGGCATTTCGAACGGCGAGTCTTCCGGATAGAGGCGGCCGAAGCGGTGCGACTCGATGGCCGTGTAGCGTTCGCGGTAGGCGTCGGCGCGCGCCTGCTGTTGGGCGGCGTCGCTCTGGTGACGCGAGGAGCCGCGCATCGGCACCGCGCGTCCTTGCGCGTCGAGGCCGGCGAAGTCGGGGAATTCCGCGCGCAGGCGTGCGCGGGCGGCGGTGACGTTGAAAGGCTCAGCCCAGGAAAAGATGTTCCAGCCGTATTGGGTCTGCGACAGCCGGTCGGCGAAGGCTTCGCGCAGCGCGGCGGGGTGTTGCTCGAGGGCGACGTTGGTGAGCCGGTAGTTGAGACGGCTCCACGCCGGGCCGAAGTCGGCCGAAAACTTGTCGGCGGCGAACACGACGGCGAGGCCGACCACGAGGAGCACGGCGCCACGCCGCAGTTCGCGGAGGAACTCATGGCGGAGCCACTGGCCGAAGGTTTTCGAGTGCGGCGGGGAGGACGCGGCGGAACTCATGCGCGGGAGAAAGGCAGAATCGGTGCGGGATGCAATGCCGGGCTGGCGGGAGGCTGTCTGCGCCGGGCCGGCGGAAAAATTTCACGGCGGATGGCGGGTGCGCCGGTCCCGTTCGTCCCGTCCAGTGACGCTACTGGCCGGACGCTCTGCCCGACGGTCGCGCAACCACCATCGCCATGCCCATCCGCTCCCTTCGTTTCCTTTGTCTCGCCGGTTTCGCCGGCATTCTCCTCGCGCTCCGCGCTTTTGCCGCCGACGGCGCGCCCGTTGCCGACGCGCCCACGCGCGGCCTGCTCGGCCAATCCCGCGTCGGAATCGCCATTGACTGGTATCGGCTTCAAGACGCCGCGCCGCTCGATTCCACGGCGCAGGGAGTCTCGCTCGAGGCGTTCGCCGCGCTTTCCTCGTGGCTCGATGTCGGGATCAATCACCAGCGCGTCAGCGTGCACGGTCCGGCCATCCTTCCGCTCGTGAAGCGCGAGGAAACTCTCTTTCGCGGCGTCGTTCACGGCGGGCATTGGAGCGTGGCGCAACCTTTCGTCGACCTCGGCCTCGGCCGTGCGACGCAAAAGGTGTTTCGCGTGAAGGAAACCGGCACGGCGATCCAGTTCGGCGCCGGTTTGGAGGTGCCCGTGAGCGCCTCGCTCGTGCTCACACCGCGCGTGGACCACGCCCGCGTCTCGGACTTCGACGAACGCGAGTGGCGCTACGGCCTCGGCCTTGACTGGCGTTTCGCCCGGCACTGGAGCGCGGGCCTCTCGCTCACGCACGCCGCCGTCGCCGGCGGCGGCGACTACCAACGCTACGCGTGGACGCTGCGCTTCGTCTTTTGAGTCCCCGTCCGAACACGCTTCCCGCTTCCCCGGCGCGCGCCGCTTCCGGCGCCGCGCCGTCGCGGTTTTCCTCGCCCGTTCCGCCGCCCGCCCGCATGTTTCCCGCTCTCGCCATGCCGGATTCGCCCGACGACCCGAAGGACTTCGCGGGTTTCTACCGCGCCACGGTGGCGCCGCTGCGGCGCTACCTCACGCGCCTGCTCGGCGGCGACGCCGCTCGCGCGGAGGACGTGGCGCAGGACTCCTTCGTGCGCCTCTACCCGGCGATGCGCGGCAACACCGTGCGCCGCCCGAAAGCCTTCCTCTTTGTCACCGCGCGCCGGCTCGTCATCGACCACATCCGCCGCCGCAACCTCGCGCCCATCGACGGCGTCGAGCCGGTGCAACTCGATGCGCACGCCGCCGCCGCGCCCGACGTGCGCGACGCCGTGGCCGCGCGCCTCGAATTCGAGCGCTTCGAGCGCGCCGTGGCCGCGCTCCCGCCCGGCTGCCGCGCGGTTTTCACTCTCAACACCGTCGAACACCTCACCCACGCGCAGATTGCCGCTCGCCTCGGCATCGCCGTGAGCACGGTGGAAAAACAGCACGCCCGCGCGCTGCGCCTCGTCCGCGCCGCGCTCGCCGCCGAGGAGGACACCCGCCCATGAACCCGCCGGACCACGCCGATCCCTTCGCCGCGTTGGACGAGCAAGCCGCGCTCTGGGCCGGCCGCCTCGCCGGTCGCGCGCTCACCGCGGACGAGCGCCGCGAACTCGCCGCCTGGCTCTCCGCCGATTCGCGGCACCGCGCCGCGCTCACCGACTATGTGCGCCTCTCGCGCGACGCGGAGCGCGTGCTTCCCCAACTCGCCGCGCTCGGCCGTGTCGAGCTGCCGGCCGCACCGCTCGCCGCGCCTCGCCGCGCGTGGCTGACGGGCGGCGCGCTCGTCGCCGCCGCGCTCGCCCTCGCGTTCGTGTTTTTCTCCCCGCACCCTTCCGCAATCGCGCCGTCGCCACTCGCCACCGCCGCCGGACAGCACGCCGCGCACGCGCTCGCCGACGGCTCCCAAGTCGACCTCAACGCCCGCACGACGCTCACTGCCGCCTTCACTGCCGACGAGCGACGCGTGCGGCTTGCCGAGGGCGAAGCGTTCTTCGCCGTGGCCAAGGACGCCGCGCGGCCGTTCGTCGTCGAGACCACGGCCGGCGAGGTGCGTGTCACGGGCACGAAGTTCAACGTCCGCCTCGAAGCCGCCGACACCGTGGAAGTCACCGTGCTCGAAGGCTCCGTGCTCGTCTCCGGCCCGGGCGGCGCGTCGCGCAAGCTCGCGCCCGGCGACCAGCTCGTGCTGCGCGCCGGCGTGCCCGATCTGCGCAAGCTCCCGCTCGAGCAGTTGCAGGACGCCGTCGCGTGGTTGCAGGGCCGCGTCATCTTCAGCGGCACGCACCTGCGCGAGGCCGCCGCGCGCGTCGCGCACTACCACGGCGTGAAGATCGAGGTCGCCGACGCCGTCGCCGAGATCGAACTCGGTGGCGCGTATCCGATCGCGGACCTCGAGGGGTTTCTGAAACGCCTGGAAAATCTCGACGGACACCCGCTCCGCGTCGCGCGCGATGGTGACGTCGTCCGCATCGCGGCTCCCGTGCCTCGCCAATGAGCCGCCGCTCTCTCGCTCGCTGGTCCGCGAGTCTCGTCGCCACCGCCGCGCTGGTCCTCGCCGCGCGCGGCACGCCCGTGCGGCTCGACATCCCCGCGCAGTCCACCGCGCACGCACTCATCGCGCTGTCGCGGCAGACCAGCATCGAGTTGCTGTTCGTGTATTCGGATTTGAAACATGCGCGCTCGCCCGTGCTCCACGGCGAATTCGAGCCCGCCGACGCGCTCGTGCGGCTGCTGGTGGGCACGGGTTACGCGGCGCGTGTGTCGTCCGAGGGGAAATTTTACATCGTGGCCGATCGCACCGCGCCCGCGCCGACGGTCGCGCGCGCCACGCGCCTCGCAGGTGTGGCGGCCGCGCGGGAGGTCATCGATCCGGAGCCGGTGAAGCTGGCGGACTACGTCGTGACGCCGAGCCGCTTCGGCATCTCCGAGGACCTCGCGCCGCGCGCCGCGACGTTCACCCACGACGAGATCGCGCGGCTGCCGCAGCTCGGCGAGGACGTGTTTCGCGCCATCGCGCGCGTGCCCGGGCTCTCCGGCTCGGATTTCTCCGCCAAGTTCTGGGTGCGCGGCGCGGCGAACGACAAGATCCTCACGCGCCTCGATGGCAACACGCTCATCGAGCCCTTCCACCTCAAGGATCTCGGCGGCGCGCTTTCCGTCATCGATCTCGAAACGGTCTCGCGCCTCGATCTGATCACCGGCGGCTTCACCTCCGAATACGGCGACCGCCTCGCCGGCGTGATGCTGTTGGAAACCGACCGGCCCGTCGCGTCCCGTCCGCGCACGGCGCTCGGTTTGAGTCTCATGGGCGCGCGCGGCACGAGCCGCGGCACCTTCGCCGACGGACGCGGGGCGTGGCTCGCCAGCGTGCGGCTCGGCTATCCCGACGTCTCGCTCGAGATCGCCAATGCCGAGGAGCTGACGCCACGCTACCACGATGCGTTCGCCAAGGTCGAATACGACCTCGACGCCAACCACACGCTCGCCGTGAGCGTGTTGAGTTCCCGCGATCGCCTCCGCTACCTCAATCCGAACGACTCCACGATGCTCGCGAGCCACTATCGCGACGACTACGCGTGGCTGCGTTGGCAGGCGCGGTTCGGCGCCGGCGTGTCGGCCGACACCGCGTTGGGCGTCGCGGCCCTGGCTTGGAACCGCTCCACGCGGCCGACTTCCGGCGCCTCGGGTTCGAATCTCCTGCACAACCTCGACGACCAACGCCGACTCGACCAATTCACATTGCGGCAGGACTGGACCATCGAGTCCGGCGCCGGAACGTTGTTCCGGGCCGGCTTTGAGGCGGCGCGCAGCAGCGCCACCTATCGCTACGACAGCACCGTTGATTCGCTCCGCGCCGTGAACGGCGTGGCCGTCGTCGACCGCGCCACGCGCGATCTGGCGCGCGACGCCGACGGGCGCTCGTTCGGAATCTACGCCGCGTGGCGCCAACGTCTCGGCGAACACGTGGTGGCCGAGACGGGATTGCGCCAGGACCGCCAGAGCTGGACCGGCGGCGGCGGGCTCAGCCCGCGCGTCAACCTCGCCGCGCACTACGGCGCCACCACGCTGCGCGCGGCGTGGGGCGTCTACCGGCAGGCGCAGGGCTTGCACGACCTGCCGGTGCGCGATGGCGAGACGACGTTCCAGACTGGCGAACGCGCGACGCACGTCGTGCTCGGCCTCGATCGCGTGCTGCGGCCCGGTCTCGTGGCGCGCGCGGAGATTTTCCAACGCCGCGTGGCCGATCCGCTCGCGCATTGGGAGAATCTCGTCAACCCGCTTCGCCTCGCCGGTGAACTGGAATACGATCGCGTGCGCCTAGCGCCCACCGCCGGCCGTGCGCAAGGCGCAGAAGCGAGCCTGCGCGGCACCGGGCCGCGTCTGCGCTGGTCGGCCAGCTACGCTTGGACGCGCGCCGAGGAGGAGCTGGGCGGGCGCTGGCGGCCGGTCGCGCGCGACCAGCGCCACACCCTCACGCTGGACGGCACGTGGTCGCCGAACGCGCGCTGGGATTTCTCCGCCGCGTGGCAATACCGCTCCGGCTGGCCGACGACGGATTTCATCTACGACACCGCGTCGCTCAACAACGGCGGCACGCTTTTCACGCCGCGCCTGCTCGCGCCGCTCGGCGCGCGGTTGCCCGGCTACCACCGCCTCGATCTGCGCGTCACGCGCATCTGGCGCGGTCCGAGCGCGACGGTGCGCGCGTTCATCGACCTCTTCAACGTCTACAGCGCCGGCAACGTCTTCCGCTACGACGCTCGCATCGAGGGCGCCGGCACGACGTTCCGCATCACGCGCACGCCGCAGAAATCCCTGCCGCTTTTGCCCAGCGCGGGCGTGCAGTGGGATTTTTGACTGCGGAAAAATCTTCGCGCTGATGGCGGGTGGGCGCGTTCCGAATCGTCTCTTGAAGCGGCGCGCCTGCGCCGTCCAATGAGCCGCCCTGGCAGTTTCACTCCGTCTGTCGTTCGATGCGCCGCGTGCGTGGGACGGGCGGAGACGCGGTCGGCGGACGGGCGCTCAAGGGAGGCCGCAGTGTGATCGCGTTGGTCGTCTTGGCCGCTCTCGCCCTGCTCGTCGCGATCGACGACGGCGGAGAGTAGCGCGGCTCAGCGATTCAGCAGCGCGGCGACGCGGGTGCGGCCGCGCACGCCGAGTTTGGTGAAGATGGCGGCGAGCTGCGTCTTGATCGTGAGCGGGCTGCGGCGCAGCTCGGCGGCGATCTCGGCGGTGCGCAGGCCCTCGCGCACGCGCATGGCGACCTCGCGCTCACGCTCGGAGAGGCGCGCGAGCAACGCGACGGCGCCCGGCGAGAGCGGACGATGCCGGTCGCCGCGCGGGCGGCGGTAGTCGAGCTGGATGTGGAAGGCGTGGCCGGCGTCGACGGCGCGCGCCTGCTGGAGCTTGATCCGCGCGTGGAGGCCGCGGGCGTTATCGGAGACGACCTTCACCGGTTCGGCGGTCGGATCGTCGCGCAGTTCCACGCAGGCTTCGGCGAGGACGGGCGGCACCTTGAAGGCCGAGCGGGCGCGCAGCGCGGCGGCGTGGCGCTCGCCGTGATTCCAGACGGCGCAAGCGCGGGCGGCTTCCTCGTTAAACCAGAGCGGCTGGCACTGCGCGTCGAGCAGGAGCAGGCCGACGGGCACGTCTTCGAGCATCGTGAGCACGTGGTCGAGCAGGGCAGGGGCGAGGGAGGACATCGGAGGACGGAGGACGGAAGACAGAGAACCGAGGACAGAAAGCGGAGGGCGGAGGGCTGAGATCGTTCATCGTTCTCCTACTCGTTCTCATTCTCCGGGATCGCGCTGCGGCGCGCGGAGCGGAGCAAACGAGCGAGAGAACGAGAACGAGTAGGAGAACGAGAACGAGGGGGCGCAAGGGCGATTACTCCGTTCGGGCTATGGACCGAAAAACACTTCGCGGCTATGGTCTGCGCCTACCCCCACGCCTTCCACGCCGGTCCCGTCCTCCACCGACCATGAGTAGAACTTTCTTCGATAAACCCGTTGAGCGCAAAACCGCCGCAAATCCGCTCGGCCTGAAACAATTCGATCACATCGAATTCTGGGTCGATAACGCGGACCAGTGGCGCGACTTCTTCGTCACGAAATACGGCATGGTGCCACGCGCCTACGGCGACAATTCCACCGGCCTGCGCGGCCGCCGCGCGCATCTCGTCGGCCAGGGCCGCGTGAATTTCCTCGTCACCGAGCCGCAGGGCACGGGCGTCGAGGCCGACGCGGTGCGTGTGCACCTCGAGAAGCATGGCTGCGGCGTGCGCGACGTGGCGTTCCGCGTGAAGGACGCGCAGCACGCTTTCACCGAGGCGCAGCGGCGCGGGGCGAATCCCGTTAAGGAATACTTCAGCGACGACTTCGTCGCGGGCGCGGCGATCGCGGCCTACGGCGACACGATCCACAGCTTCATCGAGCGGAAGCAGCCGGGCGAGTTTCTGCCGGGTTTTCAAAACGTCGCCGGCGGCATCGACGATCGCGACATCAACTTCGCGATGATCGACCACATCGTCGCCAATGTGGAGCGCATGGACGAGTGGGTGACGTTCTACGAGCAGGTGTTCGGCCTCGATCTGTTCATGCACTTCGACATCAACACCGGTCGCTCCGCGCTGATGTCCAAGGTTGTCAGCTCGACCGACGGCTGGATTAAGATGCCGATCAACGAGCCGTCGTCCGCCAACTCGCAGATCCAGGAATTCCTCGACCAATACAACGGTCCCGGCGTGCAGCACATCGCGCTGCTCACGCCGAACATCATTACGACGATCGACGAGATGCGGAAGATGGGGCAGGAGTTCCTCGACGTGCCGGATAGCTATTACGACGACAAGTTCGAGGAGCGCGTCGGCAAGATCGACGAGGACAAGGAGACGCTCCGTCCGCTCAGCATCCTCGTCGATCGCGACAACGAGACCGGTTACCTGCTGCAGCTTTTCACCAAGTGCGTGTTCGCGCGCCCGACGCTGTTCTTCGAAGTCATCCAGCGCAAAGGCACCTCGATGGGCTTCGGCGAAGGCAACTTCCGCGCGCTCTTCGAAGCCATCGAGCGCGAACAGATGAGGCGCGGAACGCTGTGAGCTAGTAGTGAGTAGCGGGTAGCGAGTAGATCGACCGAATCTCGCACCCGCCTCCGCCACCCTTCTACTCGCTACTCACTACTCGCTACTCGCTACTTCTTCCCACCCCCATGCCCTTCTACCGCACCCTCGGGGCGATGCCCCGCAAGCACCACATCAAGTTCCCGCGCGACGTCGCCACGAGCTACAAGGGCGAGGGCCTGCACTACGAGCACATCATCACGACGGAGGGCTTCGATCGCGCCTACTCGATCGTCTACCACCTGCGTCCGCCGACCATGGTGAAAAAGGTCGAGCTCTTCCGCGAGCAACCCACCAAGGTCGCCGCGCACCTCCCGCTGCGTCACCACCACCTCAAGTCCGCCGCGATGCCGCGCGCCGGCGATCCCTACACCGGCCGCGTGCCGCTGATGTTCAACGCCGACATCACCTGCTCGCGCTGCCGTCCCGCGAAAGTGATGGAGGAAGGCTACGAATTCTACCGCAACGGCTCCAACGATGACGTGATCTTCGTGTTCTCCGGCGGCGGCTGGCTCGAATCGAACTTCGGCAAGCTCCGCTACAAGCAGGACGACTACATCGTCATCCCGCGCGGCACGATCTACCGCCTCGTGCCCGACGACGTGACGAAGGAGGACTACCTCATCCTTGAGTCGACGCACCCGGTGCGCGTGCCGGAGCGTTACCGCCACCCCGAAGGCCAGATGCGCCTCGGCGCGCCTTACAGCGAGCGCGACATCCATGGCCCGACCGAAATCATCGCCGAGGACAAGGACGGCGACTACGCGATCCTCGTGAAGGACCGCGGCGCGCGTTTCACCCGTAACATCATGGCGTCGCATCCCTTCGACGTCGTGGGTTGGGACGGCGCGCTGTATCCATTCACGTTCAACGCGAACGATTTTGAGCCCATCACCGGCACCGTCCATCTCCCGCCGCCGATTCACCAGACCTTCGAGATCAAGGGCTACGTCATCTGCACCTTCGCGCCGCGCTGGCTCGACCATCATCCCGAGGCGATCAAAGTGCCGTGGGCGCACGACAACACCGAGGCCGACGAGGTGCTCTTCTACGTCCGCGGCCAGTTCGGCTCGCGCAAGGGCGTGGAGCCCGGCTCGTTCACGCTGCACCCGCAGGGCATCCCGCACGGCCCGCATCCGGGCACGACCTTGAAGAGCTTCGAGGCCGACCGCACCGAGGAACTCGCCGTGATGTTCGACACCGCGTTCCCGCTCGAGCTGACCGAACAGGCGCTCGCGATGGACGACCCGAAATATCCGCTCAGCTGGCTCGGTTGAGCTGCTGCACGCCCCGAGGGGAGCGGCTAGGGGCGCTTGCCCCCAAGCGCCCTCGGCTTCGGTGCCGATCTGCGCCCGAAGGGCCGTTGGGGCAACGGCCCCTGCCTCGGCTTGGCTCGCTTGTGCATAGGGAAAAGCACAACGCGCACACACACCGACTTTGCCTTCGGCGGCGAAACACTTTTCCTCGTCCGCATGATTTTGGATTTTGAAAAACTCGCCCCGCGCGACGGCTACGCCTGGATGACCCAGGCCATCATCCCGCGCCCGATCGCGTGGGTCTCGACCATCTCGCCCGACGGCAAGCCGAACCTCGCGCCGTTCTCGTTTTTCCAGGCGATCTGCTCCAACCCGCCCACGCTCATGTTCGTGCCCACGAACAATCGCGACGGCGGCAAGAAAGACACCCTGCGCAACATCGAGGCCGTGCCCGAGTTCGTCGTGAACCTCGTGCCCTACTGGCTGGCCGAGCCGATGAACGCCACCGCCGCACCGTTGCCCTACGGCGAGAGCGAGTTCGCGCACGCGAAGGTCACGCCGACTGCCTCGTCGAAGGTCCGCGCGCCGCGTGTGGCCGAGTCGCCCATCGCCATCGAGTGCGTGCTCGACCGCGTGGTTACGATCGGCAGCGGCGTCGGTGCGGGCAACGTGGTCTTCGGCCGCATCGTCGCGATGCACGTCGCCGATGCGGTGCTGGCCGCCGACGGCAAGACCATCGACCCGACGAAGCTCGACCTGATCGCGCGCCTTTCCGGCGACTACTACATGCGCACCGGCGAACTGTTCACCGTCGCGCGTCCCGCCGGCGGCTCCGCGCTGCGCAGCTAAAAAGGTAGGGCGGGACCGCTGGGCCCGCCGGGGATGTCGTTTCGGTTGCGCCCGCGGGCCATAAGACCGCACGTGGCGCGTCTTTCTCGTTCTCATTCTCGTTCCTTGTTCGCGTTCTCCTTTGCTGAGAGAGCGAGAACAAGTAAGAGAAGGAGAACGATTCATCGTCGGAGTTCCAAACCCCACTCCCGTTCCCGCCATGACCGACATTGTCATTCTCTCCGCCACGCGCACGCCGCTCGGCTCGTTCCAAGGCGCACTCGCGTCCGTCCCCGCCGCCAAGCTCGGCGCCGCCGCCATCAAGGGCGCGCTCGCGCAGGCCGGCGTCGCGCCCGCCGACGTCACCGACGTCCTGATGGGCAACGTCCTTCAAGCCGGCCAAGGCCAGGCGCCCGCGCGCCAGGCCGCCATCCACGCCGGCCTCCCGCAATCCGCGCGCGCCGTCACGATTCACAAGGTCTGCGGCTCCGGCTTGCAGGCCGTCATGCAGGCCTCGCACTCGCTCCGCGCCGGCATGGGCACGCTCTTTGTCGCCGGCGGCATGGAGAACATGAGTCAGGCGCCGTATCTCCTCCCGAAGGCGCGCGACGGCTACCGCATGGGCCACGGCCAGCTGGTCGACTCGATGATCTCCGACGGCCTCTGGGATCCCTACAACAACGTCCACATGGGCAACTGCGCCGAGAAGTGCGCGGCGAAATACAGCTTCACGCGCGAGCAGCAGGACGCGTTCGCCATCGAGAGTTTCAAGCGCGCCAATGCCGCACAGAAGGACAGCCGCTTCGCCGCCGAGATCACGCCCGTCGAGATCGCCGACGCCAAGGGCAACGTCACCAAGGTCGAGCACGACGAGGGCCCGGCGAAGGTCCGCTACGAAAAAATCCCGACGCTGCGCCCCGTCTTCGACAAGGCCGGCACCGTCACCGCCGCCAACGCCTCCACCATTAACGACGGCGCCGCCGCGCTCGTTGTCACGACCGCCGAGCACGCCGCCGCGAAAAACCTGAAACCCATCGCGCGTCTCGTCGCCTTCGGCGGCCACGCGCAGGATCCCGTGTGGTTCACCACCGCGCCCGTGCAGGCGACGCAGAGCGCGCTCGCCGCCGCCGGTTGGAAAGTCAGCGACGTGGACCTCTGGGAAGTGAACGAAGCCTTCGCGGTCGTGCCGATGGCCTTCGCGCAGGAACTCGGCGTGCCGAGTGAAAAGCTCAACGTCCGCGGCGGTGCGATTTCGCTCGGCCATCCGATCGGCGCCAGCGGCGCGCGCATCCTCGTGACGCTCATCGCGGCGCTGAAAGAGCGCGGCCTCAAACGCGGCGTCGCCGCCATCTGCATCGGCGGCGGCGAAGGACTGGCCGCGTGCGTGGAGCTGGTGTGAATTGAAACCAGAACTGCAATTTGACGCCGCTGAAGCGCCACTGGTTCGAGACTACACATCCGAACTCGAGCGACTCGTCTCATTTCCAGTGAACGACTCCGTTTCGCTGGACGAGTGGTATCGTCGAGCTGCGGCCTTCCGCGAGATAACGTATTCTCGGTTCCGCAGCCTCTACGACAGGCTGCCTCATGAATTGGAGCACTACTTGGACGATGCAGATATTCGGTTGAAGGATGCAGGTTACAAAGCCGTGCAGGACGAGTTCATCACCAACCTGCTGCTGAAACTACGCACCGCCGCTTCCAAATCCGACTAGCATCGATGCTCCTGAAAATTCACCACGGATCACACGGATTGCACGGATGGTTTTCCATCCGTGGCATCCGTGAAATCCGTGGTCAAAAATAGCACGCCCACTCACGGCATGAGCGTCACTCGCCAATTCTCCGTTCGTCCGATGCGCGCGCCCGACCGCGCTTGGGCCGCCGGCGTCATGGCTTGCTCCGAGCCCTGGCTCACGCTCGGACGCGGACCAGCCGACGCGTTGAAGCTCCTGCGCAATCGCCGCAAGCAGTGCTTCGTCGTTCGCTCGGGCGGCGAGCGCGCCGGGTTTCTCGTGCTCGATCTCAACGGCCCGCTCGGCGGCTACGTCCAGACCATCGGCGTCGCGCCCGAAATGCGCGGGCGCGGCATCGGCCGTGCGGCGCTCGCTTGGGCGGAGGCCCTCATTTTCCAAAAACACCGCAACGTCCTGCTCTGCGTCTCGGCGTTCAACCGTGGTGCGCAGCGCCTCTACCGTCGCGCCGGCTACGAAGTCGTCGGCCGCTTGCGCGACTACGTTGTCGCCGGCCACGACGAAATCCTGATGCGCAAGACGCTTGGTCCACTTTCACCCTCACCGCTGTAGGAGCCTGCTTGCAGGCGACCCAGGCGCGTTGCGCGCTTCGTCGCTCCTGATCGCCTGCAAGCAGGCTCCTACAACCCAACCCACTGTCGCTCCCCCACGCACATGAGCAAAGTCCACGCCTCTGCCGCGGCCGCACTCGCCGGCCTTCTCCACGATGACATGACGCTCGCCGCCGGCGGCTTCGGCCTCTGCGGCATCCCGGAAAATCTCATCCTCGCGCTGCGCGACAGCGCCGTGAAGGGCATCACCATCGTCGGCAACAACGCCGGCGTGGACGACTTCGGCATGGGCTTGCTGCTCAAGACGCGCCAGATCCGCAAGGTCATGGCTTCCTACGTCGGCGAGAACAAGGAGTTCGAGCGACAAGTGCTCGCCGGCGAGCTCGAGCTCGAACTCATCCCGCAGGGCACGCTCGCCGAGCGCCTGCGCGCGGGCGGCGCGGGCATTCCCGGTTTCTACACGCGCACCGCGTTCGGCACGAAGCTCGCCGAGGGCAAGGAAACGAAAACCTTCGACGGCAAGGAATACGTCCTCGAGCGCGGCATCCGCGCCGACGTCGCGCTCGTGAAGGCGTGGAAGGGCGACAAGTCCGGCAACCTCGTGTTTCGGAAAACCGCGCGGAACTTCAACCCGATGATCGCCACCTGCGCCGCCGTTTGCGTCGCCGAAGTCGAGGAACTCGTCGAGGTCGGCGAACTCGAGCCCGACCAAATCCACACGCCCGGCATCTACGTGGATCGCATCATTCAGGGCCCGCGCTACGAGAAGCGCATCGAGTTCCGCACCGTGCAGGGCGCCGCCGCATCGAAAAAGGAAACGCCCATCCGCGAACTCATGGCGCGCCGCGCCGCGAAGGAGTTGCGCGACGGCTACTACGTGAACCTCGGCATCGGCATCCCGACGCTCGTGGCGAACTTCATTCCCCAAGGCATGAACGTCACGCTTCAGTCGGAAAACGGCCTGCTCGGCATCGGCCCGTTCCCGCCCGAGGACAAGGTCGATCCCGACCTGATCAACGCCGGCAAACAGACGATATCGACGATCCCCGGCTCGGCGTTTTTCTCCAGCGCCGACTCCTTCGCGATGATTCGCGGCGGCCACATCGATCTCTCGATCCTCGGCGCGCTCGAAGTCGCCGACAACGGCGACATCGCGAACTGGATGGTCCCGGGCAAAATGGTCAAAGGCCCCGGCGGCGCGATGGACCTCGTCGCCGGCGTGCGCCGCGTCGTCGCCGTGATGGAGCACTGTGCGAAAGACGGCAGCCCGAAGATTTTGAAACAGTGCACACTTCCGATCACGGGCAAAGGCGTCGTCAGCCTGATCATCACCGACCTCTGCGTGTTCGAAGTGAAACCGTCCGGCGGCGGCCTCCGCCTGATCGAGCTGCACCCCGGCGTGACGCTCGACGAAGTCCGCGCGAAAACCGGTGCGCCGTTCGAAGTGGCGTTCGCGTGAAGGTGGAACGGATCGACCTCAACCTGTTTCGAGCGCGTTGAGGGAAAGACGCTCTACCCAAGAGCAACGGAGCGTGCGGTAGGGCGCGACCGCTGGGCGCGCCGGGAACGTGTTGAGAGCCTCGCGGCAGGCCCAGCGGTCCCGCCCTACCTCAATACCAGCAGGCGGGCGCTACGTATCCGTCGCAGGACGTAGACGCGAGCCGCCTGCCTGCGCGATGATCGCGGAATTCCTGTTTCAGCCCAGCGCCTGCTCGAGATCGGCGCGCAGGTCGTCGATGTGTTCGAGGCCGACGGAGAAGCGCAGCAGTCCCGGCGGTGTGACCGACGCGGGGCCTTCGACCGGACGGCGGTGCTCGATCAGGCTTTCCACGCCGCCGAGCGACGTGGCTTGCGTGATCAGCTTCACGCGGCACGCGACGGCTTTGGCGGCGTCGTGGCCGCCGCGCACTTCGAACGACAGCATGCCGCCGAACGCGCTCATCTGTTGCGCGGCGACGAGGTGGTGCGGGTGCGAGGCGAGGCCAGGATAGTAGACGCGCTCGACCTTCGGGTGGCCGGCGAGCCACGCGGCGAGGGTCGCGGCGGTGGTCGATTGCGCGCGCACGCGCAGCGGCAACGTGCTCAGGCTGCGCAACAGCAGCCAGCAGTCGAACGGCGGGGGGACGGCGCCGCCGAGATTTTGCCACGAGCGCAGGCGGGCGAGAAATTCCGACGGCACGTCCGCACCGAGGACGAGCGCGCCACCGAGCAGGTCACTGTGGCCGCCGAGGTATTTCGTGGTCGAGTGCAGCACGACGTGCGCGCCGAGCGCGAGCGGCTGCGTGAGCACGGGCGTGGCCCACGTGTTGTCGGCGACGACGAGGGCGCCGGCAGCGCGGGCGAGTTTTGCCACCGCGGCGACGTCGGAGATTTTCAGGCGCGGATTCGACGGCGTCTCGAGCCAGACAAGGCGCGCAGCTTTTTGCAGCGCGGCGGCGACGGCGGCGAGGTCGCTGGTGTCGATGAATTCCGCGACGAGGCCCCAGCGGCCGAACTCGTTTGTCGCGAGGTAGCGCGTGCCGTGGTAGAGATCGTCCGGCAGCAGCACGCGGTCGCCCGGAGCGAGGGCGGCGAAGATTGCCGCGGAGGCGGCCTGGCCGGACGCGAACGCGAGGCTGTGCGCGCCGCCTTCGAGGGTGGCGAGGGCGGTTTCGACGGCGGTGCGGTTTGGGTTCGAGGTGCGCGAGTAGATGTGGCTGCCGAGGAGCTGGCCTTGGTCGTCGCGCGCGAACGTGGAGCTGAAGACGAGGTTGGGCGTGACGGCTCCGGTGGCGGGATCCGGCGCGCGGCCGGCGTGGACGGCGCGGGTTTCGGGATGAGCGGAGTTCAACATGAGGATTTCTTCGAGGTGCCCGGTGCGCACTCGACCAGGCAACGGGCGAGGGCGTCGCGGAGGTGGACGAGCGCGCGTTCGACGTTGGCGCGCTCCGAAGCAGGAACGCAGCCGAGCAGGTTCACGGCGTGCTGGTTCAGGGAGTTTTCGAGGGCGCTGTGCTCCTTGCGGCCTTTCGCGGTGAGTTCGATCAGCCAGCTGCGGCCGTCATCGGGGTGGTCGACGCGCGTGACGAGGCCGCGTTTTTCCAGGCGCGCGACGAGGCGGCTGGCCCAGGTTTTCTCGAGGCTCATCCGGTCGGCGAATTCCTGCACCGTGAGCGGAGATTCGGCGCTGCCGACGAGGAGGAGAGCCTGGCATTCCTTGGCGGTCGCGTCGGAGCAGCACTCGGTCATCGAGCGCTGCGCCTGATGGAAGAGGTGCACGACCTCCCGGAGAAGGGCGTCGGCATTCTGGGCGGACTGGGCGGCCACGCGCGGCATGAAGGCGAAGGTGGAGCCGCGCTCGCGGTTTGGCGAGCGCGGCGTGGGGGCGAGTGGGCGCGTGGGCGGAACTCGCCGGGAGTTGCGGGAGCCTGTCTACAGGCGACACGAACGTTCAGTCGCGAATCGGCTTCGTGTCGCCTGCAAGCAGGCTCCTACATCGTGCGCGGTCAGGCGCAGCAGGCGGCGGCGGGTTGGTCGGCGGACGATTCCGGGGTGCAACAGGCGCTGTCCGTGCCGCGATCGCTGCCGCAACAGCCTCCGGTCAGGACGGCGGCGCGGCGCTCGGCGGCTTTGCAGCGGGCGCGGTCGGCGGTGAGTTCGACGTGGAGGCGTCCGTCGTCGGCGTGCACGGAGGCGATGTCGTAGAGGGCGGCGGGGGCGTCGCCGAGCGCCACGAAGATGCGGGCGGGCGTGTCGCCGTCGAGCGGGAGCTCTTTTTCGACGCGGTCGATGATCGCGAGGAACTTGCCGGCGGGCATGTGGTCGCGGCCGGGGAGGGCGGCGGCGAGCGGCGGCGCCCAGAGTTCGAATTGGGTTTCGGACCAGCGGTGGGTTTGCGCGCCGCAGTCCATCGTCTCGTAGGCGACGCGCTTCACTTCGGTCAGGTGATAGTGCGACGAGATCGCGGCCGAGCCGGTGCGAAACACGACCGGGAGCGCGGCGTGGGAGCGGAGGGAGGAGAGGAAGGAGGAGGTTTCCATGGTGGTTGCCACTGGCAACCAATAGTTGAAAGATGTCAATAGCAACTTTCTTGGCAGTGCGCGCGGTCGATAAGGGAAACGGGTCGCTAGCGCTCCCCGCTACAGGACAGCCCGGTGAAGCGGCCGAGGAACCTTTCTACGATTCTTCCTCAACGTCCTCGATGGGATCGACTGGGAGATACGCTGTTCGCTTCGGTCGCTCGAATACCCAGAGCAGACCGGCGGCGAGGACGATCCCCAAGTGGGCCTTCCAGAGCGTCTCCGCGCCCCACACCCACTCTGGCTCGTTCTCCTGAAGGCCCTGTCGCCGGATAAAGATCGCGCAGACGCTCGGAATGATCAGCCCGCAGGCGGCGAGCGTGACGGCGTGGGCATACTTCTTGATGACGCCCTCCTTGGGCGTGGTTCGCACCAAGTAGTCGTGCAGGGCTCGCTGAGGGAACTTCATCTTTGTTCAGTCGATCCGAGGCAGGCGGGGACGCCTGCGCTACTCGGCGGTCAGTAGCCGACGGCGGCGGCGTCGCCTTTGCGCGGGTCGGGGGCGGCGGCGCGGAGGCCGGTCTTCCAGTCGATGGCGATGGTTTCGCCGTCGCCTTGATAGGCGCCTTCGTAGGAGACGCGTTCGCGGACGGTGTGGCCTTTCGCGCGGAGGAGCGCGGCGGTGTCGGCATTCAGACCGTAGCGCTCGAAGGTCACGATGTCGGGCATCCATTGGTTGTGGATGCGCGGGGCTTCGACGGCCTGCATCACGGGCATCTCGTGGTCGATGACGTTCGTGATGATTTGGAAGACGGTGTTGATGATCGTGGGGCCGCCGGGGCTGCCGGTGACGAGGATGAGTTTGCCGTCCTTGGTGACGAGGGTGGGCGTCATGGACGAGAGCGGGCGCTTGCCGGGGGCGATGGCGTTGGCCTCGCCTTGGATGAGGCCGTAGGCGTTCGGCGTGCCGACTTGCGAGGTGAAGTCGTCCATTTCGTTGTTCATGAGGATGCCGGTGCCGGGGATCGTGACGCCGGAGCCGTAGGCGCCGTTGAGCGTGTAGGTGTTGGCGACGGCGTTGCCGGCGGCGTCGACGACGGAGAAGTGCGTCGTCTCCATCTTTTCGCGGTGGACGAGCGCGGTTTTCGGATCGAAGGCGCCGAGGCCCGGCTGCACGGCGCTGGCGGGCGTGGCTTTGTCGGGCGAGAAGTTCTTCATGCGGCCCTGCACGTAGGCGGGGTCGAGGAGCGCAGAGACGGGAACCTTCACGAAGTCGGGGTCGCCGAGGTATTCGGCGCGATCGCGGAAGGCGCGTTTCATGACTTCGGCGAAGAGGTGGTATTTGGCCGCGGAGTTGTGGCCCATGGCACGGACGTCGAACGGTTCGAGCATCGCGAGCATCTGGAGGAGCGCGATGCCGCCGGAGCTGGGCGGCGGCATGGTGACGATGTCGTAGCCGCGGTATTTGCCGTGCAAGGGCGTGCGCTCGGCGGCGCGGTAGGATTTCAGGTCATCGAGGGTGATGTTGCCGCCGTGCTGCGCCATGGCGGCGGCGATGCGCTTGGCGGTCTCTCCTTCGTAGAATTCGCGCGGGCCGAACTTCTGGAGGCGCGCGAAGGTCTCGCCGAGATCGGCTTGCACCCACAGTTCGCCGGGCGACCAGAACTCGCCGTTCTTCAGGTAAATTTTTTTCGACTCGTCGAACTGCGCCAAGAGGCGCGGACCCCAATCGCGAAAGCCGCGTGCGGTGGTCTGCGAGATGCGGTGGCCTTCGGCGGCGATGCGGCGAGCGGGTTCGCAGACGTCGGCCCAAGTGACTTTGCCGGAGCCGTATTTTTCGAGCGCGAGCGCGAAGCCGGCGACGGAGCCGGGCACGCCGCTGGCTTTCCAGCCGGAAGTGGAGGAGCCGTCGCCTTTGAGCACCTTGCCGTCGGGGCCGACATACATGTCGCGCGAAGCGGCGGCGGGCGCGGTCTCGCGGTAATCGATCACGACGTCGCGCGCGGGCTGGCCGTTGGCTTCGGCGAGGTGGATGACCATGAAGCCGCCGCCGCCGATGTTGCCGGCGAACGGATACACGACGGTCAACGCGAGGCCGGTGGCGACGGCGGCGTCGACGGCGTTGCCGCCCTTCTGGAGGATCTCGATGCCGGCGCGCGAAGCGAGATCGTGCGCGGAGGTGACGATGCCGTGCGGCGCTTCGACCGCGGGACGTTGGGCGAGCGCGGCTGGCGCGCTGAGCAGGACGAGCGATGCCGCAACCAAGCCGGCGATCAGGCGGGAAGGGGTAAGCATGGCGCACGATTTGCCAGCCGCGGGGCGGTCTCAAGACGCAACTTGCGGGTCGGAGGCATTCGCCGGGAGCGAGGAAATCTGCGGGTCATATCCGCCTCGCTTGGCTGAGGTAGTGCTTGAGCAATGTCGGGCCATGAGTAGGTTCCGCCGCGAACAACACACACAACGTCGGTCCTCTGCCCCGTTCTTTTCCGACGAATTTGCCTAGCCAACCTATGAACCAAGAACTGACCCTCCGCGGGTCCAGCGTGAGCGCTGGCATCCGCCAACTGCGCGTTTTCGGCGCCGTTGCTCTCCTCGGCGGCCTCGCTTCGGCCGCCTTTGCCCAGACCACCCCGGCCACTCCGGCCGACAACTCCGACCGCGTCGGTGTCGCCAAGGACAGCGTCGTGAAACTCGATGCGTTCGTCGCGACCGGCTCGCGCTTCAACAACCGCACCGTGACCGAGTCGCCCGTGCCGATCGATGTCATCAGCGGCACCGAACTTTCGCGCGGCGGCTACACCGAGCCCGCGCAGATGATCCAGGCGCAGGTGCCGTCGTTCAACTTCCCGCGTCCGTCGCTGACGGACGGCACGGACCACGTCCGCCCCGCCACGTTGCGCGGCCTCGCGCCCGACCAGGTGCTCCTGCTCGTCAACGGCAAGCGCCGCCACACCAGCTCGCTGGTGAACCTCAACGGCTCGATCGGACGCGGCTCGGTTTCGACCGACTTCAACGCGCTGCCCGCCGCCGCGATCGGCCGCATCGAAGTGCTGCGCGACGGCGCCTCGGCCCAATACGGCTCCGATGCCATCGCGGGCGTCATCAACGTCATCCTCCGCCACGACACCGGTTGGGGCGGCGACGTCTCCTTCGCGCAGACGGGCGTCGGCGACGGCGACGATTTCAAGATCAGCGCCTACGCCGGCACGAAGCTCGGTGACGCCGGCTCGCTCTTCCTCACCGCCTGGTCGCGCGACAAGGATCCGACCAACCGCATCGAGGCCGACACGCGCCAGCAGTATTTCGGCAACGGCGGCACCTCGACCATCTCGGGCAACTACGGCTCCGGCACCGGCCTCTCTGCCTCGAACGGCACCCTCGATCCGCGCGAGCAGACCGTGAACCGCTTCAACCACCGCTTCGGCGACCCGATGGTCAAGGAAAACGGCGCGTGGTTCAACGGCGAGTATCCGCTCCGCGACGGCCTCGAGCTCTACTTCTTCGGCGGCTTCAGCAACCGCCACGCGAACGGCGCCGGATTCTTCCGCCGCGCGGGCGACGACCGCACGATCCGCGCGATTTATCCCGACGGCTTCCTGCCCTACATCCAGACCGAAGTGATCGACGCCTCCTGGGCGGGCGGCGCGCAAGGCAAGGCCGGCGCCTTCGATTGGGATCTCAGCTCGGTCTACGGCTACAACACCCTCGACTACATCACCGCCGAGTCCGCCAACGTCACCCTCGGCAACAGCAGCCCGAAATCCTTCTACGACGGCCAGCTGAAGTTCAAGCAGTGGACGAACAACCTCGACGTGACCTCGCAAGCCAACCTCGGCCTGCCCACGCCGCTCAAGATCGCCGGCGGCCTCGAATTCCGCCAGGAAGATTACTCCATCGCGGCCGGCGATCCCGACTCCTACCGCAATGGCGGCTCCACCATCATCGGCGGCCCCAACAACGGCGGCCTCGCCGCCGTCGGCGCGCAGGTGTTCCCCGGCTTCAAGCCGTCCGACGCCGGCACGCACACGCGCGACTCCAAGGCGGTTTACCTCGATCTCGAGCAGGACGTGAACGAGCTGTGGCTCGTCTCCGCCGCCGCCCGCTTTGAGGACTACAGCGACTTCGGCTCCAACACCACGGCCAAGCTCGCCACTCGCGTGAAGCTCCCGCACGGCTTCGCCCTCCGCGGCTCCGTCGCCTCCGGCTTCCGCGCCCCGCACCTCGCGCAGGAGTGGTTCAGCTCCACCGCCACCAACTTCATCGGCGGCGTGCCGTTCGACATCCTGACCTTCCCGGTCAGCGCCCCGGCGGCCAAGGCCCTCGGCGCCACCGCGCTCACGCCCGAGAAGTCCACCAGCTACTCCTTCGGCGGCACGTGGAATCCGAACGAGAATCTCTCCTTCACCGTCGACAGCTACCGGATCGAGATCAAGGACCGCATCGTTCTCTCCTCGAACTTCACCGGCACGCCCGTGATCAACCTCCTCGCCACGCAGGGCATCACCGGCATCGGCGGCGGCCGCTACTTCACCAATGCGGTCGACACCCGCACCACCGGCTTCGACGTCAGCGGTCGCTACACCTGGAAGACGTCCGACCTCGGCAAGTTCACCTTCACCGGCGCCTACAACAACAACAAGACCAAGGCCACGAAGATCAAACAGGCCAACTCGACGCTCGCCGCGATCACGACCACGCCGCTGTTCGACCTCACGGAAACGATCCGCCTCGAGCGCGGCCAACCGCGCGACGCCTTCAACTTCTCCGTCCTCTGGGACTACGAGAAATGGTCCGTGCAGCTCCGCGAGGCCCGCTTCGGCAAGGTCTCGAGCGTGGCCTTCACGAGCGCGACGCAGGCACAGATCGACGCCCTCACGCCCGGTTACAACGTCGAGTTCCGCCCGGCGGTCCCCGGCACCGTCGGCGGCACGACGACCAACCAGCAGGTCATCCAGACCTTCGGCGCCAAGTGGCTCACCGACCTCGATGTCAGCTACAAGGTCACGAAGAACATCACCGTTTCGGTCGGCGCGAACAACCTGTTCGACATCTATCCCGACCAGAACATCCGCTCGAAGATCTACAACGGCGCCCCGTTCAGCGGCTCCGACAACGTCGGCATCTTCCCCTACAGCAGCATCTCGCCCTTCGGCTTCAACGGCGTGACCTACTACGGCAAGGTCGCGTTCCGCTTCTAAGCTCGGGACGAACCCATTCGAAAACGCAAAGGCGCGGACCGAGGTCCGCGCCTTTTTGTTTCTGTCCGCTCCGCGTGACAGGCGGGAGGCGGACGGGTGTCGGTTACAGTTTTCCGGAGGCGCCCATTTCACGCGCCTTGGCCAGCGGCAGCGGCTCCTTGGCCGCGATCTCCTTCATGGTTTGGCGCTGCTTCTCGTTGAGCTCGCAGCCGCGCACCAGCAAGTCGGTGACGTCGACGCGATCCGCCGCAGCGACGCCGCGCAACGCCTCTTCGTCCCACTTCGACACGAGGCGATCGACGCCCGCCTCGCGCTGGACTTCAGCGACGCGGTCCTGCATCGCCGCCAACGTTTCCGGGATCGGAGCGGTGCTGAAGACTTGGAGGTGCATCTTCCGCTGGCCGGCGACGACCTTCTTTTCCAGCTCAGTGAAGCGCGCCGTGTCGCCCGCGGCTTTGGCCGCGCGGCCTTCAGTGATCATGCTTTTGATCGCCGCCTGCTGGGCGGGTTGCAGAAAGTGCGCGTAGGCGACGACGCGCGAGTCGTAGACGCCGACCTTGCCGGTCGGGGCGTTGGAAGCGTGGGCGACGAGCGCCAGCGCGGGTGCGAGGAGAAGGGTGAGGAGTTTGCGAGGGTTCATGCCCGCAGTATAGCGAGAGCGCGGCGGGAGCGTGATTTGATAAATTCAAAGCCGCGCATTGGGGCCGTCGATGTCCGCTGAAATTCGCGCATCGAACGAGAGCGGGCCGTCGTTTCATCGATATGCCCCACGTCTACAGTTTGCGCAGCCCTACGATTCGGTCGTCGGCGGCCTGCATTACCTCGGTCGGATGCTCGACAAGATCCGGCTCATGCACGCCGGCGACCTCCCAGCGGACTATCACAGCCACTACGGGTTGCCGGTCGGACTCGACGGACAGATCTGCGGATTTCTCGGTGTTCCCTTCGCCGAGATCGAGGCGCGGGTGCGGCAAGGCGGCGACGACACCGAAATTGCCGAGTGGATCTTTGCGCGCGGGTTACGGCCCAATCGCACTCAGGCGATGGTCTGGAACGAGCACGCGAGAAAGCTCGGGTGGAACGATCGTGTCACCGCCTACCTGGAGACTCTGAAACGGGAAGCCGGTCTGGCGCACGTGGCGGCCAGCACCTCCTTCGACCTCATCGAACTCAGCGAAGGCCGCGAGCCGCCGCCGCCCGTGGCCTGAATCCGAACCGGGCGCCGGTGCGGGCGAGTGCGGCCGGCCCGTCTCGCGGAGCACCTAAAGTTAGGCGGTTTTCCCTCCTGCGGCTGACGCGGTCGGCGGGTAGATTTGCGGATTAGATGATTCTCATGGAGCGGCACGAAAACATCCCACAGTCCGAAGTTGGCGCCTTTGTGCAGCGCTGCATCGATGCGGGCGCAATCTTGGTCGTGGTGACCAGACACCCGGATGGCGGGACTTTCACGGTGAGCGTGCAGCGCGACTAGCGTGCCCACGGCGCATCGGGCGGACCGAAGCGCGTGTCTGGCGGGAAAGGGAGGCCGAAGTGTTCCGCAAGCAGCGCGAGCAGGTCGGCGGCGGACTCGATTGTGCGCTGGTGCAGGATCTCCGCGCCGCGCCGATGCGTGAAGACGCCGGTGCGGATCGCCTTCCGCGTGCCATCGGTCTGCGCGAGCGCGACCATCAGGTCCTGTTTGAATTTCGAGGTCGGGTTGGTGCTCGTCCACCAATTGGCCACCTCGCAGTCGATCGGGTGTATCTCGGCGAGGGAAAACTCGCAGACGTCCGCCCATCCGTCCTCCAGGCGCGTCTGGTGGAAAATCCGGCCATCCTCCTCGCGCACGAGGCGCCGGGCTTCGTGCGGCGTCCCGTGCGGCTCGTCGAACGTCAGCGGAATGGCGCCGGTGAGCGAGGCTGAACCGAGGCCGCAATCGGCGATCCAGTCGCCGCCGGCGAGATGCACGCGGAGAATGAGGTGCGTGCGCGGCGGCACGAAATCGCGCGGCAATTGCCAGCGGGCCCGGCCGCCGAGCGGCGTCACCCGATAGCCGAGCGCGCGCAACGCGAGTAGCAGCAGGCCGTTTTGCTCGAAGCAATAGCCGCCGCGTCGCGCGTGCACGAGCTTGGCCACGAGCGCGGCGGGCGTGAGGACGATCGGGCGACCGAGCAGCACGTCGAGGTTTTCGAACGGGATCGCGGTCGCGTGGTGAAACGCCAGCGCGTGCAGCGTCGCGAGAGTCGGTTCGCGCGAACCGGTGTAGCCGATGCGGGCGCAGTAGGCGTCGAGGTTGAAGGCATCGGACATGCGGTGAGATTACCCGAATGGTGCCGTGGCACCAGTGGCTGTTCGGCGAATATTTCGGGCCGGACTGTGGCGGCGCAAGTGGAGCCGGGCGTTCGACTCGCGTCAGCCGGCCGCCGGGGCCGCCTGTGCGGGCGTGGTCTCGCCAGCCTGCAGGAGCCGCAGCAGTTCGCGATGGTCCGTCTTGCCGGAGCCAAGCTTGGGGATCGCGTGCACGAAGCGCAGTTCGCGTGGCGCGCAGAGATTGCTCAGGCCCTTCGCGCGCACGGCGGCGCGGACGTCGGCGAGTTGCAGGCGCGGCTCGTTGGCCAGCGCGACGAGCTTCTCGCCCTTCTCGGCGTCGGGCACGGCGACGATCGCGATCGTGCAGCGTGCGCCGAATTGCGCGGCGAATGCCCCGGCGAGCGCGTCCTCCACGGCCGTGAGCGAAATCATTTCGCCGCTGACCTTGGCGAAGCGTTTGAGGCGGCCGAGCACGGTGACGTAGCCGTCGGCGTCGATCTTCGCGATGTCGCCCGTATCATACCAGCCGCCGAGCACCTGGAACTTCGCGTTCGCGTCGGCATTGAGGTAACCCTTCATCATCGCGGGCGTGCGCACGAACAGCTGGCCGCCCTCGGGCACGCCGACGACGGGTTCGATCCGATATTCGACGCCCGGCAGCAAACGGCCGGCGGTCTCAGTGCGCGGGTCCATCTTCGTGTTGATGCACACGACCGGGCCGCACTCGGTGGCGCCGTAGCCTTCGTGGATCCGCACGCCGAACTTGCGCGCGTAGGTCTCGAAGGTCGCGGTCTGCACCTTTTCCGCGCCGGCGACGAGGTAGCGCACCGTCTGGAGGTCGTAGGGATGCGCCTTGCGCGCGTAGCCATTGAGAAACGTGTTCGTGCCGAGGAGAATCGTGCAGTTCTTCTCGTAGACGACGGTCGGCACGATGCGGTAGTGCAGCGGCGACGGATAATTGAACACGTAGCAGCCGCGCACGAGTGGCGCGACGATGCCGCCGACGAGGCCGAAGCTGTGGAAGAACGGCAGCGCGTTGAAGAACCGGTCGTCGTCGCGCAGGTCGGCGGCGGCGAAAATCTGCCGGAGATTCGCGAGCATGCCGCGATGCGAGAGTTCGACCCCCTTCGGCACGCCTTCGGAGCCGCTGGTGAAGATCACCGCCGCCGTGTCGGTCGCGTCGACCGGGGCATGCGTGAGCGCGTGGGCGAACGAGAGGAAGTTGCGCGCCGCCGCGGCGAGTTTCACGGGCCCGGTCACCTCGGCGCGGACATCCTCAAGGTAGATGAATTCCAGGCCGGCGTCCTGCAGCGGCTGGAGGTTGATCTTCGCCTTCTCAAGGAACGCGCGTGAAGTGAGCACCTGCTTCAGCCCGGCGAGTTGCGCGCACGCGAGCATCACGGCGGGGCCGGTCGAGTAGTTGAGGAACGCCGGCGTCTTCCCCAGCGACCAGAGCGCGAGGACGGTCGTCACCGCGCCGTTGACCGTGGGCAGCATCACGCCGATGCGCTCGCCGCGCGCGGACGAGAGATGGCGGCCGAGCGTGCGCTGGAGCACGTCGGTCGCGACCATGAGGCGCGAATAGGTGAACTCCGTGAACGAGATGTCCTCCAGCGCGATCTTGTGCGGCAGCGCGCGGGCGGTCGCGGCGATCATGGCGGGCAGCGTGGCCGGGCCGCAGCGCATCTCGGCGTCGAATTGCTGCAGCATGATCTGGTCGCGCAGCCATTGCGTGATCTTCTGGCGGGCGACGTTGTGCGCCAGCGTCGACGTGTCGGGCGCGGTGAGCGGCGCGCTGAAATGCACCGACACGCGCGGGAACCATTGCGTCCAGCCCTTGTGGCGGACCCATTTCACGCGGACGGCGTTGCGCAGGTAGCAGGTGATGACCTTCGCGCCGCTGCGGTGCACGAGGAACGCGGTGCCATCGTAGACGCGCATGAGGGCCGTCGTGCTCGAGATGCGGCCCTCCGGAAAGAGCACGAGCTTGCCGCCCTTTTCGAGGTGTTCGGCCATGCCGCGGACGGCGAACGACGAGGTGTTGTCCACTGGGAACGTCCGCGAGTTGATCATCATCTTGCGATGGATCCACGTGGCCTGTGCGGTGGTGGACGACGCGACGAACTTCCAGTCGTCGTCGAGGCACACGAGCACGAACGCCCAGTCGAGCCACGAGGTGTGGTTCGGGCAAAGGAGCATGGGGCCCGGGCCGCGCAACGCCTCGGCGCCTTCCACGCGGAAACGGAAAACGAGGCGAAGCAGAAGGCGGAGCAGGAAGATCATGCGCGGAGCGGGGCTGGGGCGACCGCCTCGACGCAAGACGCGCACGCGCGCCGCCGCAAAGCTAAAGACGGGGCGAAGGTTGCCCGAACTCGCGCGCGTTTCGCCCGCGGCGGAGGCTCCTCACTGAGTCGGCACCAGCCGCACGATGCGGTCGGGCTGGTTGAGCGCGACGTAGATGGTGCCGTCGGGGCCGGTCTGCACGTCGCGCACGCGGCCGAAATCCTTGAGGAGGATTTCCTGGTGCGTGACCTTGCCGCCGTCGATCACGACGCGGCGCAACTCCTGTTGCGCGAGGGCGGTGACGAGCAGGTTGTGCTTCCAGCCGGGAAACTTGTCGCCGGTGTAGAAATCGATGCCGCACACCGCGATCGACGGCGTCCAGTGCGTGACCGGCTGCTCCATGCCGTCCTTCGCGGTGGTCGCCGTGATCGGCGTGCCGTTGTAGTTCATGCCGTAGGTGATGACGGGCCAGCCGTAGTTCGCGCCGCGCCGGATGAGGTTCAGCTCGTCGCCGCCGCGCGGGCCGTGCTCGGTTTCCCAGAGCGAACCGTCGCGCGGGTCGAGCGCGAGGCCCTGCGGGTTGCGGTTGCCGTAGGTCCAGATCGAGGCGAACGCGCCGGGCTGCTTCGCGAACGGATTGTCCTCCGGGATGCGGCCGTCGTCGTGAAGGCGGTGGATCTTTCCGTTGGGCAACTTGAGATCCTGCGCGTTTTCCTGCCGGCCGCGCTCGCCGTGCGAGAAGAACAGGTAGCCGTCGCGATCGAAGACGATGCGGCAGCCGAAGTGCACGCCGCCGCCGGGCCGGTAGAATTCGAGCGGCGCGCGCCAGATTGTCTGCTGCTCGACCCACGCGCCGTCGCGGAGCTTGCCGCGCACGAGGGTGGTGAGGCTCACGGGCTCGCCGTTGCGCGTCGCGGGGTCGGAGTAGGCGAGGTAGATCCAGCCGTTCTCCGCGTAGCGCGGGTGCACGGCCACCTCGAGCAAGCCGCCCTGGCCGGCGTCGCGCACGGCCGGCGTGCCGCGAATCGGCTCGGGGCGCAGCACGCCGCGCTCGATCACGCGGAGCTGGCCCGATTTCTCCGTGAAGAGCAGGCGCCCATCCGGCAGGAACGCCATGCCCCACGGCGTGGAGAGCCGGTCGGCGACCGTCTCGAGCTTGAATCGGTGCCGCTCGCTCGCAATCGGCTCCGTCGGTTGCGGCCGGGCGGGACGCGACTCGGAGGAGGAAAACCCCGCGCGTTTCTCGCGGATGAAGATGACCATCGCGCGAATGTCGGCCTCGCTCAACTCGTCGCGGTAGCCGTCCATCGCGTCGTTCACGCCGTCGCGGATGACCCGGGCGATGTCCTCGTCGCGGTCGCCGTGCAGCCACTGGTCGTCGAGGAGCGAGGGCGCCAGCCCGCCCTGCAGGTTGCGGCCGTGGCAGGCCGCGCAATTTTGCGCGTAGAACTTGCCGATGTCGCGCCGGACGGCGTCGGTTTGCGCTGACGCGGCCAGCGTGCAGGCGAGCGAAAGGACAATGAGAGCGTAGCCAGGCGGCGTGGAGCGGGGCATGGCGCGGAACCGTGCGCGAGCGGCGCGTTTCCGCAAAGCGAAATCGCGGGAGGCGGTCCGGTCGCGCACAACGGGCTGGCACTTTGTCGCGGGATGGGGATGTTCACCGCCCAACCCACCACGCAAACATGTCTGAACGCATCGCTTTCGTCGGAGTCGGCCGCATGGGCGGCAACATGGCGCGCCGCCTCAAGGATTGCGGCTACGCCGTCACCGTGGTCTACGACGCCCACGCGCCGACCTCCGCCGCGCTCGCCGCCGAGATCGGTGCGATGTCCGCCGCGCGGCTGGCCGACGTGACCGCGGCGGCGGACGTGATCTTCACCGTCGTGACCGACGATGCGGCGCAGCTCGCGGTGTTTGCGGAGAGCGGCGATTCGCTGCTCATGGGCGCGCGCGGCAAGGTCTTCGTCAACTGCGCCACGCTGACGCCCGGCGTGCACGTGGAAGTGGAGCGCCGCGCGAAAGCGGCGGGCGCTTCGTCGCTCGAAGGCTGCATGGCTTCGTCGATCCCGCAGGCGCGCAACGGCACGCTTTACCTCATGTGCGGCGGCGACCGCGCGGTGTTCGAGCGCGTGGAACCGATTTTGAAAAATCTCAGCTCCGCGCTGCGCTACATCGGCGCCGCCGGACAGGCCGCACAGGTGAAGGCGCTCGTGAACATGGTCATGAACATCCACACTGCCGCGCTCGCCGAAGGTCTAGGCCTCGGTCAGGCGCTCGGGCTTGATCTCGACATGTTGCGCGAGGTGTTCGCGCAGACCGGCGCGAATTCGCAGGTGCTCAAGACCGACGGCGAGGACATGCAGAACCGCGCGCACGATTGCTATTTCTCCGCCGCGCACGCCGCCAAGGATTCGACCATCGCTTGGCAACTCGGGCGCGATGTCGGCCTCGAGCTGCCGCTCGCCGCGGCGACGAAGGCGCAGTTCGACCGGATGGTCGCGCGCGGCCTCGGCGGCCTCGACAAGAGCGGCGTGGCCGAGCTGACGTTCAAGGGCCGCCACGCGTGAAGGTAACCGCTTCCCGCCGGCCAGCCACGCCCGCGAACCGTCGCCGACCCAGAGTAACCTAATAGGTTACCGAGGGCGCCGGCGTGCTCTCCCGACTCGGTCGTGCGTCCGAGGGACCGGGTAACCTATTGGGGTACCGGGCCGGCCCACGGCTGGGCCGGCTCGGAACCGGCGTGACGACTGACACTACGGCGCGCGTGGTTGAGCGTGCACGAAGGCAATCCGAGTCGCGTCGCTTACTTCTGCGCGGCGACCCACTCGTTCACGACCTGTTCGAGCACGGCGAGCGGGACGTTGCCAGTTTGGAGGACGAGGTTGTGGAACTTCTTGATCTCGAACTTCGGCCCGAGCGCCTGCTGCGCCTGGCCGCGCAGCTCGAGGATTTTCAGCATGCCGATCTTGTAGGCGCAGGCTTGGCCGGGATTCATCACGTAGCGCTCCACCTCGGAGGCCTTGATGCCGTAGTCGATCGCCTGCTGGCGCGTCCACTTGAAGGCGTGGAGGCCGGTGTCGACGACGAGGCGGCGCGCGCGGAACAGCTCGTCGTCGAGCTGGCCAAGGCGGCCGACAACGTCGCCTTCATACCAGTTGTTTTCTGCGGCGAGTTGCTCGGCGTAGAGCGCCCAGCCCTCGGCGTAGGCGGACCCGCCGCTGAATACGCCGTCGCGGCGGTAGCGCGGCAGGCCCTCGGTCTCGCGCTGGAGCGCGATCTGGAAATGGTGGCCGGGGACGCCCTCGTGGTAGACGAGCGTGCGCATGGTCGCGATTTCGAAGGTCGGGCCGGGCAGCGGCGCCCAGAAGATGCCGGGGCGCGAGCCGTCCTTCGCGGGGCCGGTGTAGTGGGCGGCGGCGGTTTTTTCGGTGAACGGCGGCTCGCGTTTCACGACGACGGGGGCCTTCGGTGTGAGGTCGAAGACGAGCTTTGCGCGCTGTTCGGCGTCGCGGAGGATCGACTCGAATTTCGCGAGCATCATCGGGCGCGGGTCGGCCTCCGTCGGCTGGCGGTCGTGCTCCAGTTTTTCCATGCGCTCCTTGATCGAGCCGTCGTTGTAGCCGAGCTGGCGGAAGTAGCCGTCCATCTCCTTTTCGATGCGCGCGACCTCGCGCAGGCCGAGCTGGTGGATTTGCTCGGCGGTCAGGTCGGTGGTCGTGAAGCGCTTCAGGGCGTTCGCGTAGGCTTTGTCGCCGCCCGGCAGGCGCCAGAGGCCGGCGTCGCTCGTGGTATGTGGCAACTGTTCTTGCAGCAGAGCTTGGGCGCGGCGGAACGCCGGGATGATTTGCTCCGCGGTGATTTTCTCGGCGGCGGCGACGAATTGCGCGCGCTCCTCGGCGGTTACGTCCTTCAAGTTCGCGGCGCGTTCGTCGAGCGAGGCGACGAAACGGTTTTCGCGCGGCGTGCCGGCGAGGAAGCGCTCGAACTGCCCGAGCGTGGACTTCGTGATGAAGTCCGGCATGAGCAGGCCGCGCGCGGCGGCGTCCTTCGCCTGTGCGACGCCCTCGTCGATGCGGCCGGCGACGAGCGCGAGGCGCGCGAGGTAGTTTTCAACGTCGCGCTGGTTGCGGATCGGGTGGGCCTGCGTGAGGAAGTTGACCGTGTTCACGTGCAGGCCGCCGAATTGGTTGAAGACGAAGTTGTAGTCGGCGAACGGCTCGCTCTCCACGATGCCGCGCAGCGACCATTCGATCGTAGCGGCCGACGTGCGCTGGTCGGCGCTGAGCGTGGCGCGATCGAATTTCGCCAGTTCGGCCAGCGCGGCCTTGGCGGCGGCGACGCGGCCGGCGCGGTATTCCTTCGTGTTCGGCGTGAGCTGGCGGTCGAGCGTGTCCTGTTCGGCGGCGGGGAGATATTGCTGGATCGTGGAGAAAGTGGGGTTGGCGCGCACCCAGTCGGTGGCGAACGACTCGGCCCAGCGGTCGAAGTCGGCGTTGGCGGCGAGGGCGAAGGCGCACAGCGAAGAGACGCTCAGCGCGAGCGTGGCGAGCAGACGGGGTAGTTTCATGGCGTGAAGTCGCGGAGCTTGTTGCGCCGGCCGGCGAAGTCGAGCGGGCTGCGACGACGGTCGCGCCGTCGCGCGCCGCGCAGCGTTCGTCGGAGGTTGAAGACTCCTCGCCGGATTCGCGTTGGCGTGAGCGGCGGGTTGCGCACAGTGGCGTCACTACCCCCATGAATCGTCGCGACATGCTCAAACTCGGCGCGCTCGCCGGCGCCGCCACGCTCCTCAACCGCGCCACCGCGCAGACCGCCGCGCCCGCGCCGAAACCGAAGCCGGTGCACATCGATCCGCTCAGCGGCATCGAGCGCGCGGCGAAGCCGTTGAACATCCTCATCCTCGGCGGCACGGGTTTCATCGGGCCGCATCAGGTGCGCTACGCGCTCGCGCGCGGGCACAAGCTCACGCTCTTCAATCGCGGCCGCCGCCCGAAGGAATGGCCGGCGGAGGTCGAGGAACTGACCGGCGATCGCGAGACCGGCGACCTGAAGTCGCTCGAGGGCCGCGAGTGGGATGCGTGCATCGACAACCCGACGAGCGTGCCGTATTGGGTGCGCGACGCTGGCCGTGTTTTACAGGGGAAGGTGAAGCAATACGTCTATGTCTCGTCGCTTTCCGCCTACGCCGACACCGCGAAGGCCGGCATGGACGAGACCGCGCCGCTCGCGAAATACACCGGTCCCGACCTCATGAAGGAGACGCGGGCCACGCTGCTCGCGAACATGAACCTCTACGGCCCGATGAAGGCCGGTTGCGAAGCCGAGGCGGAAAAATGGTTCCCGGGCATCACGACGATCGTGCGACCGACGTTGATCGTCGGACCCGGCGACGACACCGACCGCTTCACCTACTGGCCGGTGCGCATCGCGCAGGGCGGGGAAGTGCTCGCGCCCCCGGCGGACGACCCGGTGCAGCTGATCGACGCCCGCGACCTCGCCGAGTGGATGGTGCGGCTGGTGGAGCAGCGCGCGTTCGGCGCCTTCAACGGCAACGGTCCCGACTACGAGCTCTCGACCGGCGCGATGCTGCACGGCGTGCGCGCGGCGGTGGGCGGCAACGCGCGTTTCACGCACGTGACGGCTGATTTTATCGAGCAGCAGAAAGTGCAGGCGTGGGGCGAGCTTACCGTCTGGGTGCCGGGTCAGGGCGAGACGGTCGGCTTCCATCGCATGAGCTGGCAGAAGTCCGTGGCCGCCGGCCTGACCTTCCGTCCGCTCGCGGTGACGGCTGCGGACACGCTCGCGTTCTGGAAGTCGCTGCCCGACGACCGGCGCGCGAAACCGAAGGCCGGTCTCAAGGCCGACAAGGAAGCCGCAGTGCTCGCGGCGTGGCACGCGCGGGCGAAGACCTGAGAGCCTAGTTGGAGCGCGCCTCTCGCCGAAAGGGAGAGGCTGCGCCGGACTCCGTTCGCCGGCGGGCGGGCGACGGCAGCACGCGCCGTTGACGGAGGCGCGTGAAATGGGTCGTGGCGGGCGGGCCGAAAGGGTGCCCCGGCCCCAGCCGGAGCACCCTCGCCTACCGGTCGAGCCCCCAAGGGCTCGCCCGTTTTGCTACCAAGCATCGCCCGAGCGCTTGATCGACACGTTGTCGTAGTGCGCCTGGCCGCCGGTGACGGTGTAGTCGCGGTGGCCGAGGAGAATGGAGACAACGTCCGTGCCGTTGGCGGGGGCGGTGAAGTTGAAGGAATGCGTCGTCCAGGTCGTGCTCGTGATGTTGTAGCTGGCGATGGTGGTGCCGGCGGTTTCGTTCACGATCCAGACGCGCCCGTCGGCGCCGGAGCTGTCGACCTTGGCGTCGAGCGTCACGACATACGTCGCGCCAGCCACGTAGTCGGTCCAGGGCTGCTTCAGTTTCTGCCACTGCGTGCCGTTCGCGACGAGCGTCAGGCCATAGGCACCGCGGCGGGCGTTCGCGCCGTCGCGGTAGGCCGTCGTGAGAGTGGAGAGCACGCGACTCCAGCGGGCGGGCAGCGTCGGGTCGGTGGCGGAGGCGAGTTCGAAGCCCTGGTTGGTCAGCTTGACGGGGTCCCACTTGATGAGTTCGGAGAGCGTGGCGGCCTCGCTCGGGTCGGAGGGCGCGGTGGCGGCGTATTGCGCGGCGCCGATATACCACGCCATCGGGTCGAACTGCGCGAGCGGCACCCAGCCCCACATCTCGCGGGAGAAATCGTAGTCCGTGCAATAGGAGCCTTGGGTGCCGTTGACGAGGTTGTGCAGCAACGGCGCGGTGGTGGAGCCGTTCCACACATAGCCGGTGAGCGTGGCGGTGAATTTCGTCAGGTCCGCGCCGGTGAAGACGTGGCCGCCGCGGTGGAGCGAAGTGATGAACTCCAAATCGACGTTGGCGTGGGATGCGTCCTCGATTTTCGCGCCGGTGTGCGTGCCGTAGCGCCACAGGTAGGCGCTGCCCTGCATCGTGAGCAGGTTGGCGAAGAACGTCGCGCACTGGTCGGCCTTTTGGCGGTAAGCCGTGTTGCCGTTCACGTCGTGGAGGATGCTCTGCACGCCGAGCAGCGCGAAGGATTGGTTGTGTGGCAGGGGACTGAACGACGTGTTGGACGAGAAAGTGTCGTAGCCGGTCGGTTCCTGGTAATAGCCCTCGGTGGCGGAGACGTTCACCCAGGTGTTGCCGTAGAAGCCGGCGGGATCCTCCCACTTCGCGATCACGTGGTTTTCGAGGAAGGTGCGATAGCCGTTCGCCTGGGTTTGAAACGAGGCGAGCGCGGTCGCGTTTTGATTCACAAGACGGACGAACGCGGCGATCGGCGTGCCGATCATGCCGTCGACGACGTGATAGGCGAAGAACGGTGAGACGCGCATGTTGTCGAAAAACACCGTGTCGCCGCTCGTCGTGGTGGTGGCGTGGCTCAGCCAGATTTCGACGTCGTGGCCGGCGGCGGGCATGACGAACTCGACGGCGTAACTTTTCCAGCTGGTGGAGTTGGCAAAGGCGCTGCCGAGCACGGTGCTCGTGGTGCGATCGTAGACGAACGCGCGCGCGGCGACGCTGCCGCCGTTCTTGGCCGAGAAGGCGAGTTCGTAACGGTGATTGGGCAGGTAGGTCGGGATGTCGTGGTAGAGCCGCTGCAGGGTGGCGCCGGCGGTGATCAGCTCCGCGCCCCAGGTGAGGCCCGAGCAGGCGTTGCCCGGCACGTAAGCGCCGGAGGCGTTCGTGCGAAACGCGGTCGTGGCGGTCGAGCCGCTGCGGGTCCAGTTGGCCGGCAGCGTCGGGTCGCCGGCGTCGGCGGTCTCGAAGCCGGGGTTGAGCGCGAGGTTCGGCGAATAGCGCGCGGTGGTCCAGTCGCGGTAGCCGTCACCGTCGTGGTCGACCGCGGCGGTGAGCACCGTGTCGACGTGGTTGGTGAACTTGGTCAGCCACGCGGTGTCCTGCGACACTTCGTAGAGGTTGAGATAGCTGCGCAGCATGTAGCTTTCCTGCCACGCGAGGTAGGCGGCGTCGGTGCGCGCGGTGTAGGCGGAGCCCTTGGCGTTGTCGTAGGCGACGAAGTCGTCGAACCACGGATTGCCAGTGGCGCCGTGGAGGGCGCTGCCGCCCAGCGAGCCGGCGGCGAGGAGCGAACGGAACAGAACGCGGAGGTTCATGGGGATCGGGGTTTGGGGTTGGAGACGGCGGGGAACGGTCGCCGCCAGACCGGGGGCGCGGACTACGGGCCGAGAATTTTTCGCAGGACCGGTTCGAAAACGTCGGCCTGGCGAACGAAACCGAGATCGCTCGGATGCGAGCCGTCGGTGGTGGCTTCGCTGTCGTCGCCGAGCAGCGCATCGCCGGGCAGATAGTGGAGACCGGCAATGCCTTCGCGTTGGAGCGCGACGAAGCACTCGCGCAGCGCGGCGTGGTTGTCGGAGTGGAAACGGTCGCGCGCGGGCAGGAGCCAGACGTTGGGTTTGCGGCGATCCTCGACGAGCACGATGGGCGTGTCCGGGCGCGCGGCGCGGAGCTGGCGGACGAGCGGCGGACATTTCTCGCGGACGGAGGCCGGGTTCATGTTCGGCAGGCAGTCGATGACGTAGATCGCCGCGTCGATCTGCGTGAGGACCTCGCCGACGGCGGCGTCCATGTGGCCGTTGCCGGAGAAGCCGAAGTTCATCACCGGGCGGTCGAGGCGCCGGCCGAGGATCGCGACGTGCGTCATGCCCGGCCGCGAAGCGCTGGCGCCGTGCGTGATGGAGGTGCCGTAGAAAACGACGGGCTTGGCCGTGCGCGGCGGCAGGCCTTCGAACTTCGCTTCGGGTGGGACGCCGATGGTGAGTTCTTCCACGCCGTTGCGGAGCGGCAAGTAGAGCGCGTATTCGCGCGAGCCGGGCGCGAGGCCGCTGACGAGTTCCTGGCGGACGTGTTGCGAGCTGGGCCGCGTGACGCCGACCCAGCGCCAGCGACCGGAGTCGTCGCGGGCATAGAGGTCGCCGCCGCTGGCACCGATCGCGGTCTGGTTGGCGCCGGCGTTGGGACCGCGCAGCAACGTGTAGTCGACCCACAGTGTCGTCGCGTCAGTGCGGAAGCGCACGAGCATGCCCGCGCTGTCGCGGCTGAGCGTCCAGACTTTCTCGGTGACGCGGCCTTGCGCGTCGGCGGGCAGGCGGTCGAACCAGCGGAGACGTTTCGCCTCGGGCAGCGCGCGGCCTTCGACGCCCCAGTCGGTGGCGCGGTGCCAGACCAAGCCGGGTGGCTCGGCGGGCGCTTTGGATTCGGTGGCGTCGGGAGATTCGCGGGACTCGGTGCCGCGAAGAGTTGCGACTGCGACGAAGCACAGGAACAGAAGGTGGAGGAGCGGGTGGTTCATGCGAAGAGGGTCGACGGTCGGGTCTGGAGTCGCGGAAGCGCGGCGGTGGTTGACGAGCGGTGCGTGCGCCTTGTCGCCGCTGGAGACAGCGGCGACCACCTTGGCCGAGCCGCGGCTCACCGAGGACGCTGGCTGGCTGACGCTTCGCGTTGCACGCCCTACCAGTAGGCAAGCGGGCGGCTCAGTATTCGAGCGTGTAGGAACTGGTGAACTGGCGGCCGAGGGTGAAGTAGCCGCTGCCTTCGATGAAGATGTCGTCGAGGGCGTTTTTCACGGCGAAGCGGATCGTGTGCTTCAGGCGGGTGCCGGTTTTCCAGTTGTAGCCGGCGGCGAGGTCGAGAATGCCACCTTCCTCCGCGCGCAGGTTGGTGCGCAGGTCGGTCGCGGACGGCGTTTGGTCCATGAGGCGATAGCTGCTCTGGGCCCGATAGGCGGCGTTCAGGCTGAGGCCTTTCAGCGGACCGGTGCGCACGCGGTAGTTGGCGCCGACGGCGTAGTTCCACTCGGGCGTGCGGACGAGGTGCAGGCCTTCCTTCCACGCGTCGAGGCTCTTGACGTGTTTGGCGTCGACGGTGCCGAGCGAGACGCGGAGCGAGAGCGCGTCGGTGACTTTGCCGTTGGCGTAGACTTCGTAGCCCTTCGAGCGGTCGAGACCGCCGGCGATGAATTGCGGTTTCTGCGCGGGATTGTCGACGGCGCTGTCGAAGTCGGGATTCGCGATGCGGACGTTCTGGCGCTCGATGTGGAAGTAGCTCGCGCCGACGTCGAATCGCTCCTGGAGCAGTTGCGTGCGGAAGCCGACCTCCCAGCCGTCGCCGCGTTCGTTGGGCATCGGTTCGCCGGTGTGCGAGTAGACGTCACCCTTCGGGTTGAACGAGGTGGAGTGCGAGCCGTAGAGGACGGTCTTGGGCGTGGCGTAGTAGTTCAGGCCGACGTTGTAGGTGAAATCGTCGACCTTGGACTGCGTGCGGCCGGTGACGGTGGTTTTGTCGGGGCTGAGGCGATCGGTGATGACGGTCTTGGCGGTGTCGTAGCGACCGCCGGCCATGGCGAGGATCTTGTCGTTGAGGAAGCGCGCGCGGTGCATCAGGAACACGCCGGAGATGTCGTAGTCGAGGCTGCGGTTTTCCTGGAGCCAGGTGTAATACTGCGGCGTGGCCCAGCGGCTGATGGAGGTGTTGAACGCCGGGATCGGGCTGGTGCGCGGGCCGTGGAGCGAGCCGGTGTCGTTGGTGTAGTTGGGCACGGCGCCGGTGTAGGTGACGGTGTGGACATCGGTGGCGACGCCGCGGGCGGCGCGTTCGGAGATGCGGCCGTCGATCTGGTTCGAGTAGTCGAAGGTGAACAGCGTGGAGTGCTTCACGGGGCCGGTCTCGAAGTTCACCGTGAGGTCGGCTTGGAGGTTTTTCACGTCGGATGGCAGCTGGCGCCAGAAGGGCGAGGCGACGGTGTTCCAACGCGTGAACTCGCGGGTGGTCGGGTTGACGAGAATCGTGGAGCCACCGAAGGCCGTGTAGTCGTAGTCCTGCGTGGTCCGCGAGTCGTTGTAGGCGACGCGAAGGCTCACGTCGCTGGAGAACTGGTGGATGAGCGTGAGGTTGACGGTGTCGAGCTGGCGGTCGCTGTAGGTCGTGGGGCCGAGGGTGTTCACCCAGCCGTATTTGGCCATGAAGTCGTAGGCGAACGCGCCGGTGTATTTGTTGCGCGTGCCGTCGGTGGGATCGAGGCCGTCGATGCGGACGTCGATGACGGGGCGGCCGCGGTTGTTGCGGCGGAACATGTGCTCGTGTTCGAGGAGCAGCTCGGTGCGATCGGTGAGGAGCGTGCGCAGCACGGCGCCGAAGTTGCGTGTGCGCTCGAAGGTGAACATCTGGTCGAAATCGCGCTCGGCGTAGGAGCCGGCGAGCAGGAGCGCGGTGCGGCGACCGAGGGCGAGGTTGTGCTCGAGCTGGACGCGGCTGGTGCGGTTCTCGCCGACCTCGATGAGCGCCTTGCCGGAGTTCTGGCCGAAGACCGGGCGCTTCGAGATGTAGTTGATCACGCCGCCGGGCTCGCCGCGGCCGTAGATGGCGGCGTAGGGGCCTTTGATGACCTCGACGCGGGAGACGAGCGTCTTGTCGATGACGCCGTTGCGATAAAAGCCGTTGCGGAGCTGGTAGTATTGGGAGAAGCCGCGGATGGAGTTGCCGGAGCCGGCGCCGGTGTAGGACTCCAGGCCGGAGACGTTGCCGACCTGCGAGAGCACCTCGCCGAGATCACTGACGATGAAGTCGTCCATGAAACGCGTCGTCAGCACATCGAGCGAGAAGGGCAGTTCCTTGATCGGCACCGCGACGCGGGTGCCGCCGGAGGATTGGTTGACGGTCCACAGATTGGTTTCGCCGGCGGCGCGCACCTCGAACGGGTTGAGCGTCACGACGGTTTCGGCGGCTTTTTCCTGCGCGGAGAGCGGAGGCGGAGCGGCGAAGGCAAATGAGGCGACCGCGCCGAGCGCAGCCGAGAGCCAGGTTTTCCGCGGGGTCGCGGCTGAGGTTTCCATCGAAGAAAGGGGTTGGGTAGAGGAGCCGGATTGATTGGTGCCGCCGTCGCTTCGCGGGGCGGGGCGCGGCGATTTGCGGAGGATGCCGAACGCTTGGCCGCCGCTAACCGGGACGGCCGCGAACGGGGTGTCCGCGAGCATCTGCGCCAAAGCCTCCTGGGGCGTCAGACGCCCTTGCACCGCGCGGGTCGTCGCCGACTCCGGCACATCGGTGGAGATCAACACCTCGACGTTGCCTTGCTGCGCGGCGAGTTTCAGCCGCTCGTGCGCCGGGCCCGCGGGGATGGAAAAATCGATTGTCGGCGTTGCGGCGGCAAAGCTCGCGCTCACCACGTGCAGCAGCACGAGGAGCGGCAGCCAAAGAGAGCGCGCGAGACGCCGGAACAGCATCAACTGACGGGGAAGATAACGGAGTCAGGCGCACGAAGGCGGGGGTTCGCCCTCCAAGACACCTGGAAGATCATGAATGACTAAATGACAGTGGAAGAACGGTGGATTCGAGAGAACAGGGACGGTGGGGCACGCGGTTGCGGTGCGCTGTCGTTCGCGCCTCCCGTGCGTTCGTGGTCATCGAGTGACGGGAGCGTGGACGGAGTTCACGGCGCGCGACGCAGCACGATTTTCGAAGTGCCATGGCGCTCGGCCTGGATGTGGTGCGTCACGTCGAGCATCGCGAGAAAACTATCGAGGTTTCCGAGGCGAATTTTGCCGGTGATCGGCTCGTCGCCGAGCGCCTCGTCGCCGATGACCAGTTGCGTGTGATTGCGGCGGTTGAACTCGAGGATGACGTCGGACAGCGGCGCGGCCCGGAAATCGACGAGATCGTTTTTCCAGGCGAGCTTTTGTTCCACGACCTGCGGGGTGTAGGTTTCGACGGCCCACGACGTGGCCGGCGCGGTGGTGGGGACGACGACGCCCTGTCCCGCGTCGAGCGTCCGCTCGAGCAGCGCCGGTGCCGGAGCCGCGCTCGGTGCGGGGCTGGCCGCGGGCGGCGGGTCGACGCGCACGCGGCCTTTGGTGACGAGCACTTCGAGGCGATCCGAGGCGAGAGAGATGTTGAACTCCGTGCCAACCGCTGTGACGGCGACGCCGCCGACGCGCACGACGAACGGCCGCGCCTTGTCCTCGGCGACTTGGAAGTAAGCTTCGCCGGAGATGAGATCGAGCACGCGGCGCTTGGGCTCGAAACGCACGGCGACTTGCGCGCCGCGGTTGAGCACGACGACGGAGCCGTCCTCCAGCGCGTGACGCTCGGAGGAGAACGCGGCTTCGCCGGCGGCGAGGCGCACGGGGACGGGCGAGGAATCGGGCGGGCGGGCGGGCCAGAGGGCGAATCCGAGCGCGAGCACCGCGGCCATGCCGCCAAGCCACGCGAGCATGCGGCGGCTATGGGGCCGCGCCGGCGGCGCGGCGAGCAGATCGGGATTCGGCTCGATCGCATGCAGCGGCCGCCACTCGACCATCACGTCCATGCGTTTGAAGACAGCTTGTAGGGTGGTGTAGGCCTCCGCGTGTTGCGGGGAGGCCGCCAGCCATTCGAAGAAGGCGTCCTGCTCCGCTGCGGTGAAGCCGGCGTCACGCTTCATGATCCACTCCGCGGCCTCTTCGCGAATGCGTTGGCGACGCGCGGCGGCGGGGTCCGATTCGGCCGGGTTCATGCCGATCCTTTCTCGCAGAACTTGCCCACGAAGTCCGCGCATTTGTTGAGTCCGATGGCGAGTTGGGCGTTCACGGTGCGCGGGGAGAGGTCGAGCTTTCGCGCGATGTCGGCCTGGGAGAGGCCGTAGACTTTGCGCAGGGTGAAAATTTGCCGGCAGCGATCCGGCAGCGACTGGATCGCCTTGGTCAGGATTTCCAGTTCCTCGTAGTGGGCGACGGTTTCGCGCACGTTGGCGCTTTCGTCCAGCAACTCGGTTTCATCGAGCGGATCGGAGACGTGTTCGCCGCGCACCTTCGCGCTGCGCGCGGCGTTGAGCGCGAGATTGCGCGCGGTGGCGAAGAGGAAGGCCTTGGGCGCGTTGACCGCGTCGGTTTGGCGGGCCCGCAACACCCGCAGATAGGCCTCCTGAATGACGTCGTTCACCGGCACGTTTGAGCCGAAGCGGCTCTGCAACCACGCGCGCAGCTGCGGTTCGTGCACGAGCAGGTTTTCAGCAAACCAGCGGCCTTCTGCGGTGGTTTCAGGGGGCATTTTCCGAAAGGGATGAATCCGCCATGCCCCTGAGACACGGCGGGGCGCCGAAATGACTAAAGAGAAGGGATATTTTCTAAAAGAAGCCCTCGTCTCCGGGGGAGGGGCCGGATGGGTCGGGCTCCGAACGCAGGAAGTAAGGCGCGGCCCGCGCGGCGTCTAAGGTTTCTCGGTTCCGCGAATCGCTGCGGCGACGGTTTGCGCGAGAATGGCGGCGCCTTGGGCGTTGGGGTGGACGTGGTCGGGCGTGAGGGCGTGCTGGTCGCGCATCGGGGTGAAGAGGTCGATGACGGGGACTTTCTCCGCGGCGGCAATCTCCGCGATCAACGCGGGCAGGTCGCGCTCGAGGATTTCCGGCGAGATGGCCCAACCGCTCGGTGGCCAGGCGGGCATGGGGCGGCAGATGAGGATGCGCGGATGCGACGGCAACTCGCGGAGCTGGCGGATGAGCGAGATGTAGTTGGCGACGAAGCGGTCGCGGTATTGCCAATTCTGCGGCTTGGTGTCGTTCGTGCCGAGGCCGATGACGATGATCTCAGGCTGGAACGCGCAGGCTTTGGCGAAATGCGGCAGCGACCGGTAGGGCTTGTCGCCGATGTCGAGCAGCGTGGCGCCGCCGCAACCGAAGTTGCGCACCTCGTAGCCGGAGCCGAGCAAGCCGGCGAGCTGCGCCGGATAGGATTCGCGGGCGAGATCCTGCGTCCCCGCGCCCTCGGTGATGCTGTCGCCGAGGCAGGCGACGCGGAGTGGAGCGGCGGCAGTCGCCTGAGCGATTCCGAGGAGGGTGCCGAGGAGGATTATTCCAAGCAGATGAAGGCGCATGACCCCAATCTTGTTCGATTCGGGGCCGCGTGTCAGATCTGAAACTCACCATCGGATACTTGGCTGGCCTGCTCGTAGCTGGTGATGAGTTTCCGATACGAGAGGAACGCGACTCGTTCCCGCACGTCCCGAAAGGCGGTATCCTGCTTCTTTCGCTCGAATTCGGCGCGGCGTTTCGTGTCTGCAACCACGACCATTTCGCAGCTGAAATCCTGGAATTCCGCGAATTTGCGCAGGGAGTTGTAGATGTCGGTGGAATGTTCCACTTCGAAGAACGTCTGCGGCATCAGGCGCTGGTTGAACCAAATCACGTCGACCGTGGAACTCTTGCGAACAAGTTCCTGATGCGAGAATCGAGGCAGCTCCTGCAGCGTGCGCACGGCGCCGAGCGCGGTGTTTTGGAACGGCTTGTTGCGGTCTTGATTGGGGGACCAGCATTCGTAGCCCCTCCAGTTGCCGAGGCGCAGCAGCACACCCTGGTAGTAGGAGTGGTTGAACTGTAGCAGCTCGGGCGAGTTCTGGTTTCGCGCTGTCTCGGCAATGATGCCTTGCGCCTCGAATTCGGAGCGCCGGCTCGCCAAGCCGTAGAGGCCGGGTCGGAGCTTGTAGATGCCCGGGGTGAGCTGGACGATTCGGCGGATGGTGGCCGTGGGCGTCTTCGTTTTCCAATCGCGCGTCGGCACCTCGCGGTAGAGTTGGGCGAGACTGGCGATGCCGCCGAGACGTTCGAGGGTCAACATGACCAGGTGAGCTTGAGTGCGCGTCGCGATGTAGGGAGCGCCGGTGGGCTCGCTCGAGGGCGATGGCGGTCGGCGGCGGGTCATGACAAGGGCTTTGGCGTCCAGCTCGCGACGTTTGGCGACGAGAGCATAGAGACCGGGCTTGATTCGGTATATGCGCGGTTCCGTCTGCACGATGCGTCGGATGGTGGCGTCTGGCGTGCGCGTCGCCCAGCCGGCCTGCGGCACGGCACGGTAGAGTTCCGCCAGGCTGGCGACGTCGCCCAGACGCTGCAGGGTGCGAATAACGATGTCATGCTGACTGGTTGCCATGGCCCAAGGGAACCGAGTCCGACGAGATCAATATTCACGCACGCCCGCAACACTGCGTTGGTGTGCACTTGGGCCTTGATCTCCAAATTTTCCGGATCGATCCGATCAGCACGTGACCAAAACCAAAGGTGCACGTGTAACAAGAAATAGACATCACCGTGGGACAAACGAAGCGAAGAAGGGCCAGCTTGGCTTCCGTCGTCCTGCTTTCACGAAAGAGGCGCCGACCTCGCCCGCGTTGCGGGAAAACTCCGGCGATTATCTTCTCCGGCCCGAACGCCCTGCTCCGCAGGAATTCGCGCTGGCGGAGCCATTCGTCAAATGGGTCGGCGGGAAACGGAGATTAGTCGAGCAGTTCGAGCGGTTTTTCCCGGCGCGGTTCGAGCGTTATATCGAGCCGTTCGTCGGGGGCGGAGCGGTTTTCTTCCACCTGAAAAAACGGCATCCGCGCATGTCGGCTACGCTGTCCGATCTCAACGGCGTCCTGGTTAACACCTATCGCGTTGTGCGCGATCATCCGGAGGAGCTCATGCTCCTGCTGGATCGACACGGCGAAGCATACGCGCGGGACCCGGAACGCTACTTCTATGAAGTGCGGACGGCGCATCGCGCGAGGATGGCCGACGGCAGTGATCCAGTGGGGTGCGCGGCGGAGTTCATTTTCCTTCTGCGCACCTGCTTCAACGGATTGTGGCGGGTGAATCAGTCGGGGCAGTTCAATGCTCCCTGGGGCAAGTATCCCAAGCCGCCGATGTATTGGCGCGAGAACCTGTGGGATACGCACTTGGCGCTACAGGGAGTGCGCATCGAAAAACAGGACTTCACCGGTCCGATGGCGAGTCTGGGCGCGGGCGACTTCGCCTATATCGATCCGCCGTATGTGCCGGTGTCTGCCACGGCCAATTTCACCTCCTACACCGAGAGCGGATTCGGTCCGCGGGAGCAGGAGAAGCTGGCGGAGTTGTTCATCGCGGCGGCCGAGCGCGGTGCGCATTTGGTGCTGTCCAATGCGGACCATCCCGACGTGCACCGTCTCTATGGACGGTTTCGGATCGAGATGGTCCGCGCGGCCCGCGCCGTGAACAGCAACGGCGCCGGGCGCGGCAAGGTGAACGAGGTGGTGGTGGTTCATGAAGGGAGGCCGCGGTGACCAACAACGAAGCCTGGAAAAAACTCTTCGCCGAACTTCACATCCTCGCGCACCTCGATGCGGATGGGCGCTTTGAGCTCGCTGCACACCAGATCAAGGCGCTCACGGGGAAGGAGCCGCGGAACATGAGCAAGTGGGACAGTCGCGATGCGCGGCCCGACGTTCTCAAGAAGGCCGACGTCACGATCCTGCCGACCAGCCGGCATGGCTACACGCTCGTGCGCGGCGACGGATACTGCTCCATCCCGCCCGCCGGGCCGGCGCACTACCACTCGCCCGCGAGGCTGCAGTCTTACACCACGCTGCCGTGGAAAGAGGAGCTAACGAAGGAATCCGCGGCCATCGACGTGGCGGCCATATCGCAGATGCTGCAGAAATTCACCGGGGATCCCGAACTTGCGCTGACGATCCGTGGGCGCAGCGGCACACCGGCGTTCGCGTTTCGGTTTCACGGCAAGGATCGCGTCCACCGGCTCGAGATCGATCGCGCGCAGATCGAGGTCGATGCCGGTTTCGAGGGCGGTAAGATTTGGCTGCTCGAGGCAAAGCTCGGCGAACCGGCCGACTTTCTCGTGCGCCAGCTTTACTACCCGTGGCGGCTGTGGCGCGACATCACGAAGAAGGAGGTCGTGCCCGTCTTCCTGAGCTACGTGAATAAGACCTTCGGCCTCTTCCGCTACGCGTTTGATGAAGCGGATGACTACCACTCGGTGCGACTGTGCGAGCATGGCTGGTTCACGCTGGACGAACCATCGCAGGTGCGGTCGATGGCCGATTTGTATCTGGAGGCCAAGCCCGTGGCGCGGCTCCCCGGCGACATCCCGTTTCCGCAGGCGGATACGCTCGGGACCGTGATCACCGCCGTGGAATTGTTCGCGCACGAAGCGACGCGGGCGGCGGATATCGCGGCGGTAATGAGCTTCGATGAGCGTCAGGGTATCTACTATTCGGCGGCGGCGCGCTGGCTTGGCTACATCGATCGCGCGCTCGACCTCCTGCCCGAGGGCGCGCGGTTTGTTCACGCCTCGCGCTGGGAGAGGTTTGAGTTGCTGTTTCGCGCGGTGGCCGCGACGCCGGTCTTCCGTGAGGCGATTCGTGCGAAGCTCGATAGTCGTCCACTTTGGGAGGACGAAATCACCGAGTTGATCGAGAGAGGTGGCTACGCCACGAGGTCGACGGCGCGACGGCGCTCGAAGACGGTGGCGAGCTGGCTCGATTGGCTCTGGCGCGAGCACGCGAACCTCACGTCCTCGATGTAGGCGCGCTCCAAACAAAAGGCCGCGGCGAAAGCGCCGCGGCCTTTTGGAAATGTGGGGCGCGAGCTAGCTCGCTGCCTACGGAGTGGAGTTACTCAGGCCTTCGCTGTGTCGTCGGGGATGCGCATGCTGTAGAAGCTGCGATACACGAAGACGAGGGCGATGAGGAAGAACACCGCGCCGATGGCGTGCTTGGCCTGGACGTTCGTCATCGTGACCGCGATCTCGACGGCGAGGAGACCGAAGAGCGTCGTGAACTTGATGACCGGGTTCATCGCGACGGAGGAGGTGTCCTTGAACGGATCGCCCACGGTGTCGCCGACGACGGTCGCGGCGTGGAGGTCGGTGCCCTTCTGGCGGAGTTCGACTTCGACGATCTTCTTGGCGTTGTCCCAGGCGCCGCCGGCGTTGGCCATGAAGATGGCTTGGAACAGGCCGAAGAACGCGATGCCGATCAGGTAGCCGATGAAGAAGTAGGCGTTGAAGAACGGCAGCGCCAACGCGAAGCAGAACACGACGATGAAGATGTTCCACATGCCCTTCTGCGCGTATTCGGTGCAGATGCGGACGACTTCCTTGCTGTCCTTGTCGGAGGCGGTCGTCGCGTCGAGCTTCATGTTCTCCTTGATGTAGACGACGGCGCGGTAGGCGCCGGTGACGACGGCCTGGCAGGACGCGCCGGTGAACCAGTAGATCACGGAACCGCCCATGATGAGGCCGAGGATGATCTCGGGCTGGACGATGGAGAGCTTCTGCACGACGTCGCCGAAGAGATTTTCGAGCAGCATGATGATGCCGAACACCATCGTGGTGGCGCCGACGACCGCGGTGCCGATGAGCACGGGCTTGGCGGTGGCCTTGAAGGTGTTGCCGGCGCCGTCGCCCTTCTCGAGCTGGTATTTGGCGTTCTCGAAGTCGGGCTTGAAGCCGAAGTCCTTCTCGATTTCCGCGGCGATGCCGGGCTTGCTCTCGATCTGCGAGAGTTCGTAGACCGATTGCGCGTTGTCCGTGACCGGGCCATAGCTGTCGACCGCGATGGTGACCGGGCCCATGCCAAGGAAGCCGAAGGCCACGAGGCCGAACGCGAAGATCGGAGCGGCGAAGGCGAACTTGCCGGGCAGCAGCGCCATCAGCGCCGGGTTCTGCGAGAAGTAGTAGGAAACCCACATCAGCAGCATGATGATGAGGCCCATCCAGAACGCGGAGAAGTTGCCCGCGACGAAGCCCGAGAGGATGTTCAGCGACGCGCCGCCGTGCTTGGAGCAGTTGGTCACTTCCTTGACGTGGCGGCTGTTGGTGCTGACGAAGATCTTCGTGAACTCCGGGATGAGCGCGCCGGCGATGGTGCCGCAGCTGATGATGACGGAGAGGACCCACCAGAGGTCGGGCTGCACGCCGCCGCTTTGGTGCGCGAGCAGGAAGTAGGAAGCGAGGAACGTGATGCCGATCGAGACGGCGGACGTGATCCAGACGAGGTGCGTGAGCGGGGCCTCGAAGTCGAAGTCCTTTTGCGCGCCGTATTTGGCCTTCGAAATGATCTCGTTGAGGAAATACGAGACGAGCGAGGTGACGATCATCAGCGCGCGCATCGCGAAGAGCCAGATGATGAGGATGGCGCAGAGCTGGGCGCTGGCGGCGAGGGCGAGGGCGAGGAACGCGACGAGCGCGACGCCGGTGACGCCGTAGGTTTCGAAGCCGTCGGCGGTCGGTCCGACGCTGTCGCCGGCGTTGTCACCGGTGCAGTCGGCGATCACGCCCGGGTTCTTGGGGTCGTCTTCGGGGAGCTTGAAGACGATCTTCATCAGGTCGGAGCCGATGTCGGCGATCTTGGTGAAGATACCGCCGCAGATGCGGAGCACGGAGGCGCCCAGCGACTCGCCGATGGCGAAGCCGATGAAGCACGGTCCGACCAACTCGCGCGGCAGGAACACCAGAATGCAGATCATGAAGAACAGCTCCACGCAGACGAGGAGCAGGCCGACGCTCATGCCCGAGCGCAGCGGAATGAAAAGAGTGGCGAGCGGGTTGCCCTGGAGGGCGGAGAAGGCCGCGCGGCTGTTGGCGACGGTGTTGATGCGGATGCCGAACCAGGCGACGCCGTAGCTGCCGAGGATGCCGAGCACCGACGCGAGCAGGATGACGACGACGTGGAGCGGGCTGTTGTGCGACAGGAACCCGAAGTAGTAGACCATGCACGCCGCGATCAGAATCCAGAGGATCGCGAGGAACTTGCCCTGCGTGAAGAGGTAGGTCTTGCACGTTTCCCAAATCGTGTTCGAGACGCTGCCCATCGAGGCGTGCACCGGCAGCGCCTTCGTCTGGGCGTATTGCACGAGGCCGAACACGGCGCCGATCGCGCACAGCACGATGCCGAGATACATCAGCGTGAGACCGCTCATGCCGCCGAGCCCGTCGAAGTGGACCTGCGTCAGGTCGGGGATCTTGATGTCAGCTTCGCTGGCAAATGAAGAAACGGCGGACGCGAGCATGGCAAAGGCCAGCACGGTCCGCCTGCAGAGGTGTGTGTTCAGCATAGCGATGGGGTGGGGTTGAAGTGGCCGGACGTTGCCAAAGCGATATGACGCAAGCCAGAGCAAACTCCGTCAACGCGGGGGAACCATTGACCTGTTAGCCGGTTTAATTTTCGTTTTTCCAAGGGTTAATCCGCAACATGCCGCTCCTCGCCATCCGCGATCTCGTGAAAAGCTATCCGCGCGGCGGCGCGACCCGGTCCGGCGACGCAAGCGGTAAAGTCATGGTGGTGGACGTGCGGGAGTTCGCGCTCGAAGCCGGCGAACAACGCGCGCTGCGCGGCGAAAGCGGCACGGGCAAGACCACCTTTCTCAACCTGATCGCGGGCATTCTCGCGCCCGATTCGGGCCACCTCGCGCTCGACGGCCACGACTTGGCGACGCTGGGCGAAGCGGGCCGCGACCGATTGCGCGCGGAGACGATCGGCTACATTTTCCAGACGTTCAATTTGCTCCAAGGCCACTCCGTGCTCGAAAACGTGGAGCTCGGCATGGCATTCGGCCGCGGTGTCGACCGGGCGCGCGCCGAAGCGTTGCTGCGGCGCGTCGGACTCGGCGAACGGCTGCATCATTTCCCGCGGCAGCTCTCGACTGGCCAGCAGCAGCGCGTCGCGGTGGCCCGCGCGCTGGCGAATCACCCGAAACTCGTCCTCGCCGACGAGCCGACCGGCAACCTCGATGCCCGCAACAGCCGCGAGGCGCTGGCGCTGATCCGCGAAGTCTGCCGCGAGAACGGCGCCGCGCTGCTCCTCGTCAGCCACGACGAGGCGGTGCTCGCGCAGTTCCCCGACGTGGAGGATTTCCGCGCGTTGAACCGCGCCGCGCCGGCTAACACAGGAGGTGCGACGTGAATCGCGAGGGTAGGGCGCGACCGCTGGGCGCGCCGCAAAGACGTTCGCGCAACGGCGGGCCCAGCGGTCCCGCCCTACCGCCCGCAGCGGTCGCTCAATCCAAAATCCAAAATCCGAAATCCAAAATCGGATGATGATCTGGAACCTCATCTACCGCTCGCTCCGGCAGCACGCGCTCTCGACGCTCGTGACTGCAGGCAGCATCGCGCTCGCGGCGGGTCTTTTGCTGACGGTGTGGGTCGTGAAGACGCAGTCGCAGGCGACGTTCGCCAACACGAATTCGGGCTACGACGCCGTGCTCGGTGCGCGCGGCTCGAAACTCCAGCTCGTGCTCAACGCCATCTTCCACCTCGAGGCGTCGCCGGGAAATCTCCCCGCGTCGGACGTCGAGGCCGTGCGCCGCCACCCCGCGATCAAGACTGCCATCCCGCTCGCCGTCGGCGACAATTATTACGGCTGGCGCATCGTGGGCACGACGCCCCAGTTCTTCGACGTCGAGTTCGCTCCGGGCAAGAAATACGCCGTGCTGCCCGGCGGCCGGCTGTTCGAAAACGGCAAACGCGAAGCCGTCGTCGGTGCGCTCGCTGCGCGGAAGCTCGGCGTGAAAATCGGCGACACGTTTCAGCCGTATCACGGCCTCTCATTCGACGCGGCGGCGAAGCACGAGGAAGTTTACACGATCACCGGCCTGCTCGCGCCGACCGGCACGCCGGTTGACCGTGTGATCTGGATTCCGCTCAGCGGCGTGCAGACGATGGCCGGCCACGATCCGCGCACGGCGAGCGACGTCAGCGCCGTGCTCATCCAGCTCCGCGCGCCCTCCGCCGGCGTCATGCTCGACATGATGATCAACAAGCAGGGCAACAAGATGACCTTCGCGTATCCCATCGGCAGCATTGTCGCCGACCTGTTCAACAAGATCAGCTGGGTCGATCAGGTGTTGACGCTCGTGGCGTGGCTCGTCGCGGTCGTGGCGGCCGGTTCGGTGCTCGTGAGCATCTACAATTCGATGAGCGCGCGCCAGCGCGACATCGCGATCCTGCGCGCGCTCGGCGCACGGCGCCGCACGGTGTTCGGCGCGGTCGTCGGCGAAGCCGCCGCGATCGGCCTGCTCGGCGCGGCGCTGGGTTTCGCGGCGTTCGCCGTGCTGGCCTACGGCGTGGCGTCGGTGATCCAGACGCAGACGGGCGTCGTGCTCGAGCCGTTCCGCTGGAACCCCGTTTTCTGGTGGGGCCCGGGGACGCTCGTCGCGCTCGCGATGTTCGGCGGCCTGCTCCCCGCGTGGAAGGCCTACCGCGTGCCGGTGGCGGAGACGATCGCGCCGCTGTCGTAGGCGGGCGGCGTGGCGCCGGCGTTTCCGACGCAGGGAGAAGAATTTCGGCGCGAAAACTGCGCCGGTTGCATCGGGACAGCGGCGAGCGGGATGCCGCCAGTTGTCGCGTGGCGATTTCGGAGGGCCCGTCTCCTGACGGGCCGCGGCTCGCGGGGACGCGAGCCCTCCCGGCTTGTGGCGCGCGCGCGCCGGCGCGTTCGTTGACAGCACGGCCGCGAGGCCGCAGCTTGCCACGCGCTCCCGCATGAAAACGCTTCGTCTCTTCTCCTTGGCCGCACTGTGTATTGTGGCCGCCTCCGCTCTCGCGGTCGTCGCTCGCGCCAAATCCGATGAGCACGCACACCACGCCCATGTCGCGCCGCATGGCGGCACGCTGGTGGAGGTGGGCGAGCACCAGTTCGCGCTCGAATTCGTGCGCGACGCCGAGGCCGGCACGCTCACGCTCTACGTGCTCGATGCACATGCGGAGAATTTCGTCCGCCTGCCGGCGAAAGCGATCGAGGTGGTCGTCGACGTGAAGGGGCGTGCCGAAAAACTCTCGCTCGCCGCCGTCGCCAACGAACTCTCCGGCGAAACCATCGGCGACACCGCGCAGTTCACCGCGCAGGCGGATTGGCTGAAGCGCGACGGCGAGTTCGCGGGCAAGATCGCCGCGCTTGAGATTCGCGGCGCGGTGTTCAAGGACGTCGCGTTCACGTTTCCCGTGAACAAGGACCACGACGAGGATTGAGGCCGAGGCTGTAGCGTCGCGTCCGGCTCGCTGCGGCGTTCGTTGCAGGCTGGAAGCCTGCGCTACGGCGAAGCGGCGTTCGCTGGAAATTCCCGCCGCACGTGCAACGGCGCGCGCATTGACAGCGCGCGCGCGTCGCCGCAGCGTGCCCGGCGTTCGGCCCATGAAAAAACTCCTGTCCCTCGCCGCGCTTGCGGCGCTCGCGCCCGCCGCCGTGTTCGCGGCTGACGGCGCTCCCTCGGTTCGCTGGATCTACGCTTCGCCCCTCTCCGGGCTCGGCTTGATGGTGTTGTTCGCCCTCGTCGGCATCGCGCTGGCGATCGTCGGCTACAAGCTGTTCGACAAGTTCACGCCCGGCAACCTGCACCGTGAAATCGTCGAGGAGCGCAACGTTGCTGCCGCCATCATCGGCGGCGCGGTGATCCTCGGGGTGTGCATCATCATCGCGGCGGCGATGATCGGTTGACCCGCGTTCGCGCGGAGCAGTGAAACGTTCGCGGAAGATCAGTCTCGTGTTGCTCGGCGGCGTATCGGCCGGCGCGCTGACGTCGTGCGCGCCCACCGTGACGGTGAACGAGCCGCACGTGACGCCCGACAGCATCTACGAGAACGACCACTTCATCCCCGGCGCCGGCTACTACCACGCGCCGTTTCGCGGTTTCTTTGCGCAGCCCTACAACGCCTACGATCCCGCGAAGAAGCAGTTCTATTACGCCGGCGCCTGGCACGAGTCGCCGTTTCAGAGCGTGGTGAATCTTTCCTCGCCCACGGCCGATGCGGCGCGCGTGGCGGAGTCGCTCCGCACCGACATCCCGCGCGGCGGTTTCGGCAGCACGTCGAGCGGGCGCTCGACCTACATCCACTCGTGATGCAACGCCACGCGATCCCCCCGCGCCGGGACTGGCGCGAACGCGTCGAGTATCACGGGCTCACCTACCACACGCACGACAACGGGCCGTATTGGGATGAGTCGGCGTGCTACGAGTTTTCCGCGGCGGAGATCGACCGTCTCGAGGCCGCGGCCCACACGCTGCACTACCTCTGCATCGACGCGGCCGAGCAGGTCATCGCGCGGAGTTGGTGGGCGCGGCTCGGCATTCCGGACGCGGCGGTGCCGGCGATTTTGCGTTCGTGGGAGCGCGATGATTTTTCGCTCTACGGGCGCTTCGATCTGGCGTTCGACGGCAGTGGCGAGCCGAAGCTCCTCGAATACAACGCCGACACGCCCACCGCGCTCGTTGAGGCGGCGGTGACGCAGTGGTTCTGGTTGCAGGATGTGCGCGCGGAGGCCGACCAGTTTAACTCGCTCCACGAGCGCCTCATCGAGGCGTGGCGCCGCTACGCGGGGAAGCCGGTGCATTTTTCGTCGATCAAGAACAACCCCGAGGACGAGCAGACGGTGCTGTATCTCCGCGACACCGCGGAGCAGGCCGGCGTGCTCACGCGCGAGGTGCGCATCGAGGACATCGGGTGGGACGCGGCGCGCGGCGCGTTTGCGGATTTGCGCGGCGAGGCGATCGAGCGCTGCTTCAAGCTCTACCCTTGGGAGTGGCTCTGGCATGAGGAGTTCGCGCCGCATCTCGCGCGCGATCCGGTGCAGTTCATCGAGCCCGCGTGGAAAATGCTGCTGAGCAACAAGGGCCTGCTGCCGGTGCTGTGGGAGCTTTATCCCGAGCACCCGAATCTGCTGCCGGCGTTCGAGACCGTGGACGCGGCGGGGCTCGGCGGCTCGTTCGTGCGCAAGCCGAAGCTGAGTCGTGAAGGCGCCAACGTCACGCGCGTCGAGGGCGGCGTGGCCGTGGAGGAGAACGACGGCGATTACGGCGCCGAGGGCTTCGTCTACCAGGCGCTGGCGCCGATTCCGGAGTTCGGCGGCAACCGGCCGGTGTGCGGCGTGTGGGTCGTCGACCATGAACCGGCGGGGCTGGGCGTGCGTGAAGACACGCGGCTGATCACGGGCAACCTGAGCCGCTTCGTGCCGCATTTCTTTCGATGAGCAAGAACCCCACCGCGCTCAAAGTCGGGATGTCGGGCCAGTTGCGCGGCCGGCGCTACACCGTGCGCGGCTGGGTCGTCTACAGCGTCGAGATCGACGGCGAGAAGTATTACTGGACGGAGTTCAACGTCGCCGACGCCAACGGCCTCGGTGCGACGCTCGTGTTCGAGGAGACGGAGGACGGCCCGACTTGGAAATGGTTCACGCTGCTCGAGCCGCGTCGTCCACTCACGATCGCCGAGGCGGAAGCGAAGAAAGTCGGCGACACGGTCGAATACGAAGGCCGGCAGATTCCCATCACGCTCGTGGACGAGTCTTATGCGGAGGAAATCGAGGGCGAGCCGCCGGGCAACGTCGCGTGGCACGAGACCGCGCGCTACTTCAACGCGGATGCGGGCCAGCAGCGGCTGTTCGTGGCGACGTGGGTGAATGGGAAAATCGAGTTCTACATCGGACAGACGATCGGCCGGCGGCTGGTCGAAAGCGCGTTCGGGCTGCCGCGGATGGCGGGTTACAACGAGAACTACAGTGCGCCGGTCGGCTCCTCCATCGATTGGGAACAGGTGAAGGCCGCCGTGTGGATCATCGGGTTGATTTCGTTTTTTCTGATCCGGGGCTGTTACGAAAACTACGATCCGGATCCCAACGTCGTGTTTGCGGCGGCACCGGCGATGAAGCCGGCACCGGCGCAGGTCGTTCCGGCAGGCGCGCGCGGGGCGATCGCCGGCCAGTCGTTCGCGGTGACGGCACACGCGAAAGTTGCCGTGCTCCAGCCGCGGGCGCGTTTTGAGGTGCGCGAATATCGCTTGCGCGGCGATGACGGCCGCGAGGCGCTGCTGGTGCACGGGTGGGAGGGCGGGGCGAACCACTGGCTGCTTTTGGAGTCGATGGAGATGCCGGCGAAATTCGACGCCTGGCTTGCCGCTCGCGTCCGATCGTCCACAAACCTCGCGATCGGCGATCAACATTACACCGTGACCAATCTATTGCTCGCGCGGGCGGGCCCGATTGACGGCGATGCGACAGGTGCGCCGTGGTCCGCGCGCGACCAATATGGATTCCTGGCGCGACGCGGCGACGAGTGGCTGCTCTGTCGCTGGGACGAGACGCGCATTTTCTGGTTCAAGGGCCGGCTGGTTGCGCCAGCCGCGCTCAAGGACCTCGGGGTGCGTTGAGCGCACCAAACCTTTTGACGCCCGGGCGAAACGGCCTACGGTGCGCGGCGATGAAGGCTGCCACGAAACTTCTGTTGCTCACTCTGGCTTGCGGCGCGCTCACGCTGCGCGGCGCCGACACCGCGGCGAAGCCGGCGGACGGCGAGAAGAAGGAATTCGAGCGCGTGGAATTTTCGTTGCTCGGCGCGTTCAACTACGTGCCGCCGGGCTACGAGACCGCGAGCACGCCGGACGGCAAGGCGGCTCCGGCCGACGCGAACGCGAAGCCGAAGGATCAGATCCCGGATTTCGTCCGCAAGCTCGACGCGAAGAAAGTCGCGATCACGGGCTTCATGCTGCCGACGAAATTCAAGGAGGGAAAGGTCACCGAATTTCTTCTCATGAAGGACCAGAGTTCGTGTTGCTTCGGCGTCATGCCGCGCATCAACGAGTGGGTGACCGTGAAGATGGCCAATGGCGGCATCCCGCCGCTGATGGACACGCCGATCACGCTCGTGGGCAAACTGAAGGTCGGCGAAGTTTTCGAGGAAGGCTACCTCTCCGCGATCTACCAACTCGACGGCGAGCGGTTGCTCGAGTCGAAGAGCTGACGCGCGCGCGAAGCGCCCCGCGTCAGCAGTAGTCGATCGCTGACAAGTGGACGGTCCGAAGGACTCGTCGAGGGTTTCGTTTGCGGCCGGTGCGGCGGGCGCTTCACAGTCGCCGCCGCGTCGCGCGGGGTGCCGCGCACGCACAACCCCGTCTCCCCATGCGTCACCTTTTCCTGCTTCCGGTGTTTTCGATCGTTGCGCTGGCGGCGCCGATCGATCGCCAAGCCGTCGTCGAGCGCCACACGGTCCGCCTCACCCGCGTCGACGTCGAGAGCCCGCTGAGCGTGGGCAACGGCGACTTCGCGTTCACGGTCGACCCGACGGGTCTGCAGACTTTCGAGAGCCATTTCTACGACGAGGGCATCCCGCTCGAGACGAGTTCGACGCTGCCGTGGGCGTGGCACGAGTTCCCGAACGTGCAGGGCCTGAAGCTCGAGGATGCGATGATGGCGCACGATTTCCACGGGCGCACGGTGCACTTTGCGGGGCGGCAAAACAGTCCCGCGGGAACGTATTTTCGCGAGAACCCGCACCCGATCCCGCTCGGGCAGATCAGTCTCTGGCTCGATGGGCGGATCGTCGAGGAAGTGGAGCTCTCCGCGATCGAGCAGACGCTCAATCCCTGGACGGGCCTTGTGCGCAGCGCCTACACGCTCGCCGGCGAGCCGGTGGTCGTCGAGACGGTCGCGCACGCTTCCGCGGCGGCCGCGGCGGTGCGCATCGAGTCGCCGCTGGTGAAGGCCGGGCGGCTCGCGGTCGCGCTGCGTTTTCCGTATTCCTACAAGCTCAACGCCCGCAACAAGCCGCCGTTCGCCTGGGATCATCCGGACAAGCACCGCACCACGCTCGCGCGCAGCGGTGCGGGTTTCGCCGAGCTGCGGCGCGAACTCGATGCGAGCCGCTACTTCGTGCGCGTGCGCTGGACCGGCGAGGCGGAGCTGCGCGAGCTGGCGCCGCATCATTTCCAACTCGCGGCCCGCGGCGGCGACGCGCTGGCGTTCGCCTGCGAATTCGCGCCGGCCGCGGTCGCGTCGCCCGAAAGTGCGCTGACGTTCGCCGATGTGCGCGCGTCGAGCGTGGCGGGTTGGAAGGATTACTGGATGCGGGGTGGCATCATCGATTTCGCCGGCAGCACCGACCCGCGGGCGAAGGAGCTGGAGCGCCGCATCATTCTCTCGCTCTACCTCGTGAAGGTGAATTACGCCGGCGCGTTTCCGCCGTCGGAGGACGGGCTGACGAACATCACGTGGTTCGGAAAGCATCACTCGGAAATGTATTTCTGGCACGCGGCGCATTTCTACGTGTGGGGCCGCACGGAGCTGCTCGAGAAGAGCCTCGTGTGGTATCGCGACGTGCTGTTGCCCGCCGGATTGAAGGACGCGCAAGCGCAGGGTTTCGACGGCGTGCGCTGGCCGAAGATGTCGGGCATCGACGGCCGCACCGGGCCGGGGACGATCAATCCCTACATCATCTGGAACCAGCCGAACCCGATCGCGCTGTGCGAGCTGGTTTATCGCGCCCAGCCCACACGCGAGACGCTCGAACGCTACCGCGACGTGGTGTTCGAGTCGGCGAAGTTCCTCGCCTCCTTTGCCTTTCTCGACCCGAAGACGAACCGCTACGTGCTCGGCCCGCCGATCAAGAACGTCAGCGAAAAGGCCGGCGCGAACACCACGCAGAATCCGACCTTCGAACTCGCTTACTGGCACTACGGCTTGAAGGTCGCGCAGGCGTGGCGCGAGCGGCTCGGTCTCGCGCCCGAGCCGAAATGGGCCGACGTGCTCGCGAAGCTCTCGCCGTTGCCCGTGAGCCCGGAGGGCTTCTACGTCGAGATCGAGACGCAGCCGGATCTGTATGCGCACAAAGGCGGCGCGCCGACCTCGATGCTGATGGCGCTCGGTTTCATGCCGCAGACCGCCGCGGTCGACCTCGAGACGATGCGCCGCACGTTTCACGAAGTGATGCGCCGCAACGGCGGAGCGAATGCGTGGGTCAGCTGGGCTTACGGCCAGGGAGCGCTCACCGCGACGCGCCTCGGCGAGCCGCAGACCGCGATCGACATCCTGTGCAACCCGACGCCGGCCGCGCGTTTCATGGTGAACGGTCACGTGCGCCGACCGAAGGAGCCGGACAATTGCCCGGCCTATCTGCCAGTGAACGTAGCGATGCTGCTCGCCGTCGGCACGATGGCCGGCGGCTGGGACGGCGCGCCCGCGGGCGAAGCGCCGGGTTTTCCGAAAGAAGGCTGGGTCGTGCGCAGCGAGGGATTCAACCGCATGCCGTGAGCACCGCGACCGCCGCGTGGTGTTGGGCGGAGCGGCGCGCGTTCAGGTAAAGCGGGACCGCAGGGCCGCCGGTTGGACGTTCGCGGTCGGCCCAGCGGTCCGACCCTACCACACGCGTTGCGTCTTAATTTCAGCTCCGCGCTTGCAGCGTCGGGCCGTCGACCCAGCGCATCGGCACCGTCGTGTTCGAGGGCAGTTCCGGCGTGCCGTAGGTGTTTTGGTGGATTTGCGAGATCACGAGTTCGATCGCGCGCACGCCGACGTGGTAAGGACGCTGATCGAGGCCGGCGCAGGGTTGGGCGTTGAGGCCGAGGTTGAGGCAGCAGAAGCCGTGCGTCTCGGGCACGCGGGCGCCGCAGTCTTCCATCCAAGCGATCATCTCGGCGCGGTGGCCGACGACGACATCGGGCCGATGTTTGCGGAACCAGCGCTTGAAGCTTTCGGCGTTCATCGCCGGCACGATCAGTGGCGGCAGCGCGCGCACGTCGGGATGGAGGTGGAGAAAGGCGAGAAAGGCCGCGAGCCAGCGGTCGTGCAGACGCGCGCTTTCCTGTTGCAGGAGCACGAGGCCGGGGCGGCGAAACCCCAGCTGGTGCAACCGCGACATCGCCAGCTCCATGCCCCGCGGGTGATCGGGACACACCGACGGCAACCCCGGGCTCTCCATCAGGTAGTCGGCGTAGACGCCGCTGAGCGCGGGCCAATTCAGGGCGCGGAAATCCGGTTGGTCCCACGCCGGCATGATCAACACGCCGCGGATGCCGCGGGAGCGCAGGATCGTGTCCAGTCGCGGAACCGTCAGGCGGTTTTGGCCGACGACGAAGTGCTCGAGCTTGAAGCCCAGTTCGAGTCCGCGCTCGGTGGCGCCTTGCAACAGGTCGCGCCAATACGCGCCGGGGAAGGGGATGCGCGCCGGCTCTTCCTGACCGATGGCGGCGAGCACACCGTGGAAGGCGCCGAGGCGCGTGCGGCGGACCTGGCTTAGCACGGAACTCGCGAGCGGGTTGAACCGGTAGCCTGCGTCGTGCGCCGCCCGCTGGATGCGTTCGCGGGTCTCCGCGCTCACGCGCGGCCGGTTGCGCAGCGCTTCGGATACGGTGGTGCGCGACACGCCGAGACTCTCGGCGAGGCTGCGGATCGTCGGACGGCGGGAAACTGCGCTCATGACTCGCGAGCGTTCCGAGCGGACCGGCGAGGGCAACGCTCCCCTCATTCGGACGGAACGAATCCGCGTGGATTGCGGCTCCCGGCGGCGAGGCAGAGGTTCGGCCCGCTAAGCCACCCCTTCGAACCCTCAGGGTTCCTCGTCCGTGTTGTCCGTTCCTTCCGCCCGCCGCGATCGGGACGGACGCTGTCCTGCACTCCATCCCATGTCCCATCGCCACCTGCTCCTCGGAAACCGTGCTCTTCGCACCTGCGCGTTCGGAGCCGCGCTCACCGCCGGCCTGCTCGGCCGCGCTCAGGAAAATACCTCGCCCGCCAAACCGGCTGCGCCGGTCGACCGTCTCGACAACGTCGTCGAGCTTTCGCCCTTCCAGGTGAACTCGTCGAAGGACCAAGGCTACCAAGCCTACTCGACGATGTCGGGCACGCGCCTCAACACCAAGCTCGAGGATGTCGCCGCGTCGATCTCGGTCATCACGAAGCAGCAGCTCGAGGACACCGCGTCGCTCGATATCAACGACATGTTCCGCTACGAGCTGGGCACCGAAGGCATTTATCAGTGGACCAGCTTCACGGTCGATCGCGGCAACGTCACCGACGACGTCGCCTCGAATCCCAATGGCGCCACGCGCATGCGCGGGCTCACCGCCGCGAACATCGCGGTCAACGGCTTCAGCTCCTCGCTTCCGGTCGACACCTACAACGTCGAGTCGATCGAAATCCTGCGCGGTCCGAACTCCACGCTCTTCGGCCTCGGCGCCACCGGCGGCGGCGTGAACGCCAACACCGCGCGCGCCAACACCACGCGCAACCGCTATCGTTTGCAGACGCGCGTCGACAGCTCCGACGGCTACCGCGGGAGCTTCGACGCCAACTACGTGCTGCTGCCCAACAAACTCGCCCTGCGCGTCCTCGGCGTGCACGACCACCGCGGCTTCGAGCAAAAGCCCTCCGCCGACATCACGCGCCGCTTCAATGCGCTGATGACCTACCGGCCGTTCACGAAGACCACGATCCGCGGCGGCTTCGAATCCTACCGCAATTTCAACAACCGCCCGAATTCGTCCACGCCGCGCGACATGTATTCCGACTGGGTCGCCAGCGGCAAACCCACGTGGGACCCGCTCACCGAAACCGTCCATCTCGCCAACGGCACGAGCATCACCGGCGTGACCAGCGCCAACGAGGCGACGCTGCTGCCGTATTCGATCGCGGCGACCGACACCGGTTTCACCGGTCGGCCCAGCTGGTATATCGATAACGGCCAGGTGCAGCTCTACACCATCAACCGCATGCCGGTCAGCGGCACGGCCGGCACCGGCCCGCAGAACATCGCCGGCACCGCGCGCCTGCTGCAAAACACCACACGCTACCTCCGCTACACCGCGCAGTATCCGCTCTTCACCACGCCGGGCATCAGCGACCAATCCCTCTACGACTGGACGACGACGAGCATTCTCTCACCCAACTTCTCACGCGTGCGCGGCGAGGTGGCGTGGGGCGAGCTTGAGCAGAACATCTTCCGCACGCCCACGCAGAGCCTCGACTTCCAGGCGGGCTTTCTCCGCGAGCACATCAGCACCTACAGCCGCGAATTCCTCGGCAAATCCGACGGCGGCAAGCTCCAGGTCTACATCGACATCAACGAGCGCCTCCTCGACGGTTCGGTGAATCCGTATTTCCTCCGCCCCTACATCGGCGGCTCCGAGCCGGCTTTCCGAAAGTCGCGCAACAATACCGAAAATTACCGCTCCGTCCTCGGCTATCGGACGGACTTCACGCAAAACAAGAGCTGGCTCCGCTTCCTCGGCAAACACGCCCTCACCGGTTATGCCGAATATCGCCGGCTCTTCGGCGGCAGCCTCGGCTACAAAGACACCATGTCCTCCACCGAGGCGTGGATGACGCCCGACGCCGCCACCTTCAACCGCAACAACGCCTCGTGGCGCGCCTACCCGCGCTACTACGTCGGCGATGCCAAGGGCCAGAACGTCGACTACGCGCCCGTCGGTCTGCCCGGCGCCCAGGGCACCTACACGCTTCGTTACTACAACGGCGCCACCGGCCAGTGGATCAACGAGAGCGTCGACTTCGACGAGTATTACTACGCCAACCGCCTCAACCGCCGCCTGCTGAGCACGACCGGCGCCGTGTGGCAGGGTTGGTTCCTCGATGACCGTATCGTGCCGCTGGCCGCGATCCGCCGCGACTTCAACCGCACGCGCGACGGCAATCCCGCCAAATCGCCGAATAATCTGACCAACGGTTACTACGATCTGTCCGACATGGATAGCTTCGGCACCTACGACTGGGTGAGCCAACGCGGCCAGACGACGAACTACGGCCTCGTGGTGCGCCCGCTCAGCTGGCTCGCGCTTACCTACAACGAGGCCGACGCCTTCGTCCCCGGTTCGCTCGCCTACAACATCTACGGCAATCCGCTGCCCGATCCGCGCGGTCGCACGAAGGATTACGGTTTCGATCTCCAATTCTTCCGCGACGAGCGCGGCGACCCGCGACTCTCCATCCGCGCCAAGCAGTATGAGACGATCGACATCGGCCGCGGCTCCAGCGAGATCAACACCATCGTCCAGCGCGCCGTGCGTCTCGACGCCGACGGCAACATGACCGGCGGCGACCCCGACCTCGAAGGCTTCTACATGCTCGAACTCCAGAAGGCCCACGCCGACTGGACGACCACGCAGCTCGAAGAAGGCGCCGCCGCGCTCATGACCGTTTCGCCGGCCTTCATCGACAGCCATCGCAACAAGACCCACGGCGATTCCAGCGACGCCATTTCCCGCGGCCGCGAAGTCGAGATCACTTACAACCCGACTCGCGACTGGACGCTCAAGGGCACCGTGCGGCAGTCGAAAGCGCTCAACGGCATCATGTCGCCCGACCTCCAAAACTACGTCGCATCGCGCATGCCCGAGTGGAAAGCCGCCAAAAGCCCCTTCGACGGCTCCGCTTACTGGAACGGCACCTACAAGGTCGGTAACCTCACGCCCGAGAACTGGTATCTCCAGAACCTGCTCGCGCCGATGAAGCTCGCCGTCGCCACGCAGGGAAAGCTCCGCACCCAGCATCGCGAGTGGGCCGCCTCGTTCCTCACCAACTTCAAGTTCCGCAGCAGCACCGACCACAAGTGGCTCAAGCCGCTCGATATCGGCGGCGCCGTCCGCTGGAACGACAGGGCCATCATCGGCTACCTCGGCGCCGCGCCGGAAGCCGACGGCGTCGTGCGCGACCTCGACCCGAACAAGCCGGTCTACGACAAGGCGCGCTACACGCTCGACGTCTCCGCGGGCTACACGATCCGCCTGCAGAAGGGCACCTGTCGCCTGCAACTCAACGTGAACAACGTCCTCGAAGACGGCCGCCTGCAGGCCTTCGCGGTCAATCCCGACGGCACGCCGTGGGGCTACCGCATCATCGACCCGCGCCAGTTCATCCTCACCGCGACGTTCGATCTCTGAACGCCGCTCAGTGGAGTTTTCCCTCACCGCCTCGGCCCGTGCCGGGGCGGTTTTGTTTTGCCGCTGCGTATGGCGGGCGACGTGCGAATCGCACCCGCCGGAACGGGAGCGAGGGCGAAGACCTGGCTCAGCGCGCGATGTCGCGCTGCGTGAGAATCTTGAAGCCGCGGCGATTCAACGTCTGCGCCGCGAGTTCGAGGTCCTCGACGTTGAGGATGAGCCCGCACTTCGCGCGCGGGCGCGAGACGAACGAGTAGACGTAGTGGATGTTCATCTCGGATTCGTAGAAGCTGCGGAAGATCTCCTGCAGCTTCGATTCGTCGACGAACTCGACCGCGAGCACCTGGCACTCGGTGAAATAAAAATTGTTCACCGCGAGCAGCTCGCGGGCGCGCTCGGGGTCGTCGACGACCATCCGGTCGATGGCGCAGTCGGTCGTGTCCAGCGTCGTCATCGCCATGATGTGGACGTTGTTCTTCGCGAGCATGGCCGTCAGGTCGTGGAGGCGGCCGACGCGGTTCTCGATGAAGACCGAAAATTGAATGACCGGGTCGGTGGCGACCGTGGTTTCCATTTCTTCCATGGCGACGCGGACCGTAGCGCGCGGCCGGGATGGGTCAACTGGCTTCAAGCCGGCGCGGGCGGGCGCGACTGACGGAAGCGGGGAAATTAGGCGCGTGAAAGATTCGCGGGCGCGGCTGGCAGGATTAGGCGCGCCGCGAGGCTTGAGTGACACGCGGGGCCGCGCGTAGCGTGAGGGCGATGTCGCCGCCTGACCAACATGCCCGCACCGCGCGACGCGCCGAGGATGGCGCGCGGCTGGTGTTGCGCGGCATCGCGCTGAACGCCGCGCTCGCTGCCGTGAAGTTTGCCGGCGGCATCTTCGGTCACACTTATGCGCTCATCGCCGACGCGGCGGAATCGCTGTTGGACATCTTGACTTCGCTGCTCGTGTGGGCGGGCTTTCGCGTGGCGGCTCGGCCGCCGGATGCGAATCACCCTTACGGTCACGGCAAAGCCGAGGCGCTCGCAGCGCTGGTGGTGGCGTTGTTCGTCTTTGCGATGGCGATCTTCGTCGGCTTGCAGGCGGTGCACGAAATCCGCACGCCGCACCATGCGCCGGAGTGGTGGACCCTCGTGGTGCTCGCCGCCGTGGTGGCGGCCAAGATTTGGTTTTCGCGCCGCATGGGCGCGGCGGGCGAGGAAGTCGGCAGCACGGCGCTCGGCGTCGAAGCGATGCATCATTACTCCGACGCGCTGACTTCGGGTGCGGCATTCGTCGGCATCGCGATCGCGCTGTGGGGCGGCAAGGGCTGGGAGACGGCCGACGACTGGGCGGCGCTGTTCGCCTGCGTGATCATCGCGTTCAACGGCTTCAACATGAGCGGCAAGGCGCTCGGCGACATCATGGACACGGCGGTGTCCGCGCAATTCGAGGGCGAGGTGCGCGAGATCGCCGCTGCGGTGCCGGGCGTGCTCGCGCTGCACAAGGTGCGCGTGCGCAAGAGCGGGCTCAGCCATCTCGTGGACATCCAAGTGCGCGTCGACGGTGAGATTCCCGTGCGCGAGGGCCACGACATCGCGCACGCGGTGAAGGACGCGCTGATCGCCTCCGCGCCGCACTCCATCAGCGACGTCACCGTGCACGTCGAGCCGATGAAGTGAGTCTGCGGAAAGTGTAACCTAATAGGTTACACTTCGATTGGGCTGCTAGGTGCGATACACGTGGAGACGCTCAGGGCGTCTGCGCGGCGGGCGCGGTGGGGAATTCCGGGTCGCGGATGTTGCCCTTCATCGTGAGCCACGGACGAACGTCGGCGAGGAGGCGCTGCTCCTTGACGAGCGGATCGGAGGCGACGAGTTCCTTCGCTTCCTCGAGCGAGGCGCACTTGAAGATGAAGATCCCGCGCCAGTCGCCGCGATCCATCATGGGGCCCGCGACGAGCAGCTTGCCGGTGTCGGCGAGACGCTGGATGTTGGCCATGTGGGCAGCCTGACCGGCGGCGAGTTCCTCCTTCGTGCCTTTGCCCGCGTTGGGACCGCGGGTGAGCAGGCAGAAGTAATAGATGGTCATGTTTGGCGGCAGCTTGGGTGCCGGGGCGGGCGCGGCGGGCGGAGCTTTGTCGTCACCCAACAGGACGGAGGCGAGAAACAGGGAGGCGAGCAGCCAAGGGGTAAGTTTCATGCGGGCCAGCGTGCGCGTCGTCGCTCGCTTGGCGAGCCCGGCGTGGTCGAAGCGCGATGGCGGCGCGCCGACCGACACGATGCGTGCGACGGCCGGCGGCGGCGGTTCGCAACGGCATGACACGCGGCGCGCAACGCGCGCGCACTCCGCATCAACTCATGCGCGGCGACGCGGGTGCGACTGACGCATGCTGGGTGCGTGCAAAACGCAGCGTGCATACGCCTTGCGTGAGCGGCCGCGGGCGAGACTTACGCCCGCGTTTGGCGTAGCTTTGCACCTGAAAGGGACCTGAATTTCGCGCGGAAATTCGCCTGAGCATTTGATTGCTTATGCAGGAAGAAGCGCGGGTTTAATGGCGTGTCTGCACAGGCTTTCCCGTTGCTGGAGGGAGGTTGCCCCGTAGTGTCGCCGGCGCTATGAAGAACTCCCCGAAGCCGCTGAGCTCAAATCCGCACCTGATCACGTGGGTCGAAAAGATCGCCGCGCTGTGCAAGCCGGACGCCATCCACTGGGTCGACGGTTCGCAGGAAGAATACGACGCGTTGTGCGAACAGATGGTCGCCAGCGGAACGTTCATCAAACTCAACCAGCAGAAGTGGCCCGGCTGCTTCCTCGCGCGTTCCGACGCCAGCGACGTCGCGCGCGTGGAGGACCGCACGTTCATCTGTTCGCTTTCGAAGGACGCGGCGGGCCCGACCAACAATTGGGTCAACCCGTTCGAGATGCGCAAGACCCTCAAGGGTCTCTTCGACGGCTGCATGAAGGGGCGCACGATGTATGTGCTGCCTTACAGCATGGGCCCGATCGGCTCGCCGATGTCGCAGATCGGCGTCGAGCTCACCGACTCGCCCTACGTCGTCGTCAACATGCGCATCATGGCGCGCATCGGCGCGGACGTGTTCAAACTCATCGACAAGGATTTCAAACGCGTCGTCCCCTGCGTCCACTCCGTCGGCGCTCCGCTCGCGCCCGGCCAGAAGGACGTCGTGTGGCCCTGCAACAAGGAGAAGTATATCGTCCACTTCCCCGAGACCCGCGAAATCTGGAGCTTCGGCTCCGGCTACGGTGGCAACGCGCTGCTCGGCAAAAAGTGTTTCGCGCTCCGCATCGCCTCCGCGATGGCGCGTGACGAAGGCTGGATGGCCGAGCACATGCTCATCCTCGGCGTCGAGAACCCGAACGGCGAGAAGACCTACGTTGCGGCCGCGTTCCCGAGCGCCTGCGGCAAGACGAACTTCGCGATGCTGATTCCGCCGCCGCACTTCCAGAAGCAAGGCTGGAAGGTGTGGACGGTCGGCGACGACATCGCGTGGATCAAGCCCGACGCCCAGGGCCGCCTGCGCGCGATCAATCCGGAAGCCGGCTTCTTCGGCGTGGCGCCCGGCACGGGCGATCACACCAACCCGAACGCCATGAAGGCGCTCGCGAAGAACACCATCTTCACCAACGTCGCGCTCACCGACGAATGCGGCGTGTGGTGGGAAGGCATGACCAAGGAAGCGCCCGCGCACGCGATCGACTGGAAGGGCAACGACTGGACGCCCGCGCTCGCGAAGGAAAAGGGCGTCACCGCCGCGCACGCCAACGCGCGCTTCACCGCGCCGGCCAAGCAGTGCCCGACGATCGACCCGGCCTGGGAAGATCCCGAGGGCGTGCCGATCCACGCCATCATCTTCGGCGGCCGTCGCGCGACGACGATGCCGCTCGTGTTCCAGGCGTTCAACTGGTCCAGCGGCGTCTACATCGGCGCGACGATGGGCTCGGAAATGACCGCCGCCGCCGCCGGCACGATCGGCAAGGTCCGCCGCGACCCGATGGCGATGCTGCCGTTCTGCGGCTACAACATGGGCGACTACTTCCGTCACTGGATCAACATGCAGAAGGGCCTCACCGAGACCCCGCGCGTGTTCCACGTGAACTGGTTCCGCAAGGACGCTGAGGGCAAATTCATGTGGCCGGGCTTCTCCGAGAACATGCGCGTCCTCAAGTGGATCGTCGACCGCGTGCGCGCGGGCGGCAAAGCGAAGGAGACGCCGATCGGCTGGGTGCCGCGCTACCGCGACATCGAGTGGGACGGCCTCGATTTCCCCGAGGCGAAGTTCGACGAGCTGCAGAAGTTCGACAAGGAAGCGTGGAAGACGGAAGTGCTCGGCCAGGGCGAGCTGTTCTTCGACCTGCACGCGACGTTGCCGAAGGAGCTGATCTTCGAGCGCGAACTGCTCATGTGCCGCATGGGCTGAGACCTGCGAGCGCATTCCATCCTCACGAAGCCGGGCTCCGCGCCCGGCTTTTTCTTTGCTCGCGGCGTGGCCTGATGTTCGGACGGGATTCGGCGAGCACTTCCGGCATGGGTCGCTGAGCCGCCCGAACATTCGCCCGGTGAACCATCCACGCGCTTTGGAGGAAGACCGCCCGTCAGGACGCGTTTGCCGAAACAAATTCCCCGCGCACGGTCTTAGAGACTCATGCGTCGACTTGTTTTCCTTCTCTCCGGTTTGGTCTGGCTCGCGCTTGCGGCGCGGGCCGATGAAACGATTGCAAGCGCTCCCGCGGACGATCCGTTCGCCGGTGCACCCCTGCCGCTGGCCGAGGCGGTGCGCGGCTTCGCGAAGGATGCGAACCGCTGGGCCTTCACGGAGGAGCACGTCGAACTCGACAAGAAAGGCGTCGTGAAATCCCGCAACCGCTCGCGCTTCGATCCCTCGCAGCATTACGACGTGCAGTGGACGATGCTGGAGAAGGACGGCCGTCCGGCCACCGAGGCAGAGCAGAAGAAGTTCCGCAAGACTCGCACCAAACAAACCCAACGCGACCGGAAGACGCTCGGCGAATTGCTCGATCTGGCGCACGCGACCGAAGTCGCTGGCGCGGACGCCGCGACGTCGATCACCTACGAAGTCCCGTTGCGGAAGCTGGACGATTCGAGGTTCCCGCCGGAGAAATTTCAGGTGTTTGTTCGCGTGGCGCGCACCGATCATTGCTTGCAAAGCATCGAGGTGCGTCTGCGCGAGAAGGTGCGCGTCGCGCTGGTCGTCGGCGTGAAAGCGGCGGCGGGACGACTCGAGTTCGAGCGCGTGCTGGCCGATGCGGGACCGGCGGTGACCAAGGTTTCCGCGACCGGGTCGGCGTCGGTGCTCTTCGTGCCGGTCAACGCGCACGTCGAGATCACGCGCTCGGAGTTCAAGCGGGTGACGCCCTACGATGACCGCTTCGTGGTGAAGCCGGGGCCGTTGCGGACGATCGATTTCTGATTTTTCGCTCAAGACCGGCGGGGCGGTGCCGATTTCGTTGGCGTCGGGGTGTCTGCATTTAGCGGGCTGCGATACCCCGGCCTGGTCCGGTCGTGAAGAAAAGCGCAGGCATCCTCATCTATTCCATCCTCCGTCGCTTGGCGGCGGGCGCAGCGTTGTCCTGCCTGGCGGCGGGCGCCTTTGCGCAGACGGTCTTCACGTGGTCGGGCGGAAGCAGCACCAGCAACAAGTGGAGCAGCAACGCGAATTGGACGACCAGCACGGGCGGCGCGAAGGCGCCGACCAGCGGGACATCCACGGACATCGTGTTTGCCGGCACGAAGCGCCTGAGCCCCGACATGGACTCGAACTATACGGTGCGCGGCGTGACTTTCAGCAGCTCCGCGGGCGCCTTCACGCTCGGCAGCTCCACCTCGAAAATACTGCGCACCGACGTCGGCGGCATCACTTCGAACAGCGCGGCCAGCCAGACGATCGCGATGGGCTTGCAGCTCAATGCCGCTCAAACGTGGACGGCCAACAGCGGCGCGCTGACGGTCTCGGGTAACGTCAACCTGGGCTACAACGACCTGAACGTGGGTGGGGCGGGGAATGTATCGCTCTCAGGCGTCCTCTCCGGCGGATCCGCCGGCAATACGTTGACCAAGCAAGGCGCCGGCACGTTGACGCTGAGCGGGACCAACACGTTCGGCCACGTGCTGCGCGTCGACCAGGGCAGCGTGGTTTTGACCAACAGCGCGGCGCTCGGCGAGCTCACATGGGGCAACACCGTGGGCGCGGCCGGCACGCTGCGCCTCCAGAACAACATCACCGTCACGGAAGGCTCGTTCGATGTGGCGGGCACGATCGTCAACAATTCGGGGGCCAACACGCTCGCGGCCCAAGTGAACTTGCAGGGCGATTCCACGATCACTTCTTCCGCGGGCACGTTGACGTTGGGCGGCTATTTGGACACGGGATCCTCCACGCTCACGGTCAACGGTGCGGGCAGCACGGTTTTTAGTCAGGTGGGCGGCTCGGGCGGAGTGTCTGTCGCAGGCTCGGGCGCCACCACGTTCAGTCAGGAATATTGGGCGGCCGGGACGCTGACGGCCGGAGGCTCGGGAGCGATTGATTTTCGCGGCAACGCCAGCGCCGGCGACATTGTCGTGGCGAACTCCGGCGCGACGACGTTCAGCGGAACGGCGGATGTCTCCTACACCCTTGCCGTGACCGGTTCCGGCGCCACGACGTTTGCGGACAGAATCTCCGCTGGCGATTTGGTTGTGAGCGGATCCGGCAGCACGCGATTCGAACAGGCTGCGTCGACATGGAAGTCGACGATCGGCGGAACGGGCAACGTGTCCTTCGGAGGCGACCTCAGTTCCGAGATCGGCATCACCTTCAACAACACCAACACCGCCGCGACGGTGAGTGTGGCCGGCGACATCAATTCCGGCGGCGCGGAGGTGGTGGTGGGCGGGGCATCGCGGGTGAACCTCACCGGTTCGCAGCTCAACGCGCTGGATCTCACGATTCGCGATTCAGTGACGTTCACCACCAACAGCACCATCAACCTCGGCAGTGGCACGCTCACCTTTGGCGGCTCCGGCACCTCGCTGCTCACGGGCCCGCAGGTCAATGCCGGGATGGTTTCGGTCACCGGCTCCGGCAATCAGACGATCAACAGCCTGCTGAGCCTCAGCTCGATTCAGCTGGCGGGCAGCGGGACCACCACCATCGGCGGTTCTGGCGACAACTACATGTGCGCGGCCTTCGTCTCTTCGGGTGAGCTGGTTCTCGCCAAGTCCTCCGGCGCGGCACTGAGCGGCGACATCCGTCTCAACGGCGGCTCGATTTTGATGGCGGGCAACAACCAGACCACGAACTGGAGTGACCTCACGCTCAGCGGTGGCACGCTCTATCTCAACAACACCACGCAATCCCTCTGCGCGGTGAGCGTCACCGCCAACTCGATCATCGATTTTGGCTCGAGCAAATCCGTGTTCTCCATCGATTGGCTGGCGATCGCGGACGGTGTGACCCTCACGCTGCTGAACTGGTCGGCGACGGACGAGTTCTACATCGCGAACAGTCCCGATTCGCGCTACCTCTCGCGCATTGTGTTTTCCTCCGGCGGCGAGGCCGTGTGGAACGATTTCGACAATCGCCTCAGCGCCCGGTGCATTCCGGAACCGCGCACCTACGGGGCCGGCATGTTGGCGGCGATGGTCCTCGCGTTGGGAATCTGGCGCCGCAAGGCGCGTCGCCGCGCCGGATAAGCGCCACCGGCGGTGCGTGGGCGTGCCGTGCCCGGTGTTTGTTCCCGCTGCGCCGTGCGGCCCTCGGTGGTGCCAGTCTGCGGTTAGAACAACAAACGTTGTTGTCTCGTTGCGGCGGCCACGCACGCTCGCCGCCCGATGCCTGCCCCGATACCCCATGACGACGCGGTGCACAGCGAAGCGTTTCTCCATACGCTCATGCGCCGCCAACTGAAGTTGTCCATCGCCTGCGCCGCGGCCTTCCTGGTCGTGTTGTTCGGTCTCCCGCTCGCCAACTATTTCGCGCCGCAGCTGATGGCGACGCGCATCGCGGGTTTCACGTTGAGCTGGCTGCTGCTCGGCGTGTTGTTCTTCCCGGCGGTGTGGGGCATCTCGTGGTTTTTCATCCGTCGCTCGATGTGGCTCGAGCAGGACGAGGTCGAGCAGGTGAAGAAGGGGAGGGCGGAACAATGAGCGCGCTGCCTCTTTTCGTGGCCGCGACCGGCATGCTCGGCGGCGTCGATCCGTGGATTTTCGGATTCTCGTTCGTCACGGTCGCCGTGACGGTGTGGATGGGTTTCCGCTCAGCGAAAACGTCGAAGACGGCGAGCGACTTCTTTGTCGCGGGCCGCTCGGTGTCGGTCGGATGGAACGCGTCGGCGATTTCCGGCGAGTATCTTTCCGCGGCGTCGTTCATGGGCATCGCGGGCATGGTGATGTCGAGCGGCTACGACGCGTTGTGGTATCCGGTGTGTTACGCGTGCGGCTACCTTTTCCTGCTGTTGTTTATCGCGGGGCCGCTGCGGCGGTTTGGCGCGTATACGATCCCGGATTTCGCGGAGGGTCGGTTCGACTCGCCGCTGTTCCGGAAAATCGCGGTGTGCTTCGTGCTGTTCATCGGGTTTTTCTACACGATGCCGCAGATGAAGGGCGCGGGCACGACGCTGGCCTACATTTTCCCCGGCCTGCCTTACTGGGTCGGCGTGGTGGCGGTCGGTGCGGTGATCACGCTGAACGTCGCGCTCGGTGGCATGAAGGGCATCACGCTGGTGCAGGCGTTCCAGTATTGGATGAAGATGTTCGCGATCAGCGTGCCGGTGTTCGTGCTGATGTCGGTTTACGGGTTCTACGGTGCGCACGTCGGGGCGAACGACGGTCGCGCGCTCGCGGCGGCGAAACCGGCCGCCACTGTAGCCGGCCTCGTTGAGGCTGGCCGGGCCGGGGTCGGCGACCCCGGCTACAGCGTCGAGCGGAAGCCGCTGGTGGAAAAAGCCCCGGCGGACACCGCGTGGGTTTCGCCGTTCGGACCGCTGACGACGAAGGCGGCGAAGGCGGCGGGTCTGAACGCGGAACAAGCGCGGCCGTATTCGCTGCTCTACACTTACTCGCTGATCATCGCGCTGGTGTGCGGCACGGCGGGATTGCCCCACATCCTGGTGCGGTTCTACACGAACCCCGACGGCGTGGCGGCGAAGCGCACGACGATGTGGGTGATGATCTTGATCGGCATTTTCTACGTGTTCCCGCCGGTGTTCGGTGTGATCGGCAGAAATTTGCTGCCCGAGCTCTACGCGGGCGCCGGCGCGAAGGGCACGGACAAGATCGTGCTCGAGTTGCCGCGTGTGGTCGGCGGCGTGTGGGGCAGCATTTTGAGCGGCATCACGTGCGCGGGTGCGTTCGCGGCGTTCATGAGCACGTTTAGTGGATTGCTCGTCTCGATGACGGGTGCGTTGGCGCACGACGTCTACGGGCGCATGCTCAAGCCGCACGCGACGGCGGAGGAGCGGTTGCGGATGTTCAAGATCGCGGCGGTCGCCATCGGCGCCGTGGCAATCGGGCTCGGCTGTTTTGTCGAGCCGCTCGAGATCAATTTCATGGTCGGCCAGGCGTTCGCGATCGCAGCGGCGAGCTATTTCCCGCTGCTGTTCATGAGCGTGTGGTGGCGTGGCATGACGATGACCGGCGCGGCGACGGGCATGTTGAGCGGCGGGTTGTTCGCGCTCGGCGCGGCGACGGTCGTCAACATCAGCAATCTCGCGCTCGACAAGGGGCCGATGGGGAAGCTGTTCGCGGGCTTCGCGCCGATGAACGCGTTTTGGAAAGAGCATCCGCTGCTCCGCATCCTGTGCGAGCAGCCGGCGATCTGGACGGTCCCGCTGGCGATCACACTGATGATCGTCGTCTCGAAGCTCACGGCGGCGAAGGTGCCGGGCGACATCCGCATGAAGATGCTCGTGCTGCACGCGCCGGAGACGCTCGGCCTGAAGAACGAATACATCCAGGAGCACTCGGCCGGCGCGGGGCATTGAGCGGGGATGCGGCTTGCGCCATTGTGGGGCGGGCCGTTTTCTCGACGGGATGAAACGCTGGCTCGCCGACTGGTTCCGGACGATCGGCGCGTGGTGGTGGTGGAACGCGCGCAAGACGATCTTCGTCGCGCGCGGGCGCAAGGGGCATTGCCCCTGCCACAATCCGAGCGATTCAGGCTCGGGCGGCGATGTGCGGTGCGACGCGGTGATTTTCTGGGCGAAGCCGGAGCGGTTTCAGCAGCGGGTCTGTCCGCTGCTGATGAAGAGCGCGAAGGGCGAGTGGGTGTGCAGCGTGCCGCCCGCGCAGGTGCGGCCGTATTGGGGCCGGGTGTGGGCGAGTCACGCGGGCGCGCTGGCCACCGTGGTCCTCCTCGGCGGACTGTTGGCGTGGGGCGGCATGCGTTGGGTGGGGTATCGGGTGAGTTTGCGGCAGGTTTTCTGGCCGCGCGCCTGGCACGAATTGAAACAGGTGCGGGCGGACCTGTTTCGCGAGAAGGCTGAAGCGGCGCTGGCGGACGGCCGGCCGCGGGAGGCGATCGCGAGCCTGCTGGTGGCGCGGCAACTGAACCCGGGCGACTATGCGAGCGGCATGTTGCTGGCGCAGTTGCTGCACCTGATCCAGCCGGAGACGGTCGACGGATTTTATCGGCAGATGTTTCAGCAGCACCCGGACCATGCGAACGAGATCGCGCGGATCTGGTGCCGGAGCATGCTCGCCCGCGGTCAGATGGCGGGCGTGGCGGGGCTGGCGCAAATCCAGTTGATGGCCGAACCGGAAGCGGCGGCGGCGTGGACGCATGCTCTGCTCACGTCGGCGCGGTGGGAGCGCAATTGGGATTTGCTGACCAAGGTGGCGAACAACCCCAAGGTGCCGGCGGTGGCGCGCGAAGTGTGCGCGCTGGAGGCCCAGTTGCGGCGCGGCGATGTGTCCGCCGCGCGGAAGGCGCTGGCTGCGGCGCCGCGGCCAAGTTCGCCCTATGCGATCATGCACCGGGGCGAGCGGTTGATCGAGTTTGGCGACACGTTCGAGGCGCTGGACCTGCTGCGGCAATCGCGGGCGAGCCTCTCGGGGCGGGATGTGGCGCGACTGACTTTGGCGGTCCACGCGGTGGGCCGGAATCCGGCGTCGTTGCAGCGCGAAGCGTCGGTGTTGATCGGCGCGCGCGGCGACGATGGCACAGCGGGCATCGCGATCGTCGGGCAGCATCTCATCCGCTATCCGAACGCGGCATTGCTGGACCAAGTGCGGGCGGCGTGCCTGCGGCTGCCGGCGACGGCGGCGCGCGACGAGGCGGCGGCGGCGGTGTTTTGCGCGGCGGCCCTGGCCGGGCAGGTGGACGCGTTGCCTGAATTGCGAAAGCTTTTCTCTGGAGAGAGTGCGGCGAGCTTGGTCGCGCAGCAAAAAATCGAGGAGCGGCTGCGGGGGAAGGGTTGGTCACCGTTGTTCCTGCTGTCGGTGGTGCGGCCGGTGTCGGCCGAGCTGAATTACGCCGTGCTGGAACGGATGATGGCGGACCGGGCGGCGCAGCCGCCGCCGGCCGCGAAGAAGAAATAAAAAAGGCACGGCGCGGGCCGTGCCTTGGAGGAAGGGGAGTCGGAGCGGGTTACTTGGTAGTGAACTCGCGCTGGCCGAGGAGCTCGGTGCCGCCGCCCGATTTCGGACGATAGACTTCGATCCGGTAGCGGTGTTTGCCGGACGCGGTGCCGAAGTTCAGCGTGTAGTCGTTGCCGTTCTTGATGGTGTAGGTCGAGCTGGTCGCCGTGTCGCCGTAGGCGTAGAGGCGCGGCGCGCCCGCGGAGCCGTTGGAGTAGATCTCCGAAACGGATACGACCACGGTGCGATCGACGGCGGTGTAGGAGGAGCTGTAGCCGTCACGGTCGCAGCCGGAGTAATTGCGGTCGCAGCCGTAATAGTTGCGATCGCAACCGGAGTAGTCCCGGTGGCAATCGTCGTCGTCACGCGAACGATAGCCCCAGTGACAATCATCGTCGTCACGCGAACGGCATTCGCGGCAGTTGACTTCGAATTTGATGCCGACGCTGGCGCCGCCCTTGTAGCTGGTGCATCCGGAGGTGGGAGCGATCCAGTTGACGCTGCAGGTGACCTGCGGGGGCTGGACTTCCTTCACCCTGAAGGTGACGGAGGTCGAGGCGACGGAGTTGCCGCTCTTGGCGGTGGCCGAAAGCGTGTAGGTGCCCGCGGTGGTGATGGAGAACGTGCCGGTGCCCGTGGCGGTTTGGGTGCCGATGCCCGTGACCGTAGCGGTGACCGGGGAGCCGTTCAGCGTGCCGGTGAGGGAGCTGATGGTGAACCCGGTGCCGGCCACGCCGGTGTAGGAGAACGGAATGAGCGTGGGACCGGAGCCAGCTACGCGCGTGTAGACGGCGCAGTTATCCGGGGAATTGATCTTGATGCAGGGGCGCGGCGCGTTGGTGGCCGAGGTGACGGTGAACGTCGTGCGCGCGGTCGCGGAGCCGTAGTCGTCGGTGCCGGTGACGACGAGCTCGTAGGAGCCGGCGGTCGTGATCGAGAAGTCGCCCGTGCCGGTGGCGTCCAAGGTGCCGATGCCGGCGGGAGTGAACGTGACCGGTTGCCCGTTCAGCGTGGCGGTGAGCGTTCGCATGCCGCCGTAGAAGCTGTGACCGCTGAACGAATAGGGCACGCTGAGCGGGCCGGAAGCCGGGAGCGTGTAGGTGCTGCCGTTGACCGGCGAGGCGATGGCGACCGTCGGGGGAGGGACGGAGAGGACGACGGTGAAGTCGCTGACGTCGGTGGCGGTGCCTTCGTCATTCGTGGCGCGGGCGGTAATGGTGTAGGTGCCCGGGGCCGTGATGTTGACGGAACCGGTCGCGGTGACGGAGCCGTCGGTATTGGTGACTTGTTGCAGCGGCGTGATGGAAATGCCGTTCACGTCGCCGACCACGGTGCGCAGCGGGGAAACCACGGGAGCATTCGCCAGAAAGGTGATGGGAACCTGAAGGCCGACGGCCGGATTGTAGGTGAATTGCGCGTTCGCGACCGGCGACGTGATTTCAACGGTCGGCGGGCCCGGGGGCGGCGGCGCGGGATAGATCGTGGCATTGAGGAAGCCGCCCAGATCCTGCGTGCCGACCGGCCAGCCGGGAGTGAGGAACTTGTAGGCGTAGAGGCCGCCGGGCACGCCGTCGGGGAAGGCGAGGTCGACGCGGGCGAGGATGGTTTGTCCCGGGCCGGTGAAGGTCAGCGTCGAAGGGTTGAACGAAACGTAACTCAACGCGACCGCGTCAGGGATGCCAGCCGGCTGGCTCAGCATGCTGAAAACAGGCGTGATGGAAGTCGACGAGCCCACAGGGACGTTCGAAGGCGAGGTGATCGCCACGTAGACGGTGCGGGTGAGCGGCTGGTCGCCCTCAACTCGGGTCAAGCCTGGGTTGTAGGTGACCTCGGGAGTGCCTGGCCCGACTTGGGCGTTGGCGCTCGCGAGTCCGGCCAGCATCGCGAAGCAGCTGAGTGCAAAACGGGGTAGATTCAGTTTCATGGGTGACCTCAGATTTTGTCCGTAGGGCCGATTAGACCGGCCGCTTGCGGGGTGAGCAAGTCAATTTATGGGAGTAAGACCCTAGGATTTAGGCTAGGATTTGGCGTGTAGACCCCAAGTGGTCCACCAAGTCCTAGGTGTTTATCCCTAATTTGTGATGGACTCTTCCGGGGCAACCCTTTGACTTTCGTAGTATCAGGAACCCCATGCGCGCCCGCTCCACTGCTATTGCCGACGCCCTGCTCCGGAGAATTGCGCTCCGTGGTGTGCGGTTTTCTGCGGCGGTATTGGGATCGATGGCGTGGCTCGCGGCGTCGTTGCCCGCGCAGACTGTGAATTGGTTGCCGGCAGGTGGCGGCAACTGGGATACGACTACCAATTGGTCCGGCAACAACGTCGTCAACGCGGTCGGCGAGTTCGCCTCCATCGGGGGCGCGACTGGCGGCACCATTTCGGTCGGTTCGAACTACACGATTGGTGGCATCACTTTCGCGAACGGAGCCGGAGCCTTCACGATTAGCAAGACGAGCGGCCCGACGCGCACCTACACGCTCGGGGCGACGGGCATCACCAACAACGACGACTCGGGCCAGACGCTCACTGGTGCCAATTTCCGCCTTACGCTCGGCGCCGCGTCGAGTTTCAACGTTGGCAGCTCCGGCGCGCTCACCATTTCCACGACCGGCGGCAGCATCACCACGAGCGCAACGAACACGCTCACCCTGGGTGGCAACGGCTCCGGCCTCGGCACCGTCAGCTCGACGATCAACGGCACGGGCGGCACGGTCACGAAAAGCGGCAACAGCACTTGGGTGCTCTCCGGCAACAACAGCTATACCGGTGGCACGACCATCGCGGGCGGCACTCTGCGTGCCGATTCCGCGAACGCCCTCGGCACCACCGGCACCGTCCGCTTCACCGGCGGCACGCTCCAATACGGCTCTGGCATCACCACCGACTATTCTTCCCGCATCGGCAACAGCACCAGTGCCATCGCGATCGATACGAACGGCAACAACGTCACCTTCGCCTCCTCGCTCGCCAACACCAACACCGGCGGCCTCACCAAGTCCGGCGCCGGCACGCTCATCCTCAACGCCGCCAACAACTACACGGGCGGCACGACCCTCAACGCCGGCACCCTCGCCGTCGGCAATAACTCTGCGCTCGGCAGCGGGACCCTCACGATCGCAGGCGGCACCCTCAGCGCCAGTGGCGGCGCCCGCTCGCTGACCAACAACACCGTCGCGAACGCGAATTTCACCATCGGCGGCTCGCAGGACCTCACTCTCTCCGGCACGTTCAGTCTCGGCGCCGGCGACCGCACGATCACGGTCGACAACACCGGCACGACCACGTTCTCCGGCGTCGTCAGCAATTCCTACTACGCCAACTTCACCAAAGCCGGCGCCGGACGCCTCGTTCTCTCCAACGCGAACACCTACGTCGGCCCCACACTCATCAACGGAGGCACGCTCGCGATCACCAACAGCGGCGCGCTCGGCACCTCGACGTTCGGCAACACCGTGGCCAACGGCGCCACCCTCGAGCTTTCCAATAACATCGCGGTCAGCGAGGGCGATTTCACGATCACCGGCACCGGCGTCAGTTCCGCTGGCGCCATCAACAACCTCTCCGGTTCGAACACCCTTAGCGGCCAGATCCTGCTGGGCGGCGCCGCCACCATCAAATCCACCGCCGGCAGCCTCACGCTCGCTTCCTACACGGACCTCGGTGCCTACAACCTCACCATCGCCGGCGCGGGCAACACGACCTTCTCCAGCCAGATCAACAGCAGCGGCGGCGCCCTCATCAAAAACGACGCCGGCACGCTCACGCTCTCCGGTGCCAACAGCTACACCGGCGGCACCACGCTCGCTGGCGGCACGGTCGTCGCCAACAACGCCGTCGCCCTCGGCACCGCCGGCACCGTCCGTTTCACCGGCGGCACGCTCCAATACGGCAGCGGCATCACGACCGACCTTTCGTCGCGCATCGGCAACAGCTCCAGCGCCATCGCCGTCGACACCAACGGCAACAACGTTACCTTCGCCTCCTCGCTCGCCAACACCAACACCGGCGGCCTCACCAAGACCGGCTCCGGCACCCTGACCCTTTCCGCCGCCAACAACTACACGGGCAACACCACGGTCTCCGGCGGCACGATCAACATCCGCAACGCCACCTCGCTCGGCTCCGGCTCCGCCACTGTGAACACCGGCGCCACCCTTGAAATCCAAGGCGGCGGCGTCACCGCCTCCAACGCCATCACCCTCGCCGGCGGTACGCTCCGCAACGTCAGCGGCGACGTGAACTGGTTCAACGGCAACATCGCTCTCACTGCCGACAGCACGGTCAATTCTGGCACCCTCGGTGACCGCCTCTACGTCGGCACCACCGGCACCACGATCGATCTCGGCACCAAGACGCTCACCGTCGACGGCCCCGGCAAGACCGTGTTCATCGGCGCCATGGGCACCGGCACCGCCGGCAATCTCGTCGTGAACAGCACCGGCGAAGTCTGGCTCAACTCCCAGTGGCAGGTGAACAATTTCACCGGCACCACCACCGTCAATCGCGGCACGCTCGTCCTCGCCACCAACAACGCCGTCGGCTTCCGCAACACCACCATTCGCGGCGACATCACCATCGGCAACGGCACCGACTCCGCCACGCTCCTCTACGCCACCGGCTACGGCATCGAAAAACTTGCGGATAACGTGAACGTCACCGTCAACCGCTACGGCACGTTCAACCTCAACAGCACCTACGAGACCATCAACGGCCTCACGCTCAACGGCGGCACCATCGCCCTCGGCGCGGGCGGCACCCTCGTTCTCAACGGCGACGTCAACGTCGGCTCCTCCCCCGACACCGCCACCGTCACCGGCTACCAATTTTGGCTCACCCCCGCCGCCGGCAACCGCAACATCACCGTCGCCAACGGCGCCCAATACGACGACCTGCTGTTCACCGCCAGCGTCGTCTCCGGCGGCGTCACCAAACTCGGCGCCGGCCGCATGACCTTCGCCGGCAACAACACCTACTCCGAAGCCACCAACGTCAACGCCGGCGTCCTCAACATCCGCACCGACACCGCGCTCGGCGGCCACAACTCCAACGACGTCAACGCCGGCACCACCGTCGCCAACGGCGCCGCCCTCGAGATCCAGAAGGACGTCGCCTACAACGGCGGCAACGACGTCACCATCGGCCTCGAGCGCCTCACGCTCAACGGCACCGGCATCGCCAACGACGGCGCCCTCCGCAATCTCGCCGGCAACAACACCTGGAACGGCATCGTCAACCTCGCCTCCAGCAGCCGCATCAATTCCGACGCCGACCGCCTCACCCTCAACGGCAACGTCACCAGCGCGAACAACAGCAACCTCACCGTTGGCGGCTCCGGCGACACCTGGATCAACGGCGCCATCGGCACCGGCACTGGCACTCTCACCAAAGACGGCAGCGGCACCCTCACGCTCACTGGCAACAATTCCTATGACGGCGTGACCACGATCAACTCCGGCGTCGTGAACGTTCGCCACACCTACGGCCTCGGCACCACCGTCGCCGGCGTCACCGTCGCCGACGGCGCCGCCCTCCAGCTCCAGAAGGACATCAACTACAACGGCGGCGCCAATCTCACCATCGGCAACGAGACCATGAGCCTCAGCGGCACCGGTATCGGCAACACCGGCGCTCTCCGCAATATCGCGGGCGACAATACCATCGGCGGCGCGATCACCATCGCCAACGCCAACGTCCGCATCAACACCGACGCCGGCTCGCTCGCCCTCAACAACACCGTCGCCGTCGGCAGCAACACCCTCACCGTCGGCGGCGCCGCCAACACCACCATCGCCGGCCAGCTCACCGGCACCGCCAGCTCCCAGCTCACCAAGGACGGCGCCGGCACCCTCACGCTCTCCAACAGCACCAACACCTTCGCCGGCAACGTCACCGTCTCCGCCGGCACGCTCGCCATGGGCGCCAACAACGCCCTCAACAGCTCCACCATCGACCTGCAGATCGACAGCGGCGCCACCATGTCGCTCGTCGGCTTCGCCCAGAAGATCGGCACTCTCGCCGGCCTCGGCACCCTCGACTTCGGCAGCAACTCCACGCTCACCCTCGACGGCGGCCTCTCCCTCCTCGAAGTCTCCCAGCTCCTCGGCACCGGCACCATCGTCGTCAACGCCGGCTCCACGCTCCGCCTCGGCGCCGACTTCAACAACTCCGGCATCAACATCCAGCTCAACGGCGGCACCCTCGAGCTCAATGGCACCACCACCACCTTCGGCACCCTCAGCGTCACCGGCAACTCCATCATCGATTTCGCGAGCACCGACTCCGTCGTTAACTTCACGACGCTCTCGCTCACCTCTTACACGCTCTCCGTCGCCAACTGGAACGACTTCAACGACCTCTTCATCGTGGCGAACGATCCGGGCAACAAGGCGACCTCGCCGCTCAACCTCGTCACTTTCGCCCCGTCCGGTTCCTGGGTCGGCAACGACACGATCTGGACGACCGACTATCCCTCCGAAGGCTTTGATCACGGCAACGAAGTCCGTCCGTGGCGGCCCGTTCCCGAGCCCTCCACTTACGGCGCGATGCTCATGGGCGCCGGTCTCGCGCTCTTCGGCGTCCGCCGCTGGCGCCAGCAGCAGAAGAGATAAAGCGGCACCGCTGGGCCCCGGCGCAACGCTCCTTCGCGTTCCTTGCGCGCGGAAAATTCTCTCCGTCTCGCGCGGCGGAAAATCTCCCGGCTCCTCGCCGTTGACGCGTTCGTCGTCCCGCGCGACTCTCCCCGCGCCATGCGCGCGCTGCCGCTCTCGTTCCTGCTTCTCGCTTCGTTCGCCGCCGCGGCACCCGCCGCTCCGCGTTTCCCCAAGCCCGATCCCGCGGCCCAGTTCCGCGACTGGAAGATCTACGCCGCCGCCGGCCAACCGTGGCGTGCCGCCCGCGAAGATTGGGCCGGCGCCCGCGAACGTGTCGCCAGCGACCCCGCCTGGCAAAAATGGCTCGCCCGCGAACACGCGGAGCTCGACGCCTGGATCTCCCGCCACCGCGACCGCGTCGAGTGGATCGCTGGCTGGTCGCACGACGGCATCAGTCCCAAGGACGCCTCGCGCCTCACCTGGGTCGACCGCATCCCCGGCGAAGAGATCGATCATTTCTCCAGCCCCTCCGATCCGCACGTCTCCATCACGCCTAAACTCCACGCGTGGTGGGTCGTCGGCTTCCGCGACCGTCACCTCGCCATGATGGTCCGCGCCGCGAAGCTCTCGCGGCTCACCGGTGAGCCGCGCTACGCCGACTGGGCCGCCGCGCAGCTCGATTTCTACGCCGACAACTACCTGAAGTGGCCTTCGCCACCGGAGAACGCACCGACGCGCACCGGCGCGCGCCTCTTCTGGCAGACGCTCAGCGAGGCGAACGGCCTGATCAAATTCGCCGACACCGCGCGCCTCCTCGGCGAGACCGTTACCGCCGATCGCCGCGCCGCGTGGACCGAAAAACTCTTCCGCCCCGAAGTCGCCGTGCTGAACAAGAATTTCCAGGCGATCCACAACATCGCCGTCTGGCAACGCGGCGCCGTCGCGCAGGTCGCGCTGCTCCTCGGCGACGAAGCGATGTGGCGCGAGGCGCTCGACGGCCGCTTCGGCCTCCGCCGCCAGATGGCCGAGGGTGTGACGAGCGACTACCTCTGGTGGGAGCAATCGCTCGGCTATAACGCCTACGTGGCGCAAGCCACGCTCTCGCTCTTCACCGCCGCCGGCCTCCACGGTCGCGCCGCCGAGCTCGCCGACGAACTCAACATCGCGCAAAACCTCCTGCTCAGCCTGCTCACGCTGCGTTTCCCCGACGGCAAGCTCCCGAATCCCGCCGACAGCGGCGCGCCCGGCACCGCACCCGATCGCTCGCTCTTCGCGTCGGCCTACCGCGTGTTTCCCACGGCGCTTGGTCTCCAAGCCGCCGCCGAGCGCCGCGATTGGGACACCTTGCTCGATCCGCCGCCCGCCGCACCGACCTTGCCCGAGTTGCCCGTCGTGACGACGCGCCTCCTCGAGTCCTCGCGCATGGCCGTGCTCAAGTCCGGCCCGTGGCAGGTCTTCGTCCACTACGGCCAGCTCCAGCGTTCGCACGCGCAGCCCGAGGCGCTTAACTGGTCCGCGAGTTTCGACGGCATCGACGTCAGCCACGACACCGGCACCACGGGCTACGGTTCGCCGATGCACCGCGGCTACTTCGCTCGCGGCGCCAATCACAACGTCCCGCTCATCGACGGCGAAGGCGAGGACCTCGCCGCGCTCAACGACGCGAAACAATGGCCGCGCGTCGACGGCATCCCGCAATCCCCGCAACTCGGCCGCGTGCTCGAATTCTCCGCCGCGCCCGCGCGCCTGAGCGTCGAGCAACCGCGCTACACGCCGCACGCCCGCGCTCGCCGCACGATCGAGATCTCCGGCGACGCGTTCGTCGATCGCGTCGAGCTCGCCACCGATGACGGCCACCCACACGCGCTCGGCTTCACCCTCCAGCTCGAAGGTGCCGCGCAACTCGGCTCCGAATTCTCCGCTGCGCCCGATTTCGCTCACGGTCGCCCCGAGCCGTTCGGTTACTGGCGCGAGGTGCGCGGCGCGACGTTCCGCGACCGCGCCGTGGTTCCCGTGCGCTTCGGCGCACGCACACTCATCGTCGAGATCGAGTGCGCCGGCGAGTTCCGCCTCTGGCACGGCGACACGCCGGACGTGCCGCCCCGTCGCCGCGAGACGCTTTTTCTCGAGACGCGCGGCGCCGCGGCGAATTTCACCACGCGCATTTTTCCCGCGAAATAGCGCCTCGACGCGTTCACGCCCAGTTTTCGGCAAGATATGCGCCAAGGTGACGGGTCCCGTGATTGACCTCGCGCGGCGCGCGGCCTCGCAATTGAGGCGTCATGCATTGGACCAATCCCCCCACGCACTGGCCGCGCTTGATTCAAGGCGGCATGGGCATCGGTGTTTCGAATTGGAATCTCGCCCGCGCCGTCTCGTTGCGCGGGCACCTCGGCGTCGTTTCCGGCACGGCACTGAACACCGTCTTCGTCCGCCGCCTGCAGGACGGCGATCTCGACGGCGCGATGCGCCGCGCGCTCGACGCGTGCCCGCTGCCGAATGTCGGGCAAATCCTCGAGAAATACTTCGTGTCCGGCGGCATCGCCCGTGGCCAGCCCTACAAGCTCGCGCCGATGTTTTCGCTCGATTCCGCGGCCGAATTGCTCGGCCTCACCGCCGCGGCGAACTTCGTCGAGGTTTACCTCGCGAAGGAAAAGCACGACGGCGTTGTCGGCATCAATCTCCTCGAGAAAATCCAGTTGCCCACGCTCGCTTCGCTTTACGGCGCCATGCTCGCCAAGGTCGACTACGTGCTGATGGGCGCCGGCATTCCGAAATCCATCCCCGGCATCCTCGACCGCTTCGCCGCCGGTGAGAAAGCCGAGATGCGCGTCACCGTCGAAGGCACCAAGGACGAGCACGCCATCACACTCGATCCCGCCACGCTGTTGCCGGGCGAAAAGCTCGCGCTGCCGCGCCCGCGCTTCCTCGCGATCGTTTCCTCGTCGGTTCTTGCCCTTACGCTCGCCCGCAAGTCCAGCGGCAAGGTCGACGGCTTCGTCGTCGAAGGCGCCACGGCCGGCGGCCACAACGCGCCGCCGCGCGGCGGCACGACGCTCAACGAGCGCGGCGAACCCATCTACGGCCCGCGCGACACACCGGATCTCAACGCCATCAAAGCGATCGGCCTGCCGTTCTACCTCGCCGGTTCGCAAGCCACGCCCGAGGCGCTCCGCGCCGCCGAGGCCGCCGGCGCCGCCGGCGTGCAAGTCGGCACGCCTTTCGCCTTCTGTCGCGAGAGCGGGCTCACGCCGGAAATCAAAGCTGCCGCGCTCGCGAAGGCCCGCGAGGGTGCGCTCGATCTCCGCACCGACCCACGCGCGTCGCCCACCGGCATGCCGTTCAAGGTCGTCGATCTTCCCGGCACCGTGGCCGACGCCGCGGTCTACGACGCGCGTGCGCGCAAATGCGATCTCGGCTACCTCCGCGACGCCTACGCGCAGCCCGACGGCGCGGTAGGTTTTCGCTGTCCCGCCGCGCCCGCCGACAAGTTCGCGGCCAAAGGCGGCGACATCGCCGAAACCGTCGGCCGCAAATGCCTCTGCAACGGCCTGCTCGCCGCCATCGGCCTCGGCCAACGCGGTGCGGATGGCAGCGTCGAACCGCCGATCGTCACCGCCGGCGACGACGTGCGCGGCATCGCGCGCTACCTCAAACCCGGCGCGAACGACTACGGCGTCGACGACGTGCTGGCCTACGCCGGCGTCTAGCGGCTCGGGCCACCGCAGCTGATTTCCGCCCCGGGAAACTACGCGAAACCGCGTAGGCTCGCGGGTGGGGATTGCGATGGCGAGAGAGGCGCGACTGCATTTCGACTGCGCCCGCAGGGCCGATCTCGGTTCCCGGCGCATTGCGAATGCCGCCCATCGAGCCGATGAAAATTCCCCGGGAATTTGCCCGCCTTCTCCTTCCACTGACGCTGGGCGCGCTGCTTGCCGCCGCGAGCGTCCTCAGCGCCGGTGAAACCGACGCCTGCCGCAGCGCCCGCGCGCGGATCGACCGCGCGGTCGACGCACCGGCTGAACCCACGGGCGGCGAAGCGCGGCTCGCGTTCTTGCGTGAGCGCGGCGTGTGGCTGTTGCGATTCGAGCAATGGAAACAGGCCGAGCAGGATTTCTTCGCCGTGCTGCAAAAGTTCCCGCAAGACGTCACCGCGCGCGCTGGCGTGGCGTGGGCCGGTTTGAAAACCGGGCACGTCGAGGCGGCGCGGACGCGGCTCGATGAGCTGAAGAAGGAATTTCCGGACGCGTTCGCGCAGGCCGGCGCGAGCGACGACATCCGCCCCGCCGCGTTCGCGCGGATCGCCGATCACGTTTACTGGCGGCAACAACAAGGCGCGGTCGTCGCCGACGACCTCGCGGAGGAGCCCTACGACTTCGGCGCCTTTCAGTTGGATGCGCTCATGGAGGACGCCGCGACGTCCCTCGAAAACGGCCAGCTCGATGTGGCCGAGGAGCGCTTGCAGGCCGCCTCGGCGCTCGGCGCGGCGGAGCTGCCGGCGACGGCTCGCTTGCGCGCGCAACTCGACGCGGACCGAGCCGCTTGCGCGCGGCTGGAGCCCGGTGCGCCCGAGCTGGCGGCGCAGCGATTCCAGATCGAGGCGTTGGTCGCGCAGGCGCGGCAGCGTCGGAACGAGCCGGGGGCGATGGCGGGCCGCAGTGCGCGATTTGCGCAGCTGCGCACGGTCGTGGAAAGTCTGACGAAGACGGAGCTCGAGCTGCCGACGTTGGCCGCTCGCCGCCGGCTGTTCGCCAGCTGGCTGGCGCTGCGTGTCGGAGCCGAGCCCGCGTCCGATCGTGCGACTTTCCGTGAAGAACTCGAAAAGGCGGCGCAGCTGTTCGCCTCGACTCCCAACGAAGGCGACGCGGACAGCGCGGCGCTCGCGGTCGAGAATCTGGCGCGATTGCGCGCGCTCGCGCCGAACTGGCCGCTGAGCGAAGTGAAGGCGCTCCCGTCGGCTTGGCCCGACGGCGACCTGTTGAACACCATCGCGGAAATCACCGGTGGCGCGCCGCTCGCGCCCGGTGATGCGCGACTGAAACGCGCGATCGATCTCTGGCAGACGCAGCACGAACCTTTCGCCGTGGATAACGCCCTCGACACGCCCGAAGACGCGTTGCGCCTCGGCGATCACTACCGAATCGGCGCCGCGCTCGCGACCTTCGAGCGGCTGACCGTGCCTGAGGCTGACGCCGCGCGGCAGCAGGAGTGCACGGCGCGCATCGGGCAGCTGGTGCGGATGAGCGGCGCGTGCGCGAACTATCCCGCGCCGACCGACAGCACCGAAAGCGGAGCGCCGACGGAAGGACTTCCGCCCGGCCTGCTGCACGCGCACTTCAACGACTGGCTTCCGCCCCACTTGGGCACCGCGAAGGCTCAGGAAGCACAACCGACTTTCCTCCGACTCGAGACGCGCGCGTGGACGCTGCGGCAGTTGCTCGCCGAGGAGAAATCGCTGCCGGGGCCGCTGCCGTGGCGCCAGATTTGCCGGGCCTTCGAGGCGGATTATTCGACCTACGTCGCCGCGATCCAGATTCACGACCGGCCGTTTCTGCTGACGCTGGCGCAACTGCGACGGAAGGCCGGTGACCTCACCGGCACGCTCGACCTGCTGCCCTTGCTCGAGCAGCGCGACCAGCTCGGCTACGAGATCGAAAACCTCCAGTTGCCGACGCACACCGGGGGAGTTTATCCGGCGGAGTTGAGCGCCTTCGTGAGTTCCCTGCGCGGTGCTTCGCCCGCCGCCACGGCTTACGCGGATCTCACCGCGTGGATCGATGAGGTGAATCGCACGCGCAGCGCCGGGCCGTTGCCGGAAATCGCGGCGGAGTTGCGCGCCGTGCCCGCCGTGGCGCTGCAATGGACTTGGGCGCAGATCATCCCGCGCCGAATCACCGACGCCCGCGAAGCGCTCCAGCCCGCGGAGGCCAACGCGAAGGACAGCGCCTCGTTCGGCCTGCTCGCGCCGGAGCTGATGCTGCGCGCGCTCGCACCGCAGGTCGCTCCGCACTTCGACGAGGGCCGGAACGTGTGGAATTTTCACTCGGAGGACCTCGACGCGGCCGCGCTTCAGCGACTGAACGCGGACTGCTCGCTGCTGATGCGACGCCTGCTCGAGCTGAAAGCGGATCCGCGCTGGAAAAACCTGAAAGGCGGCGACCTGCTCGAGTTCCGGCTGGCTTTCGCCGCCGGGGATTTCGCGTTCGCGGCCAAGACGGAGGCGGGAGTGACAAGCGAGCGCTACCTCCTGCACCAGGCGCAGTCCGAGGCGGCGGCGAGTGCGGGCCTTGAGGCGCTATTTGCCGGCAAATTCGACGTAGCTCGCGCGAAGCTCAAGGAGGCTGATGCGCTTGAGGTCGTGCCGTATCCGGGTGACAAGTCACGCGACGACTCGATCGAGGACGGCGAATACGTGCTCTTCCTGCGGGCGCTGCTCGGCTACGTCGAGATGGACGGCGTCCGCCTGAAAGGCGGCGAGGTGCTGGGTTACTTCGAGAAGGCGCTCGCCGCCGCCAAGCTGCCCAAGCACCGGGAAAATTATCGGAAGTTCGAAAACGAGATCCGCTGGCGCGCGGCCTATCTGGACAATCGCGAAAAAGGTCGGACGGAAATCGCGCGCTACCTGCGCGCCGTGATTTTCGAGAAGGCGGAACGAGACCTCGCGTTCGAGCGCGGCTGTTACCTCGATCCCGAGGCGGTGAAGGGCGTGATCGAGACGGCGTGGATCGACCTGCACGAATTCAAGGAGCAGCTCACCTACACGATGCCACCGCCGCCGGAGAAGGCTGACGTGCATCGCACGGTGACCGAGTATGTCGAAAACCCGGCGTATTTCCGCCATCACGGCGAGGTGCTCGCCGCGATGGCGCGCAAGGATTACGAAGCCGTGGAGCGCCTCGGCGAGGTGCCGAAGATCATCGCCGTGCAGCGTGAGGTCGTCGATTCCGAGCAGCCGTTCTGGGGTTACTACCGGACAATCTACCGCGCGCTGAAGTGGTGAGAACAAGGCGGCCGCGTCGGAGACGTTCAGCCGCTGAGGCGGAAAAGTGGCGCGGGCTTGCCGCCCGCCACGGTTTAACGGGCGCTCCGCCTAACGCGGAGGCGTGAAGGAGAACGATTCGACCGGCATGGGCTCGTTGATCCGCACGTTGCTCAGCTCCATGAGCTGCAAGCCAGGCTTGCCGTTCGAGACGAAGCGCAGCTCGTAGCGGTGGATGAGATTGTCCGGCCCCACGAATACGCGCTGATCGAACGCGGACAGCTCGCCTCCCTCGATGTTGCCCGTTTCGTAGCGGTGATAAATCACCGTGTAAGTGACGCCGTTGATGGTTTGCGGAGCTTCCATCTTCAGTTCGCTCGGGATGCGGAAATAGAGCATGCGCAGCGCTACCCGCGGGTCGAAGAACGCGTGCAGCGCGATGCTGTCCCACAGGCGAAGATCGCGACCCCGGGGGTCGGTGACCGTTGCGTCGATGAGACCGCCGCCCTCGAGGCCCGAGGCCTGACGTGCGGCGAGATCAGGGTCGTGCGGGCCCGGTTCGAAGGTGCGGTTTGTGATAATACGATCAGACACCGCTGATCGCGTGGAAATCTCTCGCGGCGCGCTCGGATCGGCGGGCGTGCGGAACTCAGGGTTCAGTGGAGTCGAGATCGGGTTGCGGCCGCCGCGGAAATTTTTCGGCACGTAGGTGTAGGTCATGTAGCCATCCGACCCGATCAGGTTGGGAAACGCCGGCTCGGCGATGCGAGTGAGGGTCAGACGCGCGTAGTTGGGCTTCATCAGCCGCGCATGCCCGATCACCTCTTGGTTGCGCACGTCGGATTTCACGGTGTAGCGGAAATCGGCGCTCATCGTGCGCGCGGCGGCGTAGGCTGAGTCGATCCGGGCGAGGAGCGCGTCAATTTCAGGCGAGGGAGCCGCCGAGGTTGCGGGCGCGGGCGAAGCCAGGTTCTGCGCGCAGGAACCGAAGAGAAGAGCTAATGCCGGAATGCAGGTCAGTGCGGCGAGACGTCTAATGGAGCAGTGCATGCAAAAAGGGCCATCGCACCGACACGGTCGTCGGCAGGAGGCCCGGAGAAACGCAACCTGAGTCGATTGCATGAGGCAAGGGCGAAAGAAAAAGGCGCGCCGCTTTTCTGCGGCGCGCCTTGTTTGCTTGGGGGAGGTAACAGCCAGCAATGGCGTGTGCTTGGTGGGTCGCCCTTTCGGGCGGGGGTGTCGCTTACTCGTTCTCTTCCGGCGGCGTGAAGCCGCGGCGGAGCACGTTCTCCGCGATGAGACGCGGAAAGAGGAAGTTTTCCAAATACTCGCGGCCGCCGGCCTTCGTGCCGCCGCCGGACATCTTGAAGCCGCCGAACGGATGGCGCTCCACGATCGCGCCGGTGTTGCCGCGGTTGATGTAGAGGTTGCCGACGAGGAACTCCTCGCGGGCGCGCTCGATTGCGCGCGGGCTGCGCGAGAAGAAGCCGCCGGTCAGCGCGTAGTCGTTGTCGTTCGCCATCGCGAAGGCTTCGTCGAGGTCCTTGGCCTTGAGGATCGCGACGACCGGGCCGAAGATTTCCTCGCGGACGATCTTGTGGTCGGGTTTGCATCCGGTGAACACGGTCGGCGGCACGAAGTAGCCGCCGCTCGCGATCTGCTCGGGCGTGAGCGTGGCTTGCCAGGCGAGCTTGGACTCCTTCTTGCCGGCTTCGATGTAGCCGAGGATCGATTTCTGCGCGGCGTCGTCGATGACTGGATTGACGATCGTGCCGGGGAGCGACGGATCGCCGACGGGGAAGGTCGGGCACGCGGAGAGGAAGCGCTCGACGAATTTGTCGTAAACGCCTTCGAGCACGATGAGGCGCGAGAGCGCGGAGCACTTCTGGCCCGCGAAACCGAACGCGCTGTAGAGACACGCCGGGATCGCCTCGTCGATGTCGGCGTCGTTGTCGATGATCATGGCGTTTTTGCCGCCCATCTCGCACACGACCTTCTTGAGGTTGAGCTGGCCGGGCTTGGTCTTGCCCGCCTCCTCGTAGATGCCGAGGCCGACTTCGCGCGAGCCGGTGAAGGCGATGAAATCGATCTTCGGGTGCGCGACGAGGTGCGCGCCGGCGTCGGCGCCGGAGCAGGGCAGGTAGTGCAACGCGCCCGCGGGCACGCCGGCCTGCGTGAGGATGTCCATCAGGAACGCGCCGATGATCGAGGTCTGGCGCGCGGGTTTGATGATCATGCAATTGCCCGCGACGAGCGGCGCGACCGTGAGGCCGGTGAGGATCGCGAGCGGGAAATTCCACGGCGCGACCGAAACGCCGACACCGCGCGGCGTCCACTGTTGCACGCAGTGTTCGCCGGGGACTTTTTGCGTGACGACGGGCTTCGCCATGCGGCGCATCTCGACGGCGTAGAAGCGCAGGAAGTCGATCGCTTCGGACGTGTCGGCGTCGGCTTCGACCCACGGCTTCGCGGCTTCGAGGATGAGCAGCGAATTAATCTCCATGCGGCGCGACTCCATGAGGTCGGTGGCGCGCTCGAGCATTTTCGCGCGATCGTCGACCGGCGTGGCGCGCCACTTCGGGAAGAACGCGACGGAGGCGGCGACAGCGTCCTCGGCGTCCTGCACCGTGCCCTTGGCCCAGTAGCCGACGACCTGCGCGGGACGCGCGGGGTTGACGGACGGGAGGAACGGGCGGTCGGTGACCTTCTTGCCGTTGATGATCACGGGCCACTTCTTGCCGAGCTGGGTCGCCTCGAACTGCTTCAACGCGACGCGCTGCTTCTCGCGGTTGGCGGCGAGCGTGTAGTCGGTGTTGGCGGCGTTGACGAACGCGCCGGCCGGGCGCGGCTTGCGCGCGAGCGGCTCAGTGGCGGCGGCGAGGGCGTTGACGGGGTTGCCGAGGAGCTGCTCCTTCGAGGCTTCGCCCATGTTTTTGATGCGGAGGAAGCCTTCGTTGGAAGTGTTCTCGAGGAGGCGGCGGACGAGATACGCCATGCCGGGCAACAGTTCGCCGATGGCGCTGTATTCGCGGACGCGGTGGCCCATCTGGAGCAGCGCGGCCTTGAGCTCGTCGGCCATGCCATAGAGCGCTTGGAACTCGTAGTGCTTCGGGTGCACGCCGAGACGCTCGGCTTGGACGATGGCGTGAGAGACCGAGCGGACGTTGTGCGACGCGAAGTTCGGCGTGATGATGTCGGCGTTCTCGAGGAGGAACACGGTCATCTTCTCGTAGTTCGCGTCGGACTCGGGCTTCTTTTGCCACACCGGGATCGGCCACTCGCGCTGCTGGGCGAGGACGGTCTCGGCGTCCCAATACGCGCCCTTCACGAGGCGGATGTTGAGCGGGCGGTTGTTTTTGCGCGCCCACGCGACGATGTCGCGGATGTCCTGCTCGGCGTCGCGCAGGTAGGCCTGCATCGCGATGCCGATGGCGGGCTTTTGCGCGAACTCGGGTTCCTCGAAGATCGATTTGAAGAGCGCGAGCGTGAGGTCCTTCAGCTTGTAGCTCTCCATGTCGAAATTCACCAGCGCGCCGACTTCGATGGCGCGGCGGAGAATCGGGCGGAGGCGGTGCTTGAGCGCCTTGATCGAGTTTTCCGGATCGGCCGGATGGACGTCGGGCGTGAGCGCGGAAATTTTGACCGAGAGATTGAGGCGCGGGAGCGGCTTGTTGTCGGGGCCGAGATCGCTGAAGCACGGCTCGGGCTCCTTCGCGTAGAACTTCGAGACCGAGTCGAGGATCTCGAGATTGCGCTGCAGGAACACGTCGGCCTCTTCCTCGCTCACGACCGCTTCGCCGAGGAGGTCGATGGTCGTGGCGATGCCGAGTTTGATGTTCTTTTTGATCTGCTTGAGCAGGTCTTCGCCCGTCTCGCCGGCGACGAATTGCCCGGCCATGTCGACGATCTGCGCCTTCACCGGGCCGGCGACGAGCGCGGGCGCGAACGACGAGGCGGCGAGGCCGGCCTTGAGCGCGGGGTTGAGCTCCACGGCTTTGTCGCCGAGGTATTCCTGGAGGTGGCGGACGATTTCGCCGGAGGAGTTGAGCGAGGGGAGGACGTCGACGAAGCGGAAGAGCTGCGTCTTGAACGCCGGGTCCTTCATCGACCAATCCATCAGGCGAGCGTAGGCGCCTTTCTTGGAGAACAGCGCCGGCGGCGGCTGCTTGTCCATGAGGGCAAAGAGCTGTTCGCCCTTGGCGCGAACGGCGGATTCAACTTTCGGGTCGGGGGTGAGGAATTGAGCCATGGCGTGAAAGCGTTGGCGCAATAGTCCGATTCGGCCGCGGTGTCGCAACGGGCGCGCGGCATCAAAAACGTGCGTTCACGAGTTCTAATTGCAGGAAAATCGATTTCTTCTCGCCGCTTGCCATCGCGGCGCGCGCGGCATCCGATGGGCGGCACACACGATGGCTACGCGTCCGCACGCAATCGCATGAACTGCCTCGGCCTCATCGGCGGCATCGGCTGGGAATCGACCGCTCTCTACTACCGCCTCATCAACGAGACGGTGCGCAGCCGCTTCGGCAGCCTCTACACGGCGCGGATGATCATCAATAGCCTCGAGTTCCAGTCGCTCGACACGTTGGTGAAGGAAAACCGCTGGAACGACGCCGGGGCCATGCTCGCCGAAGCCGTGCGCACGCTCGAACGCGCCGGCGCGGACGGCGTCCTGATTTGCTCGAACCTCATGCACTACGTCGCAGAGCACGTGGAATCCGCGGTCGATATCCCGCTGCTCCACCTCGGCGATGCCGTCCTGAAAGAGCTCCGCGGCGCGCGCGTCACCCGCGTGGGTCTGCTCGGCACGCGTTTCACGCTGGAGCACGATTTCCTGCTCGAACGGCCGAAGGACAAACCGGAGCCCGGCCGGCCACGGAAGCCGATTGCCGTCTTGCAGCCGCACGCGCGGGATTTGGATGAACTCGACCGCATCATCTACGGCGAGGTTTGTCGCGGCATCGTGCGCGAATCGTCGCGCGATACACTGCTGCGTCTCGCGGGCGAGCTCCGCGAGCAAGGCGCGCAGGCGATCGTGCTCGGTTCGTCCGAGCTCGGCCTGTTGCTCAAGCCCGACGATTTCAGCGAACCGATCCTGGATAGCACCGAGATTCACGCCCTCGCGGCGGCGAAGTGGATCATCGACAGCAAGCCGACTGGGACCAAGACTGCCGGTCGGGGAGGGCGTCGTGGGTGATTCCCGCCTCATGCCCGCTCGCGGGCGTTCGTTCGGCGGTCTCGAATCGGGTCGTTTGACGCTGATTCAACTCGCTGGTTCACAGTCGTTTTTGGTGGCGAAACTTTCTGCAACTTCGACCGGCGCGGAGGTGTTCTGATGCACGACACAACTCCAGTGCAAACGAACTCAGACGGGATGACGGTCCCGACCGACTTCACCACCTTCATGCGCAACTACCAAGACATGGTCTACTCCACCGCCGTGCGGCTCATCGGAAATGAGACGCAAGCGGAGGATATTGCGCAGGAGGTATTCATCAAAGCCCACGAGCATTGGGAAAAGCTCGCCGGCAGCCCGACGGCCGGCGGCTGGCTGAAGACGGTGGCGACCAACATGTCGATCAACCACATCCAGCGCTACAAGAAGCGTTGGAGCTTCTTCTCCGACCTCGTCCACCGCAACGACGAGGGTGAGGAGAAGGAGGTCGAGTTCGCCGCGCCCGACACGTTTTTCGTCGGCGTCGATTCCTCCGAACGCCGCGAATACATCGAGCAGGCCCTCTCCAAACTGCCCGATCACCAGCGCGTGCCGCTGATCCTGTTTCACTTCGAAGACATGCCTTACGAGGACATCGCCAAGAAACTCGGCGTCTCCCTCTCCAAGGTCAAAACCGACATCCTCCGTGCCCGTGAGGCGCTGGCCAAGATCCTTGTCCGTCGCGGCACCGCCCACGAAACCTTCCAACCCTGAGCCCTCGTCATGAATCCCGAGAAAATGAATCCTGACGAACTCGAGCAGTTCATCCACCGCGAGCTCCGCGCGCTCCCGCCGCGCAAGGCCCCGGCCGATTTCGCCGCGCGCTTCGAGGCCAAACTCGCCGCGCGCCACGCGCAGACCGCTTCCGCGGCGCCGCAAGCCGCGCTTTCCGCTGCTCAAGTCGAACAACTCGTCCACGCCGAACTCCGCGCGCTGCCGCCGCGCCGCGCTCCGCGCACCCTCGAGGCGCGCGTCCTCGCCGCCATCGAGCAGCGCAACGCCGTCGCTTGGTGGCACAAGAGCTGGAGCTACTGGCCGACCGGCGTGAAAGCCGCCTTCGCCACCGCGTCTTCCGGCCTCGTCGTCGCCGCGGTCTATGCCCTCACGCTCCTCGGCCGGGTGCCGCAAGCCGGCGCGATCACGCAAGAAGTCGGTGAGCGCGTGCAGTTCCTCTCCTCCCTCGTCGCGCTCGGCACCTGGATGGTCGAGTTTGCCGGCCGCGTGATCGGCGGCATCCCGGCGCTCTGGCTCTACGGCGGCATCGCCGTCGTCGCGATGCTCTACGCTTCCTTCTTCGGCCTCGGCGCCGTCGCCTACCGAACCCTTTACCGAACCCACTCATGAAGATTGTGCGCTTCAAGACCCTCGCGTGGCTGCTGCCGCTGCTGGCGTTTTTCGCCGCGGGCGCGCTGCTCCGTGCGGACGACCCTCCGGCGTCACCGGACAAGCAAACTCCTCCGCCCGCTCCGACCGAACAGGCACCGGCCGCGGAACCAGCCGCGGTTCCCAACGAAACTGCCGTTCCCGCGCAGCCGACTGAAACCGCCGCGCCCGCTGAAACCACCGCGACGACGACGGAAGCCGCCGCCGAGCCGGCCGACGACGACCAGGCCGACCAAGCCGCCGTCGAAGCCGCCGAAAAAGCCCGCGCGCAGGCCGAGCGCGCGCTCGCTGAAGCCGAGAAGGCCGTAAAGAAAGCGCGGTCAGGTTCCGAGAAATCGCGGAGCGAGGCCCGCGCCGCCGCCGAACGCGCTCGCGAGGAAGCCCGCGCCGCCGTGCGCGAGGTGCAGAAACAAGTTTCCGAATTGAAGCGCAGCAAGCGCACCCGCACGTCGAACAACGGCGACCGCGTCATGGTGGGAGACGACAATGTTGTCGCTGCCGGCACCGTGGTCCCTCACGACGCCGTCGCGGTGATGGGCAATCTGACGGTCGAGGGCGAAGTGATGAACGACGCCGTCGCGGTGATGGGCGACAACACGGTCAACGGCCGGGTGCACGGCAACGTGGTTGCCGTGCTCGGCAACCTTACGCTCGGTCCGAAGGCGGTCGTCGATGGCAATCTCACGTGCGTAATGGGCGAGATCCAACGTGATCCCAGCGCCGTCGTGCACGGCAGTGTCGAGGTCCAGTCGATTGGTCCGAACATTCGGCCGGCTTCACTCGTGAGCTGGTGGGACCACGCGCTGCGCTTCGGTCGCCCGCTCGCCTTCGGTGCGCACCTGGGCTGGCTGTGGATCGTCACGGCCTTCTCGATCGCGTTCTACGCACTGCTCGGACTCCTCTTCCCGAAGAAGATCGCTACGACCGGTGACAAGCTGATCGAGGAGCCGTTCTACGTCATCCTCGCGGCGATGCTGTCGATCCTGGCGTTGCCGGTGATGTTCGTGCTGCTGTGCATCACGATTATCGGCATTCCGGTCGCCTTGCTCGTGCTCCCCGTTGCCACGCTGCTCAGTGCGATGTTCGGCAAGGCGGCGATCTACGGCCTCGTTGGGCGCAAGCTCACCGGCGATCGTTTCCACCCGGCGTTCGCGGTGCTGTTCGGCGGTCTCCTTTTCATCCTGCTCTACCTTGTGCCCGTGCTCGGTGGCATCCTCACGTTGCTCGTGTGGTTCCTCGGCTTCGGCTGCGCGGTGCTGGCGATGTTCGGCCGCGAGAAGAAACCCGCGGCACCGGTCGTGCCTGCGCCTGTGCCGGTGGCAGCCGCGGCGTTCACCGCGCCTGTGGCGGGCGAAAGCACCGTCAGTCCCGCGCCCACGACCTATGTGCCGCCGGCGGCTGCGATGCCGGCGCAGAGTGCGGGCTTCGGAGCGGCGAGCGCGCCGGTTTGGACGCCCCCGCCGGCTCCGGCCCCGAGTCCGGCGCCCGAGGTCGTGCCGCCCGTGTATGGCGCGTCGACCGCGGCGAGCGCTGTGCCGCCGTTGATGGCGGCCACGCTGCCGCGCGCCGGCCTGTGGATCCGCGCCGGCGCGGCGTTGATCGACTTCATCATGCTGGTGATTCCGCTCGGGATTTTCGGCGCCCTGCAACACGGGCCGGGAGCACTTTTCATCGGCGTCGCGGCGTATCATGCCGTGATGTGGAAGCTCCGTGGCACCACCGTGGGCGGCATCATCTGCCGACTGAAGGTCGTGCGTCTCGACGACCGGCCGATCGATTGGGCGGTGGCGATCGTGCGCGCGCTGACGGCGTTCCTGTCGTTCTTCCCCGCGTGCCTCGGCTTCATCTGGGTCTCCTTCGACGAGGAGAAGCAGAGCTGGCACGACCGCGTCGCGGGCACGACCATCGTGCGCGTGCCGAAGGGCACGTCGCTCCTTTGAGGCCATGAAACGGCGCGCGCCATGACGACGATCCTCACCTTCTTCGTGTGGTGCGTGCTGCTGGTGCTGTGTTGGCCGCTGGCGCTGCTCGCGCTCGTGCTGGCCCCGATCGTCTGGCTGATCGCGCTCCCGTTCCGCCTGGCGGGCGCGGCGATCGGCGGGGTGTTTTCGCTCGTGAAAGCGCTGTTCACCCTGCCGGCGCGGCTGCTCGGCGCGCGCTCGTGACTTAGCGAGATTTCTGGGCTGACAGCGGTGCGGCGACCGTCGATAGGTAGGCGCCTCATGGCAAAACCACTCGTCGGCATCATCATGGGCAGCACCTCCGATTGGGAGACGATGCAGCATGCGGCCGCGCAACTCGAGGCGCTCGGCGTCCCGTTCGAGAAGCGCGTCGTCAGCGCGCATCGCACGCCGAAACTCATGGTGAGCTACGCCGAGTCGGCCGAGCGCCGCGGGCTGAAGCTCATCATCGCCGGCGCGGGCGGCGCAGCGCATTTGCCGGGCATGACCGCCTCGCTCACGACGCTCCCGGTGCTCGGCGTGCCTGTGGAGTCGAAGACTTTGAAGGGCCTCGACTCGCTGCTCTCCATCGCACAGATGCCGGCCGGCGTGCCGGTGGCGACCTTCGCGATCGGCAAGGCCGGCGCGACCAACGCCGCGCTCTTTGCCGCCTCGCTGCTCGCACAATCCGACGCGAAGACGAAGCGCGCGTGGAGTGATTTCCGCGCCACGCAGACCAAGAAGATCCTGAAATCGAAATTGCCCTGACTCTCGACACAGAGACGGAAGGAGGAACACGGAGCCCACTGAGGATTGGATTGAAAGGCTCTGTGTTCTCTGTGTCTCTCGGGTTTTCCTCTGTGACGAAAGCTCCTCTTCTCCCCGGAAAAACGATCGGCGTGCTCGGCGGCGGGCAGCTCGGACGCATGCTCGCGCACGCGGCGACGCGGCTCGGTTACCGCATCCACGTCTACGAACCGCAGGCGAACTGCCCCGCCGGGGCTGTCGCGCACAAGGAAGTGAACGCGCCCTACGAGGATCTCGCGGCGCTGGCGGCGTTCGCGCGCGAGTGCGACGTGGTCACCTACGAATTCGAAAACGTCCCGGCGGCGCCGCTGAAGCACATCGAGTCGCTCACGCAACTGCGCCCGCACTGGAGTGTGCTCGAGACGACGCAGAACCGCTCGCGCGAGAAGCGCTGGCTCCGCGACAACGGTTTTCCGCACGCGCGTTTCGCGGAGGTGGGTGTAGCCGGGCTCGGTGAGCCCGGACCGGGGTCGGCGACCCCGGCTACAATTCTTGAAGCGGCGATCCGCGAGGTCGGCGTGCCGTGCGTGGTGAAGACCGCGGACTTCGGCTACGACGGCAAGGGCCAGCTCAAGGTGATGACCGAGGCCGACGTGCCGGCGGCGCTGAAGAAATTCGCCGGGCATCCGGTCGTGATCGAGCAGTTCGTGGATTTCGCGTGCGAGGTTTCCGCCGTCGTCGCGCGCTCGGCGAGCGCGGCGGTGCGCGTGTTTCCGATCTCGGAGAACATTCACACGAACCACATTTTGGATTTCTCGATCGTGCCCGCGCGCGTGCCGGCCGAGGTGCTGGCCAAGGCGGAGAAACTCGCGCGGCTCGTCGCGGAGAAGATCGATCTCGTCGGCGTGCTCGGCGTGGAGTTTTTCGTCACGAGGTCGGGCGATGTGCTGATCAACGAGCTCGCGCCGCGCACGCACAACAGCGGCCACTACACGATCGATGCGTGCATGACTTCGCAGTTCGAGCAGCAGGTGCGCGCGATCTGCGGGTTGCCGCTCGGCGCGGTGACGCTGCTCTCACCGGTCGTGATGGTGAACATCCTCGGCGATGCGTGGAAATGGGACGCGGCTGGCAAGTGCGTCGGCGAGCCGAATTGGGACGCGCTGCTCGTGCAGCCGAACGTCCGCTTGCACCTTTACGGCAAGGAAGAGCCGCGCGTCGGGCGCAAGATGGGGCACTTCACAGTGGTGGCGCGGGACGCCGAGATGGCGTTCGAACTCGCGCAGAAATACAAGGGGCGCCTCGCGAGCTAAGGGCCGGTCCGAAAATTGAGCACACCGTAGGTAGCGTGCTTGCGCGCGCATTTAGCTCTCCGGCGCGACCAAGGTCGCTGCCTGCCACGCCCGCAATGCGCGCGGTTCGGGAAGTTGACTAGTTCTTCCCTGGTGCCGCGACCGGGCGATCCGGCGCGCCGTTGTCCATCACGTAGCGCCACGTGCCGTCGGGCTGGCGCTTCCAAATGGTGAGAAACCAGCCGGTGCCGACGCGCTCCTTGCCGTCGGGGCCGGGCGAGCGGAATTCGTAGCGGCCGTAGTTGTAGCCGAGTGTGCCGTCGTCGGAGACGTCGGTGAACGAGGCGGACCAGGTCAGCGAGACGCCGGGCTTGTCCTGACCCATGCGTTGGAGCACGGCGGCGGGGCCGCGAAACTGGCGCGGGTCGGTGTCGATGAACGCGACGTCGGGCGCGGCGAAATGCTGGAACGCGGCGAGGATGCCCTTCTCCTTCGCCATGGCGCAGAACTGGTCCTCCATCGCGGCGATTTCCTCCTTTAATTTCGCCTTGTCCACGGCGGCGGTGGCGAGCGTGGCGAGGCTGAGGGCGGCGAGGAGGGAGCGAAGAAATTTCATGAGCGCAGCGTGGCGGGCGCGGCGGATGAAGGCGACACCGTTGCGGCGCGGCGCGGCGTGGCACCGTTCAGCGGGGCGAAACGTGCGACGAGCGCGACCTGTTGCGCCGTGGGGGCGCGCGGGCTGCGCGCTCAGGCGGCGGGCATGATCATGCCGCGGCATTCGCCGAGGCCGATGCGGCGGGCGCCGGGGCGCTCGGCGTAGCCGCGCATGATGACCTCGTCGCCGTCGGCGAGGAATTTGCGTTCCTCGCCGTTGGGCAGGCGCAGCGGGTCGGTGCCGCGCCAGGTGTATTCGAGGAGGCAACCGCGCGCATCGCGCGTCGGACCGGAGACCGTGCCGCTGCCGAGAAGATCACCGGGCGAGAGGTTGCAGCCGTTGCTCGCGTGATGCGCGAGCATTTGGCCGAGCGTCCAATACATCTCCGTGAACTTGCCGCGCGAAACGCGGTGAGGCGACTCGCCGGCGAGTCGCATCTTGGCCGTGAGCAACCAAACCTCGAGCGTGAGGTCGATGCCGCCGAGCGCGGCGTCCTGATGATCGACGAGGTAGGGCAGGGGCGCCGGATCGCTCGCAGGGCGCGCCATCGCGGGGACGCGGAAAGGCGCGAGCGCCTCGAAGGTGACGACCCACGGAGAGAGTGTGCTGGCGAAATTTTTCGCGAGGAACGGCCCGAGCGGTTGGTATTCCCACGTTTGGATGTCGCGCGCCGACCAGTCGTTCAACAGCGCGATGCCGAAGAGATGCTGCGGCGCGGCGGAGAGCGGGATGCGTTCGCCGAGTGTGTTGCCGGGGCCGACGAACGCGCCGATCTCGAGCTCGTAGTCGAGATTCTTGCACGGGCCAAAGACCGGCGCGGGTGCGTCGGCGGGCTTGAGTTGTCCGTGCGGGCGGCGGATGGCGGTGCCGCTGGCGACGATCGACGAGCCGCGGCCGTGGTAGCCGATGGGAACCCACTTGTAGTTTGGCAGGAGCGGATTGTCGGGCCGCAGCATGGAGCCGACGTTCGTCGCGTGGTGAATGGACGCGTAGAAATCCGAGTAGTCGCCGATTTGCGCGGGGAGGAGGAGCGTGGCGCTACGCAGCGGGACGAGGCAGGCTTCGACGCGCGCGCGCAGTTCGGCGAGCGGGCTGGAGGCGTCGAGCAATTCGCTGAGGCGGGCGCGGAGCGCTGACCACGCGGGAGCGCCAGCGGCCATGAGGGCATTGAGCGCGGGTTGCTGGCAGACGGCGGCGACGCTTTCCGGCAGGAGCCCGGCGGAGGCGGCGGCATGCAGGTCGACGATGCGGTCACCGATCGCGACGCCGATGCGGCGGGCGGGATTGCCGCTGGTGCGGAAGACGCCGTAGGGCAGGTTTTGCAGCGGGAAGTCTGCGTCGGGGAGATTGGCCGAGTCCACCCAACTGCGGCGGGCGGGGTCGTGCGTGAAGTTGAGGCTCATAACCAATGGAGTTCTTGCAGGCCGTCGAGGGGCTCGGTGAAGGAGCACGAACCGAACGAGCGGCAAAGCGTCTGGCGAGTCGCGGCGAGTTGCGGCGCGGTGAAGCGGAAACCGCGCCACGCGATCGATTCAGCGGTGACGGTGAAGGCGCGCGCGTCGCGTTCGTCGAGCAGGGCGATCGTTTCGGCCTCGGAGCCACCGGCCTGGGTGAGCGTGGCGGCGAGGAGGACGTTGAGGAAACCGAACATCGGGCCGTGCGGGCTGCCGACCTCGTAGGTGAGCGGGTAGTCGCCGCGCAGCGGGTGGTGGAGCCCGGCGGTGGCTTTCATGACGACGCCGGCGCGGTGGCATTCGCGCAGGAAGCGGGCGACGGCGGCGGGAGCGGGGAAGGCGTCGGGGGTGACGCCGCCGGTGCGCAGCTTGGCGCAGCGGCCGGTGGCGCGGACGGCGTCGAGCAGGGCCGGCAGATCGGTGGCGGTGGAGGGAAGCTCAACCCAGACGTCGAGGGAGGGAGCGAACGGAGCGACGGCGCGGGCGATCCCGGCGGGCTCGGTCGCTTTGGTTTCGACGGCGACAATGCGGGCGGCGGCGTGGCGGGCGTTGAAGGCGGTGATGATCGCGGCATCGGCGGCGGGATCGGCGCCGGCGAGGACATTGAGTTGCCAGCCGGTTTGCCGGGCCGGGGTCAGCGTCGCGAAGGCGGTTTCGAATTCGGCGAGGCGGTCGAGGGGCAGGACGAAGGCGCCGAGCAGGGCGCGGTGCGGGCCGGCGAGATAGTCGACATGCCGGCGGACGGCGTCGGGCATGCCGAGCTTCGCCGGCGGAAAAAGGCCGGCATAGTCCATCCCGGATGCGAGCAGCGACCAAACCGCGGACATGCGATGTCCACGGTTGAAGGGCGGTGCAGGCGAGTCAACCGACGAGCACTAGGGTCTTCGGCTCAGGGCTTGTCCTTGGCTGGCATCTCGACGACGCGCAGTTCGCCCGGCTTGGCCGCGGCGGTGACTTCGCCGACGAGGTAGCGGGAGAAGAAGGACTCCAGTTTCTGGTAGAAGCCGATGCGCGAATTCTCGTTGCGGAAGCCGTGGCCTTCGTTGCCGGCGATGACGATTTCGTAGGTTTTGCCGAACTGTTTCAGTTTCGCCTCGAGGCGTTTCCAGTTGTCGATCTCGACGCGCGGGTCGTTGAAGCCGTAGGCATGCAGGGTGGGGATTTTGATGCGCTCGACGAAGTTCACGGGGGAGCGGTCGAACTTGTAGCGCGGATCGTCGCCGACCCATTCCTGGTAGAACTCGTCGCTCGAGCGGTCGAAGCGGCCGCGGCCCCAGCTGGTGATGAGGCCGAGGTCGGAGACGCCGACGTAGTTGACGGCGCACTTATAGAGGTCGGGCGTGAACGTGGCGCCGGCGAGCGCGGCATAGCCGCCGTAGCTGGCGCCGTAGATGGCGACGCGGGCGGGGTCGGCGATTTTTTGGTCGATGGCCCATTTCACGCCGTCGGTGAGGTCATCCTGCATTTTGCCGCCCCATTCGCGTTTGCCGGCTTCCTGGAATTTGTAGCCGTAGCCGCCGGAGCCGCGGTAGTTGATTTGGAGGACGGAGTAGCCGCGGTTGGCGAGGAACTGGACTTCGGGATTGAAGCCCCAGCTGTCGCGAATGCCGAAGGGGCCTCCGTGCGGATTGATGATGAGCGGGGCAGGTTTGCCGTCGGAGCCGGCGGCGCGGGTGAGATAGCCGTGGACGACGAGACCGTCGCGCGCGGTGAATTGCACGGGCTCCATCGGCTGCATCTGGGCGGGATTGATGAAGCGGTTTATCTTGCCGAGGGCCATGAGGCGCGGGGCGCGGAGATCGAGGACGTAGTAGGTGCCGGGGTCGCGATCGCTGCCAGCGTGGACGACCATGACCTGCTCGTCGGCGCTGGTGCTGATGACGTTGTTCACCGTGCCGGGCAGGGTGGCGTCGATTTTCGCCTGCAGTTGGGCGCGCGCGGGACTGATCCAGTGGTAGTGCGCCTTGTCGGTTTCGTAGCTGACGCCGTAGAGCTTGGTGCGATCGTAGGAAGTGATGATGCCGTCGACGTCGCCGTCGGGATTATGGAAGAGCGATTCGCTGACTTGGAGCGTGCGGCAGTTGATCGAGCGCAGCTCCATGGTGTCGGTGTGCTCGCGCGAGATGAAGTAGAGGGTCTCGTTGTCGGCGGCGAACTCGAGGAAGTCCCACTTCGGCTCCTTCGAGGGAAACTCGGCGACTTTGCTCCAGCCGCTCGTGCTGTCGCGGCGCACTTCGAAGATGATCTTGTCGGCGGTGAGCCGGCTGCGCGCGCGGATGACGCCGGCGCAGTCGACGATGAAGCCGCCCTCGTCGTTTTTCTGCGTGGTGATCGGGACGGGCCGGCGCTCGCCGTTGCGGATGTCCATGCGATAGACCCCGACGTCGAAGCTGCCGATCTCGCGCGGGCCGATGATCATGATGTAGTTCGGCTCGTATTCGAGCCAGTCGACGAGACTCGCGAAGTTGGCGCGATCGGCGAAGCGCTCGCGGTAGGATTCAGCGAGGGCGACGACACGGCGTTTGCTGAGGGAAATGGAGCGATAGGCCGGGGACTCGTTGCCGCCGACATCGCCGGCGTAGACGATGTAGTCGGAACCTTTCCAGCCGAAGGATTCGATGTTCTCATCCTTGGCGACGACGAGCGGTTCGACTTTGCCCGTGTCGAGGTGCATCAACGCGATGCCGACCTTGCCGGTGCCGAGCGTGGTGAGAAAAGCGAGGTTCTTGCCGTCGGGCGAGAGCCGGACGGTGCGAAGATCCGCTTCGGCGAAGAATTGCTCGGCGGGGATAAGCGGGGGCCGTTCGGCTCCGGCGAGACTGATGATCGAGAGGGCGCCGCAGACAGCGGCAGCCAGCAGGCGGGGGGCGCGCAGCAGGTTCATATTTCAGTTGTGTGTGCGCCGACATCAAATGCTTCGCGTCGTGTCGCGGCAAGCTCGGTGCGGCCGCCGGGAGATTTGCCGGTAGGGGCGACGAGAGAATCGATTTGCTACGTTCGGGTTAAGTTGTTCTAACCACGCGCGAGCTGTCAGCCGGGTCACCCGGTGGCGACTCACCAACACAACACAACAACTGAACGAACTATGAACTCCTCCCCAAGGATGTCCTTGGCGGCGTTTGCCCTTGTCTTGGGCAGCGTCTCTCTGGCTACCCAAGGCTTTGCCCAAGCGGCAGGCGCCTCGGATGCCGCAACGGATGAAAAAGTCCTGAAGCTCGATAAATTCGAGGTCACGGGCTCTTACATCCCCTTCGCCGGCACGCAGACTGCGCTGCCCGTCACGACCCTCGACACCAAGGCCATCGAGGCCACCGGTGTCACCACCAACGTCCTCGAAGTGCTGCGCAAAGCCGCGCCGCAGTTCTCGGGCAACGGCAACCTCGGCAACTCGAACGCGAACATCTCGTCCGGCTCCACCGGCGGCGGTTCGCAGGTCTCGTTCCGCAATACGCAGACGCTCGTTCTCGTGAACGGCCGCCGCATGTCGTATTCCGCGGTTCTCGCGTCGGGCGGACGCCAGTTCGTCGACGTGAACCTGATCCCGATCTCCGCGATCGCGAAGATCGAAATCCTCCAGGACGGCGCTTCGGCCACCTACGGCACCGATGCCGTCGCCGGCGTGGTCAACGTCGTGCTCAAGAGTGACTACAAGGGCATGGAAATCGGCTCGCACTACGGCTTCTCCAGCAACAGCGGCAAATATGCCGAGCGTTCGTTCTCGGTGGTCGGTGGCGGCGCCTCGGACAAGACCTCGGTGACGTTCTCCGCCGAATACACGGAGTCGGACCCGGTGTTCAACAAAGACCGCGAGTTCTCCAACCCGACCTACGGCACGGCCAGCTTCGGTGGCGTCATCAACACCCGCACGAACCCGAACGTCTACTACATCCTGAAGCCCGGCCTCAATGCTCCCCCGGCCGGTCACACCGACCTCGCCACGCTCGTCGCGCAGGGCATCTACATTCAGGTCAACTCCTCGAACCTCATCAGCGGTCTCGGCAATGAACAGCAATACGCGTTCAACCTGTCGGAATACGTCACGATGATCCTCCAGAACAAGCGTTCGAGCGCGATGCTCAACTTCGAGCACAAGGCCTCGGACGACATCACGGTCTTCGGCGACCTTATCTACACCAAGACCCAGACCTACTCGCAGCTGAACGCGCAGCCGATCTCGGCCGTCCTCGACGCGGCCAATCCGTCGAACCCGACGACCCAGACGATGCTCGTGCGCAATCGTTTCATCACCAATCCCCGCCAATACTACTACGATACCGCGACCATTCGCGGCATCATCGGTGCGCGCGGCAAGCTCGGTGACAAATACACGTGGGAAACCGCGGCGAACAAGAATCTCGTCGACCAATCCTACACCAACAAGAACGTCGTCAACGCGGTCCTCCGCGCCGACGCCGTCGCCAACGGTCTCATCAATCTTGCGGCGCGCCAACAGGCCGCCGGCGCCGTCGAGGCGGCCGGCTTCTTCGGCACCGCGATTGGCAACGCCAACTCGACCCTCACCACCTACGACGCCCGCGTGGCGGGTGAACTCTTTGAGTTGCCCGCCGGCCCGGTCGGCTTCGCGGTCGGTGGCGAGTATCGCACCGAGTCGCTGAAGCAAACCGCCGACGTCTACTCGCAGGCGGCGACCTTCGGTTGGGAATCCGCCACCACGCTCGATCCGTTCGACTCAAGCCGCTCGGTCTCCTCGATTTTCGCCGAAGTGCGCGTTCCGCTCATCGGCAAGTCGCAGAACATGCCCGGCGTCTACTCCCTCGAGCTCGACTCCGCGGTCCGCTATGAGAAATACAGCGACACCGACGACCCGACCGTTCCCAAGGTCTCCCTCAGCTGGCGTCCGTTCAGCGAGGAGCTGCTGATCCGCGGCACCTATTCGAAGTCGTTCTCGGCACCGACGCTCTTCAACCTGTTCGGACCGGGCGGCATCGGCTTCACCGATCCGCTCGCGCTCGACAAGCGCGGTGGTGGCACGATCTCCGGTCAGGCCAACGTCCGTAGCGGCTCGAACTCGAAGCTCATGCCCTCGCGTTCGAAGAACTACACCTTCGGCTTCGTCTACTCGCCCAAGGCCATCAAGGGTCTCGCGCTCACCGTCGACTACTTCAACATCAAGCAGGTCGACCTGATCTCCTCGATCGGCGCCGAGACGATCCTCCAGGACGTCGAAGACAATGGCGCCGCCTCGCCCTATGCCGGCTTCGTCCAAATCACGAAGTTCGGTGGCACCCCGATCACCGCCCCCGGCCAGATCGGCAACAACGCGATCGATGACATCTACGTCACCGACACCCTCGTGAACATCGCCGCCGTCAAGCTCAGCGGCGTGGACATGAAGGTCGAATACAGCTACCAGCACGATGTCTGGGGCCGCTTCGATGCGAATGTCTCGGTGGGCTACTACAAGTCCTACACCGTTCAGTCGCTCCCCAACGTCGATCCGTTCGAGACGGTCGGCCTGGCCAGCAACACCAACGGCACGATCCCGCGTTGGATGAGCTACGCGTCGGTTGCCTGGAGCCGCGGTCACTGGGGTGCGAACCTCGGCTGGCAGCACATCCCGGGTGTTGAAGACGTGAACGGCACCGGCACCGCCCGCTCGCCCTTCAACGTGAAGTCCTACGATAGCTTCGACCTGTCCGGCCGCTACACCTTCGGCTCCGACTGGAAGTTCATCAACGGCCTCACCGTCCGTCTCGGCGTGAACAACGTGTTCAACAAGATGCCGCCGGCCGCCGGTGGCACGTTCACGGACTCGAACGTCGACATCGCGACCTACAACCCGATCGGTCGCCTCTACTTCGTCGAAGCGAAATACGCGTTCTAAGCTTCGCTTCGCATACTCTCGATCAAGGCGGCCCGCGTTGCGGGCCGCCTTTTTTTGTGGGACTAAACCCGACATTTTGCCGCTTGGGCTTGAAAATAAGCCTCTTGGTCTCGATTTTAGCGCATTTCGTCTTGCCTCGTCTTGGCAGGGGGTATTTCCCGAAGGTCACACCAAGCAGACCCCGGGCTTAGCCCGCAGTCGGCTCTAACAAAACTGCAACACAAACGAACTATGAACGCACGTTCCGCTTGGAATATGCGGTCGGCGCTGGCGCTTCTCTTGGGCGCTGGCCTGATCCCCGCGGTGGTCGCGCAGACCGCCGCTCCTGCCCCTACGGAAGAAGAGACCCTGAAACTCGAAAAGTTTGTCGTCACGGGCTCCCTGATCCCGATCGCGGCGGACACCCCCGCCGTCCCGGTCACGGTCCTCACCTCGATCGAGATTCAAAACTCCGGCGTCACCAGCGATTTGACGGACGTCCTCAAGAAAACCAACCCGGCTTTCTTCGGCCGCGGCAACATCGGTGCCGAAAACGCGAACACTCGCGCGAACAGCACGAATGGCGCGTCCACGGTCTCGCTCCGCAATCGCTCGACGCTCGTCCTCATCAACGGTCGCCGCGCGGCGATCTCCCCGGTCGCAGCGACTGGTGCCGGATCCTTTGTCGACGTCAGCCTCATCCCGATCGCCGCCGTCGAGCGCGTCGAAATCCTCAGCGATGGCGCTTCGGCGACCTACGGTTCGGATGCGGTGTCCGGCGTCGTCAACGTGATTCTCAAAACCAACTACCGTGGCGCGGAAGTGGGTGGCAGCTTCAGCTGGGCTCCCGATGCCAGCGACCATACGACCCGCCAAGCCTACATGACGCTCGGTGCCGGCAACGAGAAGACCCAGCTCACGTTCTCCGCCGAATGGCGCAGCACGGATCCACTCTACCAGTATGAGCGCCCGTGGGGTATGAACCAGTTCCGCACGCCCACATTTGCGGGTGTCATCACCCCGGACGCCGTAAACCTCTACTACCTCAACCCGAACCTCAACGCCCCGCCGCAAGGACTCGATCTGACGTTTGCGCAGCTCGTGGCCCAAGGCATTTACCAGGGACCGTATAATCAGGACCAAGTCGCTCAATTCTTCGACCTCTCCGCGAAGGCGACGATGTTCCAGAAGACCACGCGCTACAGCGCTTCGATGGCCGTCCAACACAAATGGAACGACAACGTGACCGCTTTCGGCGACGTGCTTTTCACCAACAGCCTCACCGAAAGCTCCCTCAACGCTCAGCCCGTCTCCGGCAACGTTGCGGCCAGCAGCGCGTTCAATCCCGCCGACGTGCTCGTGCAGGCGCGCAATCGCTTCGTCGATTTCCCGCGTATCCGCAAGGGCGACTCGCTCGGTATGCGCGGCGTCTTCGGTCTGCGCGGCACCATCGGAAGCTCCTGGACGTGGGAAGCCGCTGCCACCCTCAATCGCAGCACCTTGGCCCTGCGTCAGCTCAACCTGATCGACACCAACGCCTATAACACTGCGGTCACCAACGGCACCTACAACCCCTTCGCTCGCAAACAGGCTGCGGGCGTCATCGAAGGCATCGTCGGCATCGGTTATCAGGACTACGTCAGCCGCGTGAATAGCTTCGACATCCGCGTCACCGGTGAGCTCTTCGATCTCCCTGCCGGCGCGGTCCAACTCGGCCTCGGCGCCGAGACCCGCACGGAACGCGTCTCCATGGTCAACGACCGCAACGACCGCCTCGCGCTCTGGCTGCAAGGCACGCCGACGAATCCCTTCGCCGCCAAGATCGCGGTCGACGGCTTCTCTGCCGAACTCCGTATTCCGGTGTTCAGCCCCGCGCAAAATATCCCGCTCGCCAAGACGGTCGAGATCGGCCTCGCGGGCCGCAAGGAACTCTACACCGCCACCACGGATCCGTTGGTTCCCAAGTTCACCCTCCGCTGGATGCCGTTCAACGACGAGTTCATCGTTCGCGCCACCTACGGCGAGTCGTTCACCGCGCCCGACCTGTTCTCCCTCTACGGTCCGTCCAACTCCGGCTTCACCGGTTCGATCAACATCAACCGCTACAACGCCGACGGCACGCCGATGAACGTCACGACCGGCAATCGCCAATACCGCTCGCGCGGTGGTTCGAACCCGAACCTCGTTCCGTCCGAGTCGCGTAACTGGACCGCCGGCTTCGTTTGGTCTCCCCGTAAGCTGAAGGGCTTCTCTCTCACCGCGGACTGGTTCAACATCGATGAGCGCGACCTCATCGGCACCGTCCCGCAGACCACCCTGCTCCAATCCGTTGAAGCCCTCGGACCTGCGTCCCCGTATGCCAGCCTCGTGCGCCTCGGTGTGAGCGTTGCGGGTGAAGCTCACTTCACGGACGGTGCTGCGGTCACCGCTCCCGGCCAGATCACCTCCGGCCAATCCGACGCGGTGTGGATGACCAACCCGCGCCTGAACATCGCGGGCGTCTGGCAGTCCGGCGCCGACGTCTCCGTCGACTACGCCTACGACACCAAGTCGTGGGGCAAGCTCGACCTCAGCCTCACCGGCACCTACATCCACGAATACGTTCAGCAGACGCTCCCGACGTCGCTCCCCGGCAACTTCGCCGACGGCTTCACGGGCAGCACCTACCCGCGTTATCGCACGTTCACCCAGCTCAACTGGACCTACAAGCAGATGACCGCGGGCATCAGCCACTCGTGGATTCCCGAAGTGGACGACCTCGTTGCCGCCACCGAACGCCCGATCGACTCCAACGAGACGTTCGACGTTCGCTTCAGCTATCGCTTCAGCAACTTCGGCAACAGCTGGCTGCAAGGCCTGCGCCTGTCGGTGGCCGTGTTGAACGTGTTCGGCGAGGATCCCCCGTTCGCCGCGGGCGAGTCCGACCAGAACCGCGACATCAATACCTACGACGCGTTCGGTCGCCGTTTCGTCATCTCGGCGAACTACAAGTTCTGAGCTGACGCACACTGTTTCTCCCGGGCCGGACCGCAAGGTCCGGCCTTTTTTTGAGCAACCGATGATTCACCCAACCGCGACTTGAACAGCCCGGTCCGCCGAGCCAATTTTCACGCGCGGGCCGCTTTCCCCCCACAACACACAACATCTATGAACCGACTCGTTGCGCGGTCATGCTGGACCGCGTTCACGCTCGCCCTGTTATCGTCCTCCGTCACCGCTCGGGAACTCATCCCGATCGAGACTTTTTTCGGCACCGATGCCATTCAATCGATGGCGCTTTCGCCGGATGGCAATAAGATCGCCATGATCGCGCCGAACGGCGGCCGCTACAGCATCGCCCTGCTGGATACGACGACCGGCAAAGCGAGCGTCGTCGTTGCCTACGAAAAAGAAAACATCTCGTCCATCACCTGGAAAGGCAACGAACGCATCCTGTATCGCGTGTTTTCGCAGGGACACGAGATTCCGCTCATCGCCAGCACCGACCTGGCCGCCAAGTCGATGAAGCGCCTGGTCGAACCCCGCGTGCGCCGCGACGAGAGTTCGATATTCTCGGGAAGTCTCGTGGATACCGCCCCATGGGATCCGGACCACATTTTGATCTATGGGCTCACCGCCGAGTCCGACGATCGGCGTTTCAACGATGGCGGTCAGCGATTCTATCCGACGCCGGCGATCTACCGCGTAAACGTGCATACCGGGCGCCGCAGCCAGGTCGTCGGGCTGGATCGCGACGTCGATGCCGGCGAATTCGACCGCACGCTTCAGCAGCGCATCACCACCGAGGTAAAGGGAGCCGAACTCGTCTTTCAGTATCGCGCTCGCAACGACGAGCCGTGGCGCAAAATGCGCCAGTTCGATATTCGGGCGTCCAAGTGGGACATTCTAGGGCTTCGCGCCGACGGCAAGGAAGCCTATGTGCTCGACACGTCCGAGAACGACCTCGGCACGCTGCGGGCCTTCGACTTGGAGACCGGCAAGCTCGACCGCGCCGTGTTCGAGTCGGCGGAAACGCACGTCACCGGTCTGGTTTTCTCTCCCAAACGAGAGCGCCTCATCGGCGTTCGCCACGAAGGCGTGAAGCGGGCGACTCATTGGCTCGACCCGCGCTGGAAAGCAATCGGCGCGAGTCTCGAGCGCAACTTTCCCGACCACAATGTTCACATCTTTTCGATGTCCGAGGACGAGAAACGGTTTCTCTTCCTCATCACTTCGGATCGCGACCCGGGCCGCTATTTCCTCGGCGACCTGCGCGGGGATGGCATGCGCGTGCAACCGATCAACGCTGTGCGCCCGGGCGTGAAACCCGAATTCATGAGTCCAATGGAGCCGATCCAATACACGGCGCGGGATGGCATGCTGATCCACGGCTACTTCACCAAACCCGGCGGCAAGGCCGACCGTGACACGCCGCTCTTGATCATGCCGCACGGTGGACCGTTCGGCATCCGCGACAGCTGGGGTTTTAACGCCGAAGTGCAGTTTCTCGCCGATCGCGGCTACGCCGTCCTGCAGGTGAACTACCGTGGCTCGGGCGGCTACGGGAGTTCGTTCGAGCACGCCGGCTATGGCGAATGGGGCGGCAAGATGCAGAACGATCTGACCGACGCCGTGCAATGGGCCATCTCCCAAGGGTGGTGCGATCCGCAGCGCGTCGGCATCATCGGCGCCAGCTACGGTGGCTACGCCGCGCTCGCGGGCGTCACGATGACCCCCGAGCTTTTTCGCGTCGGAATCAACTACGTCGGCGTCTCGGACTTGCGCCTCATCACCCGGTGGGATCTCGGCAAGAGCGCGGCCTCAAAGGCGGTGTTCGAACTCCGGATCGGGCGCGATCCGGAGGTCCTGGCCGCCCGTTCGCCGGTCACCCACGTCGCCAACATCCGCGTGCCCACCTTGCACGCCTATGGCCTGAACGACCCGCGCGTTGAGATCAGCAATTGGGAAGTGCTCGAAGCCGCGCTCAAAAAACACGGCAAAACCTACGAGAGCTACGTGGAGACCGAGGAAGGGCACGGTTTCGGAAAAGCCGAGAACTCGCTCCGGTTTTACCGCGCCGTCGAATCCTTCCTGGCTCGCTACATGCCCTCCGAATCGTTGAAGGGACATGCCAAACCCGGCGAACTTCGCGTGGTGGAAATGCCCGCGAAAACCGGCAGCGAGTGATTCGCCCGCACCGCGCACGCCAAAAAACGAAGCCCCGGATTGCTCCGGGGCTTTTTCTTTTGGCTCGCCGCACTCGCTTGCGAGCAAGTCGGCGCGTGCTCCTCAGCCGCGCTTTTTCGCCAGCAGTTGCTCGAGTTTCACGATGTCGGCGGAGAACTGGCGGATGCCTTCCGCGGTCTTCTCCGTCGCCATCGCGTCCTCGTTCAGCGCGAAGCGGAAGCTTTTCTCGTCGAAGCTCACCTTCGCGATCGCCGCGTCCTTCGCCGCGGCCGGGTCGAGCTTGCGCGTGATCGGCGCGTCGCTCTTCGCGAGTTCGGCGAGCAGTTGCGGGCTGATCGTCAGCAGGTCGCAGCCGGCTAGCTCGGTGATTTCGCCGGTGTTACGGAACGAAGCACCCATCACTTCCGTCTTGTAGCCGTATTTCTTGTAGTAAGTGTAGATCTCGGTGACCGACTTCACGCCGGGATCCTCGGCCGGAGCGTAGTCCTTGCCCGTGGATTTCTTATACCAGTCGAGGATGCGTCCGACGAACGGCGAGATGAGCTGCACTTTCGCCTCGGCGCATGCGACCGCCTGCGCGAACGAGAAGAGCAGGGTGAGGTTGCAGCGGATGCCGTCCTTCTCGAGCTGCTCGGCGGCTTTGATGCCTTCCCAAGTCGACGCGATCTTGATCAGCACACGCTCGCGGCCGATGCCCGCTTTCTCGTAGCGCGCGATGATCTCGCGGGCCTTCACGACGGTCGCCGCCGTGTCGAACGACAACCGTGCGTCGACCTCCGTTGAGACGCGGCCGGGGACGATTTTCAAAATCTCGCTGCCGAACAACACCAGCAACCCGTCGATCACCGCGCCGAGGTCGGCGCCGGCGGGTGCGTCCTTCACCGCTTTGTCGACGATCCACGCGTAGTCGGGCATGGCGGCGGCCTTGAGGATCAGGCTCGGGTTCGTCGTCGCGTCGCGCGGCGCGAATTGCTTCATGCTGGCGAAGTCGCCGGTGTCGGCGACCACGACGGTGAACTGCTTCAGTTGGTCGAGCTGGCTCGGGGAAGACATGAGGCCGTCACTTTAGGAACTGCGGATGCGCCCGCAAATAGTTCCTCATCCATAAAATCCCGCCGTCCTCGTCGTGGAATGCCCCATCGAGCTGCGACTCGAACGCTGCGTCCAAGGCCGACTTGAAGTGCGGCCCCGGCTTCATGCCCAGCGTGATGAGGTGTCGTCCCAAGAGGATCGGCTCCGGTGCGCGGTCGGCCACCACGAGGCGCTGTGCCGCATCCCGCAATTCGTGGATGCGGCGCAACGCCTCCTCCGACACCAGTGGCGGCCGGCCGAGATGGTCCGCGGTCATCACGGCGATCAACTCGTCCATCGTGGCCGGCGCGATCTTGCGCGCGAGCCGCCGCACCGTGGTGTCGCGGAAATGCGTTTGCCCGTGGTGATGCGCGAGGTGGTTCACGACGAGCGGCCGCACGGACTCGATCAAGTCGTGCGGCGCGCCGATGCGCTGCAGGAAACTCTCCGTCAGCGGCGCGCCCGCGGCTTCGTGACCGGGGCTGACCCAGCGCAACTGGCCGCGCCGCTCGGCTTGGTGCGTCGTGGTCGCCTTGCCGAAGTCGTGCGCCAGCACCGCCAACGCCAGCACGCGCCGCACGCGCGCGTCGCCGTTTTTCCACGCGTCGAGCGTCACCAACGCGTCGAGGCAATGCGCCGTGTGCACGAACGCGTCGCCTTCCGGATGCCATTCCGGCTCCTGACGCAACCCGTCGAGTCCGGCGATCTCCGGGAAAAACTTCAGCCAACCGCTCTCGCGCAGCACGAAGAGGCCGCGGGAGGGCTTGACCGACTTCAACGCCCACTTGTCCCACTCGCCCCACACGCGTTCGATGGCGAGTTCGCGGTAGGTATCGGCGATGGAGCGGCACAGCGCGGCGGTTTCCGGCGCGAGCGTGAGATCGAAGCGGGCCGCGAACTGAAACGCGCGCAACACGCGCAGCGGATCCTCCACGAAGGCCGCGCTCGTGTGACGCAGCACGCGCGCGCGCAGGTCGCGCTCGCCGCCGTGAGGATCGATCAGGCGGTTTTCGAGCGGGTCGAAGGCGATCGAGTTGATCGTGAAGTCGCGCCGCGCCGCCGCGTCGGCCTCGGTGAGATCCGGTTCCGGCTCGACCGCGAAGCCGCGATGCCCGGCGCCGATCTTCGATTCGCGGCGGGGGAGGGAGAAGTCGTATTCCGCGCCGGCGAGGCGCACTTTCAGCACGCCGAAACTGCGGCCCACCAGATCCGTCGGACCGAACGGCGCGAGCGCGCGCTGCATCTTTTCGTAGTCGAGACCGAACACCTCGACATCGAAGTCCTTCGGCTCGTGCCCGAGCAGCCAGTCGCGCACGCAGCCGCCGACGAGTCGCGGCCGCCCGCCGGCGGAGCGGAGCGTTTGGAGTGCGGCGAGAAGAGGCGGAGGCAGTTGCATGGCGCGGCGGAGCCGGTGCGGCTCAGCGTGCGACCTTTCAACGCCAGTGCAAGGCGGGCGTCGTCACGCCACCGGTCGCTTCCACGCTTGGAACGCGAGCAGGGCCCAGCCGGCGAGGAAGGCGGTGCCGCCGAGCGGGGTCACGGGCCCCAGCAACTTCGGTCCGCCCAGCGCCAGCCAGTAAAGCGAGCCGGAGAAAAAGATCACGCCAGCCACCCACAGCGCGGCGACGCGTCCGCTCGCGCCCGCGTGAGCGTCGCGCCAGCCGGCGAGCGCGAGCAGTGCGACGGCGTGCATGAGGTGGTAGAGCACGGCGGTTTTCCAAGTTTCGACGGAACCGTGGGCCTCGAGTGAGGGCTTCAGGGCGTGCGCGCCGAACGCGCCAAGCGCGACGCCGGTGAAGCCGAGCGCCGCCGCGGCGAGCGTGATATTGCGAGTCGAGCCGGTCATGGGAACCAGTGTGTGGACAATCCGTCCAAATCCAACCTTCCTGTGACCGTGCGCGTCTCAATCTTCTTCGCCTACTGCCTCGCGGCGGTGCCGCTGCTCGCGGCGGATGGAGATTGGACGCGCCAGGGAGACGTGTCGGTCGATTCGAAATTCGTGCGGCGCGGCATCGAGCGCGCTGGAGCGACGGTGACGCCCGCCGTGCGTCTGGCTGACGGATCATGGAAATTTGCGGCGCAGCTCGCGACGCCGTTTGAGGCCGCGAGCCGCAGCGAACTCGGCCTGAGTGCCGGCTACACCTACGCGACCGAGTCGGGCGTCAGCTGTGGATGGGAGGTCGCGCATTTCCAGTTTGGCGACGCACCCTTGGGACATGCGTCGCGTGCGACGGAATTGACCGCGTCGCTTTCGTTTCCCGCCGGCCCCGGTCGCCTGGTTGCCAGCTTCACGCGCGAGGTCGACCAGCGGGCCGACATCGGCGAACTGAGTTACGCCGGCGAATACGCGCTGAAAAGCTGGGGCGCCTTTCTGAATTACCGCGTCTACCTCGGTTCCGTTCGTGCGGAGGACGCCTTGCCTGACTTGCCCACGCCTCGCGTCGGTGATTCCTACATCTATCACGGACTCGATCTGACGCTGCCCTATCGGGTCGGTGGCCAGACCGTCCTGTCGGCCGGCGTCCACTATGCTGGCACGAACGGCGCCAGGTCGTTTTGGTCGCCCAGTGGCGCCTCGCCGGGCGGCAAGGTCTGGGTCAGTCTCGCTGCAAGCTACGAATTTTGAGCGATTAGACCCTAAAACCCGTTTCGCGCTGCCTCGCGCCGAAAATGTGAAAGCTTGGGTGTTGACAGGGTAGGGCGGAATCTTTCCCTTGGGCCTCTTTCCGCAATGAAAACCTATCTGGCCAAAAAAGAGACAGTCCAGCCCAAGTGGTATCTGATCGATGCCGAGGGGCAGGTTCTTGGCCGTCTCGCAGTTAAAGTCGCCAACATCATCCGTGGTCGCAACAAGGCCACTTACACCCCGCACGTCGATACCGGCGACTTCGTCATCGTCATCAACGCGAGCAAGGTCGTCCTCACCGGTAAGAAGGAAGAAGTGACCGAGTATATGTCGTTCTCCGGCTTCGTCGGCGGCGAGAAATACCGCAAGCTCACCGACGTCCGCGTCAAGAAGCCCGATTTCATCATCATGCAGGCCGTCAAGGGCATGCTCCCGAAGAACCGCATCGCCGCGAAGATGCTGACCAAGCTCCGCGTGTTCCCGGGCGCCGAGCACCCCCACACTGCGCAGAACCCCATCAAGCTTTGATCTGATCCATGAGCGCTGACTCCACCGTTTTCATCGGCACCGGCCGTCGCAAGACCTCCACCGCCCGCGTGCGCCTCGTTGCCGGCTCCGGCAAGCTCTCGGCCAACGGCCGCGACTTCGACGCCTATTTCAAGCACGACAACTTCGCCCGCCGCGCCGCTGGTCCGCTCGCGACCGCCGACGTGAAGGACAAGTTCGACGTCGTCGCCAACATCGCTGGCGGCGGCATCAGCGCCCAAGCAGGTGCGGTTGCGCACGGCATCGCCCGCGCGCTTCTGAAGTTCAACTCCGAGCTCCGCGTCACGCTCAAGAAGGCCGGTCACCTCACCCGTGACCCGCGCGAAAAAGAGCGCAAGAAGGCCGGCCAGCCGGGCGCCCGCAAGCGCTTCCAGTTCTCGAAGCGCTAATCGCTGGTCGAAGCAGGTTTTCATTCACGAACGGGGTGCCGAAAGCACCCCGTTTTTATTTGCGAACATCCCTCACGTTCCCATTTAGTCCCCCTTCAATTAGATGAAAGTCGGCATTGTCGGCGCGTCGGGTTACTCCGGCGAAGTTCTCGTTAAACTCCTCCTGGGCCATCCGCACGTCACTCTGGCGGCGGTCACCTCACGCCAACACGCGGGCAAGCCGCTCTCGAGCGTGATTCCGGCGCTGCGCGGCACCGCGGCCGACACGCTGAAGTTCATCGGCTCCGACGCGGCCGAACTCGCAGCGCGCGACGACATCGGCCTGTGGTTCCTCGCGCTGCCCCACGGCGCCGCGGCGGACTTCGCCAAGGCGCTCGTGCCCGCCGGCCGCAAGGTCATCGACCTCAGCGCCGATTTCCGCGTGGCCGACCTCGCGACCTACGAAAAATATTACGGCCACCACCACGCGCCCGAGCTGCTCCCGCACGCGCGCTACGTGCTGCCCGAGCTCACCGATCCGAAGTGGAAGACGGAGATCAAACTCGCGGCCGCGCCCGGTTGCTATCCCACGAGCGTGATCGTCCCGCTCGCGCCGTTGCTCGACGCCGGGCTCGTTTCGCGCGAACACATCGTCGCTAATTCCTTCTCCGGTGTCTCCGGCGCAGGCAAAAAAGCCGAGGAAGCCTATCTCTACTGCGAGCGCGCCGAGAGCGCCAAGGCCTACGGCCTCATCAAGCATCGCCACCTTTCGGAGATCGAGGAACAGCTCGCGATGCGCGCCGGCGCGCCGGTCGTGCTCCAGTTCAACCCGCACCTCGCGCCGATGCGCCGAGGCATCATCACCACGATCACCGCGCCCGCCGTCGCCGGAGCGACGATCGACGCCGTCTACGCCGCGTGGCGCGCCGCCTACACGGGCCGGCCGTTCGTCTCGATTCTGCCGACGGGCGAGACGCCCGACTCAGCCTACGTCACCGGCACGAATCGCGTGGATATCTCCGCCGTGCACGACGCGCGCACGGGCAACTTCGTGATCACCTCCGCCGAGGACAACCTCGTGAAGGGCGCGAGCGGCCAAGCCGTGCAAATCATGAATCTCTGGCTCGGTTTCCCCGAAACCGCCGGACTGCTTTAAGCACACACAACAAAAAATGACCCAACTCACCGTTACGCCGGATAGTGCAGGTATCACGGACGTTCCCGGATTTGAGGCGGCGGGCGTCGCATGCGACATCCGCCAAAAAAATGACCTCAAGCGACTCGATCTCGCGCTCGTTTACTCGCTGCGCCCATGCACTGCCGCCGGCACGTTCACGAAGAACGCCGTCAAGGCCGCTCCGGTGCTGTTGTGCCAGAAGAATCTCGAGGAAGGCGGCCCGTTCCACGGCTTCATTGCCAACTCCGGCAACGCCAACGCGTGCACCGGCCCCGAAGGCCTGAAGGATGCGAACACGATGGCGCAGCGCGCCGCCGCCTCGCTCAACCAAAAGCCGCACGCGTTCTTCGTCTGCTCGACCGGCCGCATCGGCCAGCCGTTGCCGATGGACCGCGTGATCAAAGGCCTCGAGCGCGCCGTCACCGAGAAGGGCCGCACGCCCGCGCACGGCAAAAAAGCCGCCGACGCGATCCTCACTTCCGACACGAAGGCCAAAACCGTCACCGTCTCTTTCACCTACGACGGCAAGAAGCACACCGTCGCCGGTTTCGCCAAGGGCGCGGGCATGATCCAGCCGAACATGGCGACGATGCTCGCGTTCCTCGCGACGGATTTTTCTGTGCCGCGCAGCTTCCTCCAGAAGACGCTCACCGAAGCGATCAACGGCACGTTCAACTGCATCACGGTCGATGGCGACATGAGCACGAACGACACCGTCATCATGCTCGCGAACGGCCACTCCGGCGTCTCCGTCGGCGACAAGAGCCCGCGCGAGCTCCGCGTCCTCTTCGCCGAAGCCGTCTGGAAAGCCTGCGACATCCTCGCCGACAAAATCGTCTCCGACGGCGAGAAGATCACCAAGGTGATCGAAGTGAAGGTGCAGGGCGCCGCGTCCGCCGAGGACGCCGAGAAGTGCGCGCGCGCCATCGGCAATTCCCTCCTCGTGAAATCGTCCTGGTATGGCGAAGACCCGAACTGGGGCCGCCTCGCCGATGCCGCCGGCTACTCCGGCGCAAAGCTTATCGAGGCCAAGCTCGACATCCGCTACAACGACACGCCCGCGATGACCGCCGGCAAGCCGCACCCCGAGCTGAAACCGAAGTGGAAGGAGATCGTGAAGAACCGCCGCTTCACCATCACGATCGACCTGCACCTCGGCAAAGCCGGTTACCGCCTCCTCGCGACCGACCTCACGGAAGGTTACGTGAACTACAACAAGAGCGAGTGAGCGCGCCGCGATCGTCATCGCGAGCGCCGCAACGCGGCGCGTGGCGATCCAGCTGATTTTCCGACGCGCGCGCACCGCGCGCGTCGCACAAGCGTGACGCAAATTCACTTGCACTCCCGGGCGCGCAAAAAAAGAGTCGCCCTGATTTTCCTCCTGCGCGGCGTCGCGTGAATTTTCCGCTTCGCCACCGCTTCTGCCCCTTTTTCAACCACCGCTCAGCACCATGATTCAATTCAACAACAAGATCCTCTTCGTCGGTTACGGCGCAGTCGCCGAGTGCACGCTGCCGATCCTCTTCAAGCACCTCAAGGTGCCCGCGAAAAACGTCACTGTGATGGATTTCGTGGACAAGAAGGAGAAGCTGGCGAAGTGGATCAAGAAGGGCGTCCGCTACGTCAACGACCGCGTGACCGAAGAGAACATGGCGACGATCCTCGCGAAATACGTCAGCGCCGGCGACATCGTCATCGACCTCGCGTGGAACATCGACGCCTGCGAAATTCTCCAGTGGTGCCACGACAACGGCGTGCGCTACATCAACACCTCGACCGAGCTCTGGGACCCCTACAAGTCCGGCAGCCACCCGACCGAGAAGACCCTTTACTGGCGCCACATGAATCTGCGCCGCATGACCAAGAAGTGGAAGGAGAAGGGCCCGACCGCCGTCATCGAGCACGGCGCCAACCCCGGCCTCATCTCGCACTTCGTCAAGCAGGGCCTCATCGACATCGGCAACAAGCTCATCGCCGACGGCAAAGCCAAGGGCAAGCGCGCGGAGAAGATCGCCGCGCTCATCGCGGCCGGCACCTTCAATGAGCTCGCCCAGGAACTCGGGGTGAAGGTCATCCACTGCTCCGAGCGCGACACGCAGATCACCGACAAGCCGAAGCAGGTCGACGAGTTCGTCAACACCTGGTCCATCGAAGGCTTCCGCGAAGAAGGCACCACCACCGCCGAGATGGGCTGGGGCACGCACGAGAAGACCCTCCCGAAGCACGCCTTCACCCACAAGGAAGGCCCGAAGAACCAAATCTGCCTCGCGCAGATGGGCATCAACGTCTGGGTCCGCTCCTTCGTGCCGAACTGGACCACCCTCGGCATGGTCGTCCGTCACGGCGAAGCCTTCACCATCTCCGACGCGCTCACCGTCTGGAAGAACGGCAAGGCCGTCTACCGCCCGACGATGCACTACGCCTACTGCCCGTGCGACGAAGCCATCGCTTCGCTGAACGAGATGCGCGGCTACAACTACAAGCTGAACGAAAATCAGCGCATCATGAACGACGAGATCACGGACGGTGCGGACGTGCTCGGCGCGCTCATCATGGGCCACGAATACAACTCCTGGTGGGTTGGTTCCGACCTCAGCATTCAGGAGTCTCGCCGCCTGGTCCCGCACCAGAACGCCACCACCATGCAGGTCGCCATCTCTGTCGTCGCCGCGACGATGTGGATGATCGAGAACCCCGACGAAGGCGTCGTCGTCCCCGACCAGATGCCGCACGACTACGTCCTCAAGATCTCGAAGCCCTACCTCGGCAAGTGGATCTCCCAAGCCTACGACTGGACTCCGCTCAAGGGCCGCGACACCACGTTCGCCAAATACAACAAGCCCGACCTCGACACGAAGGATCCGTGGCAGTTCAAGAACTTCCTCGTCACCGACGCTGGCTAACGACGAGTTCCACGCCGCCATGATCACGAACTCCCGGCTCCAAAAACTGGCCAAGCAGCACGGCACTCCGCTGTTCATCATCGACCACGATGCCCTCCGCAAAGCCTACCGGGAGTTTCGCAAGCACCTGCCGCGCGTGCAGGTCTACTACGCCGTAAAGGCGAACCCGGATCCGATGATCGTTCGCACCCTCTTCGAAGAGGGCGCGAGCTTCGACGTCGCCTCGATGCCGGAGTTCATGATCGTCTACCAGAACATCAAAAAGATGCCGGCGAAGCAGCGCCAGCAGTGGATCTGGGACAAGATCATCTACGCCAATCCGACGAAGCCGACCGACACGCTCGAGCAGCTCAACAAATACAAGCCGCTCGTCACCTTCGATAACCGCGAAGAGATCCACAAGATCAAGAAGCACGCGCCCAACGCCGGCCTCGCCCTTCGCCTGAAGGTCCCGAACACCGGCGCCATGGTCGAACTCTCCTCGAAATTCGGCGCGCATCCTGGTGAAGCCGTCGACCTCATCCTCGAAGCCGACCGCGTCGGCCTCACCGTCGAAGGCATCAGCTTCCACGTCGGCAGCCAGACGACCAATTTCGAGAACTACGTCCAGGCGCTCCAGCTCACGGCGAACATCTTCCAGGAAGCCCGCGAACGCGGCTACGCGAAGATGAACCTCATCGATATCGGCGGCGGTTTCCCCGCGCCCTACGACGAGTCCGTCCGCCCGTTCCCCGAGTTGGCGAAGGTCATCAACACCGAACTCGAGCGCCTCTTCCCGAAGGACATCCAAGTCCTCGCCGAGCCCGGCCGCTTCCTGGCCGCCGTCTCCGGCACGTCGGTCGCCTCCGTCATCGGCAAGGCCGTGCGCGACGGCAAGACGAGCTACTACATCAACGACGGCGTCTATCACACTTACTCGGGCGTCATCTTCGACCACTGCAAGTATCCCGTGAAGGCCTTCAAGAAAGGCCCGACTTCGCTCAGCGCCGTCTTCGGCCCGACCTGCGACGCGCTCGATGTCGTCTCGATGGCCGAGAATCTGCCCGACCTCGAGCGCGGCGATCTCGTCTACAGCGTCAACATCGGCGCCTACAGCCACGCGAGCGCGACCTACTTCAACGGCATGCCGCCCGCGAAGGTCGTGCACGAGAATCTCTGACGCCCGCGTCGCCGGCGCCCCGCTTTCGATGGACGTTCAAGCATACATCGCCAAGGCCCGCGTCCTCCTTGAGGCGCTGCCTTACATCCAGGATTTCCGCGGCTCGACGTTCGTCGTCAAATACGGCGGCAGCTTCATGGACGATCCGGACCCGACCGTGCGACTCCGCGTCGCCGGTGATCTCGCGTTCCTCGCGGCGGTCGGCATCAACGTCGTCGTCGTGCACGGCGGCGGCAAAGCCATCTCGAAGGCCATGGACGCCTCCGGCCTGAAGGCGAATTTCATCAACGGCCTCCGCGTCACCGACGAAGCCACGATCGCCATCGTCAAGAAGACCCTCGACGAGATCGTGAACAAGGACGTCTGCGACACGCTCGTCACCGTGAAGGCCCGCCCGAAGGGCCTGCCCGGCGACAGCGTCCTTGTTTGCCAGAAGCTCACGGTCGACGACGACGGCAATCCCTGCGATCTCGGCTACGTTGGCGACGTCACCGAAGTGAAGGTGAAGCTCGTGAAAAAGGAGATCGCCGACGGCTTCATGCCGATCATCTCCCCGGTCGCCGAAGGCCTCGACGGCAAGCCCTACAACATCAACGCCGACACCGCCGCCGGCCGCGTGGCCTCCGCGCTCCGCGCCCGCCGCCTCGTCTACATGAGCGACGTGCCCGGCCTGCTTTCCGACCCGAAGAATCCCGCGTCGCTCATCTCCACGCTGAAAGTCAGCGACGTCGACGGCCTGAAAAAGAAGGGCGTCATCGACAAGGGCATGCGCCCGAAAGTCGCCAGCGCCGTCCGCGCGCTCCAGGAAGGCGTGCAACGCGTCCACTTCGTCGACGGTCGCATGCCGCACAGCCTCTTGCTCGAAATCTTCACCGACAAGGGCGTGGGCACGGAAATTGTGCACGGCTGATACGGTCGGGCCCGATTTTGGGAGTGCGCCGCCGCGCGCGCTCGCCTGAATTTCGTTTTCTCATGAACCAGCCCTCCATCGTCCGCACCAACGCCGCTGAGCTTTACGACGCGTATGTGATGAAAAACTACGCCAAGTCCCCGCTCACGCTCGTGCGAGGAGAGGGCGTCTGGGCGTGGGACGACACCGGCAAGAAGTATCTCGATTTCGCCTCGGGCATCGCCGTCAACGCGCTCGGCCACTGCCATCCTGTCTGGGTCGAGGCCATCCGCCGCCAGGCCGGCGAACTCATCCACTGCTCGAACCTCTACCGCAACCCGAACTACGGCGAACTCGCGCGCCGCATTGTTCAGCAAGCCGGTCCGGGCCGCGTCTACCTCTGCAACTCCGGCACCGAGGCCAACGAGGCGATGATCAAGCTCTCTCGCCTCCACGGCATCCGGAAGTCCGGCGAAGAGGGCAAGTGCTACAAGATTCTCGTCGCGAAGAACGCGTTCCACGGCCGCACCTACGGCGGCATGAGCGCGACGCCGCAGGAGAAGATCCAAAAAGGATTCCGCCCGCTCGTGCCCGGCTTCGCCGCCGGCGAGATCAACAATGTGCAAAGCTTCGCCGACCTGATCGACGATCAGACGGCCGCGATCATGATCGAAACGGTGCAAGGCGAGGGCGGCGTCACGATGTGCACCGACGAGTTCCTCTGGGGCCTGCGCCAGCTCTGCGACAAGCACAACGTGCTCCTCATGCTCGACGAGGTGCAGTGCGGCTTCGGGCGCACCGGCGCCTTCTACGCATTTCAACATTCCGGCGTCCGCGCCGACGTCATCGGCATGGCCAAGGGCATCGCCAACGGCTACCCGATGGGCGCGATCTGGGCCGCGGAGAAACATGCCGAGCTCTTCACGCCCGGTTCGCACGGCACGACGTTCGGCGGTTCGCCGCTCGCCTGCGCTGCGTCGCTCGCGGTTTTCGAAGTGCTCGAACGCGAAAACCTGATCGCCAAAGTCGCCGCCAACGGTGCGGCGTGGAAAGCCCAGCTCGAGCAGCTCGCCGTCGAATTTCCGCAGCAGGTCCTCGGCGTCAGCGGCCGCGGCTACATGCTCGGCTTGCGCCTCACCGGAGATCCCGCGCCTTACCTCCCGCTCCTGCGCGACGGCGGCCTGCTTTGCCCGATCGCGGGTCTGAACACGATCCGCCTGCTCCCGCCGCTCATTGCGACTGCCGAGCACCTCACGCTCGCGACCGACATCATCCGTGGCGCGCTGGTGAAAAAAGCGGGTTGAGCGTCGCGATCGCTCGCGGGGAAAGTCCGGATTTAGGCCAGAATTCGCTCTCGCCGGGCGAGGTGCCGAATCCTAATTTCCCCGGTTTCCCATGAGGCACTTTCTCAAAGAGACCGACTTCACCCGCTCCGAAATCGCCCAGATTTTCGGTCTGGCGGCGCGTCTCAAGCGCGACCGGGGCTCGCACGAGAAGCCGCTCGCCGGCCAGACGTGGGCGATGATTTTTTCGAAGAGCAGCACGCGCACGCGCGTCTCCTTCGAGGTCGGCATCCACGAGCTCGGCGGCAATCCGCTCTTCCTCAACCGCAATGACATCCAGCTCGGCCGCGGCGAGACGGTCGCGGACACCGCGAAGGTCCTCTCGCGCTTCGTCCACGGCCTCGTCGTCCGCACCTTTGAACAGGCCGAGGTGGAGGAACTCGCCACCGAGGGCACGATCCCGGTCATCAATGCGCTGACCGATCTGCTGCATCCCTGCCAGATTTTCGCGGATCTGTTCACGTTAAGCGAACGCTGGAGCAAAGGCGGCGATCCGCTCGAAGCGTTGCGTGGGCGCAAGATCGCGTTCGTCGGCGATCGCGGCTGCAACGTCGCGAACTCGTGGATCATGGGCGCGAACCTCGCCGGCATGAAGATCTCGCTCGCAGGCCCGGCCGGCTTCGACGCGGCGCCCGAGTTCAACCGACTGCTCGCCAGGGAAGGTTTCGCCAACGGCTACGAGTTCACCACCGATGCCTACGCGGCCGTGAAGGACGCCGATGTCGTCTACACCGACGTGTGGGTCAGCATGGGCAAGGAGGAGGAAACCGCCGAACGCATCCGCGTGATGACGCCGTTTGCCGTCACGCGCGACTTGATGGCGGCGGCGAAACCCGGCGCGCTCTTCATGCACTGCCTTCCGGCCCACGCCGGACAGGAGGTCACGCAGGAAATCCTCGATAGCTCGGCCTCGGTCATTTTCGACCAAGCCGAGAATCGCCTCCACATGCAGAAGGCCATCATGGCCACGCTGGCACAAACCAAGTAGGGTGGGAGTAGCGCCGGTCTTCGACCGGCCAAGGTGAATTCACTTTCGCGCCACAGAGCCGCGAATGCTGGCGGAGCGAGGCCGGTCGAAGACCGGCGCCTACGCGTTCACTGCTCGAGAATCAACGTGACGCGGTTCGACTGCGTCTTTTGGAAACGTCCCGTGCCCAGGTTGCCATCGTCGAGCTTGGCGTCGATTTCCTCGAGCTGTTCGTCGGTGCAAGTCATGCCGGCGATCGAGATGCCCGCACTCACGCCCGACATGTTCCGATCCCAGTTCCAACGTCCGCCGAGCGGCGTCACGGCCTGCCAGACGTCCGTCTTGAAATCGCCCGCCATCGAGACGGGCGCCGTGGGCACGACGCCGCTGCCGGCATTGTTCGGCCAGAACCCGTTTTGCAGCGCGTAGGTTTCGAAGGCTTGGGAGAACACGCGAAAATCGCTCGCGACGCGGGCGTTTTGCGCGGCGCGTTGCACGCGCTGCATCGCGGGGATGGCGAGCGCGGCGAGCAGGCCGATGATGACGACGACGATCATGATCTCGACGAGCGTGAAGCCGCGAGCGGCACGGCGGGAACGGACGGGGGAGAGCGGGTTCATGACAGGTCTTTTGGGTTGCCCACACCATGCTGCGCGTCGCTGTGGTTCGCGAGCCGCCAAGGGTGAAAGCCCCGTGAAAAGCACCGCCCGTTTTTGACCCATTTTTCTTTTGCGAGCGCGGTCCGCCCGGTCTCAAAATGGCCGCTCTACCATGAAGATCGTGCTCGCTTACTCGGGAGGTCTCGACACCTCCGTCATCGTCAAGTGGCTCCGCGAAACCTACGACGCCGAAATCGTCACGTTCGCAGCCGACATCGGACAGGAAGAGGAGCTGCGAGGCTTGCCCGCCAAGGCGAAGAAGACCGGCGCGTCCAAGCACTACACTCTCGACCTCGTGGAGGAGTTCGCGAGCGACTTCATCTACCCGATGATCCGCGCCAACGCGATCTACGAGAGCCAATACTACCTCGGCACCTCGATCGCGCGCCCGCTCATCGCCAAGGCCCAGCTCGAGATCGCGAAGAAGGAAAAGGCCGACACCGTCGCCCACGGCGCCACGGGCAAGGGCAACGACCAGTGCCGCTTCGAGCTCACCTACATGGCGCTCGCACCGCACCTGCAAATCGTCGCGCCGTGGAAGATCGACAAGTTCCGCGACCAATTTCCCGGCCGCGCCGAGATGATCGAGTATTGCGTGGCGAACAAGATCCCCGTCGAGGCCTCGCTCAAGAAGCCGTATTCGATGGACCGCAACCTTCTCCACATCTCCTACGAAGCCGGCATCCTCGAGGATCCGTGGTGGGATCCGACGACCAAGGAGAACAAGGGCATGTTCAAGCTCTCCGTCTCGCCCGAGGACGCCCCGAACAAGGCCGAATACGTCGAACTCGAATTCGAAAAGGGCAACTGCGTCGCCGTGAACGGCAAGAAGATGACGCCCGCCGGCGTCCTCAAGACCCTCAACAAGCTCGGCGGTAAGCACGGCATCGGCCGCGTCGACCTCGTTGAAAATCGCTTCGTCGGCATGAAGTCCCGCGGCGTCTACGAGACCCCGGGCGGCACCATCCTCATGCAGGGCCACCGCCAGGTGGAGTCGCTCACGATGGACCGCGAGGTCATGCACCTCCGTGACTCGCTCGTGCCGAAATACGCCGAGCTCGTCTACTACGGCTTCTGGTTCGCCCCCGAACGCGAGGCGCTGCAGGCCCTCATCGACGAGTCGCAGAAGCACGTCAGCGGCACCGTTCGCCTGAAGCTCTACAAGGGCAACATCATCACCTGCGGCCGCAAATCGAAGTATTCCCTCTACGACATGAAGGTCGCTTCGATGGAAGGCGTGAAGTCGTGGTATAACCAGAGCGACGCCACCGGCTTCATCCGCCTCAACGGCCTGCGCCTCCGCGCGCGCTACTACGCGCAAGGCGGCCCGAAGGTCTGAGGTTATCGCGCGAGCTGCTGCTCGATGCATTTTACGGCGCTCCTCGCGGGGCGCCGTTTTCGTTTTGGAGCGCCGGCTGGCTGCGCCAAGGCGTTCTCGATTGCGCCAAGCCGTATCCCTTTTCGGGGCCGCAATTCGCGACTTGCAGCGAACCGGCGGTATCACTTTGGCCGATGTCGCTTGTCGCCTTCACGTCGCCTCCCTTCGTGCCTCACTCCGCTGCTGGCGGTGTGGACTTGCGGCTGCGTGGTGCTGCTTCTGCAGGCTGCGGTCGACGTGGAAGATGCGCCGTGGACCTCGCCTTGGAATTGGGCGATGGCGCAGCAGGTGTTGAGGATCGTGTATTGGGCGCTGATGACGCCGGCGATTCTGTGGCTGTTGCTGCGGTATCCGATTTCCGGACCGAAGCGCTACTTGCATCTGCTCCTGCACCTGTCGGGCGCGGTGCTCTTCTCCGTCTTGTTCGTGCTAGTGCGAGTGCCCCTGATGTTCTCGGTTTACTCCGTCCCGCCCGCACAGCGCACCGTGGACCTGGTGCTGGCGCGCGTCAGCTCGCGCGATGTGATCGATCCGTTGCTCTACTTCTGCGTCGTGTTCGCCTACGTGATGGTCGAGGTGTATCGCAATCTGCAAGCGCGGGAGATCGCCGAGGCGCGGCTCCGCCAGCAACTGGCCGAGTCCGAGTTGCATGTGCTGCGGCAGCAGGTCAAACCGCACTTCCTCTTCAACGCCCTGAATGCCGTCGCGACGCTCGTGCGCTGCGGGCGCAACACGGAGGCGGTGCGAATGCTCGGGCAACTCGGCGATTTGCACCGGCGCTTGGTCGAGGGCGGCACGCGCCTGGAGGGGACGCTTGATGCCGAATTCGATTTTGCGCGCGATTACTTGGGGATCGAGCGCGTGCGGTTCGGGGCGCGGTTGGCGACGGAGCTCCGCCTGCCCGACGACTGCCGCCGCGCGATCGTCCCCTCCCTCATCCTGCAGCCGCTGGTCGAGAATGCCGTCAAACATGGCGCCGCGCGCCGCGCCGCCGGAGGGTTGGTCAAAGTCACCGCGCGACGGGAAGGTGCGCGGCTTGTGTTGGAGGTTCAGAATCCGCTCGCTGACGAAGAAAGCGAGCGCCCGCCGGGCACCGGGGCCGGATTGCGACTCACGTGGCGCCGACTGGAGCAGGGCTATGGCGCGGAGGCGCGATGTGTCGTGGAGAAGCGGGACGGTCTTTTCGTCGCCCGCGTCGAACTGCCTTTTGTCATTTCAGGCAACCAAACATGAAGATCAGAACCTTGCTGGTGGACGATGAACCGCTCGCGCGCGAAGGGGTGGCCGGGCTCCTCCGCGCGCACCCGGAATTTGAGGTGGTGGGAGAGGCGGAGAACGCGAAAGACGCGCGTCGCCTCATGCGGGAGCTGAAGCCGGAACTGGCGTTTCTCGACGTGGAGATGCCCGGCATGAGCGGCATGGAGATGTTGCAGGCGATGCCGCCGGCCGAGCGGCCCGCCGTGGTTTTCGTGACGGCGTTCGAAAGCTACGCGCGTCCGGCGTTCGACGTCGCCGCGATCGATTACCTGATGAAACCGTTCACCGATGAGCGTTTCGCCGAGATGATCGAGCGCGTGAAGCATCGGCTGCGCACTGGCCGGCTCGCGGCGCTGGATCAGCACGTCGAAGCCTTGTTGGATCGGTTGCAACAAACGCCTGCGCCCGCACCCGCTCCCGCGCGCGAGCCCGCGCCGCCGACGGAAAAACTGCTTTTTCGCTCTGGCGGGGAAATCCATGTGCTGCCCGTGGCGGAGATCCGGTGGGTCGAAGCGCAAGGCGATTACTTGAAGATCTACCTCGCCGGCCACTCCGTGATCGTCCGGGAATCGATCCGGAAATTCATCGAGCGGATCCCCGGCGGACCCTTCGTGCGCGTGCACAAGTCGACCGTCGCCAACACCGCCTGGGTGCGCCGCGTCGAGCATCTCGTGGCGGGAGATTACGAAGTGGAGCTGCGTGACGACACGCGGCTGCGCGTGAGCCGCGTCTATCGCGCCGAGCTTTTCCAACGCCTCGGCTACCTCTGAATCCGAGCGGCGTGCGTGGGGAGGGCGGACGCCTTGGCGCAGGTCGGGACGCGTGGTCGCCGACGCGTTGCGCGAGTGTGGGGTTGACGCGGAACTGGCGCGGCGCACGGCCCGTGTCGGGCGCGCAACCTACACTACACACAATGAAATCCCACCCATGCAATCCGCATGCGGCTCGCGCGCGCATTCTTGCGTTGCGCGTGCTCGCATTGCTGGCGAGTCCCGTGCTGGCGCTCGCTCAGACGAACACTGCCGCTCCTGAAAAGAAAGACGAGCAACCGCTGAAGCTCGATAAGTTCGTGGTGACCGGTTCGTTCATTCCTCAAGCCAGCGCCGAGCCGGTCGGCCCGGTTGCGGTCTTTACGGAAAACGAAATCCGCGCGACCGGCGCGTTCACGCCCATCCAGGCGCTGCGCAGTCTTCCGTCATTCATCGGCAATCCCGGCCCGACGGAGAACGACTCCAACGGCGGCAGCGGCGCGACCTCGGTCAGCCTGCGCGGCCTCGGTGCGGGTCAGACGCTCGTGCTCATCAACGGCCGCGTGACCCTTCAATTCTCGAACATCCAGCTGCTCCCCATCGAGGCGGTTGAGCGCATCGAAGTGCTCCGCGACGGTGCGGGCGTCATCTACGGTTCCTCCGCTATCGGTGGCGCCGTGAACGTGATCCTCAAGAAGAGCTACAACGGTTCGACGCTGGACGTGTCCGTCGGCGGCGCCACGCGCTCTCCGGGTGGCCGCGAGACCTATCAAGTCTCCTTCGCCACCGGCGTCTCGAACGACAAGACTTCGGTGGTCGTCACCGGCTCGATGTTCCACAACCGCACGATCTACGCGTCAGAGCGCCCGAACAGCGCCGCCTCCGACAACCGTCCGCTCGGCGGCACCAATGGCGGTTCACCGACCTATCCGGGAGTCATCTCCCTCAGCGGCGCGCCGAAGATTCTCCGCCCGAATTTCCCGGCCAACGCGACGCCGACTGCCGCGGACTACATCGACATGGACACGAATGGCTTCAGCTCGAACCAACTGTTCAACTTCCGCCAGTATTCGCCCTCCGCGCCCGGCCAGGACCGCAATTCCTTCATGGTCAATTTCGAGCACGCCATCGCGGGCGACAAGCTCACGCTCTTCGGCAATTTCCTCTACTCGCGCCTCAAAACGCTGAACGGTCTCGCGCCTGCGCCCTTCGCGCTCGATGAGGATCCCGCCGGTCCCGCCGTCGGCAGCCTGACGTCGTTCGGCCCCTATAATCAGGGCATCCTCAATCCCGCGAACGGCGATTTCTTCCGCTATCGCTCCATCGAGCTCGGCAACCGCACCAACGAGCAGACCTACACCGACTACCGCTGGATCGCGGGCCTTCGCGGCCAGATCAACGACAAGTGGCGCTGGGAAGCGGCCATGACGATCGAGCGCGAGGACTACGAACAGCTCGACGCCGGCGTGCCCTCGCTCCCGCTGCTGGACGCCGAAGTTTCGGCCGGCCGCTTCAATCCCTTCGCGCCCGCCTTCTCCAAGGGTTCCGCCACCATCGGCGGCACCACCTATACGTGGGACAACGCCAAGGCCCTCAAGGCCTCCGAGATCAAGGCGCGCATCATGTCGCCGATCCGGAATCGCTTCTACGATTTCCGCGTCTCCGGCTCGGTCATCGAATTGCCCGCCGGCGACCTCGGCTTCGCCTCCGGTTACGAAACCTACCGGAACAAGAACTACAGCGACGCCGACGATCTCTACGCCTCCGGTAGCGTGCTCGGCCTGAACTCCAACGAGGATTCCTTCACCCAGTCGGAGAGCCGCTCACTCTTCGCCGAGCTGAAGGTTCCGGTCATCGGCGAGGCGCAGAATATCGCCTTCGTCAACAGCCTCACGATCGGCGCCACCGCGCGCAATGAGTCGCAGAAAATCGGTGACGGTGTGTCGAGCCGCACCTTCAAGAAGACCAACCCGAGCGTGAACGTCCATTGGGCCCCGACGAAGGACTATCTCGTGCGCGCCAGCTGGAGCAAGGGCTTCATCGCTCCCGGTGCCGGTTCCGTTTTCGGCAGCGCCGGCCAAAGTAATCCCACGTTGGTGGACCCGCTCGGCTTCCCCTACACGGCGCAGACCACCATCGTCATTCGCCCGAACTCAGATCTGAAGCCCACCGAATCCAAGGCCGTCTCGCTCGGCCTCGTCGGCACGCCGAAGGGCCTCGTGAAGAACCTCAGCTTCTCGGTGGACTTCTACGCGATCGACGTCTCCGGCATCGTGGCCAACAACGCCAAGGCCATCCTCGCCGCCAACGCGGCCGGTCAAGGTTCCGGCTTCGTCCCCGGCAACGCCGCCACGATCAACCCGAACGCGCCCTTCGCCAGCCTCATCCGCCGCAGCGCCAACGGTCGCCTCAACAGCAACGGCAGCTTCGCCGCCACGCCGGGCATCCGCGGCGCCGTCCTCTCGGACTTCCTCAACATCGGCTCCCGCAAAGTGCAGGGCTTGGAATACACGGTCACCTACGCCTACAACACGCAGGACTGGGGCCGCTTCAAATTCACCGCCGCGGCGAACCAGATGGTCAAGTTCGACCAAAACGCCGGTCCCGGCCTCCCGAGCGAGAGCTACCTCGGCAAATTCGTCAGCACCGTCGGCGATCCGATTTCGCCCGGCTCGATTCCGAAGTGGAAAGGCAACTTCGGCGTGAACTGGCAGTGGAAGCAGTGGACCTCCAACGTCACGTTCAACTACATCGGTTCGTATCAGGACGACCCGCTGTTCGTTCTCTCCCCGAAGATGCTCGCGTTCTACAAAGCCGGCACGCCGAAGTCCGATCCGGCCTTCGCCGCGTTCCTCGCCGACGTTTCCCAACCCAAGATTGGCGGCATCCGCACCATCTCTGCGTGGGAGACTGTCGACCTCCAGACCAGCTACGCCTTCGAGAGCGAGAACCTGTTCCTCAAGGACCTGACCGTCACGCTCGGTGCCACGAACGTCTTCGACAAGCTCGCGCCGTTCGCCGCGGGCGCGTTCAACGACAGCTACGATACACGCACGCACAACAACGTTGGGCGCTTCGTGTATCTGCAGCTCCGCAAGCAATTCTGATTCCCGGGGGAATTCCCCCGGTTCCCCCGACGGCTCCGCGCTCGCGCGGAGCCGTCTTTTTTTCGTCGCCGCACGCGAGGCTGCGACTTCCGCTGCGACCGGCCACGCCGCCGGCGCGTGAATTCTCCGCTGCCGGCGCCGGCCGGCGCGGCCAGCCGTGCCTGCGATTCGTCGCACCTATCCGCAGTCCGTCGCGTTTTCACGGTGCTCCGGGTGGCATCCGGGCGCGCTGGTCGAGGCGCCGTTGCACCGCGGGGTTCCGCTGGCAAACCAAGGGCCTTCCCGCATGCTGCCACCGTTCGTCACTCCATGAAAATCGCGCTGTCGACGCTTCTCGTCCTGCTGCTCGGCGCGGTGGCGACCGGATTGGTGGCGTGGCACCGGCCGCCACCCGCGGCGCGACCCGGCGAGCTGCGAGTCGTGCACGCGGCTTCCCGGCTCTCGATCGATCCGCGCGTGAGGCGCGATGGAGCGGCGCTTGGCCAGCGGATCATCGATGCGCTGTGGGATCCATTGCTCGGAGTGGGGGACGACGGCCAGATCCGACCGGCGGCTGCCGAAGCGTGGGAAGTTTCTCCGGACGGACGGCGCGTCGTGCTGCACCTCCGGTCCGGAATGGTTTGGAGCAACGGCGACGTCGTGACCGCCGAAGATTTCCTGCGCACGTTGCGATGGATGGAGGAGACCGGCTACCCGCACCCGCTGACGCAGCAGCTTCAGCCATCGCGGGCCGAGGGCTCGTTGGCGAAGGTGACGGACATCGTGAGCGCGCCGGACGTGCACACGCTCGTGCTTTCGCTGCCGCAGCCCGTGCCGGGAATCGTCTTCGCGATCGCGGGGGCCGCGTGGATTCCGCTCCATCGCTCGAGCCCCGACCAGATCGCCTCGGAGAGTTACCGTCGCGCTCCGACCGAGTTGGTGACCAACGGTGCGTTCCGCCTGGCCGAGGCTGGCGTCGACACTTGGGCGCTCGAACGCAATCCCCGCTATCGTGCGGCGGCAGGCGTCCGTCTCGAGCGCGTGCATCTGTCGCGCGCTGACGGGCCGAGCTATTTCTCGCCGATCGTGGCGTCCGGTGGAGCCGATCTCGGCGACGCCGTGCTCATGCAGCGCGCGGGAATGCCGTCGGTGTTCACGGAAAGAACCAACGCGGTCTCGCTCCTGCACTTCAACGTCGAGCGACGGCCGCTGAACGATCCGCGCGTGCGCCGCGCACTCTCGCTGGCGTTGGATCGCGAAGCGCTCGCTCGTTCGCTGGCGGGCGATAGCGGCGCGGCCATTTTTTCCTGCATGCCGATCCGGGCGGACGAATCGCCGGAGCGCACGATCGTGGAGGACCTTGCCGAGGCGAAACGATTGCTGGCCGAAGCCGGGTATCCGGACGGCCGCGGTCTGCCGGTGTTGAAACTGCCGTTGGTGCGCTCGCGCCAACCGAATCCCATCGCCTTTCATTGTGCGGACCAGTGGCGCGCTCGCCTCGGCATCACGGTCTACGTCATCCCGCTTTCCGTCGGTGAGATCACCGCGCGGCTCGCGCGCGGCGAGTTCGATATCATGCACTACTACTGGACTCTCGACCGCGGCGAATCGTCGCTGTTCGCCGCGGCGCCGCTGGATTCGTTGCCGCGTGCTTATCGACTGCACCTCACGACCGGGCAACAACGTCAGGTCGAGCAGGCGCTTGAGCGGCAAGGCGAGGAGCGGCGAGCGGCGATGCGTGCTGTCGAGCAAGAGCTGCTCGCTGACATGCCGTGCACGCCGGTCGTGGGATATCGTCGCTCGTTCGTGATCGGTCCGCGCGTCGAGGGCTGGAAAGCTGATGTCTCGGGCGTGCATCCGTTTGCCGCTCTCGACCTGAAACCTCTGGCGCGCACACCATGAACCCGAACGTTCCTCGCCCATCGTCGTCGTGGGTGCGAAGCCTGAACACGGTTTGGTGGAGCCTTGCTCTGTTCGGCGTCGGCGCCGTCGCCTTCGATGTCTGGCAGGTCCACTTGGCGGCTGGCGCGGAAGCGAGCTTCCGCGCGACTTGGCTGTATCGCTACGGCAATTGGGGACTGTGGTGGCTCCTGCTTCCCGGCGTCCTCGCGCTGCGCCGCGTGCTGGCGTTCGACCGCATGGCGTGGTGGCAGATTCTTCCCGCTCATCTCGTCGCGGCGCTGCTGGCCGGCGTGGGCCAGTTCGCATTGTCGGTGAGTCTCGGGCTGGTCGCGAACAGCCTGCCTTGGTCTTACTTCGGCGTCGTCGCCCAGGATTTCTGGAGCGCTTCCGAACTGCTGCCGCCCGCGCTGATTTACAGCGCGATCGTGGTGCCCGCCTACGCCGTGGAATTCTACCTCGGATGGCGCGCGGGACAGCGCGAGGCGGCCGACCTCAAGGTCGCCAAGGCCGAGCTCGAGGCGCGTCTCCTCCGGGCGAATCTCGACGCGCTGAAGATGCAGCTCCATCCGCACTTCCTCTTCAACGCCCTCAACTCCGTCACGGCGCTCATTCGCCGCGGCGACACCGTGGCCGCCGAGGACGCACTCGCGCAACTCGCCGAGCTGCTGCGTCGCGCGCTCGACCACAAACAGGACCAATTGGTCACGCTCGAGCGCGAACTCGAGTTTCTCGAACACTACTTCGCGATCGAGCGAATCCGTTTTCAGGATCGGCTCCAGGTCAGCTTCGAGATCGAGCCCGCGTGTCGCCACGCGCTTTTGCCGAGCTTGCTGCTGCAACCACTCGTGGAAAACGCGATGAAGCACGGCTTCTCGCGGCAGGTCAGCGCGCGGATCATGCGGCTCCGCGTCTGGCGGGACGGCGGGCAGTTGCGCCTCGAGCTGTTCAACGAGGGCCCGTCGCTCCCCGCCGCCGCGCCCTCGGACGGTAGCGGCGGCATCGGGCTGCGCAACACCCGCGCGCGTCTCACCATGCTGTTCGATGGCTCCGCGCGGCTCACGCTCGCGAACGTTCCGGGCGGCGTCGTCGCCGACATCGCCTTGCCCTTCCACTCCGCCCCACCATGAACCGAATCAAGACTGTCATCGTCGACGACGAGCCGCTCGCGCGCGAGGATCTCGCACGCTTGCTCCGGGCCGATCAGGAAATCGAAGTAGTGGCCTGCTGCTCCGATGGCGACCAGGCGCTCCGTGCGGTCCGCGAGTGCGCCCCCGACCTGTTGTTTCTGGATGTGCAAATGCCCGGGCTCACCGGCTTCGACGTGCTGAAGGAGCTCGATGCCGGCCCGCGTCCGCATGTCGTGTTCGTCACCGCCTACGGCGAGTATGCGTTGCGCGCGTTCGACGTCGGCGCCGTGGACTACGTTTCAAAACCCTTCACGCGCAAGCGGCTCGCCGACACGTTGCAGCGCGCCAAGGCGGTCGTCCGCGGCGGCGAACACCAGAAGATCTGGGAGCATATCGACGGCATCATGCAGCAAATCCAGAAGCTCCGCGCCGCGACCGGTGTCGCGCCCGCGCCGCTCGCCGCCGCGAGACCGGCGTCGTCGCCGGCCGACGGCGACACCGACCGCGACGGCCGCCTGCTTTTCCGCTCCGATGGCGAGATCCACGTGTGCGCGCCGGCGGACATTCGCTGGGTGGAGACCGTGGGCGACTACGTGAAGATTCACCTGAACGACAAATCCCGCCTCGTGCGCATGACGATGCTGCATCTGATGGAGAAACTCGAGCCGCGGAACTTCGTGCGCATTCACCGCTCGACGGCGGTCAATCTCGCCCACGTGCGCAAAGTCACGCCGACTCAATACGGCGAATATCAGGTCGAGCTGAACGACGGCACGAAGCTCAAGGTCAGCCGCACCTACATGCCGGCGCTCCGCGCGTCGCTTTAGCGCGCCCGCGCGTGCGACTGGTCGCAGCCGCCTGAGACTCGGGCGGCTTTTTTGGCGTCCCACGAGACGTTGGTCGCGCTCCGACGCGGTCCCGTTGTGTCGGGCGGCCCGGTCAAGTGTCGTGCGCGCCGCCGGAAGCGTTTCAGCCCCGATCCGGCCACAACCAAGCACAACACATGAAACCAAACCGCATGTCCCTGCGGAGCGCGCACGTCCTTGTCGCTGCGCTCCTGGCCTCTGTCGCGCCGCAACTGGCGTGGGCCCAAACCACCAAGCCGACCGAAACGGACAAGACGCTGCGACTCGAGGAGTTCTCGGTCGTCGGCTCCCGCATCAAACGTGTCGACGCCGAGACGCCGAGTCCGGTCGTCCGCATCACGCAGGCTGACCTGCAGAACACCGGCTTCACGAACGTCGAGGACGCCATGCGCGCGATGCCGTTCAACACCGCCGGCACGATCTCGCCCGAAGGCTCCGGCACCGGCTTCGCTTCCGGCACGTCGACCGTCAATTTCCGCGGCCTCGGCAACAACAACACGCTCGTCCTGATCAACGGCCGCCGCGCGGTGCCTTCCGGCGCGGGCGCGTTCAACGGCTTTCAATCCGTCATCGACCTGCGCCAGATTCCGACCGCGGCGATCGAGAGCATCGAAATCCTCAAGGACGGCGCGTCTGCCATCTACGGCTCCGACGCGGTCGCCGGCGTGCTCAACATCGTGCTCAAGCGCTCGTTCACCGGCGTCGGCATGGACGTGTCGTTCGGCAACACCTTCGGCACCGATTCGCAGGAGGTCACGGCGTTCCTCATCGCGGGAGCGGCGACCGAGAAGACCAGCGTGGTCATGACCGTCGACTACGCCCGCCGAAACATGCTGATGAACCGCGACCTCTCGTTCTCCAGCAACGCCGACCTGCGCCACGACAAGACTTCGCCCAACCAGGTCGAGACCGATCCGGCCACGGGCCTCGTCATCGGCGGCGACTTGCGCAGCTCGAGCACGTTTCCCGCGCGTTTCTTCATTCCCGGCACTGCCACGGTGCGCACTTTCCTCAACCCGACAACCGATCCGCGCGTCGCCGATGCTGTCGCCACGTCGCGCGCCACCGGCGCCGGTTTCTACAATTTCCAGCAGGACTCCTCCTTGCTTCCCGAGAACCAGAGTCGCGGCTTCGGCGTCTACGTGAAACACGATTTCACCGAGCGCCTCTACGGATTCGCCGACATTTTCTTCAAGCGCATCGAGACCACCAATCTCTCCGCGCCGTCGCCGTTCACCACGACCGACAAGGGTGCGGGCACGAACAACCGCCTCGTTGTTCCCGCCGCCAATCCCTACAATCCCTATGGCACGCGCTACTTTGGCAGCGGCGGGCAGGCGATCGAGCTCAGCACCTTCCGTCTCGTGAACGCGGGCCCGCGCATCGTCGATACGACCTCTGATTATCCGCGCTACCTGCTCGGCCTCGGTGGCGCGCTGCCCAACGAATGGACGTGGGAGGCCGCCTACATGTTTGCCCAAGGCTCGTTCGACAATTCCTCCCCCGGCACCGCGTTCGACAGCCGCGTCCAGGAAGCGCTCATGGGTCTGAACATCGGCGGCCAGATGCTCTACGCCAATCCGTTCGGCCCCGAAGATCCGCGCGTCACCGATTACTACTCGGGCACCAATCCCACGAAGACCAAGTTCACCTCGGGCCTCTACGACGTTTCCGTCAGCGGCAACATCGCCCAGCTCCCCGCGGGGCCGCTCGGTGCGGCCGCGGGCCTCGAGTATCGCGCGGAGAGCCTCAGCGACGTTCGCACCCTCGAAAACGAAACGGGCAACATCGTCGGCGGCTCCGAAGGCTTCGGCTACGGCGGCAAGCGCCAGGTCACTTCCGCCTACGCCGAACTCAAGGTTCCCCTCGCCAAACAACTCGAACTCCAACTCGCCGCGCGTTGGGAGGAATACTCCGATTTCGGCACCACCACGAAGCCGAAGGTCGCCCTCGGCTGGCGCCCGACCAAATGGCTGCTCCTGCGCGGCTCTTACTCCGGCTCCTTCAAGGCGCCCGACCTCGCCTTCCTTTACCAGACCGGCAGCGTTTCCTTCACCGGCAACCAGCTCTTCGACCCGCGCCGGCCCGACCAACCCTCCGGCCAGCTCAAGACCGTGGGCCGCGGCAACCCCGATCTGCAGCCCGAGGAGACGAAAACCACTTACGCCGGCATCGTGCTCGAAGTCCCCTCCGGTTTCCTCAAGGGCCTGTCGTTGGACATCGGCTACTTCAAGTTCGACCAGACCAACCTCATCACGCGCGACACCGCGGCCTTCACGCTCGCCAACGAAACCGTTCTTCCCGCCGGCCGCGTCGTTCGCAAAGCGCTCACTCCCGCCGAGGCCGCCGCCGGCTTCAGCGTCGGCATCATCGACTACGTCGCCACGGATTGGTTCAACGCCAACAAGATCATCAACGAGGGTTGGGACTTCGGCGTGAACTACTCCCGAAGCGTGAAGGGCTGGGGCAATTTCCGGGCCGGCCTCACCGCGACCTACACGGGCAACTTCGAACGCGAGACCATCTCCTCGCTCGGTGTCACCACCATCATCGACATCGACGGCACCGACTCCGTCCCGCTCTGGCGCGGCAGCGCCACGCTGGGTTGGTCGAAGGGCGACTGGGCCGCCTCCGTTTTCGTCAACTACATCGGCGGCTATCCGGCGCAGCTTTTCACGGGTGCCGGCACCGAGCCCGACACCAAAGCTCAATGGCGCATCAATCCGCAGGTCAGCTACCAGACGCCGTGGAAAACCAAGATGACCGTCGGCGTGCGCAACGTCCTCAACGACGATCCTCCCTTCTACATTTCCAGCCAGTTCGGCTATAACCCCGCGATCAACACCGCGGAGCCCGCTTTCTGGTATGTTCGCCTGAGCCGCGAGTTCTGAGCGCGACCTATTCGCCGCACCTCTCCGAGGCCGGGCCCGCTCACGCGAGTCCGGCCTCGCTTTTTTTGCGGTCGTTCGCCCGTGAAGCCGCCCCGTCCGTTGCACGCCTGTTCGTCGGGCTCTCTCGTCGCGCAAATCCAGCGGCCCAACGCCGCGGCGTCGACCCGGCCGCACGCCCCGCCAAATTGCCGCGATGAAGTTCTCATCGGCCGGCCTCGCGTTCTGTTTCGTTTCGTGCGCGTTCTCCTTCGCCCAAGCCCCGGTCACGAAGCAGCCATCGCCGTCCGCTTTGCCGACGGAGTCTGCGCAGTTCGATTTCTGGGTGGGGGAGTGGGACGTCACCGCGAAGAGCGGCAAGGTGGTCGGCCACAGTCGCGTTGAGAAAATCGCCAGCGGCTGGGGTCTGCTCGAGAACTGGGAATCACCCGGTCATCCGGGCAAGAGCATCAATGCGTGGAACCCTGCGAAAAAATGCTGGCAGCAGTTTTGGGTCGGCAGCGACGGCAGCATCCTCGAACTCCACGGCGGGCTCGCCGCCGACGGCAGTATGGTGATTCGCGGCCCGAGTCCCGGCCGCGCTGGCGGCACCGTGCTCAATCGCATCACCTACACGCCGAACCCCGACGGCACGGTGCGGCAACACTGGGGGATTTCCTCGGACGACGGAGCGACTTGGACCACGTCCTTCGACGGACTCTACCATCGCGCGGCAAAGTGAGCGGCAAGGACTGTCGCGGCCGTCGCCGTTCGGGATGCCGGCGACACCCGGCCCTCGCTCACGCTTGGATCAGCCCGCGGCGGATCGCGTAGCGCACGAGGTCGGTCTGCGTTTGCAGGCTGAGCTTGCGCATCAGGTTCGCGCGATGCGTCTCGGCGGTGCGCGCGCTGATGAAGAGTTTCTCGGCGATCTCCGCCGCGCCGAGTCCTTCGGCGGCGAGCTGCATCACTTCGCGTTCGCGCGGCGAGAGCGTGTTGTAGGGATCGCTCGAGTCCGGCGTCTTCACTGCGAGCGCCGTGATCGCCCACTCCGTGAGCGGCGCGCTGAGGAAACGCCGGCCGGCGAGCACCTCTTGCGTGGCCTTCACGATCTCTTCGGATTCCGAGCCTTTCAGAATGTAGGCCGAAGCGCCGCTGCGTAGCGCCTCGATGACGTAGGGCTCGTCGTTGTGCATCGAGAGCACGAGCACCTTCGTGTTCGGGCTGCAGATGCGGATCTGGCGCAGCGCCTCGAGGCCGTGCAGGCGGGGCAGCGAAAGATCGAGGAACAGGACGTTCGGCTTCAGCTTTTCCGTTTGCTGGACGGCGGAAAGGCCGTCGGCCACTTCGGCCACGATTTGGAAACGTCCGTCGGCTTGCAGCACGCTGCGGACGCCGCGGCGCACGATCTCATGGTCGTCGGCGAGAATGACGGTGGTCATGATGGCGAAACGGGCAGGGGGAACTCGGCGGTGATGCGCGTGCCGGCGCCGACGGTCGATTGCATCTCGATGCGGCCGCCTGCGAGGTTCACGCGCTCGCGCAAGCCGGCGAGGCCGAGCGAATCGGTCTTGGCCAGCGCGGCGGTGAGATCGAAGCCGCGGCCACGGTCGGAGATTTCGACGATCAGCTGGCGTTCGTCGTGCGTGATGGCGACGGCGGCTTGTTTCGCTTGGGCGTGGCGGGCGACGTTGGTGAGGGATTCCTGCACGATGCGGTAGACGACCGTCTCGAGTTCACCCGGCAGGCGTGCGGCCGGCAAGTCGGCGGCGAAGTCGACTTCGATGCCGGTTTGCTTGGTGAACTGCTTGAGGTGCCACTCGATCGCGGGCTGAAGGCCGAGGTCGTCGAGCACGCGCGGGCGGTATTGCTGCGTGAGCATGCGGACGTGCTCGAGCAGGCTGCTCGCGGTCGTCGTGGCCTCGACAAAATGCGCGCGCAGCGGCGCGTCGCCCGCGGCTTTCAGGCCCGCCTCGAGTTGGAGTTTCAACCCGGTGAGCAACTGCCCGATCTCGTCGTGCAACTCGCGCGCGATGGCGCGGCGCTCGTCTTCCTGGATGCGGAGGAGGCGGAGCGACAGTGCCTGCAACTCGCGCGTGCGGGCGATGACCTGCGCTTCGAGCGAGCGGTTGAGCGTCTCCAGTTCCTTTTGCAGCTGCGTGTTCTGCCGCTCGGCCTCGGCGTGGCGCAGGATGCTGTTGAGCGAGAAGACGACCTCCGTGAGGTAGTCGGGCTTCTGCAGAATGTAGTCCTGCGCACCGAGTTTGAACGCGGCGATCGTCGTTTCGCCGTCGTTGCGGGCGGAGACGACGATGACCGGCATGTCGGTCGTGTGCGAACGCAGCTGGCGCAGCACTTCGAGCGGTTTGTTCTGGTGCGGCGTCGGACCGACGATGACGGCTTTCGCGGGCGCGCCGATCGAGAGGAAGTGGTTCAGCTCGCTCGTCGTCGCGATGACCTGCAGGTCGAACTGCGGAGCATGGCGCGCGAGGAATTCACCGATGCTGCCCGGCAACGCGGCGGAGCCCTCGATCAGCGCGATAGTGTGCCGTCCCGCGACGGCGGCGGTCGATGGGCGTTTGCCGCGGGCCTCGGCGTGGCGCGCCTGCACGCGCTTCACGATGTCGACGAGTTGGAGAAATTGCGGGGAGGTTTTGTCGACGCAGTCGGCTGCGCCGGCGCGAAGCGCGCGGACGGCGAGATCGGTTTGGCCGTGACCCGTGACCATCACGACGGGCGTGGGGTCATTGCGCCGTGCGAGCTCGCCGAGGATTTGCAGGCCGTCCGTGTCGGGCAGCACGAGGTCGAGCAGCAGGATGTCGAAGCCGCCCTCGGCCATGCGTTCGAGGCAGCGCGTGCCGTTGGGCACGATTTCCAGCTCCCAGTCGGGTGCGAAATGCTCGACGTAGCTGCGCACGATGCCGGCGACATTGGGGTCATCCTCGGCGTAAAGGGCTCGGATCATGGGCGGCATCGTAGGCTTTGCAGGATTCATCGGCAAGGAGCCGCCTTACTTCAGAGGTGTTTACAAATGGCCCGCGTCTATCGGCGCAGGCGCGGCGAACTTGAGGAAAATCTTCCGGCACAGCGCGTTTCCCGGAAATCGCACCGGGGTCTCCCGCATCGGCCGCAGGAAACCCCCTAGCGGAAAAAACGAGGCCGCGACGCGTAGGCGCACGGATAATTGAAAATCGCGTTTTCGAGGATGCTGGTCGCATGACAACGACCCGCACCCTCCTCCGCTACGCCGCGCTCACCCTCGCGGTCGTCGCGACCACCCTTTCCGCCCATGCGGGTATCAAGAGCCCGCGCCTCCTCGCCAAGATCGCGCAGAACACCCCGGCTCCGGTCATCGTCGCCAAGGGCAGCGAGATGAAGCTCGCCGAGCAGGCCGCGAAGAACAACGGCGGCACCGCGCTCTGGGGCATCGGTCACTCGATGGAGCCGCTCTACGCGCCGGGCACCGCGGTCGTGGTCAAGGAAATCGCTTACGACGACATCAAGAAGGGCATGACCCTCGTCTACCGGAAGTCCAATGGCGGCCTCGTCGCCCACAGCGTGATCGATGAAGATCGCCGCGGCTACGTTGTCCAAGGCGTCAACAATGACGAAGCCGACGCGGTTTCCGTGAACGAGAAGAACATCGTCGGCGTGATCGTCGCCGCCTACAGCACGCAGGCCGGTGGCTTCCACCAGATGATGGCGATGGCCGGCAACACCAACGCGAAGACCGTCGCGATGCGCTGAACCGAAATCACCGCGCAAACAACCGGAACGCCAAAACCACTTTCATTTTAGGACTGACAGGTCCGTTGTCACAGGAGGCCGCGCAGGGGTGCGCGGCCTCCGCCTTTTTAGGAGCAGATGCGGGCACAAAGCGGCGCGAGCAAGCTCGCCGCCTACGAAAGACCGCAAATACCCGCAGCAAGGTAGGCGAGCGAGCTCGCTCGCGCCTCCTTGCACACGGCCCGCGAGGACGCGGACCCTCCCTCAAACCTGCAACACGCCGGTGTGGAAATTCGCGCTCGGGGCCGGACGACAGGCGAGGGCGAAGGCGCGGAGGAGCACTTCGCGGGTCTGGTGCGGTTGGATGAGCGCGTCGACCCAGCCGCGCGCGGCGCCGTAGCGGATGTCGGTTTGCTCGACGTAGCCGGCCTTCACCTGCGCGCGCAGCGCGTCGAGTTCCTCCTTCGTGCGCTCCTGCTTCGAGGACTTGGCGAGGATGTTGAACACGACGTCGCTGGCCTGCGCGGCGCCCATCACGGCGTATTTGCCGTGCGGCCACGAGAATATGAAGCGCGGGTCGAAGGCCTTGCCGCACATCGCGTAGTTGCCGGCGCCGAACGAGCCGCCGGTGATGACGGTGATCTTCGGCACGGTGGAGTTGCTGAGTGCGTTCACCATCTTCGCGCCGCTGCGAATGATGCCGCTCTGCTCGGCGTCCTTGCCGACCATGAAGCCCGACACGTCCTGCAGGAACAGCAGCGGCACGCGCGTCTGGTTGCAGTCCATGATGAAGCGCGCGCCCTTGTCGGCGCTGTCGGCGTAGATGACGCCCGGCATCTGCAGTCCGGCCGCGCCCGCGGCCTTCGACTGCACGCGCATGCGCTGGTTCGCGACGATGCCGATCGGGCGTCCGCCGAGCCGCGCGAAGGCGCAGACGATCGATTTGCCGTAGTCGGCCTTGTATTCATCGAGCGAGCCGGCGTCGACGAGGCAGCGGATGACGTCGCGCACGTCGTATTCCTTGCGGCCGTCGATACTCACCAGTTCATAAATCTTCGAGGCGGGGAATTCTGTAGCCGGGGTCGCTGACCCCGGGCCGGGCTCAGCGAGCCCGGCTACAGGTTCCGCCGGCAGGAGTCCGATCAGCGAGCGCAGCCGCTTCAGCGCCGCGGGGTCGTCCTTCTCCTTGAAATCCACCGTGCCGGAAATCTCCGCGTGCATCGCGGCGCCGCCGAGCGTCTCGGTGTCGGTTTCCTGGCCGATGGCGGCCTTCACGAGCTGCGGGCCGGCGAGGTAGAGGCCGCTGCCCTCGGTCATGAGGATCTTGTCGCAGAGCACGGGCAGATACGCGCCGCCCGCGACGCAGTTGCCCATGATGGCGGCGTATTGCGGGATGCCGGCGGCGGAGATGACCGCGTTGTTGCGGAAGATGCGGCCGAAGTCGTCCTCGTCGGGAAAAATTTCGTCCTGCATCGGCAGGAACACGCCGGACGAGTCCACGAGGTAGACGAGCGGCAGGTTGCACTCGAAGGCGATGCGCTGCGCGCGGAGGACTTTCTTGCACGTCATCGGGACGAACGCACCGGCCTTCACGGTGGCGTCGTTGGCGACGATCATGCACGGATGGCCGGCGATGTCGCCGATGCCGGTGACGACGCCCGCGCCGGGGAACGCGCCCCACTCGCGATACATCCCGTGCGCCGCCCAGAGACCGACCTCGACCCACGACTCCGGCGAATCGATCAGCGCCGCGATGCGCTCGCGGACGAAGAGACGCCCGAGCTTGTGCTGGCGCTCCTGCCCGGCCGCGCCGCCGCCCTCGCGGAGCTGGGCTTCCTGCTGCGCGATTTCATTGCAGCGGTCGAGGAGGGCGGGGGTGGTGGAAGGGGTGGTGGGTTTCACTTGTTGGTTTCTGCCTTCAGTTTTCTATCCCTCGCCAGCGCCTCTTGTTCGAGTTTCCGATACTTTGCGCGTTCTGCCTCACGAGCGGCCTTTTCATTTCGGATCTCAGCGAAGAGGGAAAGGTGGGAAAGTTCGCTCTCGAAGATGGAGAAAAATTCCTCGCTCCGTTTCCGGTATTCTTCACCCCATTGGCGCCAGGCGCCATCATACGAGATTGCGAGATAGTCGCTATCTAGCAGGAACAGGATTTTGAGAGTGTGCCCTCCTTGTGTGAATCTGACGGAGATGTTGTGCGAGTATGAGCTCCCAGCCGACGTTTCGTCCCATGCATAGGTTGCCTCATCGAGGAGCAACTTGCGCAACCTCGCCGCTCCCGCATCAGATAGCAGCGCGTAGGGGGTCTCGTCCCATTTCCAGTCTCCCTGAGTTCCGGACCGTTTTAGAAAGCAGGCTTCAACACGTGTTGCGGTGCGAAGCACTGCCATCGCCTCAGCACCACCGAAGAGCTCCATGACATTCTTCGGCTGCCCAGCGACCGCGGCGAGCACCGACACAATGGCGAAGAACGCTGCGAGAATAGATTTCATATTCATACCATCGGCCGGAATTTCCCGACCACGCCGGTGAGACATGCCGTGATTTGGCCGAGGGAGCAAACTTCGACGGTGTTCACGAGTTCGCCGAAAACGTTGCCGCCGTTGCGGGCGACGTTCTCCAATTTCTGCAGCGCGTCCGGCGCCTTCTTCGCGTTTTTCTTTTTGAAGGCTTTCAGGCGCTCGACTTGCAGGCGCTGTTTGCGCGGCGGTGTGCGGGCGAGGGGGACGTTCGGGTGGGCTTCCTCGGAAACGTATTTGTTGAGGCCGATGATCGGGCGCTGGTTCGAGTAGATCTGTTTCTCATAGGCGTGGCCGGCTTCCTGGATCTTGCTGCGCTGGTAGCGCTGCTCCATCGCGGCGATGACGCCGCCGAGCGTGTCCATCTCGCGGAAGACATCGAGGATGCCCTTCTCGACTTGGCGCTCGAGCGCGAGCAGACCGGGCGCGCCGCCGAACATGTTCATCATGTGTTTGAAGAGGCCGGACTCCTCGAGGATGATCGACTGGCCGTGCGAGGCGAGGAGCGCGTATTTCTCGGTCGGCGTGGTGAACGGCTCGTCGGCGGAGTTGGAGTGGCACGAATTGGTGTAGTTCATGTAGGCCAGCATCAGCTCGACGGCGGTGCGCGTGAGATTGTTCTGGAACTCCGCGGCGATGAGCGAGCGGCCGGAGGTCTGCGTGTGCAGCTTGAGGATTTGCGCCTTCGCGTCGGCGCCGAAGACGTCGCGCATCGCGATGGCCCAGATGCGGCGGCAGACGCGGCCGAGCACGAGGTATTCGACGTCGAGGCCGCAATCCAAGAAGAACGAGAGGCGCGGGCCGAACGCGTTCACGTCGGCGCTGCGCTGCTTGAGCAGCTCGACGTAGGTGAACCCGTTCGAGAGCGTGAACGCGGCCTGTTGCACGGGCGTCGCGCCGGCTTCGGCGATGTGGTAACCGGAGATCGAGACCGGATACCAGCGCGGCATGTTGGGCACGCACCACTCCATCATGTCGCCGAGGAAGCGCAGCGAGGCGTCGACGGGGAAGATGACTTCGTTCTGAGCCTGCACTTCCTTGAGCATGTCGGCTTGGATGGTGCCGCGGAGGTTCGGGACGCAGTCGGCGCCGAAGCGGCGTTTCGCGGCGGCGATGAACATTGCGAGGATGATCGGCGCGGGCGCGTTCATCGTCATGGAGACGGAGGCGTCCTTGCGCGTGAGGTCGAAGCCGTCGAAGAGGCGCAGCATGTCCTCGACCGTGTCGATCGCGACGCCGCCCTCGCCGACCTTGCCGAGCACGCCTTCGTGGTCGGAGTCTAGGCCGTAGAGCGTAGGGCCGTCGAACGCGGTGGAGAGGCGAATGCTCTTTTGGTTTCGCGAAAGGTATTTGAAACGCGCGTTCGTGTCCTCCGCGAGGCCGAGGCCGGCGAACAGGCGCATCGGTTCCTCGTTGACGGTGGCGTTGGGGTGGCGCGCGTTGACCTCAACGCGCGTGGAACTTTCGCTCGCGGTCGCGGCTTTGAGCGCGTTGGGGTCAACGCGCTCTACCTCGCGGTCGAGATACATCTCGCGATAGGCGGCGGTGGCGTAGGGGAACGAGCCGGGCAGTCCCTGGCCGAGCAGGTAGTCGGCGATCGCGCCGGGCTCGTCGGTGTCGGGCAACGCGAGGCGCGGGATCTTCGTGCCGGTGGGCGACGTGGTGTGGTCGACGCTCGCGCGGATTTTTTCCCAGCGGGCGCGGAGGTCGGCGGCGTAGGCGGCGTCGGTGCGCGCGCGCGCGACTTCGGCGCGGACGAAGGCGTTGTAGGTGTCGACGGAGTCGGCGATGCGACCGAGGGAAGGCATGCGGGCAGAAAGTTGGGAGTTGAGAGCTGAGAGTTGAGAGACGGGCGGCGTTGGAGGTAGGGCCGGACCGCTGGGCCGGCCGCTAGCGACGTTCGCGGCGGGCCCAGCGGTCCCGCCCTACCAGTGAAGACGCGTTCGCACGTTCGGTCATGCCAGTTTGAGCTGGCAGGCGGGTTCGCCGCCGGTGGAGAGGGTGAGGCCGCCGCGTTCGGCGAGGGCGCGGAAGAGGGAGTCGACGCCGGGATCGAAGTGCTTCGCGGCGGTGGTGGTGTGGAGGGTTTGGCCTTTGCCGTTGTAGTCGAGGCGGGCTTGGATCTCGGCCTTGGCGGTGTGGGCCATCGGGTGGTCGCATTTGTTCAGCGCGACGAAGTCGGCGCCGTTGAGCAGCGCGATCTTCTGCAGCTGGATGCGGCCGCCGTAATAGGGCGCGAGGACGAAGAGCGTGGCGTCGACGAGTTTTTTGCCGCCGAAGACGCCGAACGGGTCGCTCTCCTGGCCGACGCCGACGGACTCGACCAGAATCAGGTCGAATTCGCCGGACTTTTTCAGGATGTCGATCGCGGCGGGGGCGGCGGCGCTGAGGCCGGTGAGACTGCCCCGCGTGGCCATGGAGCGGAAGAAGACGCGGTCGTCCTGCGCGTAGATCGCGCTCACGCGGTCGCCGAGGATGGCGCCGTGGGTGTCGGGGTGGGACGGGTCGTTGGCGAGGATGGCGATGCGGCCTTGAGGGACATTGCGCAGGAAGCGCGAGGTGAGTTCGTCGATGAGCGTGGATTTGCCCGCGCCGCCGGGGCCGGCGATGCCGAGGACATGCGAGCGCTTGGCGCTCTTTGCTTTGGGGTAGGGCGCGACCGCTGGGCGCGCCGTTTTGGCCATTCGCGGCGGGCCCAGCGGTCCCGCCCTACCTTCAAACATGGCGGTTTCGGCGAGCGTGATGGCGCGGGCGAGGGCGCGGTCGCCCTTGAATTTGGCGTTGGGCTTCGCGTCGCGGGCATACTCGCGCTTGATGAGTGCCATGATGTCGTCGAGCGGCGTGCCGGCGAAGAAGATGCGATCGGTGCCCTGGCGCTTCATTACGCGTTCGTCGGCGAGCGTGATGGTGCCGCCGCCGCCGCCGAAGACCGGAATGTCGCCCGAGCCGAGGGCCTTGAGGCGGTCGACGACTTCCTTGAAGAAGACGATGTGGCCGCCGTTGTAGGAACTGAGGCCGACGACGTTGGCGTCCTCCTGGATGGCGGCGCGCGCGATGGTCGTGGCCGATTGGTGGTAGCCGAGGTAGATGACCTCGATGCCGTGGCGGGCGAGTTCGATGTTGATGGTCGTGACGGCGCTGTCGTGTCCGTCGCAGATCGGCACCGCAGTCAGGATGCGGAGCGGAGCGGCGTGGACAGCGGCAGCGCGGCGGGGGTTTGCGGCGGCCATAGTTTTGCTATGACATACGGCGGTGCGCACGGTGCGCAACCGCCGCGGAAGAACGGGGGGGAAATCGCAGAGTCGCTAATAGGGGGGTATGAGCGGCGAATGCCGTGCGCGGCGGAGGAACGTTCGAGTGTTTCGGGGCCGACGTGGAGGTGGCGGGCAAAAAGAAACGGCGGTCGCGGGACCGCCGTTTCGAGAGGGGAGAGTTCGCGGGGCGCTCAGGGTCGCTTGGCGCGGCGGCGGACCGCGTAGCCGACCGCAAGCAATCCGAAGCCGAGGAGCGCGTAGGTGGACGGCTCGGGGACGGGCGTGAAGTTGAGGAGGAGCTGGGTGTTGTTCGCGCCGCCGACGGAGAGACTGAAATAGCCGCCCTGGTAGGCGGTGAAATTGCTGACGTTCAGCACGAGGTTGCTGGTGCCGGTTTGGCCGTCGCCGATGAGGCCGGTGATCGCGGCGGGCGTGGTGAGCAGGGCGATGGAGGCGGGCGAGGAGAAGTCGGTGGTGAGGGCGCCGAGCACGTCGTTGGTGGCGGACCACGAGTTGATCTGAATGTTGAACGGGTTGATCGTGGTGGCGGTGATCGCGAAAGTGCCGGGGCTGGTGACGAGGATTTGGTCCCAGCCGGATCCGGCCGAGCTGGCGAAGTCGGAGATGTCGAAGCTGGCGGTGCCGCCCGACGCGAACGTGAGGGCGTTCGTGAAGGTGAGCGTGCCGGGCGAGTTGCCGGGGGCCAGGACGATGTTGGTGCCGACGGTGATGCTCTGGTTGAAGGTCGTGTTGCCGGAGAGCGTGCCGCCGTTCGTGCCGAACACGATGGGGTTGACGATCGTGGCACCGTTGGTGAAGCCGAGTTGTCCGCCGTTGAGGGTCACGGTGCCGGTGCCGAGCGGGCCGGAGACGAGGGAGTCGGAAACGAAGGTGGTGCTGGAGCCGGCGACGATTTTGCCGGCGTTGATGGTGGTGCCGCCGGAGTAGGTGCTCTGGCCGGTGAGGGTGAGCGTCTCATTGCCATTCTTCACGAGGGCGGCGCTGACGGGGATGACGGTGGTGTTGGACGAGGTGCGATCGGAGACGCCGCCGACGATGTTGGACTGGAGGGTGCTGGATTGAGATTGGTTGATGGTGAGCGTGGAGCCGGCGGCGAGCGTGATGTAGGAGCGGTCGATGCCGCCGTCGAAGGAGACGGGGTTGCCGCCCATGATACTGCCGATGACCGGGGCGGAGGTGGTGAACTGGAGGTCGGCGCCATCGGAGAGGCAGACCATCGAGTTCGCGGAGCCGAGGGCGGTGTTGGTGCCGGCGATGACGAGCGGCCTGGAGTAGGCGGTGAGGTCGAGGGAGGCGTTGTTGTAGTTAACGTAGCCGATCTCGAGTTCGGAGGTGGTGAGGTAGCGGTTGTCGCCGTTGAGGATGAAGGTGCCGTTGCCGACGAAGCGGAGTTCGTCCGGCGTGCCGCTGAGGTTGCCGTTCAGGGTGAGGCCGTTGTTCGTGTAGGAACGCACGCGATAGGCCGGGTCGTCCTTGTTCGTGGTGGAATAGGCGCCGAATTGCAGCGCGCTGCCGCCGCCGAAGGTGATGTTGTTGTGCAGGGTGAGGTTGCTCGCGGTGGCGATGCCGGCCATGTATTCGGCGTAGTAGCTGTTGACGTTGAGCGTGCCGGTGCCGAGCGGGCCGCTGACGATGGCGTCGCTGTTGGCTGTGGAGCTGGCGCCGAGCAGGAGGTAGCCGCTGTTGAGGCTGGAGCCGCCGGAGAAGGTGCTGGAGCCGCTGGTGAGTTCGACGACGCCGCGTTGGACGGGAGTGGTGCCGTTGCCGCCGATCTCGAGGGAGTTGACGTTGCCGGCCTGCAGCGGGCTGTCGATCGTAAGCCAGGATTTGTTGCCGACACCGGTGACGGAGAGGCGGCCGGAGTTCTGGCTCTCGGCGACGACGGGGGCCTTGATCGTGCCGGCGAGATGCACGTGCGAAGTGGTGCCGAGGAACAGGAAGCCCAAGCCGGACAAATCGATGGTGTCGGAGATGGTGCGGCCATCGGAGCTGCTGGAGTCGAAGCCGAGGATCGAGGTGGAGGCGTAGGTGCTGAGCCGCGCGATGAATTGCGTGGGCGAGATGCCGGTGTTTTCGGTGACCCCGGTGTAGGCATGGTCGTCCATCTGGAACTTGCCCACGCCGTTCGCGCCGAGATCCGGGAGGGCGTGCGCGGAATCGAGGACGACGATGGAGCGATCGTTGATGAGGGAGGAGGCGGCGGTGGCGGCGCCGACCGTGCTGTTATTGCCGCGAAAATAGACGGCGAGCGGGTCGTAGGGATTGGTGCTCTGGACGCGGATGCCGACGGGTTGGGTGAGGTTGGACTGCACGTAGAGCGTGCCGTCGCTGCCACCGAAGATGTAGGTGCCGCCGGAGGGCGGGGTGATCGCGCCGGTGAGCGTCGCATAGGTGCGCGAACCGATCCCGATGAACTGGGTGTGATCCGCGCTGAAGGCGCTGAGGTCGAGGGTGTCGGCGAAGGTCGTGGGGATGGAGGACAGGTCGGGATTGGTGTCGAAGCCAAGGGCGCCGTTGAAGCCGGGCTTGTCGGTGATGTGGGACAGGATCGTGGTCATGCCGCCGGAGAAGCCGGTCGAAATGTAGCCGCTGTTGACGGCGGAAATGGAGCCGGTGGCTGGGATCGATTCCGGCGTGTAGAAAATCACGCCCGCGCCGTCGGCGACCGTGCCGCCGGTGTAGGTGTTCTGGCCGGTGAGGACGGCGATCGGGGGATTTTGGTAAGCTTGATAGAACGAAATTTGGCCATCCCCGGAAAAATTGTTCAGGGGTTTGGTGAAGCGCATCGAGGTCGCTCCCGCGGTGGCGTTGTGGATGGCGCCGGCGATGAACAGCGCGCCTTCGACGCCGATCTTGACGGTCGTGTCGGTCTGCCGGGGCGTGATGTCGCCGTAGAGCGAAATGCCGTTGTCGTAGGAGTAGTTGCCGAGCGTGACGTTGTTGCCGAGGGAGATGGCGTTGTGGAGTTCGATCTCGGTGGAAGGGGCGGTGCGCAGGGCGGTGCCGTCGCGCAGGGTCAACGTGCCGGTGCCGACGGGGCCGCGCATCACGGAGCTGCCTTCGGTGGTCGAGCCGCCGTTGAGATAAATCGCGCCCGCCTGCACATCGAGGCCGCCCGAGAAGGTGCTGGAGGAGTTATAGAGGGCGAGGCTGCCCGCGCCGACCTTCGTCAGAGAGATGAAGCTGTCGTCCTCGTCGATCGCGCTGTGAACATAGAGGGTGGCATCGGAGATGTTCCAAGTCTGGTTCGCGAGGAGCAGAATGCCCGCGCTGACCGTGGTGACGGTGCCATTGCTGCCGTTGATCGTCACGCCGCCGGTGCCGATGCCGACGTTCGCTCCGTAGCCGGAGCCGAAATTGTAGGTCGGCGCCGGCGTGTTCAGGGTGATGCCGTGGACGTTGATGCTGGTCTGGAAGTCCACGTTCACCATGCCGTCCGACGACGGGACGCCGTGGCTGGCGCCGAAAACAAGATCGGTTGCGGTGGAGTTCGACACCGGCGCGTTGCCGCCGACCCAATTGCTGCCGAGGTTCGCGTTGGCGTTGGCGAACTGGTTGAAGAGGATAGTGGCTCCGCCGCCTGTCCACGTGTAGGTAACCGTCGTTTGCGCCAAAGCGGCGGCTGGCAGGAGTAGGGGCGCGAGGCGGCACAGCAAACGGATCACCGGTCTCATGGGCCGGTGGTATGCCACGGCGTGGCGTTGGTTCAACATTTTTGCAGAAACGACGGCAAACGAGCGCGCGCGGCGCGCTGGCGAAGAGCGTCGATTGCGCTAACCCCGGTCCCGCGGCGATTCCCGGGCGTGGGAAAAAAGCGGTTGGTCAACTGGAGTGGGCCGGAAGACGTAGCGTGCTTAAGTGCAGGCGGGGAGCGGTTTACGCGCATCGAAAAATCAAGGCACGGCCATTGCATCGCCGGCGAGCAATGCAGCAGTCCCTTCATTTTCCCGCTTTTGCACGCGCGACGATTGTCCGCGCAGCCGTCGCGTTTGCCGCGCTCCTGCCAGCGGCGGCGCGCGCCGGTTACGAGGATATCGTGAGCGCATTCACGACGATCCGCTCGAACACGACCTTCCCGGTGCAAGGGAAGACATTCAACGACGTCGAGGAGACGTTCGGGCCGCGACGCCAGCCCTCGCTCAGCGGCAGCTACGACTGGCACCGCGGCATCGATATCGACGGCGCCGGCGGCGAGAACATCCTCGCGGCCTACGACGCGCAGTTCGAGAAGCTCGATTACTCCGCCAGCGCCGGCAACTACGTCGTGTTGAAGCACACGCTGCCTTCGTCGGTCGCGTTCGGGACGAACCCCGACAAGCAGACGTGGACGACTTTCTACACCTACTACATGCACCTGAGCGACGACAGCGTGACGCTGATCAACAATCAGGCGTGGACGAAAGGCTCCACGATCTCGAAGGGCACGACGATCGGCTATCTCGGAAACACCGGCGGCTCCGGCGGCGAGGCCTACGCGTATCACCTGCACTTCGAGTTGCGCTTCGGCACCTCGAACCCGCTGGAAAACCAGATCGCGGTCGGCGGCCTCACGTCGACCGATGCGTGGTTCGATCCGCACATGCACCCGATGCTGCTGTTCAATCCGAACGACGCCACGTTGCGCGGCGCGTCGAGCGGCGCGACCTACTCGCAATCGCTCTCGCTCCTCGCCGCCGGCACGCACGCTGACGGCATGACGTTCGGTTACAGTTCGTCGCTCGACGAGCTGCCGTTGCTCAATCGCTACGACGTCACGGTGCGCGAAATCGCCAGCGGGAACGTCGTGCTGAGTCACACGCTCGATTTCAACCAGCGCCTCGGCTTCGACGCCACGACCAACGCCGCTCTTGACACGCGCGACCTCACGAAGCCCTACACCGCGCCGCAATACTTCGAGGACGCCGATACGACCTTCAATTCGCAGCTCGTGGTGCCCACAAGTTGGCTCGGTGCCTACGCCAGCGCGGCGTATTCGGTGAACGTCACCGCGAGCGACATCTGGTTGAACTCCACCACGCTCACGGTCGGCGCGTCCGCCGTGCCCGAACCGTCGACCTACGCCGCTCTCGCCGGCGCGCTCGCGCTCGGCGCGGTGGCGTGGAGACGTCGGCACGCGTGCTGAGGCAGTCGCACCATTCTGCGGTTTGGCTGCCACGGCGTGCAGGACGCAGATTGTTGCCGACTCGAATCTAAGAAACCGATGGGCTGGGGCGTTGTCTGGTAACCCCGGCCACATGCTTTCTCCGCTGAAGATCGCCGCGCGCGCCCTCGCGCGGAGTCCTGCCCACACTCTCGCGGTCGTCGTCACGCTCGGGCTCGGTGTCGGCGCGGCGGCGACGTTCTACAGCATGATCGTGACGACGTTGTTTCCGCGCGTCGGCTTCCCCGAGCCCGAGCGGCTCGTGCGCGTCGAGATCTCGAATCCCAAGATGCCGAGCTCGCAGCCGCCGTTTTTGCTGAAGCATTTCGCCTACCGCGACGCGAAGTCGTTCGCGGCGGTGGCGGCCGGCTCCTTTGAATCCGTCAATGTGCTCGTTGACGGCGAGCCGAAGGGGATGTTCGCCGCGCGCGTGACGGAGAATTTCTTTGCGATGCTTGGAGTGCAGCCGGCGCGCGGACGCGTGTTTTTGCCGGAGGAAACGAAATCCGAGGCCGCGCAGGTCGTCATTCTCAGCGACTGGTTCTGGCGCGATCGACTCGGCGCCGATCCGCGCGTGCTCGAGCGCGAGCTGAAGATCAACGATCACCCGCACCGTGTCGTCGGAGTGATGCCTCCCGACTTCGCCTCGCCCATCCCGGTCGGCGATCGCAGCGTTTTCCTGCCTTACGCACTGCCCACGACGGTGGAAATTGCGGAGGCGTTTCTGCCGGCCATCACCCTCGCCCGGCTCGCGCCCGGCGTGACACTCGATCAGGCGCGCGCCGAGTTGGAGGCGATGCATCCGGAGCAGGGCAAGCCCTACGAGCAATTCGTCCGCGATTACCGGGTGCGCGTCACCAGCCTGATGGAGCCGCCGGACAACGTGTGGATGCGCCGCTATCATCGGATGCTCTGGATCAGCTTGGGCGCGGTGGGCTTTCTCTACGCGATCGCGACTGTGAATGCCGGCAGCCTCGTGCTCGTGCGCATGCTCGGTCGGCGGCGCGAGATCGGCATCCGGCTCGCGCTCGGCGCGCGGCGCTGGGACGTGTTGCGGCCGTTGTTTGTCGAAGGCTTGCTCATGGCGGTCATCGCGGTGGCGCTCGGCGCAGCGATTGCGAAATGGCTGATGCCGCTGCTGCTCACGCTCGCACCGAGCGGACAAGAAGGTGTCGTCGCGCAGCTGAGTGGCGAAGGCCTCGCGTTTCTCGCCGTGCTAGGGACGCTGACGACGCTGGCGGTGGTGGTGATTCCGGGCTGGCACACCACGCGACTGAGCATCCAGGACGTCGTGAAGGACGGCTCGGCCGCCGCCGGCGAGAGTCGCGCCACGCGCCGGTTGCGTGGTGCGCTCGTCGTGATCGAGGCGGCGCTCGCGGTGGTGCTGCTCACGGGTGCGGGCTTGATGGTGCGCTCGTTTGCCCAGATCGCGCGGCAGAAGCCCGGCTACGAACTCGAACACCGCTACACGGTGAGCTTGACCCGCCCGATGCGCGAGAAACTCACCGGCGAGCAACTCGTCGAGCGGCGGCGCGTGCTGTTGGAGCGCGTGCAAAGCGTGCCGGGCGTGACGAGCGCAGCGTTTTCCATGGGCGCGGTGCCGAGCTACTATTATCCGCAGAAGGTGAAAATTGTCGGACGCACGGACGGGGCCGAGATCGAGGCGGCGGCGAATCCCTCGTCTCCCGAATTGCTCGCGGCGCTCGGCGTGCCGTTGCGCCTCGGGCGTCCGATGGCGGCGCAACGTCCGTCGGACCCGCCGGCGATCTGGATCAACGAAACGATGGCGCGACTCTATTTCGGCGACCGCAATCCCATCGGCGAGCGGATCGAGGGCTTCGACAAAAAGCCGTGGGAAATCGCCGGCGTGGTCGGCGATCAAGTTTCGCAACGCGACGGCGCGAAGCCGCGATTCTATTTTCCGCATTGGCAGTCGCCGTTCTGGGCTGCCGAGGAACTGTTGTTGAAGTGCGCGGGCGCGCCGGGGCCGAAATTCGAAGCCGAGGTGCGCCGCGCGCTCTACGAAGTGGCGCCGACGGTCGCGGTGATCGGTCTCTATCCGCTCGAGCAGCATCGGAAATGGGAGGTGGCGAACGAACGGTTCGCGTTCGCGCTGCTGCAAGTGCTCTCGGCGCTGGCGCTGCTGCTGGCGGCGACGGGCTTGTTCGCGATGATGGCTTACTCGGTGGCGCAGCGCCGCGCGGAATTCGGCGTGCGGCTGGCGCTCGGTGCGACCGGGGCGTCGCTTTATCGCCTCGTGCTGGGCGCGGGTGCGGGCTTGGCCGCGCTCGGCGTCGCGATCGGACTCGCGGTCGCGTGGGGCCTGTCGCGTTTTCTCGAGTCGCTGCTGATCGGCACCGCGTCGCACGACGCGCTCACGTTTGCCGCGGTCGGATTGCTCATGCTCGCCGTGGCCGTGGCGGCGTGCTGGTGGCCCGCGCGCCGCGCGGCACGCGTGGACGTGACGGAGCTGCTGCGCGCGGAGTAGTGCGCAGTTCGACTTAGAAATCCGCCGTGCCCGGCGTGCGGGCGAAGGGGATCACGTCGCGGATGTTGCCGACGCCGGTCACGAACATGAGCATGCGCTCGAAGCCGAGGCCGAAGCCCGCGTGCGGCACGCTGCCGTAGCGGCGCAGGTCGAGATACCACCAGTAACCCTTCTCATCGAGGTGGTGCAGCGCCATGCCTTCGCGGAGCTTTTCCAAACGCTCCTCGCGCTGACTGCCGCCGATGATCTCGCCGATGCCGGGGACGAGCAGGTCCATCGCGGCGACCGTCTCGCGGCCGGGGGCGCAGCCGTCGTTGGCGCGCATGTAGAATGCTTTGATCGCGCGCGGGTAGTTGTAGACCGTGGTCGGGCACTTGAAGTGCTCCTCGGTGAGGTAGCGCTCGTGCTCGGCTTGAAGGTTTGCTCCCCACGCGACGGGGTGCTCCCAGGTCTTGCCGCTCTTCTCGAGGATTTCGACCGCCTCGGTGTAGCTGCAGCGGACGAACGGTTTTTCCAACACGAAGTCGAGGCGCGCGAGCAGGTCCTTGTCGACGAACTTGGAGAAAAACTCGAGGTCGGCCGCGCAGTGCTCCTTCGCGTCGCGGATGAGGTATTTCACGAACTCCTCGGCGAGGTCCATGTTGCCGTGGATGTCGCAGAACGCGACTTCGGGCTCGATCATCCAGAACTCGGCGGCGTGGCGCGAGGTGTTGCTGTTCTCGGCGCGGAACGTCGGGCCGAACGTGTAGATGTTGCTCAACGCGTGCGCGAAGATTTCGCCCTCGAGCTGACCCGAGACGGTGAGGAACGCTTTCTTGCCGAAGAAGTCCTTCGCGTCGTCGACGTGCTTGCCGTCCTCGGTGCGCGGCGGGTTGGCCACATCGAACGTCGTCACGCGGAACATGTCGCCCGCGCCTTCGGCGTCGCTCGCCGTGATGATCGGCGTGTGGACGTAGTGGAACTGCTTGTTCTGGAAAAACTGGTGGACGGCGTAGGCGAGGCGGCTGCGCACGCGGAAGACGGCGCCGAAGAGATTCGAGCGCGGGCGCAGGTGCGCGATCTCGCGGAGGAACTCGAGCGTGTGGCCCTTTTTCTGAAGCGGGTAAGTCGCGTCGGCCTCGCCGAGCACGGTGAACTTCGTCGCAACGACTTCCCATTTCTGGCCGGCGCCCTTCGACTCGACGAGTTTGCCGTGCACTTCGACGGACGCGCCGGTGTTGGCGCGGGCGACCTGCGCGTAGTCGGGCAGCGTCGCGTCGACGATCACCTGCATGCCCTTGAGGCAGGAGCCGTCGTTGAGCTCGATGAACGAGAAGGCCTTGGCGTCGCGGCGGGTGCGGACCCAGCCTTGGAGGAGGATGGCGTCGCTCGGAGCGGTGGCGTTGTGCGCGTCTTTGACGAGAGTGCGTTGCATGGCGGAAAAGGGCTTCGAACCAAGCGACGCGCGCGCGCCTTGGCAAACCCGATATGACGCGGCGGCGCGCGTCTGCTTCCTCAGGTGACGCGACGATGTCGGGCAACGGGAAATACCCGGGCAACCAACGGCCGCCCACCTCGCTCTAACGTCCCATGAAATCGACAACTCATGCTTCTGAAAATCACGCGATGCGATTGCTCGTCTCGGTTTTGGCTGGAGCGGTGCTCGGCCTGTTCGCGGGCTGTGGCTCGGAGGTTGTGGCGCCCGTGCCGCCGCCGGTTGCGCCGCCGTCCACCGCGGTGATTGGCGTGACGTCGGCGGGGCAAATCGTCGTCACGCAGGCTCCGCCGGTGGTCCTGCAACAGGAGGTGATCGGTGCGCGTCCGTCCGTCGAACACGTGTGGGTCGAAGGTTGGTGGGTCTGGCGCGACGGCCGCTACGAATGGCACCCGGGCGAATGGGTCGTTCCGCCTCGTCGCGGCGCCGTGTGGGTTGCGCCGCGCTGGGAACGTCGCGACGACGGTTACTACTTCGTCGACGGCTACTGGCGGTGAGCCGCCGAATGTGGCTGGGGGAGAGTCAAACGGCGCGGAGCGAGCAGCGCCGTTTTTTCTGCGCGCCGCCGCGAGCATCCGTGCAACGGCGTGTCGCTGCGCAACCGGAGACAGCGAGGTGGGGGCTTGCGAGCGGGCGACGCACGCACGTCTGTCGCGGAAGGTCGCCTGCAAGCAGGCTCCTACAGCGGCTGGACACGCCCGGCGCTAGGGGCGGATTGCGCTGAGCGGCAGCGTCTCGTCACGCTCGATGCCGACGGGGTAGAGAAGGTGGCGCTCGTCGTAGAATTTCGAGCGGCGATAAAACCACTGCAGCCGCGCCGTCGGGGTTTTCGCGAAGGCGGGGTCGGCCGCGAGCTTGGCGTCGAACTCGGCCTTCAGCTTCGGATCGTCGGCGAGCATCTTCTCCGCGAGCGGAGCGATGACGTAGCCTTCAATGTATTCGGTGCGCTGGAGGATTTCGGGAAAGAAGCCCCACGCGAGGAACGATTCATCGCTCACGGGATCGAGCAGCATCATCGCGAGATCGCCGAGCGGTTGGTCGGTGGAGACGCGCACCGAGCCGGCGGGATAGAGTTCGTCGCGCGTTTCCCATTCCACGCGCTCGAATTTGAGGGTGTGGTGGCCTTCGAAAGGCATCGCGCTGGGCTTCGGGCCGACGAGGCGGGCGAGCGTGACGCGGACGGTGGTGTCCTCGGCGAGTTCGTCGATTTCTAGGCCGTGGAGGCGCAGGCGCTCGATGAGTTCGGGCTTCGTGACGGGCACGTAGAACGCCTTCGGGCGCACGAGTGTCGCACCGTTGGTGTCGAGATGCACGGGAATGCCCGGATAAGTCTTCGGCGTGCCGAGCCAGCGGACTTCCTTCGTGCCGGAGGCGGGCGAGTCGTAGGTCTCGAACGCGATGCCGGCGAAGTCGGTCGTCGCGCCCGTCTCGCGGGGCACGCCGAAGTTGGCGGGGAGTTTCGCGGGTCGCGCGGCGCGGTCGGCTTCGATGGCGGCGCGGACGGTGGCGGCGTTCTCGCCGAGCGCGCGCAAGGCCGATGCGAGCAGCACGTAGGTGCCGAGCACGCGCTGGCGGTAGGGTTTCAGCGAGTGGTTTTCGACGAGCACGCTCGGGATGTGCCGCAGATCGCCATAGCCGTGGGAGAACCGCGGTGTGGAGGTGCCCGCGGAAATGCCCTCGACGAGATCACGGTTGTTTTGCGCGAAGACGAGCGGGCCGGGAATGTGGCCGGCTGCGGCGAGCGCGCGGCTGACGGCAGGGTCGAGCACATCGTCGAGCCATTGGCCGATTTGCGGCGACCAGGCGAATTGTCCGCCGTAGCCGTTGTGGCCGAAGGTGACGTCGTATTGATAGTCGATGCCGTCGGTGACGTGCAGGTCGAAGTAGAGCGAGGGTTTCCAGGCGTTGAGCACGTCGAGCAGCGCGCGCATCTCCGGCGCGTCGGCCTTCATGTAGTCGCGATTGAGGTTCAGGTTTTGCGCGGTGGTGCGCCAGCCCTGGTGAACCGGGCCGCGCTGGTTGGGGCGGTTCCATTCGGAGGAGCGCTCATGGCCGTCGGCGTTGAACACGGGAATGAACAGGAAGTTCGCCTGAGCGAGCAGCGCGCCCTTGTCGCCGAACGCGAGATCACGCAGGAGCATGAGGCCCGCGTCCTTGCCGTCGATTTCACCCGAATGGATGCCGGCCTGCGCGAGCAGCGTGGGGCGGCCGTTCTTCGCGAGTGCGGCGGGGTCTTCCGCGCCTTCCTTGCTGGCGACGACGAGCACGAGCGGACGTCCCTGCGCGGTCGCGCCGAACTCCACCAGCTTGATGCGCGGCGATGCGGCGGCGAGTTTCTCGAGCCACGCGAGCGTGTCGGCGTAGTTCGGCGAGTCGATGAGGCCGGTCTTCTCAGCGGGCGTGATCCACGGGTTGTCCGGCTGGGCGATGAGTGCTTCGTTCGCGCCGTGCCACGCGGGCGCGGGCGGGAGGAAGTCTTGCGGCGAAGCGGCGCGGGCGAGGAGCGCCGCGCCGAACAACACGGGAAACAGGCGGGTTTTCATGCGCAGGTGCGGGACGATGCCGCAGCGCCTTGAAAACGAAAGAGCGAATCGCGCGGCGCCGACGAGACGTGGCGTCCCGCCGGCGAAAGGCGGAGCGCTACTCCGGCCCGAGCGAGGACTCGAGCGCGACGAGAACGGTGAGAGCGGCGATGACGATGACGGCGGCGAGCATGGCGTGGAGGAGTTACGGGTGATCAGACGTGGCGGACGCCGCCGTCGGCGACGATGTCTTCGCCGATGATGAAGCTGGATTCTTCGGAGAGGAGGAAGCGCGCGAGCTTCGCGATTTCCTCGGGGCGGCCGGCGCGCTTGAGCAGCGTGCCTTGGCCGAGCGAGTCGATGAGTCCCTTGGCGGCGGCGGGGTCGAGGCCGAGCTTGCCGAAGATCGGCGTTTCGATCGGGCCGGGGCTCAGCGTGTTCACGCGAATGCCGCGCGAGGCGAGTTCGGCGCCGAGCGAGCGGCCGAGCGAGACGACGGCGGCCTTGGTCGCCGAGTAGATGCTCGCGTGTTCGAAGTTCACCCCGGCGACCACGGAGGCGTTGATGACGATGGCGCTCGGGTTGGCGAGCAGCGGGAGGAGCGACTGGATTTGGAAATACGGGCCGCGGACGTTGATGTTGAACTGGTCCTCGAAGTCCTGCGGCGTGGCCGTGTCGATCGGGCCGAACTTGCCAATGCCCGCGTTGAGAAAAGCGCCGTCGAGGCGCGTGACGCCGTGCTGGCGCAGCGTGGCGCCGAGCGCCTGCGTGTCGGCAAGGCTGCCGGAGTCGGACTTGACGACGAGCGCGGTGGCCGGAAGGGCGCTGCGCGCGGCGGCGAGCGTTTCGGGATTGCGGCCCGTGACGATGACTCGCGCACCGTCGGCGGCGAGGAGTTGAGCGGTGGCGAGGCCGATGCCCGTGGTGCCGCCGGTGACGAGGAGGGTTTGGTTTTTCATGTGAAAGGTGCGGAAGCGGAACAAACGTTCCAGAAAGAGCGAAAAGAAATCAGTCGAGCGACTGCAAAGCCAGCTGCGCGGTCTGGCGCAAGCCTTCGCGGTCGCCGAGGGCGCGGGAGGCGACGGCGAGGCCGAGCACGACGTGGTAGAAGTAGCGGGCGAGCGCGACCGGATCCTTGGCCTTGCCGATCTCACCCTTGCGTTGCGCGGCGGCGAAGCGCGAGGCGAAGAGACCTTCGATGGAGCGGGCGTGCTCCTGCGCGAGCGCGCGGACGTCGGCGTCGTGTGGCGAGAGCTCGACCATGGAGTTGACCATCAGGCAGCCCGGCGAGCTCTTGGCGCACTGGCCGGCGATCATGTTTTCGAAGAGCGCGGCGAGCGACTCGCGGAGCGGGCGGCCATCCTCCTCGAGCACGCGGCGCATCTGGTCGAGGCCGCGGGTGAGGTAGCGTTTCAGCGCCTGATGGTAGAGCGCCTCCTTGTTGCCGTAGGTGTCGTAAAGGCTCTGGCGGCTGACGCCGAGCTCCTCGACGAGGTCGTTGAAGGAGGTGTGCTTGAAGCCGCGCACGCGGAAGAGCTCCAGTGCTTGGTCGAGCACTTCAGCTTCGTCGAACTCCTTGGCGCGTGGCATGGCGCTTAAAAGAACGCGCGTTCCAGAAAGGTCAAGCAGGGATTTTTCGACCCCGGAGCAACGGCTTGCGGCCGTGCGCCCGGCCCGCGATGGTGGTGGCATGATCTACAAGACGATCACGATGCCCCCGCGGAAACGCGTCGCCCTCGTGGCGCACGATGCGCAGAAGGCGAATCTGGCGGAGTGGGCGAAGTTCAACCGCGGCACGCTCGGGGGGCACGAGCTCTGGGCGACCGGCACGACCGGGGCGCTGCTTGAACCCGTGATCGGCCTGCCGGTGAACAAGCTCTTCAGCGGCCCGCTCGGCGGCGACCAGCAGGTCGGCGCGATGATCGTGGAGGGCAAGATCGACTTCCTGATCTTCTTCTGGGACCCGCTTGAGGCGCAGCCGCACGATCCGGACGTGAAGGCGCTGCTGCGCATGGCGTCGGTGTGGAACGTGCCGACCGCGTGCGACCGGGCGACGGCGGACTTCCTGATCTCGTCGCCGCTGATGCACAGCAGCTACGAGCGACGCGTGCCGGATTATGAGGCGTATCGCCGCTCGCGCGTGGCTGTGGAGACGCCTCGAGCGTAATGAACCGCTCCCGTGCGAACGCCGGGGCGTGGGCGTGGTTGGGAGTTTGCGCGGCGGTCGCATTGGCCTATGCGCCGGTCTGGCACGCGGGATTCATCTGGAACGATTCCGACTACGTTACCGCGCCGGCGTTGCGCTCACTGGGCGGGCTCGGGCGGATCTGGACGGAAGTTGGCGCGACCGAGCAGTATTATCCCGTCCTGCACTCGTGGTTCTGGGTGCAGCAATGGATCTTCGGCGACGCGCCGGTGGGTTACCACGTCGTCAACGTCGCGCTGCACGCGCTCGCGGCGGGCTTGTTCGCGCTCGTGCTGCGGCGGCTCGCGGTGCCGGGGGCGTGGTTCGCGGCGGCGGTGTTCGCGCTGCATCCGGTGGCGGTGGAGTCGGTCGCGTGGATTTCCGAACAGAAGAACACGCTGTCGCTCGCGTTCTATTTGGCGGCAGCGTTGGCGTGGCTCCGTTTCGAGGAGCGGCGTGCGCCGCGCGACTACGCGGTGGCGAGCGCGCTGTTCGCGCTCGCGTTGCTCAGCAAATCCGTGACGGCGACGCTGCCGGCTGCGCTGCTGGTCGTCGCGTGGTGGCGGCGCGGACGAATTGAGTGGACGCGCGACGTGCGTCCGCTGGTGCCGTGGTTCGCGGCGGGCGCGGTGTTTGGGTTGTTCACGGCGTGGGTGGAGCATCGCGTGGTCGGTGCGCACGGGGCGGATTTTGATCTTGGGTTGATCGAGCGCGTGCTGCTCGCGGGGCGCGTCAGCTGGTTCTACCTCGGCAAACTCGTGTGGCCCGCCGAGCTGATCTTCATCTACCCGCGCTGGGACGTGAGCGCGTCCGTGTGGTGGCAATGGCTGTTCCCGGCGGCGTTGCTCGGCGCGCTCGCGCTCGCGTGGAGGATGCGCGACTGGTCGCGGGCGCCGCTGGCGGCGGGGTTGTTTTTTCTCGGTTCGCTGTTTCCCACGATGGGGTTTTTCAACGTCTACGCGTTCCAGTTCTCGTTCGTCGCGGACCACTGGCAATACCTGCCGATGCTAGGGCCGATCGCGCTGTTCGCGGGCGGAGCGGCGACGTTCGCGGCCACGCTCGCTCGCGAACAACGGCTGCTCGCGGGCGCGGCTGGCGCCGCGCTGTGCGCGTTGCTCGGCGGATTGTCGTGGGCGCAGAGCGGATTGTATCGCGACATCGAGACCTTCTACCGGCGGACGCTCGCGGCGAATCCTGACTCGTGGATGGGTCGCAACAATCTCGGCCTGCTACTGCTCGATGCGGGGCGCGCGGACGAGGCGCTCACGCAGTTGCGCGAGGCCACGCGCCTGAAGCCGCGCCACGCCGAAGTGGCGAACAATCTCGGCGCTGCGTGGCGTGCGACCGGGCACGCCGCGGCGTCGCTGACGGAATTTCGGCGCGCGACGGAGCTGAAAGCGGGCTACGTCGAGGCGGAATTCAATCTCGCACTCGCGCTGGCCGAATCCGGCGCCGCGGGCGAGGCCGAGGAACATTACCGTCGGGTGCTCGCGTTGCGCCCGACGCACGCGAAAGCGGCGAACAATCTCGGCAACCTTCTGCTCGCCGAGCGTGACGCGGCAGGCGCGATCGAGCTCTTTCGCGTCGCGCTGGCGGCCGCGCCGGATTTCGCCGATGCGCACCACAATCTCGGCGTGGCGTTCTTCGCGCAGCGGCGCGCGGCGGAAGCGGCGCCGGAATTGCGGCGTGCGCTCGAACTCGATCCGGCGCGCGACGTCAGCCGTTGGTTGCTGGCGATCGTGCTCGCGGGCGAGCGGCCGGTGGAGGCCGTGCCCGTGCTGGAGGAATTGGTGCGGCGGCAGCCGGCGCACGCGGATGCGCATCAGCTGCTCGCGCAATGCCTGTGGCAGCTCGGGCGAAAGGACGAGGCGGCGCGCGCGGCGGCGGAGGCGGAGCGGTTACGGCGCAGGTGACGCGGTGTTCGCGTCGACGCGCTCGGCGTCGACCGGCTTTAGCGCGGCGCGGAGCTTTTCCAGGTCGGCGATGCGCGGGTCCAGCTGATGGCGGACGGCATAGCGATTGAGGAACCACACGCCGGCGAGCACGGCGAGGTAGAGGAGCGCGAAACCGACACTGAAGCCGAGGCTGCGCAGCGACTGCCACAATCCGAGCCGGAGCGCCACGGCCACCAACACCAGGATCACCGCGGCCCAGAGCGGGCCGAGATACCACGTGTGCAGCGAGAGCAACAACCGACGTTGATGAAGCATTTCGGCGAGGTCGGCTTCCACCTTGGCGAGCAACGGCGCGTCGGCGCCGACGCGGGCGCGGCGCGCGCGGAGGCGTTCACGGACGAAGGCGGCGGACACGCCGAGCACGAGCGTGACGGACAAGGCCATCGGCCAGTTCGGGAGGCGCAGGAACCACCAGAACAGCGCGAACACGGCGGCGACCGCGAAGCCGGTGCCGCCTTCGAGGCAGTCGCGGATGAAAAGCGTGCGGGCTTCGCGCCGGCGTGTCGCTTCGAAGTTGGCGCGGAGCGCCGCCAGCTCGGCGGGCGTGGCGGTGAGGGCGGGCGCGGTTTGGCGCTGCCAGGCGGAGGTGCAATCAGTCCAGTTCATCGAGGGTGCCTTTCAGGTGCGCGGCGAGGCGCTTGCGGGCGCGGGTGAGCGCGACGCCGACGTGGTTTTCGGTCAGACCCGTGATCTCGGCGATATCGCGGTAGGCGAGTCCGTCGAGGAGCAGCAGCACGAGCGCGCGGTCAGCGTCGGGCAGCGCGCGGATGGCGGCGTAGAGTTTCTCCACCACCTCGCGATCGCCGGCGTGTTCGGCCGGCGAGGCGGCGTCGGCGGCGAACTGCGCGAGCTCGACGCCCGGTGCGAGGTGGCTTTCACGCCGTCGTGTGCCGCGTTGCCAGGTGAGGGCGGTGTTGAGGCAGACGCGGTAGATCCACGTCGAGGCCTTCGCCTGGCCGGCGAACGACGGCAGCGCGAGCCAGAGCTGCAGGAGCAACTCCTGCTGCAAATCCGCGGTATCCGCCGGGGTCGCGGCGAACGAGCGGGCGACCTTCACGACGATGCCGCGATGCTCTTCCAGCCAGGACTGGAAGAGGGCGGCGAAGTCGGAAGGAGGGTTCATTGCAGGAATTAGTCGCCGCTCGGCGCGAATCCTTACAACAAATCCCGCCGAGGCGAGCGGCGGGAGCGCCGGCCTCGCGCCGAACTTAGAGCTCCCGCAGCGCGCTCGCGATCGGCAGGCGGGCGGCGCGGATGGCGGGCAGCAGGCCGCCGATCAGGCCGATGAAGGTCGCCCACACTATGCCTTGCACGAGCAGCGCGGGCGTCACCGCGAAGGCGAACACGACTTGGCTGAAGCTCTGCCAGTTCATCGTGGCGGCGTGGAGATTGTTGAAGGCGATGAAGGCCGCGCCGCCGCCGATCGCCCCGCCGACCAGCGCGAGCATGAGCGATTCGGCGAGCAGCGCCACGATCACGGCGGAGCGGCCGAAGCCCAGCGCGCGCAGCGTGGCGATCTCGCGCGTGCGGCTGGCGACGGCGCTATACATCGTGTTCAGCGCGCCGAACACCGCGCCGACCGCCATGAGGAAGGCGATGAGGTAACCGAGCGAGGTGATGAGGCGTGTGATGGCCTCGGATTGCTCCGCGTAATGGTCGGATTGGCGCAGCACTTTGACGCTGAGCTGCGGGTTGGCGGTGAGTGCGTCCTTGAATTCCTGAAACGCGCCGGCGGACGCGAGGCGCACGTAGACCGACTGGAAGGAGTCGCCGCGGTGGTAAGCTTGCTGAAGGACCTTCGCGTCGGTCCACACTTCGGATTCCGCGACACCGCCGCCGGCTTCGAACACGCCGACGACGGGCCAGGATTCCGAGCCGACCTTGAGCGAGCCGCCGACCTCGAGGCCGGCGAATTCCTTCGCGGCGCCCGCGCCGACGATGACCTCGTTCCTGCCCCATTCGAACATGCGGCCGGAGACGAGGCGGAGGTTGTCGCGCACGGCCGGCGCCGCGGCCTCGACGCCGCGCAGCGGGACGTTGGCGTCGGTGCCGGTGGAGCGTTTCGGGAGATTGATCATGACGAACAGTTCGGACGAGGCGAGTGGACCGGTGGCGTTGCGCGCGACGCCGGGCGCGTCGGCGATGAGTCGCGTCTCGCTGCGGCCGAAGCCGCTGACCATTTCGGTGTCGGCGCCGCTGCGCAGGACGATGGCGGCGTCGGGCGAGCCCGACGCCATCATCGCGCGGCGGAAGCCGGTGCCGATCGACAGGACGCCGACGAGCACGGCGACGACACCGGCGATGCCGAAGACGGTGGCGGCGACGGAGCCGCGGCGTTGCGGGATGCTCAGCAACCCGAAGCGGGCGATGGCGGCGATTTGGGAAAACCAGTTGAACATGGTCACATCCTCCGGAGGGCCTCGGACACGCGCAGGCGCATCGCTTGCTGGGCGGGCAGGATGCCCGTGACGAAGCCGAGCACGATGCTCAGGCCGGCGCCGAGCAGCACGTCGCGCGCGGGGAAGAAGAACAGCGGCAGCAAGCCGCCCGTCGGATCGCCGCGCGAAATCATCAGCCACGCGAGCGCGAGTCCGAGCAGGCCGCCGAGCACGGTCAGCAGGCACGACTCGGCGAGCACGAGCCCGAGCACATGGCCGTTGGTGAAGCCGATGGCCTTGAGCACGCCGAGTTCGCCGATGCGCTCGCGCACGGATTGCGACATCGTGCTGCCGGTCACGAGCAGGATGGTGAAGAAGACGGCGCCGAGGATCGCAGCGACGATGAGCGCGATGTTGCCGATCTGATTTGCCCAACCCTGGATGAACGCGCCTTCGGGCTCGGTTTTCGTTTCGGCGGGCGAGTTGGCGAATTCGTCGTCGACGCGCCGCGCGACGTCGGCGGCCTGCGCGGGGTCCTGCACGCGGATGGTATACCAGCCGACCTGGCCCTGGCCCCAGTTCTGCGCCTTGCGCGACTCGTCGAAGAAGTCGTAGCGGAAGAACAGCGCGGTGGTGTCCGTGCCCTTGTCGCGACCGTCGTAGATGCCGACGAGGTCGAACTCCCACGTCTTGCGCATCCAGATGGGCGACATGATCGGGATCTTGTCGCCGATCTTCCAACCGAAGCGCTGTGCGGTGTTGCGGCCGACGATCGCGCCGGTGCGCGTGGCGAGCCAGGCCTTCATCTGCTCGGGCGGCAGCTGGAACTCCGGGAACATCGCCATGAACTCCGCGGGCACGACCGGGCACTGCATGAAGAAGTTTTTCGGGTCCTGGTAAATCCCGCCGAACCACGTCTGGTGCACGGCGGCGGTGACGCCCGGCACGCGCAGCATGCGTGCCTGATAGCTCTCGGGCAGCAGCTGGATGATCGAGACCTTGTGGCGGACGATGAGCCGGTCGGCGCCGGCGAGCGCCACGCCGCCGACGAGCGCCTGCTTGATCGCGCACAGGAAGCCGAAGAGCACGAACGCGACGACGATCGAGAGCAGCGTGAGCGACGTGCGCAGCTTCTTGCGCCCGAGATTCGCCCAGATGAGGTGGAGGAATTTCATGGAAATGAGTCTAGATCCCAGAGCCGAGAGTCCAGAGCCCGAGCTTTCTGCACGTTGTCGTGCTCCTAGCTCTAGGCTCTAGACTCTCAGCTCTAGACAACGGCTTCATTGCTGAGCTGGCCCTTGTTCAGATGCACGGTGCGCGCGGCGCGGGCGGAGGCGTGCGGGTCGTGCGTGACCATGATGATCGTCTTGCCGTGCTCGCGGTTGAGCGCCTGCAACAGCTGGAGGATTTCGTCGCCGGATTTGCGGTCGAGATCGCCGGTGGGCTCGTCGCAGAGGAGGAGCGTCGGATCGGTGACAATGCCGCGCGCGATGCCGACGCGCTGCTGTTCGCCGCCGGACATCGTGCGCGGGTAATGGTTGGCGCGGTGCGAGAGGCCGACCATCGCGAGCGCGGTGGCGACGTGCTTCTTGCGCTCGGCTTTCGAGAGGTGCGTGAGCAGCAGCGGCAGCTCGACGTTCTGCTCGGCGGTGAGCACGGGCATGAGGTTGTAGAGTTGGAACACGAAACCGATGTGCCGCGCGCGCCAGCCGGCGAGTTGGCCGTCGGAGAGATTGGCGATGTCCTCTCCCGCCACGCTGACCGTGCCGCGCGTCGGGCGGTCGAGGCCACCGAGGAGGTTGAGCAGTGTGCTCTTGCCGGAGCCGGACGGGCCCATCAACGCGAGGAATTCGCCGGCGGGCACGTGGAGATTCAGGTTCGAGAGGACGTGAATCTCCTCCGAGCCGCGGCGGAAGATTTTTTCGACGCCTTCGACGCGGACGAGCGCGTCGGCGGGGGCGGTGGGTTGGCTCATGGTTGGGTCTCCTTGACGGGGGCGCCGTCGACGAGGCCGGCCGGGGCCTCGAGGATGACGCGTTCGCCGGCGGCGATGCCGGCCAAAATTTCCGTGTCCGCACCGCGCGTGCCGGCGACGCTGACCGCGCGGCGCTCGGCGTGGCCGCTTGCGGCGACGAAGACGACGTCACGGCCGCCTTCCTGACGGACAGCGGCGGCCGGCACGAGGACGCTGCGCGTCGCGGACGCGGCGGCGGTGGCGGCGCTGTTGTCGCGGAAGGCGACCTTCACGGACATCTCGGGCAGGATGCGCGGGTCGAGTTGGTCGAAGCCGACGCGCACGCGCACGGTGGATTTCTGGCGGTCGGCGGTCGGGATGATGGCGATGACCTTGCAGGGAATTTTCCAGTCGGCGTAGGCGTCGAGCGAGGCCTCGACCGGCTGGCCCGGCGCGACGCGGTTGATGTAGCTCTCGTTGACGTCGATTTCGATCTCGAGCGAATCCATGTCGACGATCGTGCAGATGCCGGTGCGCGTGAAGCCGCCGGAGGACATCGGCGAAATCATTTCGCCGGGCTGCGCGTTCTTCGAGGTGACGATGCCGGCGAACGGCGCGCGGATGACGGCGTCGTCGAGCTGCTGTTGCCAGACGGCGACGCCGCGCTCGGCGACGGTGACCTCGGTCGCGAGCTGCGCGAGGCGGGCGTGGAGGGCCTTGGCCGCGGACTCGGCGCGGTCGAAATCGGCGGCGGTGGCGACGCCGCGTTCGGCGAGCTGGTGCTGGCGTGTGCGCTCGCGCTCGGCTTCGCCGAGGCGGACGCGAGTTTCTTCGAGTGCGGTGCGCGCGGACTCGAGTTGCGCCTGCGCGAGCGCGAGCGAGGTGCGGGTGTTGGCGTCGTCGAGGCGGGCGAGGATCTGGCCGGCGGTGACCTTCACACCTTCCTCGACGAGAACCTCGAGCACCTTGCCGGTGACCTTCGAGGAGACGGTGGCCTCGCGCCGCGCGGTGACGTAGCCCGAGGCGTTGAGCACGGTGCGCGCGCCGCCGGTGCCGCTGGCGACTTCGCGCGCGGCGGCCGTGCGGACGGCGAGTGGCTTCGGACGGGTGAGCCACCACGCGAGGGCGGCGAGAACAAGGAGGGCAGCGACGATGCCGACGAGCAACGGGCCGTTCGGGCCGGACGACTTCTTCGTCGGTCGCTCGATGCGCAAGTCTTCCAAGCGGGGGCCAGGGACGCTCATGCGACCAGCATCCATGCCGCAGCAGAGCGGGCCGGTCAACGGCGTTGGCGCTGGCCGAAAGTCACGGCGGCGTGACGGAAGTCATGGGCGGGCGCCAGGCGGGCGGGGCTGGCGTGTTCGTCGCTTTGCAGTTGCGCGAAGCGAGGCGGAAGAAACCTTCCCGCGTATGAATTTTCGTTTCTGTCTGGCGGCGTTCGGGGCGGCGGTGGCGGTGAGCGTGAGCGGAGCGACGGGCGCGACGCCAGGGGCGCCCCTGGCGATCGGCGAGACGTTCACGGTCGAGTCGCGCGTGCTCGGTGAGGTCCGCCGCATCAACGTCTACCTGCCGGCCGGTTACGCGGAGACGCCGGCGATGCGCGTGCCGGTGCTCTACATGCCGGATGGCGGGCTGGCGGAGGATTTCATCCACGTGGCCGGATTGGTGCAGATCGGCGCGGCCAACGGCACGATGCGTTCCCTGCTGCTCGTCGGCATCGAGAACACGCAGCGCCGGCGCGACCTCACGCCGCCGACCGAGAGCGAGCGCGACCGGAAGATCGCGCCCGTCGTGGGTGGCGCCGCGGCGTTCCGGAAATTTCTGCGCGAGGAACTGATGCCGTTGATCCGCGAGCGCTACCGCACGACGGACGAGCGCGCGATCGTCGGCGAGTCGCTCGCGGGGTTGTTCGTCGTGGATACGTTGCTGAGCGAGCCGGAGCTGTTCGACACCTACATCGCGATCGATCCGAGCTTATGGTGGAACGACGGCAAGTTTCTCGCGGCCGCGCCGGTGCGGCTCGCCGCGGTAGCGGCGAAGGGCCGGACGCTGTGGCTCGCGGCGGCGGAGAAGGACGGCAACGCGCGCGAGGCGCACGAGTTCGCGGCGCACCTGAAGCAGTCGGCGCCGGCGACGCTGCGGTGGAGTTTTGCGCCGTTCGCGGACGAGTCGCATTTGACGATCTACCACCCGGCGGCGCTGCGGGCGTTCCGCGAAGTGCTGGCGCCGCGCGAGTGAGCGGCGGCGCGCGTCTCGTGCGCGCTCAGGAGCCCGGCTCGCCGGGCTTGGCGGGATTGGATTCCTTGCCCAGCAGGTAGCCCGCGATGGCGCCGAAGAGGCCGACGATGGGCGTGAGCTGTTCGTTGCTGTAGCCGACGAAGAGCAGCAGCGCCGAGAGGCCGATGATCGTGATGATGCCGAAGACGCGGAGAATTTGCGGGCCGGTGGCGTTGCGGCGCCAGAGCAGGATCGTGCAGAGGATGAGTGTCAGCGCCATGAACGCGAACGTGGCGATGGTGAGGAACTGCACCATTTCGGGCGACCACGTGTGGCCGCCGGCGCCAGCGGCGTAGGGAGTTTGGCCGGTCAGCGGCATCTGTTTCATCTTCTCGAGGAGTTCGGCTTGGAGCGCGGCGTCTTTGTCGTTCATGGTGGGGCAGGGTCGGGGGCGGGAGGAAAGGCGACGACGATGCGGAAATCGCGGGCGCCGTAAAGCGAGCGCTCAGGGCCGGCCGGGCGCGGGCTTTTCGAGTGCGCGGATCCACTCGCCCTTGCGGTCGTCGTAGGCCTCGAAGCCTTGGGCGCCGAGCTTGGCGGTGACGGCGGCGCGGGCTTGTTGCGCGAGAGCGCTCAACTGTGCGGCGCGGTCGGCGGCGCTGAGTTGCGCGTTGGTGCGGATGGCGGCGGCTTGCGTGGTGAAGTCGCGTTGCAGGGTGCGGACCTGCGGAGCGATGCGCGCGGGCAGGCCGAGGCGCTGCACCAGGATGGCGGTTTCGTCGGAGGGGGTGGTGGTGGACGCGGCGTAGTCCTCGGCGCGTTCCGGTCCCAGAATGGCGGCGAGCTCCTTGCCGATATCCGCCATCACGCCGCTTTGCTGGCCGGGAGTCTTGGTCGGGTCGTTGAGCACGGCCGCGTATTTCTTTTGGACGGCGTAGATCGCGAGGTATTCCTGTTCGGTCGGCTGGAAGGTGCGGAGCTGCCATTTCAACTGCCGGGCGATCGTTCCGTTGCGGAGTTCGTATTGGGCGAGTTCCTCGGGCGTGAGGATTTTGGCGAGGTCGGCGAGCTTCTCCTGCTCGATGAGGTTCTGGGCGGCCAACGGGTCGCCGGTGACGGTTTCGCCGGGGTGCGTGCGGCGCTCGAGCACGGTCTTGAGGGCGAGTTGCTGGTAGTCGGCTTCGAGCTGTTGCAGGGCTTGGAGTTTCTCAAGCGGGAGGTTACCGAAGCGCCGGCGCGCGCTTTCCTGCGCGGCGGGATCGGTGGCGAGATCGACGGGGGTGGAGAATTTTTCGTAGAGGCGCTGTTGCTCGGCTCCGTTGCGACGCATGGCCTCGCGGATGGCGGGGTCGGCGTAGTTGGGCAGGTCGGACTGCCAGTAGGGGCGGCGGAGGCCGGACTGAACGATGGAGAATTTCTCGGCCAGGCGCGGCAGGACGATGGCGGAGATTTCGCGGGCGCTGAAGCCGGCCTCCTTGAGGCGCGCGGCGAGTTGCTCGATGTCGTCGGAGTAGACGCGCGACCACAGGGTCGGCGCTGGCGCGGCGGGCATGCTCGCGTTGCTCGAGGTCGCGGCGGCGTGCGACGTGGGCGCGGAGGCGGCGGACGCGGCGGCGGGTTCGCGCGACGGCGAGGAACGCGGCGCGGCGGAGCGGAGGACGGCGTAGGTGAGAGCGGCGTTGCCGAGAAGCGAGAGGACGAGGAGAAGGGGCAGCGTTTTCATGACTCAGGGCGTGGACGGCTTGCCGAGCTTGTTCATCCAGTTGCCGGCGCTGCGGCGGTATTTGGCGAAGTTGTCGGCCCCGAGGGTGGCGCCGAGCTGGGTGCTGGCTTCGGTGTTGAGGGCGGTGAGCGCTGCCGTCCTCGCCTCGCGGGAGAGCGACGAATCGTTGAGCACGGCGTCGGCGCGGCGGGAGAAATCCTGTTTCGTGGCGACGAGTTGGCGGGCCATGGCGTCGTCATAGCCGTAGCTGCGGGTGAAGGCGCGGGTTTCGCTGAAGACGCCATCGGTCGTGACGAGGTAGGTGGCGAAGCGCTCGGGGCCGAGCTGGGCTTTGATCTTCTCGAGCAGTTGCGGCTCGGCGGTGCGGCGGCGGGTTTGTTCGTCCTGCGAAAGATTGGTGACGCCGTAGGTTTGGTCGAACTCGAGCTGGAGTGTGGCGAGGGCGCGGTATTCGTCCTCGGTGGCGTCGAAGAAACGCAATTTGCTGCGCGTGGCATCGGCGCTCGGGCTGGCGCGGAGATCGTATTCGCGCAACTCGTCGGGCGTGAGGACCGCGGCGAGATCGGCGCGCTGCTCGCGCTCGAGGAGGCGGAGTTGCTCGCGGTCGGTTTTGAGGATGAGGCCGTTGGAGCTTTCGGTGACTTGTCGGCGGAGATCGGCGTAGTCGCGCTGGAGCGCTTCGACTTGGTTGATCTTTTCGGAGGAGAGATGGCCCATCGTGCGCTCGCGGCGGCTGCGTTCGTAGGGCGACAGCGCGTCGTTGCCGGTGCCGAGCAGCGCGCGGAGTTCGTCGGCCATGTCGCGGTCGAGCTGGCGGAAGGCCGCGCGCATCTCCGGCGTGGTGGGTCCGCCGGGAAAATTGCTGAAATCAACGGCCTTCCAGTATTCGTCGGGGATCGGGCCGCGGAGCGCCTTCTTCATGTCCTGATAGCGGCGGCTGACGCGCATTTGCACGAGGGCGCGGATGACGTCCGGCGGGAAGCCATCGGCGCGGAGCTGGGCGACGTAGGAGGCGTTGTCGGCGGGCGCGACGAAGCGGGCGTTCGGAGGTGTGGGGACAATGACGGGAAGGCGCGGCGCGGCGGGCAGTGGCGTGTAAATTGCGGCGACGCTCGTGGTGGGAGGAGAGGACCAGCGCGAATAGGCGAAGGCGCCTAGCGCGAGGTTGGCGGCGAGCGACAGCGCGAGGAGGACAGGCGTGACTTTCATCGGACAGAAAGGTGCGGCGTGCGGTGCGGAGCGTCGGGGGCCGCAACGAGACGGGGAGGCGGCTCGTGTTTCCCGACGATGCGCGGGCGCGCGGAGGCGTAAAGGCGTTACTCGGCGACGCCGCCGGGAACTGTGTCACCTATTCGGCGACAAGTCGCCTAGCGCCTCAACGGGCGTCGCGCTCCGACTTCAGCGCGAAGGCGGTCCAGAGCGCACCGGCGAAGTCGATGATGCCGACGAGCGTCAGCTCGCGCGGCGCGAACGAGAAGAGCACGAGGGCGCCGAAGAGCCCGAAGACGGCGAGGCGCACGAGCACCGTGGCGCGGATGAGCGGCGCGAGGTTCGTGCGCGCGGCGACGATGTAGTAGGTGGCGAGGCAGAGCGCCAACACGCCGACGATGCGCGGCCAGAAATCGTGCGCGGGAGGCAACCGCAGCAGCTCGAGCACGGAGTCGGGCACGAGCAGCAAGCCGAGCCCGACGAGCAGGAGGTAGAGGCCGAAGACGAGGACGGTGCGGGCGGAGGTCATGCAGGGAAGATTGTGAACACAGAGGACGCAGAGGAAACGGAGTAAAACCAAAACAGCGAGTGGGGCGCGTGGCGCGAATGCACGTGGCAGAGTTGGAGCCACGGATTGCACGGATGGGGCTCGCGGAGTGATCCGGGCGGTTTGCGAAATCGGCGGTCAAAAACCGGCGTGGCCGCCCGCCGGGAATTTTTCCGAACAATGAAACTCCGGGAGTGGCTTTGTCGCATTGAGACGTGTGCCGGCGAATGTCTCTCCGGCCGACTCCGCAACCAACAACCCCCGCTGACCATCATGAGTAACAACGTGTCGAATCCCTACACCCTCCAATCCGTTCCGTCGAACAAGGACATCCACTTCGCCTGCCAGGCCCATGCCGCCTACTATCAGCAGGTGACGATCTCCCTGAACGGGCAAACCGTCGTGTTCCAAGGCAGTGGCGAAGGCGTGCCGATGCAGACCACGGCCGGCCAGTTGACGGCGACGATCAACTCCGGCTCCGCCACCAGTCTGCAGGTGACGTTTCAATACTCGCGGAACGGCGCCAAAGGGCCGTTCACGCTCGCTCGCGTGCAGGCGCCGACCGTGACCCCCGGCCCGGTCGCGCTCGTCCAGATCACTTCGGAGGACAGCACGGATAAGGACGACAACGACTCCTACCTCTCGATCTATTGGTTGACGACCTGAGTGCGCGTCTCGCGTCGGACACGCGCCGCCCGCTTCCGCGAGCGGCGCGTTTTGCGAGAGGCCACGTCGCTGCGTTGCCGCGCATGGAGTCCAAGGACAGGATGATCCGGGCGGAGCTCATGCGGGCGGAGAGTTCACCGCCGAGGCGCAGTGTGCGCGGATGGCATCGCGAGGGTGGCGCGACCGCGGCGCGAGGGGCAGAAATGGCACCACGGATTGCGCGGATGACGCGAATGGCGAAGCGCTCGGGTGTGCGATGCGTGCGCTCTGCGATACCAGCCCCACGGCCGACGCGACGAAGCGCCGGTGCGCTCCGCCTTGCGGCGACACGCCGAAGTGCGGAGGCGCTGGGGCTATCGACGTTTGCTCGTGCTGCTGCGCCGCGAAGGCATTCAGGACAACCACAAGAGGGTT